>CAMDGV010000081.1 GCA_945898055.1 Akkermansia muciniphila | reverse complement strand
GATGCTGGCGGTGATGCGAAACCTGGCGGTTGGGCTCTACGAACTGGAGTTGGAACGAGGACGGACCCAAGCCGATTCGTTTAGGAACTGGATGAAGGGTCAGACGTTCAGCAACGCACACCGGATGCTCCGGCGTTGAGCGGCGGCGGAGGTCTAGCAGAAAGAGGGTAGAACCCGCAGAGAGGAGCGTGTCAGACGCCGGGAAAGGGCTTCACCAAGCTCAACCGGCACGCCGACGAACCTCAGATGCTGCAATCGACCGAAAACCCGGCCGATTCGTCCGCCTACCCAAATGCAGATGAATCCGCCCTGACCTTGATCCGGATCGGCCCAATTTTCTGATTGACCGACGTTTCGTGTCGACGTGCTTTTGGACTGCTTCTTACGTCCCTTTTCTAGACCTTTGCAAAGCAAGAACGGCCAGCAAATTCCTTGCATCCCACAACCCCCACAAGCCCTTGATAAAGGCACTAATCTAGACTTTTAATCTAGGCTTAGGGAGAGATTAGGGCTGTCCAGCGATTGGAATTTTAAAGAAGCACTGCCAACCACCGTAGTCCGAGCCGAGGCTGACCTTCTTATTTTGGTTCCATTCGACGTGGCCATCTTCGAAGGTGAAATTGCCACCTTCAGGGGCCCCGCGCGCACCCCGATGTACGGCGGTTGCCACTTTTTTACCGTTGTAATCGGTAAACCAAGTGAGTCTGGGATCCAACATGTTGGTGGTTTTGGAGCCTAAAGCTTGAAGGCGATCGATTAAGATTGGGGCTGAATCAAATTCACCTCCCAATTTCTTTTTGAAAAACCATTGGGCTGTCCCTTGGGCACCGGTTGTGACATCAGCATCGCCCGTGGTTCTTCCGGGAAGATAGAAATATCCGAGTAACTGCGAACCCGAATCAGAGCTAATCATTCCGCGTTCAGCGGCACGATGCCAGTCGTCGGTCGGGCAAAAAAGCACATCATTAGCTGCCCTCGTACTTTTGTCGGTGGTCCGCCGGTTTCGGATGAGGTAATTATTCCAGAAATTGCTCATCGTAGGCATCATCCAACTGAACCCCGCTCCACCACTGTTATCGGGAAATTTATTTTCGTTATCGGAAGAGTAAACATTGATGGCGATCCCCCACTGTTTGCCATTGCTAGAACAGGCGGTCTTAATCGCTCGCGATTTAGCTCGTCCCAGTGCCGGTAGAAGCATTCCAGCCAAAATTGCGATAATAGCGATGACCACCAATAGCTCTATGAGGGTAAAAGCTCGATCTGATTTTAAGGTATAGGGACGGTTCATGGAAATTCTAAATTTAACGTCGCTCAGGCTCAGTGCGGGAGAGTGTCCTTAAAGAGGACTATGAATGGCTCATTTGAAGCATTGAGAGTGAATTTAAAAATCATCAAATTGTAAGCATCCCGAGGAGTCAAGTGGCGATTACAGAGTTCGCGTTGTTCTAACAGTGCTGATTCATATGATGAGGGGTATGGGGTTAGTGAACCGGTGAAAATAGCGCTTCCTCTTCTGGCGGATCATACCGTTCTGACAAAGAATTCTTGCTCTTAAGCAGACAGTAACTTGGCGCAATTGCTCGGATGTTAATGCGCTCGTGGAGAAATCAATTCGCTTCCGCCTATTAGTGCGCGAAACCGATCTCTGTTCTCTTCAAACTTTTCCAGAGTGAAGCTGGCGTCTCGCCTGCCATCTTCCTCCCAAGCAGGCAAGATGCCTGCACCACTTGACCTCCGACCTCCTGGTCGCCTACAAAAAGCACAAAGGCCACTGGAGTATTTACGAGCCGGCGTTTCTGGACCTGATGAGAAAGCGCGAGATTGAGAAGCGGATCGACCCCGAAACAATCAAGGGAGTCCACCAGTGCCCGAAGAGACCCGACCTCAGGTGAGCCAACTCGGATCAAGGATTCGGTTTACCCAGCCTTAATTCAGCGATTCTTATCTGGTTGGCGCTCAGTTTTTGGCTTAATTCAGTCTTCAATCTCAGAGCCTCTGTATCGCCGTGAGAGGCCGCTCGGGAATACCAGCGATAAGCCTCCACAAGATCTTGGTCAGTGCCTCGACCCGCTTCATAAAAGGAGGCTAGCTCTCGTTCGGCACTCGGAAAATTTTGTTCCGCCGCTTTTTGAAATAATTGCAGGGCAATCCCATCCCGATTTTCAGCACCCTGTCCGCTGCCATAGATCATTCCTAAATTGTATTGGGACATAGCATAGCCGGCATCAGCCGCCATGGTATAGAGCTCCATCGCTTTGTTTAAATCCTTGGGAACCACGTTACCATTGTTATAGGTCACCGCCATCCAATGAAGGGCCTTCGGATCCCCTGAATTAGCGGCTAGTGAGTACCACTTTAACGCTTCCTCTGGATTTTGTTCAACGCCGCGTCCTTTGGCAAACATCGAGGCTAAAGCCGTCTGCCCCTCGACATTCCCTTGCTGCGCTGCTTTAGCGTAAAACTCAGAGATTTCAGTCATACTCAACTCAACATTATCTTTTCGGGCACGCTCCATTGCCAATTTTAACTGCGCCATCGCGTCGCCTTGTTCGGCCGCCTTTTGAAACCATTCACTGGCAACAACGCTGTCCGCTGCCGCGACTCCCTCACCACTCAAATAAAGTAGTCCCAAATTATACTGCCCTAAAGAGTCCCCCTGCTCCGCCGCTCGTAGAAACAATTTAGCGGCCTCCTGCTCGTCACGGGCCACCCCGCGACCTTTGGAATACATCACCCCAAGAAGGGCTTGACCGCGTGGTTGCCCTTGGTCGGCTGCCGCCCGAAGCCATTTTACTGCTTCCTTGAAATCGATCCGTCCAAACTCACCAGTGGCATAAGAATTACCTAACTCCGCTTGAGCTGCGGCATTTCCAGCCGCGGCATCGGCCATCAGAGATTTCCTTTCTGCGCTGAGACTCGCTTCAAGAGGAGGCTGCACCTCGGCGACACTCGATTCAGGAGCCGCCTCACTCGCGCTCTCGGACTCCAATCTCGCCACTCTCGGCCGGTACTTCGCCGACTCAGAGGGTTGCGCCGACTCATCGACCTTGGTTTGAGGCTCGACTGTCGTTGCCTCTCGACTCGGATTGCACCCCGTGACGAGGAACAACAGGCCACTGATCAGCCCGACCCAACGGAGAAAAAATGAACCCATAACAGCAGAAAAATTTAAGGTGAGTGTGTGTTGATTTATTCGCGCTCGCTCAGCCCCTATTTATAAGCACTTGGCAACTTTGGGACAACCCCAAGTTCCCGATAATCGAAGCCGCTGTCCAAGGGTTTGTACCTCCCCACAATGGCGACACTTCGAACCGGATCTATCGCCGATTCCATTTCCATCCCCCAATAGACAGCGTTAACGATCAATCGCCTTAGACCCTCACATTCAAGATCCGTTCCACTTCCCATTGTGGATTGAAAAACTCGCGCAACCCGACCGCTACTCGTTTGCCAATTCTTAAACCAAGCAACTGGAAGAGGTTCTAGTTTCAAATTAGGTGGATCATCGTAGTGGCGCCCAGTTAGGGGTTGGCCCCAGACCAGAGCGGTGCAATCCGCAGGCAAATGCCCGCCTTCTTGGTAGGTTCTATAAACATCTGAATTACCCCAAATATCGCTGACCCCACTCAGAATCGGATGCTTCTTCTGCTCTGGAACTAGGGTCCCACGGGTTGAGTCTGCCTGCCAATTACCATGATGCCCCATGAATGAGCCACCGAGTACATCACTACCCCAATCCACCTGCTTGCCCTTTATTTTATAGGGTAATGTCCCGTGAAATCCATGATTACCGGTCCGCAACGAGAGGATTGGTTTTCCAGAATCGATATACTGAACAATGAGTTCTCGTTCCTTCATCGGGAGGGTTAAAAGCCGAGGAAAAAAAAGAACTAAATCGGCCGAAGCAAGATGCTCAAGCCCAGGGATATGGTGCTCTTTAAATTCTTTACCTTTCTCCGGGTAAACCGGAAGTGTCGGATCTACTTCACCTTTCTCATTCACTCCGAAAAGGACCGTGCACTCGAAACCATGATGCTGACTCAGAATCTTTGCCATCATCGGCATCGACTGTTCGCTTCGGTATTCCTGATCGGCGGCAATTAAGACGATTCGCTTGCCTTTACCGGGTCCTTTTTTCCCCGTGTAAGACAACCACTGCGGATGCTCAGCTGCCTGATTCAGGTTGGAAAACAAGGAAACCAAAAACAAAAAAACCAGTGAAAAACGAGGAAGCAACGTGGTCATAATTCTTACTCAAATAGAAGACTATAGTTTCGGGATCTCATTGACGGTATAATAAGCTCTATTATGGACGAGATTTCCACCTTCTTCAGAATGAACTTTTACCAGATCAAAGTCATGGATGTGATCTTCCACGATTTTATCGAGGTGCAGAAAAACCGAGAACCCATCTAGCGAAGGTTCAGCTCCCAAGATCTTCGGAGTGGTGTGATCTACTTCCGGGCTGCCATAATCTCCTTGATAAACGTGGGTATAAGTGGTGACGCGATACGATGCGGGTTGAGCGGCAATTTCCCTATCAATTCGCTTCGTAAATGTAATCAAAAAACCCTCTTTCTTGATATTGATCACCTTGATCTCGAAGGGGGTAATCCCATTCCAATCGATACGCTGCAAAGCAAACGGTGCTGTGCCTCGAACGGGCCACTGGCTACTTGTGGTAAAGCCTCCAGCCATCAGTTGGCCCTTGGGCGAAAATTCGACATTCATTAGTCCCGTCGCCAAGCCTTCACGAAAGGGATAACATGCCCCCTGCCAGACTCCATTGATCTCCTCTGTCGTCGCCCGCATGATCAGGCTCAAGCTGTAGTCGCTCAAAAAAAGTTGATCATCAAAAGGCCCAAATTTACCCCCGGTCTTATTGAGGCGAAAACCTGAAATCGATCGGCCCATTTTGATATACGGAAAACGAACAACAGGTGGCACCAGTTCCTTAATCCGTTTCTTCTCTAATCCCATCCGCGAATCAGTCTGAGGCTCAAGCGCTGGGATTTTTAAATCTGGCGCATAGGAGTACCAGTTGTAGCTCGCTGGATGCCCAAGAAAGGCCCCAGGTTTAAGATGCTTTAAGGAGCAACATCCATTCCAAGGTCCTTGACTTTCAATCACCAGCATGACGCCTTGAGCGTTGGCACCCACCCCACCTGGACTCCGAAGTCCGCTGCACACCGGAATCATTTGGCCACGCGGAGTCACCTTAACCGCCCAACCTCGAAAGAGACTGTGGGATTCATAAGAACCGCTCAAACCGAGGGCAACCCAGATATTTCCTTCCGGATCGTGCTTCGAACCAAAGGCAAATTCGTGCCCCTCGCTGTAACCCCAATTGTTAGATAAGGTCGCGTAGCTATCGGCAACGCCATCGCCATCAGTATCGGTTATACGGGTCACTTCTCCCCAACTGGTGGCGGTCATTGCTCCGTCTTTCCATGACAACGCAAAGGTTTCATCCTGACCACTCGCAAAGAGGTGGTACTCCGGCTTTGGCGGAGACTCGAAGGCTCCTTTTATAAAGTAAATATCGCCCCGACGCGTTCCCACCGCCAGTCGTCCATCCGGTAGAATCTCAAACCCGCCCGGTTGCAGGGGAACTCCGGTCGGGATTGGGATAGTAACAATCGGGTAGTATTTAGATTCTTCCTGAGCACTACCCCACATTGCCCCTAAATCTTCGTCGGCCCGAAGATTGTAGCTGAGAATTACTGCCCAAATAAAAAAAGACAAAGACCTCATTACCATTGGTATTCTAAAGTGAGCGTGGTTCGTCCTGCGGAGAGCGTTAAAGGAATGAGGATTTCGTTCGGATTACCTTCCCGCAGAAGACCCGAGGGCCCGCCGACAATGCGGAGTTGGAGTTGATCGATACTGAAACTCTGTTTCGATCGTTGAGTAATTTTTCTACCGCTTGCGACTCGAAAGTGGAAGGGCACCTGTTGAGTCATAGTTTTAAAAGTAAGGGTTCGTTTGAAAAGGATAATCCCCGTGGCATCACGACCTTCCTCAAAGAAGTCCTCCACGGAGATATCCCCATAGACATAGAGAAAAGTGGGGCGACGCTGGAGGTCTAACTGATAGCCTCGAAATTGATAGCCGTGATCTTGGGGGAAAGGATACCTCTTCTTTCCTTTGTACGGCCAATTTTCTTCCATTGATTTCAGGCGGTGAAAAGGAATACCGGACGGGAAGAGAATTGAATCGGTTCCTCGAGGAGAAAATGACCCAAAATCGGTGTTCACAAAATCCCCTTTCCAAAGTTGGCGCAAAGCCATTTCCTCCGAATCGAAAACCAGATTGAGTCGCTCCGGATAGCCGACCGCAATTCCACGATAACCGATCGAACTTCGGCCTCGGTAGATTTCTGCCACATCACTGACCCGAAGTTCCTTCGACTGACGAGAGAGTCCACTCGGTTTTTTAGCTCGGCCACCATCCTCCAAATAGAGCCACACCGCTTCGATCTGTTGGGCGGGGTCGCCACCGAAACTCTTGGGTCGGGTGGACTGACCGTCAGGCCAGTAACTCGGCATGATCACCGTCGGATGAAAGCGCGCTGGGTCGCGCATATAAAGATGGAACCAGTTTTTCTTCAGTCGCGCCGTTACTGAGACGAGGTCGAGCGCACTGACCTCGCCCGACTTTTGTCCATTGAACTCGTGGCAAGCAATGCAGTTAAGTCCCTCAGAGCCGACCATTTCCCAACCCTGATTCTTGAACTCTAAATTCTGAGTTACTTGAGGAATAGGAGCCTTTTCCAAGGTATCTACCTTCCCAAATAACTCCACCAAATGACTGACATTTGCCTCACCAAAGTGTGGCATACTCGCATCGACATAGTTCCGATGGCGCTTTCCGTGCAACAGAACCTCGGCAATCGCTTCTGGCTTTAGCTTTGCGCCCACCTGAGAAAGCGGAGGGGGTAAACGGCCCTGATCTCCCAAGGCCCCTTGACTACCCGTAAAGAACCCCTTCCTCTCCGTCGCAATGCCCCCGAGTTGGGTCCGCTCGTGACACGCGATACAATTGAAGGTCACCAACGATTTATGAAGTCGTTGCTGCTCAGTCAGGGTGGGCGGTTTGATCGGGGGTAATGCTTCAGTTATCCACTTTTTCTGATCCAGACTGAGGTTGAATTTCGGCCACGGACCCGTGGCTTGGCTTAAACAGCCCTTGCTGAGATTCAGATCAACCAAACTTGGGGCCGATGGGGAGGTCAATTGAAGATCATCATGACAATGAGCACAGCCCAATTGCACAAACTGCAACCGACCGCGCGTCACCCGCTCAGGATCCAGTTCAAACTTCTTGAGGACTGGAATCGGTTGGTCGGAAATCGAAAGCATCGATGAAGGGATAGATTGCCGATCAAAGTTCGGCCCAGCCATCTCCAGAGAAAAGGTGGGATCGTGGCCCGTGTGAAAATAGGTCAATTGGATTCGAACCCAGCCCTCGCTCAGTTCCGTGGAGGCTTCCAATTGCTTAACACCCCGCCGATCGCTCGGTTCTTGCTGAAGAAGTTGTTTTCCATCCACCAAAAGGGAACCGCCGTTCATTTTCAAAAAGAAGAGGTACCGCCCACTGCGGGGGATTTGGATCCAGCCCTCGTACTTAATCCCAGTGTGATGATGAATCTGCCCCACGCTTTCCAAGGCAAAGTCTTTCACTAAGCCAGCCCGTTCTGCTGTCACTTGCTCACTCTCTAATCCCTCCCAGACGGCACCCCGATACTGGGTATAACTGAGGGCACCTGGCACCCGAGTCTCCTGAAGAAGATAGTGAGCAATGCGCTCGATCTCCTGCCCACTTAAGCGAAGATCCGGCATCCGACCCGAAGGCCTACTGAGATGGGGTTGACGTAAGAAATGAACTAAACTTGTGAAACTATATTTCTTCTCAAGAGCCCCGAGTGGATTAGAGTTTTTGGGGAGTAGTTCTCCTCCACGCGCGTCCCGTGGAGAATGACACGCAGCACAGCCTCGAGAATGAAATAATTTGTAACCCTGCTGAGCGGCAACGGTATCCGGTGCCTGCAAAGAAAAGTCGTTTTTCTTGAGCGACAACAAAAAATGAGTCAGAGCACTCGCCACTTGTTTTCTCTCCTCATCCTCCAAGTGCAAAAGCATCTCCGGCATCGTGGTACTGGGATGAGTGCCGTGGGAATCGAGGATAAAAGCCTCTAAATAATTGGGATTCACCCGCGCCCCAATCTCAGCGAGACGCGGTGATTTCTTTGATCGGACCGTGAAAGAGTCTGGGCTCGTTGATGGGGCTTTGTGGCAGGCGACACAGTTCAATTCCTCGATTAAAATCTGCCCCTTAATAAAGGATTCCAGCCGACTGGAAAGCAATCCGGCGATCACCGGTTCAGCGACGCTGCGAGGGACCCAGCTTAAAAATAGAAGGAGCCCGAGGGGGATTAAAAAGAAGATGGAGTTAATATCTAGGAAGTGTTCGACGCTCAAATGACTCAAGTCGGCTGAGGAGCGATGACCGACAAAGTAAAATCTTAGCCTACCGATGTCATTTAAAATTACCGCGAGTATTACTTACAGGGTTCAAGCTGCCCCTTAAAATCAACTTATAGATCCACTCGGGTTGCTAATTGGCTCCGTCGCACGAAATTGCAGCGCGGCGAGACGCCGATAAACGCCATCAGGAATCGACTGCAAAACCTCGTGCGTCCCTGACTCAACCACCCGCCCTTCTACCACTACCACGATCCGATCCGCATTCCTGATCGTGGCTAATCGGTGGGCAATAATAAACGAAGTTCGCCCGGCCATCAGAGTTTCTAACGCCGCCTGAATCAACTGTTCACTCTCCGAATCCAAGGCACTTGTCGCCTCGTCCAGCAGCAGAATGGCCGGGTTTTTTAAAAGAGCGCGCGCAATCGCTATTCGTTGACGTTGCCCACCTGAAAGCCGAATGCCGCGGTCACCCACGGTGGTGGAGTAACCCTCTGGAAAAGCGCTAATAAAATCATGGGCATTGGCGCGGCGAGCGGCGTCTTCGATCTCACTAATCGAAGCGCCTGGACGTCCATAGGCAATATTCTCGGCTAAACTTCCGCCAAAAAGCAGAACCTCCTGCGGAACTAGCGACATCTGCGCCCTCAATCCGGCTAACGGTAATTCGCGCGCATCTTGACCATCGATCAGTACCCGTCCCATCGTTGGATCATACAAGCGCAAGAGGAGCGAAATCAGCGTCGATTTTCCCGAACCACTTGGCCCCACTAAAGCAATTTTTTCGCCCGCCCGCGCCTCGAGGGTAATGCCTCTTAAGACGGTCACATCCATCCGAGATGGATAACGGAATTGTACCTCTTCCAACCGAACTTCACCACGTAATCGAGGTAAAGAGACTCCAGCAACAGTGGGCCTGCACGCCATCGACGGCGGTTCGAGTTCACCCGTTTCGCGCAACAATTCCCGCACTCGCTGAGTTGATCCGATCGTCTTCTGGAACTGGCTGTAAATTTCGGCAAATTGACCCATCGCACCGGCGACAAAGGTCGTATACAAAATGAACCGTGTGAGTTCACCAAAGGTGATTTCCCCCTGCTGCATGAGGCGCGCACCCGACCAGAGAACCAGCACCACTGCCCCAAATAAGGCAAAGACAACAAAGGCGATGAAACCAGCCCGAAGGCGCGCACCGCGGAGAGCCAAGCTGAGAAATTGACGTAACGCCTGATCATAACGGCCGACCTCATAGGACTCATTGGAAAAAGCTTTCACGTTCAAAATCCCTTGAAGCGTTTCCTCAACCACTGTGGCGGTTTCAGCTAACCGGTCTTGGGCCTCCCGTGAAAGACGTCGGGTCCGACGCCCAAATCCGATGCTCACAGCGATGAGCAATGGCAGGCTGGCCAGCATGATGGCAGTAAGCTTGAGTGAGGTCGCCGCAATCAGAACCATACCCCCGCCCAACAGGGTCGCATGACGCACAAACTGCGGTAGAATCGCAATCAGGGTATCCTCGATTTGAACCAGATCCGACGACAAGCGACTGGCTAATTCCCCCACCCGCCGTTGCGAGAAGAAGCTCATTGGTAAGGTAATCAGCCGCGCATAGACCTCTCGACGCAGATCGACCAAGGCCTTTTGTCCGACCGTGGCAAACGAAAGGGAATGGTAAAACGAACAAGTCGCTTGCAAGGCGAGGACACCCATGAGCAACAGAGCTTGACGATCTGCTCCTTGGCCTTTCGTGGAAGCTCCTACGACCGCTTGATCAATAATGGTGCCCGCCAAATAGGGGAAAGCTAAGCCCAAAAGATTACCGACAAAAAGAACGCATAGGGCCGTAAAGAAGCGGGTTCTGTACGGCTTTAAATAGCCAAAAAGCTCCCAGGCTTCCCGGAGTGACTCTCGGTCAATCGAAGCCTTGGGCAACTCAATGCCGCTCGAATCGTTTCTAGAATAGCGTGCCATCTGCCGAAGGGTGCCCTTCTGAGCTCAGATTCAAAAATCAATTTAACCGCCCCTGCGCAATTCCGCTGAGTCGGTCCTCTCGGGTCAGATGGCTCTTTTCGAAAGCCAGTCACCTTTAAACCCCACTCTCGGCTCCCACCCTCTCACGTAAAGAAAGGTGAAAATTGAGAGATAAACCAGACCTTTGAGAACATTCGGTGACTCTAACTTCAGGCAGAATAAGCCTCCATACCGACGCAGGAACAAACCAGATTACGATCTCCATAGACATTATCGATGCGGGCCGATGCGGGCCAAAATTTGAAGTCATGTAGACCTGGCACGGGGAAGGCCGCGCGCTCGCGAGAGTACGGACGGTTCCACTGATCTGAAGCGACTTGATCCGCCGTATGTGGGGCATTCTTCAGCAAGTTATTCTTGGGATCACTCACTTCATTCTCGATCTCTAAAATCTCAGCATGGATAGAAATCATCGCCTCACAGAAACGATCCAACTCGGCTTTAGGTTCTGATTCAGTCGGTTCCACCATCAAGGTGCCCGCCACTGGCCAACTCAAAGTCGGCGCGTGAAATCCATAATCCATCAAGCGCTTGGCTACATCTTCAGCCGTCACTCGTTTGAACTGCCGCAAATCCAAAATGCACTCGTGAGCCACCAATCCATTGGAGCGATACAAAGTAGGAAAGGTCGACTCCAATCGACGCGCGATGTAATTGGCACTCAAAATTGCCACTTGAGTCGATTCCCTGAGGCCAATTTCACCCATCATTTGAATATACATCCAAGGGATGACACAAATCGAAGAGCTACCCCAAGGCGCACCGCTAACCGCTCCAATTGGGCTTTCGCCCCCCAAATTGACCACGGAATGCCCCGGCAAAAAATCAACCAAATGGGCGGCAACACACACCGGGCCTACGCCCGGACCACCGCCACCGTGGGGAATGCAAAAGGTCTTATGCAGATTCAAATGACAGACATCGGCCCCGATCGTTCCTGGCGAGGTTAAACCCACTTGGGCATTCATATTTGCTCCGTCCATATACACTTGACCGCCCGCAGAATGGATCAGGTCGCAAATCTCCTTAACCGAAGTCTCAAAAACGCCGTGCGTGCTGGGATAGGTGATCATCAACGCTGCTAAATTCGCAGCGTGCAACTGAGTCTTTGCTCGAAGATCAGCGACATCGATATTGCCATTTGTGTCGCAGGCAATCGGCACAACCGTCATTCCAACCATAACCGCTGACGCCGGATTTGTACCGTGGGCACTCGAAGGGATCAGGCAAATGTGACGATGAGATTCACCACGACTTTGGTGCCAAGCACGGATCACTAGCAGTCCCGCATACTCACCTTGCGATCCGGAATTGGGTTGTAAAGAGACCCCTGCAAATCCTGTACATTCCTTGAGCCATTCTTCCAGTTCTTCAAATATTTGCTGATAACCACGAGTCTGGGAAAGAGGGACAAAGGGATGAATTCGCCCCATTTCTGGCCAACTAACTGGAAACATTTCTGCTGTGGCATTCAGTTTCATGGTACAGGATCCCAGCGGAATCATGCTGTGGCAAAGCGACAAATCTTTTGACTCCAAACGACGTAAATAGCGGAGCATCTCCGTCTCGCTATGATGTGAATTGAACACTCGGTGGGTCAGGTAAGCCGTCGATCGATGCAGCATCGTCGGCGCTACTGGATCCAAAGTGAGCAGATCGATCGCAGGAGCTTTGCCCCCGTTAAAAAGGGTCAAAAGAGCAACCACATCTTCAATCTCGGTTACTTCATCCAAAGAAACGCCAACATGGTGCGCATCTTGACGACGTAGATTGATCCTCATGGCATCGGCTGCTCGATGCAACGATCCGGCATCCGTTACCTTAACCGTTAAAGTATCAAAAAAGGAGGTGTTGACGACCGAGATTTTCAAATAACCCAACCCTGCCGCCAACAGTCCAGTAAGTGTATGCACCCGGCGCGCGATCGCCAAAAGGCCCGCAGGTCCATGATAAGCCGCGTAGGCCATGGCCATATTCGCCAGCAAGGCTTGCGCTGTACAAATATTCGATGTGGCTTTCTCTCTGCGAATATGTTGCTCACGCGTTCCTAACGATAAACGTAAGGCTGGGCGACCTCGTGCATCCTTCGAGACTCCCACCAACCGTCCGGGCATCGAGCGTTTAAAGGCATCGAGTGTGGCAAAATAGGCGGCATGTGGCCCCCCATACCCGAGAGGAACGCCAAAACGTTGAGCACTGCCCACGGCGACATCAGCACCAAATTCACCGGGTGTTTTCAGGAAGGTCAGAGCCAAAAGATCCGCCGCAAACACCACCAAGGCTCCCGCAGCATGGGCCGCATTTACCATCCCAGCATAATCCTCCACCCGACCACAGGTCGCTGGATACTGGACCAAGACTCCAAACACCGTAGGCCCAAATTCAAAGGACTTCCAGTCATCAACCACCACTGATAATCCCAAGGCCGCCGCCCGGGTCCGGACGAGGTCGATATTCTGGGGATGACACCCGTTCGAAACCAAAAAAGTGGTCCGAGCGGCATCCGACTCTTTCGCTCGCCAACAAAGAGTCATGGCTTCAGCACACGCCGTCGACTCATCTAGCAAGGAAGCATTCGCAATATCCATCCCGGTTAAATCACAGACTAAGGTCTGAAAGTTCAATAGACCTTCGAGACGACCTTGCGCAATTTCGGCCTGATAAGGAGTGTACTGGGTGTACCAACCTGGATTCTCGAGGATATTCCTTTGGATCACCGGTGGAGTCACCGTGTCCGAGTAACCCATCCCAATATACGAACGATAAACCTGATTGCGTGAGGCAATCGCTCGAAGTCGGGCTAGAGCGGCCACTTCGCTCAAAGGCGGCGGAAGCACCATGGCATCCGACCGCCGAATCACCTCGGGAACCGCCGCTTTCACCAAAGCATCCAAACTCTCAAAACCACACTCACGTGCCATTTCTGCGTACTCGGATGGACGTGGTCCAATATGGCGACGAATGAAGGTATCAGGGTGCGAAAGTGAACGAAGGCTCATGAATTAAACATCCCGCTATTGGCGGATAACGAATCTTAATCTGGCTTTCTGCTGAGGCAAGCCTCCTGTCTGAAAGTAAATCTAGCTAATCTTCTAAGTTAAACACTTCGCCACATCCACGACTGGTCTTTAGGTTATTTAAAGAATAGCTTACTCCCCCGTGCCGAAGACTGTCTCTCATCCAAAATCGCCCGCAGCATTCGTCCGACCTCTCGTCCGCGGCCTTCACCCCTACACTCCCGGTGAGCAACCTAAAATTCGGGGATTGCTCAAACTCAACACCAACGAGAATCCTTACCCTCCCTCTCCCAAGGTTCTGAAGTGTGTTCGAACCGCGGTGGACGGCCGGCTTCGGCTTTATCCTGACCCCACCGCTGAACCGCTCCGCCAGGCTCTGGCAACTCTCCATAATTGCACCCCTGAAAATATCATCGTGGGGAATGGTTCCGATGAACTTCTCGCCCTAGCTGTCCGTACCTTTGTCGAGCCATCAAGGGATTTCCTTCCTGAGCACCTTCCTTCCAGCACTTCGCAAAAGAAAGGCCCTCGCCAACCAAGAGATTCCAAGCATCGAGTCCAATTCTTTGCGCCCAGTTACTCCCTCTATCCCGTCCTTGCCGAAAGTCACGGTGCCCAACCGCATCCCGTTCCGCTCGCCGATGACTTTACCATTCCCACAATGGCTCAACTCAAACGGGACAAACTCTGGGATTTTAAGGCCGCTCTCTCTCTGATCACCACCCCAAATGCTCCCAGCGGTCGTGGTTACTCTACTAAAGAACTCAACGTCCTTTGTAACGCTCAAAAGGGAATAACTATTCTAGATGAAGCCTACGTCGATTTTGCTCAGGAAAACGCCTTGGAACTCGCCCTCCAACATCCTCACGTCTTGGTTTCTCGCACCTTTTCAAAGGCCTATTCTCTTTGTTTTCAACGAGTGGGTTATTTCATCGCTCATCCAGAACTCATTAGTGCCCTGCATCGGATGCGGGATAGTTATAATGTAAACGGTTTAGGGCAAATAGCTGCGGTCGCGACCCTTACCGACCTTCCCTACTATCGAAAAAATTTCAGCAAGATCAGAGATTCTCGCCAACGACTCAGCAACGCCCTAGCCGACTTCGGTTGGAGTGTCCTTCCTTCCGAGACTAATTTTATCCTGACCCGCCCAACCGGGCCCACCGCTCGAGAATGGCTCGAAGCCCTGAGGTCTAACCGGATTCTTGTCCGCAGATTCGCCACCGCAGGTCTTGAAAGCTTTCTGCGCATTACAGTGGGGACGGACGCCGAGGTAGATCGGCTACTCAAAGCAATACGAACCCTGAGCAGAACCCAAAAGCAACATTGAAGCCTCTCCTACAGTTCTCTAAACTGCCCGTGATCGACGAGGAAACATTGAAATTCTTAGGATGAATTTACCGAACCAACTGACTGTTTCGAGGTTCGTCCTCACCGCTGTTTTTCTTAGCGCCGTCTTCATTCGTTTCCCGGGTTGGGAAACTGCGGCTCTCGTACTTTTCAGCCTCGCTGGAATCACTGATTATCTGGATGGCCGAATCGCCCGAAGCCGAAATCTCATCACGCACTTCGGTATTTTAATGGATCCTTTGGCGGATAAAATCCTCACCTGCTCGGCTTTCATCGCCTTTGTCGAAATGCGTCGGATGGCCGCTTGGATGGTTGTGATCATTGTCGCCCGCGAACTCGCTATCACTGGACTTCGCCTCCTCGCTGCTTCTCGGACGATCGTGCTGGCCGCGGAACGATTCGGAAAACACAAGACGATCTCCCAGATCGTCAGCATTATTGTCACTCTGGTCGCTCTTTGCCGACTGGAATGGGGCTCTTTCGGGAACAGCCTGCTCGGATTCCAGATTTTTGGACGCCCTTGGATTGAAGGGGCGTCTCTGCTCGCTCAATGGGTTGCTGTGGGGCTGACTCTGTATAGCGGTGCGGCCTACCTCTGGAAAAATCGCCGCCTCTATCTCGATCACCACTAATCCCTAACTTTCCTCAAAGAACAAGCAACGGCGGCTCAGTTAAAGAACCAGATGGAAGACGCCTCGCCATGAACCCTCTCGAGAGTTAAAATCGTTTCGCCCCTTAAACCTGAATCAAGAGGCTTACTCTCCATTTGCTGCCTTAGTGCAGGACCACACCCAATTCCCGAATCGCTTCGGCGATAGCATAGACCACGGCACGCATATCCGGCTCAAATAAGCGTCCAATACTCCCAATCCGGAAGGTGTCAGCTTGGCTAATTTTACCTGGGTAAAGGAGATACCCTCGTTCCGCGACACATTTATAAAATGCTTCGAAAGTAAACCTTGGATCTGAAGGAAAAATGAAGCTGGTAATGATGTAACTCTGCACGTCGGCGGGGAGGTAACTCCGAAAACCGAGGCCGGTCATACCTTCAAGTAGCACCTGATGATTCCGCCGATAGCGCGCGCCCCGTGCCCTTATCCCACCTTCGAGATCTAACTCATTCAAAGCCTGCTCGAAAGCCAAGAGCGCATGGGTCGGAGGCGTGTAGCGAAACTGACCGTTTTTCTCAAATCCTTTGAGCTGCTCGAGCAGGTTCATACTCAAATTGCGAGCCCATCCAGCACTCGCCAGCAACGCCGAACGGCGACACAGCACAAAGCTAAATCCCGGTACACCTTCGATACATTTATTGGCGGATGAAATTAGAAAGTGAATACCGCACCCTTCGAAGTCGATGGGTATAGATCCAAAACTGCTCATCGCATCCACGATAAAGGTGCGCCCATGGCGTCGAACAACTTCCCCTATCGCGGCAAGATCATTGAGAATCCCCGTCGTTGTTTCACAGTGCACAACCGCCACCTGAGTAATCGCTGGGTCCTCCGCCAGTAAAGCGTCAAGAGCCACCGAATTATTGGGCACATTTTCCGGCGTTCGCAACACCACGTGATCAATCCGCGCATGCTGCAACATCAGAATCATCCGCTCGCCATAAGCCCCATTTGAAAGGACGGCGACTTTCCCGTTGGGCGGTGTGCATGTCTGAAAAACGGCCTCGACCCCAAAGGTGCCGCTGCCTTGGAGAAGGACCGCTTCCCAACCCGTCACCCTCGAAAGTCCAGCAAGTCCTAACAAACGCTCGCGAATCGAAGCCACTCGCTCATTGAACTCCCAATGCCAAGATCCGGCATCGTGCAACATAGCCTGCTTCACCGACAATGAAGTCGTCAGAGGCCCTGGGGTGTAGAGAAGTTTGTCTTTCGATGAAGGAAGATCCATAGATGTTCGCAGTGTGACCAAAAAGGGAACCTGAGCGGTGAGCCACCGCCGGCCGCCGCAGAAGGAAACAGCATACTCCCCTTGGGAGACAAGTCTCCAAACTCCAGACTGCAGAAAAGGGTGTAAATCTTAATAGAGCCTCTGACTACGAATCAGAAGGTTCCGTGTTCGAGTCACGGCAAGTGCACCCTCCAGAATTCCAGAATTCCAGAATAACAGAGGGAAGGAAGGCGATCAGAGGTTCTCGGCGGTTCGCTCGGCGAAAGTGCTAATTGCCTTATGCTGGCGTGAGGGTGATGCGCTGGTGGCCGAGGGTCACGGTCGGTTTGGCTTCGCTGTGGATGACCGAGAGTAGCCTGCGCTACTTGAGGGCGCGGTTCCTCTCCCTCCGCTGCGGAAGCGCCGCCAGTTCGCCGTCCACATCCGTCAGCACCGACGCGATGGCGGTTTGTTCGGGGAGTTTGGGCAAGCGAAGCGGTGACTTGAGAAGCTCAACTTTGGACAAGTGCGTGGAAGCCGGGAAGGCGGGATTGATGACGTGATAACACGCCGCGGAGAATCGAGCCTGAGCGGGCGCGCGCCATGGCGACGTCCTGCGCACCCCTCTGCGGCCCGTCAAATGAAAGAAATAAGACCTAACTCCCTGCTTAGCCCATGCCATCTATCAATTTCGGGGCACTTAAGGTTCAACCAAATTTCTATATACAAAGAACCTCAAATTGTATAAGAAAAAAAGAACACCCCTATTAAGCATTCTTTTTGTTGCACACCCACATTCGTCTGCACTTTCAGGGGGGGACCTTTCGGAAAACTCAAATTGCGACTCAACATGAACTTATCACATAACACGTTGGTTTCAGGCGAAAGCGGCGGCGCTGTCCGCAACACAATAAAAGCACTCTGTCTAGCAATTCTGGCAGTTGGTCTAGACGCATCGATCTCGGCTCAGTCGTTGCTCTATCAGGAGAATTTTAACACGGAGGGCGAAGGCACCCGCTATACGGTTGAAGGCCGTGGCTTTGTGCCGAAAAACGGGCAGGTCACTCCGGTGCCCGCCGGCTCCTCCTACTGGAGTCGAAATGTCGATGTTACCGCCAACGGGGAAGCGGTCGGGGTGCCATTCCCAGCACCGGCACGGCGGGCTGTTATTTCCTTCAACCACCGGCTGGATCCCACGTTTCTCACCGCAGATGGTAAAAAATTACTTACTGGCGTCATCAACTGGTTGACCGATGGAAAAAAGAACATGGTGATCATGTTCAGTAATCCGCGTGGAGTCGGTGAATTGGATTTGGGTGATTCTTATCTCGCCGACACGCTTACGGCGGCAAGCCATACGGTCATCGATGACGACGCTGCGGAACCATTGGCGGCTCGAGTCACGGCTCAAAAAGTGGATTTGATAATCAACTCCAGCACGGGAGGCGATCCAATTCGGCTGGCCAACACCACCGTTCCCATGCTGTCGTTCGCCCACGATATAACGGGCGACTTGTTGCTCTCCACACGTGGACTGATCGACATCAATTTGGATCCAGGCGAGATTAAAGTTGAAGCCATATCTCACCCCAGCGTGGCCGGGCTGCCCGCCAACTTCAAATTCGTCAGCGATGCGCAACCGTTCGACGCCCCGGGACTAGGGTTACCCCCCGGATCCTTAGTGGTTGCTTCTTATCAGTATACCGATCCGGAGACCGGGGTGGCCAGCACCCGTCCGTTTGTGGTTGTGACCGACAAGGGGGTGCAATTGCTGGGAGGTTTGATCAGTGGAATGGAAGGCACCGGTTTTTGGGCTGGGGCCGATCTCAATGAAGCCAACATCTCCGGCGGCACCTTCAACACCATCACTGAGCCCCGCAGCCTCACCCTCAAAGAAGTCGATGTCGCCGGCAAACCGAAGCTCAAGTTGACCCTAGCACTGGCTGCCACGGAGGTTGATTTCGATGCTGGAGCAGATGACTTCTTTTCGATCAAAATCGATCCGGACGGCGCCGGACCTTCTGAATTCATCGAACTCGCCCGCTATGGCTCGCCCACGGGTTCCGAGAAATTTTACATCGAGATGCTCAAGGGCGGAGTCGAGACCAAGGACTACAGCAAGAAGGTTGGGATTGTCGCGAAGGATATTACGTACGACATCCCGTCCGACGCCACAAAACTGGTTGTGCGATTCGAGTCCAATTCGACCTTCTGGAACGAAATCGTGGCCTTCGACAATATCCGAATTACTTCCGGTGATATCGTGGCCAAACCGCCCACCATCGCCTTTGCCAAGACCGGCGATGATCTGACTTTGACCTGGGAAGGCAGCACCTACAATCTCGAGACAACCGGCACTTTACCATCGGGATGGACCGTGATTCCAAATGCCGCAAGTGGACACAAAGCGAAAGCCAATTCAGGAAGCGCCTACTTCCGCCTGAAATCAAAATAGTGCTCCAGTCACTCCCGGAGTTACCCCTTCGGGCTCGATCACGACAAACCAGCCTGCGAAGCCATTGTGCTCGCAGGCCGGCTCTTTTTTACCCTCCACGTCAAAAGCAAATTCCTGCTATGTAAGAGACCTCATCCGCCCTTTCCCCTCCCCGTCAAAAAGTAATTTCCTATTAGTTCTCACGCCCTCTTCGCTCAAGACGCCAAGACGCCAAG
>CAMDGV010000080.1 GCA_945898055.1 Akkermansia muciniphila | reverse complement strand
GCAGCGACCTTGGGCAGCCATACTAAGTCGTTGCTGCCGCAATTGTTGTCGTTGCCGCTTGCGAGCGCGTTTCTGTTCAATAATTTCACTAGGAACAGTCACGATTGAAAAAGATTTGTGATTGCCGGCCAGATAACGATCTAGGCGATCTAGGCGAGTTGCCAACTCTAACGCGTCACTCTTATCGTTACTGACTCCACTTCGACGCACCTCCAGGCAAGTCGGACAAACAACATAATTTACAATCCCTATCTCAATCAGCTTACGGTGAAGCCAATACCCAGTCGGGCCCGCCTCGTAGAAGCTGAAAACTTCTTTAGCTTGAGATTTCTGTTTAAGGACCCAGCGAAGAAAGTTGTCATAGGACATTTTCTGTGTGGGCTGAGGCTTCGCTCCATCGACCCTGCGAACCACCATGAGGTCTCCGGCATGGACGTCGAGAGCGAGTTTAATTTGCCGATAGGGAGGCGGCTGAGTTGGTGGAGTCTCAGGGAGAGGATTTACTGCAGGGAGAACTGGCAACGGTGGGTCCGATGCCACGCTGAGAGACGATGAAGAATTCGAAGGTCTTTTCATGGGGAGAGAGCTACTTTGAACTTTGTTCCGGGCAGCCTCTAGCTCTCATGCCATCTATCAGTTCAGAGTTACGCTCGCCCTCACCCCAGCCAAGAATCAACTTTGTCTTCGCCGAGACTTCGTCCGCAGTCCCGAGGAGAGGGAGATCAAAACCCAAAGTCTTGCGGCGTCAGTCCGGCTTGGCGGATGATGGAGCGGGCGGTGCCGATGGGCAGTTCCTTCTTTGGATGGGGCACGATGGCGATGCGTCCGGCGGCATTCTTGTATTTGGCGTGGCTGCCTTTCTGGGATACGAAAAAGAAACCGTGCTGTTGGAGCACACCGATGATTTCGGCGGAACCGAGCCGTTTAGGCATTCACCATCTCCTGACCGATGCTGACGTCTGAGACAGCGGTGAATGGCGGAGATGTTTCGCCCTCGAAGTAGAGTTCGACGGCCTCTTTGAGATTGATGACCGCTTCCTCGCGAGTGGTGCCGAAGCTGGACACGTCCACGTTCAGGCATTGCGCGATGTGAAACTCGTCCTCGCGATAGAGGCAATAAGCGATTTGTTTCATTCCACAAACACTACCATGCGGAACCAGCGGGGCAACGGAACAAAATAACAAATAGAGTTGGTTCTCGATTTGAGAATTCCGACGAGATCCGAAATAGGGGTCAAGCCCATTGGTTTTAATTTTACCGGATTCAATGCCCCAGTTCATGGCGCGGTACCCGTTCGGAAATCGTTGAACAGGGAATGACCGGATTTGTGCGGATTAGAGGGTTAAATCTTCGAGTTAGGCTGCTTTGGGGATTGATCCCAGTCCTGCTGCCCTCAGCATTTCTCCCATGAAACAACGGTCCCCACTGCTGGTGATCTTCCTCACCGTTTTTATAGACCTTATCGGGTTTGGTATTTGCCTGCCTTTATTGCCTAAGTACGCAGAGCTGTTTGGGGGAATGGGTTGGCAGATTGGCGCGGTCATGGGTATTTATTCACTGATGCAATTGGTGTTTGCACCGGGATGGGGGCAGCTGAGTGACCGAATTGGTCGACGCCCGGTTCTGCTGATTAGTCTCGCAGGATCGGTTATTTCCTATGCTCTCTTTGGATTTTCCGCGCTTTTTTCCGGCGAGAAAGGGTTCTGGATCTTGATCGCCTCGAGAGCTTTCGCGGGAGTCTGTGGAGCAAATCTCGGGGTCGCCTCTGCGTATATCGCGGACGTGACCTCACCACAGACTCGGTCCAAAGGAATGGGAATGATTGGGATGGCTTTTGGGCTAGGTTTCATCCTCGGGCCGGTGATAGGTTCGCTCTCTTATAAGTGGTTAGGATTATCCGGTCCGGGTTGGGTCGCTGCGGTCATTTGCACCATCAATTTTATTCTGGCCTGTTTTATTCTGACCGAGAGTCGGCAACCCCTAAAAGAAAAGGCACCTCAGCGCGCTCGACTGAATCAGATACAACGTGTCTTTGCCCTGCCAGGTGTCGGCTTTTTGATTGGTATTTATTTCCTCGCAACCTTTGCGTTCACCTCGTTTGAAACCACCCTTCCTCTTTTGCTGGGGAAAAGGTTAGGATTAGGCGAAGATCGGGTCGGTTATGTCTTCGCTTATTGCGGTTTAATGGCTGCTCTCGTGCAAGGAGGCGCCATTGGGCGCCTAGTAAAATCATTCGGTGAACGGCGACTGATTGGTGGCAGTCTGATTGTTGTGGCAGTGAGCTTGAGCCTCATCGCTTTTGCCGGAACTTTGACATTAATGTTAGCGGCTTTGGCTGTTTTTGCGATTGGATCAGGCATTAATCGAGCCCCCACAATGGGTCTGATTTCACAACTTAGCCCTGAGGAAGAGCAGGGATCAACGCTCAGCGTTGCCCAAAGTGCGGGGACTTTGGCGAGAGTGATAGGGCCGGTCTTTGCCACCACTCTTTACGCTAAAGACCCTCGATTCCCCTATCTCGCGTGTGCTGTTGTGGCCTTGCTTGCGGGAATGATTGCTATGCGTCGGTTGATCAGTTCAAATCGAAGGCCTTCTAAGCCATGAAACATCTTTTCTCTTTCGCTGGGCTTTTGGCCGTAGCTTCAATTGGGGTTCTAGCCGAGAACTGGCCCCAATTCCGAGGCCCAACAGGGAACGGAATCTCTCAGGAAAAGCGGTTACCCTTGGAGTGGAGTGAGTCTCGGAATGTGACTTGGAAGACCGCGATTCATGACAAGGGATGGTCCTCTCCGGTGATTTGGAATGGGATGATCTGGTTGACGACAGCGAGCGACGACGGCCGAAAACTCTCAGTGCTTTCCTTAGACGCGGCCACTGGCAAAGTTTTGCGGGACATTCCTTTATTCGAGGCTGTTCAACCGGATTTATGGAAGCGCTACAATAGTTATGCCTCTCCGACCCCGGTGGTGGCGAGAGGTCGGGTGTATGTTTCCTTCGGTGCCGCGGCGACGGCGTGTCTGAGTAGCCCGAGCGGTAAGGTGCTTTGGGAGCGTCGAGATATTCAGTGCAATCACTTTCGGGGAGCGGGTTCATCACCGGTCTTACATGGAAAATTACTGTTTCTAAATTTTGACGGAAGTGACCATCAATTTGTGGTCGCTTTAGATGCGGCGACGGGCAAAACAGTTTGGAGCAAAGATCGCTCAGTGGATCACCGAGATATCGGGCCCAATGGAAAACCCGAAGCCGATGGGGATATGCGGAAGGCGTTTGCTACCTGCCAAGTTGCCACCTTGGGCGGGATGGAACAGTTGATCAGTCAGGGGGCCAAAGCGGTGTATGGTTATGAGCCTCGGACTGGTAGGGAACTTTGGCGAGTGGAAGATCGGACGAGTCATTCGGCAGGGACTCGGCCAGTAACTGGGCACGGCCTTGTTTTTGTGCCGTCGGGTTGGTCCCAAGGTCAGACTTTGGCGATAAGACCTGGGACGACTGGTGGATTCATTGATGTCAACGGTACGGAGGCTTCGAGCGATCCAAAGCTTGGAATTGCTTGGAAAAGTAAACGTGGAACTCCAAAGAAACCGTCCTTAACCTTGGTCGATGGTTTACTTTTTGGAGTTGAAGATGGGGGTGTAGCGACCTGCTGGGAGGCGAAGACAGGCGCGGTGCTTTGGAGTGAGCGTTTGGGTGGAAATTATTCTGCATCCCCTTTGGCTGGCGCCGGACGGCTCTATTGTGTTGGACAAGAGGGCCAGACCGTGGTGATTGCTGCGGAGCGAACCTTTCGTAAACTAGCAGAAAACCGCTTGGACAAGGGATCGATGGCATCGCCTGCAGCTTCTGACGGAGCGTTGTTTGTCCGGACTGAGACCCATCTTTATCGGTTGGATGATCGGTCTCGTTGACGTCTTCGAACTCTGTCCCTAGTCTGATCTCGCAGAATTATGATCGCAGGAAAAATTGGAGCCAATGTCAGTCAACAACCGCCTTTCCGTGTCGGAGATGAACGGCTTATTAAGCTGACCTCGAATGCGGGGGTCAAGGTGTCAGGTCTTTTGACCAAGCAGGGCCGACCCAATGGGGTACTGCGGGTCGCGGTCGTGGGAGGTGGGTGCTCTGGACTTCAGTATAAGATGGATCTTCAGGACAGCCCGCAGAACCGTGACATTTTGGTAGAGAGCTCTGGCGTTCGAGTGGTGGTAGATCCCAAGAGTGCCCTGTATGTGACGGGTAGCGAATTGGACTACAGCGACGCTCTTCAGGAAGGTGGTTTTAAGGTGAAGAACCCCAATGCTGCTACGAGTTGCTCCTGCGGAGAGAGCTTTAGTGCCTGAGGTTGGTTTTCCCAGACCAGCGACGGTTGATTTCCAATGGGTCGTCTCCAGGATAGTCTGAGCTAGTTAGTTCTCTTCGGTAAAGGCTCGGGTTCCATCCGGTCGAAATCCCAGTGCGCGGTAATGACCGCCGCGCTTCCGTACTTCAGCCACCGCCCAGAGTCGGGCCCGGGTGGGATCGGGCCATTCTACCTCAGCCACAAGTTCAAGGAAGCCAGTGGATAAAATTCGGAAGACCATCACCCGCCATAACGGTCCGGAAGGAAGTTCTACCGAGTTGGAAAATCGAATCACCCCCTCGTTTTATCTGCATGGGTCAGACATTGGTTGGGGGATGCTCGCAATCGCTCACTCTTTACAGGGTCACTGAATGGATCTCTACCAGTCCAGATTCCTTCCAAAGACCCGCTTTTGGTTTCTCTTGCCCTTTCGCTTTAGCTACAAAAAGTTGCGTCCCATCTGCCGAAAATCGCACCTGAGTGATCCGATGCTTCGCGTCTATTGAAAACAGGTTTCGCCCGGTTGCTGTCTCAAAAAGCGCGAGATTCCAAGTCCCTTGAAACAATCGGCCGGCCATTACAAAGAAACGGCCGCTTGGATGAAACTCAAGTGTCTCCATCAAACCCTGACCGCTTTCTCCTTCGTGGGTTTGATCCAAACGTTTCCCTGTCTTCCAGTTAAACCGTTGCCAACGTTGAATCCCATTCCCAGCCATCGGATCCGCCATTGGGCCCATCCCGCAGACATAGATCTCCAAGCCGTCCGGACTAAAGGTCAGATCAAATATCCCCCCCAAATAATGGTGACTCTTGATGACCCCCCAACTGGTTAGATCGTCGTTACGCCATCGAGAAATTTCTCGTCCATCATCCACGGTCCACACCCGCACCTCCCCCATTAGGTTTCCCGCGGCGACGCGGAGTCCGTCTGCCGACAGTGCCACCGCTTGAGTGGGGGGGGTATGCGGCAGTTCTCGGATGAGTCGACCGGTCGCGGTTTCAAAGACCTTTACTGAGGGCTCTGTCTCGGGCGCGGGTTCATACTTGTATCCGCCGACTTCATAGCGACCCGTCACCGATGCCACCCGAGATCCATTTGCCGATACAGCCATATCCCAAGACCAAAACCGATGGGCAGTCACCTCGCGAATAGCAGCACCCGTCTGCAAATTGTGCCAACGGAGTACTCCGTCGTATCCGCCTGAAATCACGGTTTTTCCCTCGGGCAATAACGCGACCCCGCTCGCATAGCTTGGATGGCGACCAAGGCTGCGCACCACCCCAGTTTTAGTGTCAATCGCCGACACCACTCCATCCTGTCCTGCGGCTATTAGGGTCTGTCCCTCCGGGGTACTGTCCAAGGCGAGAACGGGTGCTGGGAGGGGAAATTCCCGAAGGCGCGCTATTTTGGGACCGGTCCGCGACATTGAAGGTGCGTCAGGCATAATCAGGCAAGAAGTCCGCGAATGGGTTCGGTTCGGTCTTCAACTCGGTAAAACGAGGGCAAATCTCCTAGGTCATAGGCGGCGTAGGGGTCGATGCCGAGGGCGGTAAAAAGTGTGGCGAAGAGGTTCCGTTCGTTGTAGGCCGTGCCCACGACGTCCACTCCGTCGGCATCAGTTTCGCCGACCACCACCCCTCGACGAATCCCGCAACCTGCCAACGCCAAGGACCACGCGTTTGGATAGTGATCACGGCCTCGAGCCTGATTCATCCAAGGTGATCGTCCAAATTCACCCATCATCACCACAAGTGTGTCATCCAAAAGACCTCGTTCCTCTAAGTCCGTGATTAGATTGAAAATCACTCGATCTAACTCTGGTACCAACATTTGGTAGATTTCGTTGTGGAAAACATGACTGTCCCAAGGCATTCCATTGGACACCATGACAAAGGGGGCTCCGTTTTCGACCAGATGCCGCGCTTGCAATGCATGAAGCCCAAACGCCCCAGGTCCGTATCGCTCTCGATCGCTTGCGGGTAGGCGATTCATATCGAAAAGATGGGCGCAACTCATCAGCCCTTTTACTCTTTCAAAGACCGCATTTTGAGAAGCCGCTGCTGCCGAATGACGTTCATTCTCGTATTTACGCCCGAAAAAACGACGCAGTGCGGTACGAGCTTCATGGTCGTCGGTGGTCATATCTGCTTGCCGCAGAACATCCTCAATCCGGTAGTCGCCGCCGACGCGGACCGGTCCGTACTGTGCACCCAACCATCCGGCCCAGTTTCCATTTTTGAATTCTTTGAATTCATTCCCTTCTGGGCACGGATCTAGAAGGATAAAATTGGGAACTGGATTCTCCAAGTGCCCCAACTGTTGTGCTAAAACTGATCCCAAGGTGGGCCGAATGAAAGGAGGGCGGGGCGCTGAACCGCGGCTCAAAAGATCGATTGCCTGCAGGTGCTCGCTTTGCTGAGTCTTCATTGATCGCACCACCGCCAATCGGTCAGCGATCCCAGCTACTTTGGGCATTAATTCGCTAAAATGGACCCCTGGCAAGCGAGTTGGAATACTCCGGAAGGGGCCACCACTCACTCTCCCTGGTTTGGGATCCCATGTCTCGAATTGGCTCGGGGCGCCGCAAAGCCAAAGGAGGATGCATTTCTTGGCCCGACGCTTTACGACCTCGGCAAATGTCGGCACGGAAAAAAGGCCAGCCCAACTCGCTACCGAGACAGAACCTGCCGCGCCCAAGCCGGTCAAAAATTTTCGACGATGTAAGACATGATCTGGCTGACCACACAACGAACCGCTCATTCCTCGGATAGTTTCTGGAGGTCTCATTAGTGATTGGTCTGAAATTCGGGCGAGGTCAATAACGCCCAAAGCAATTGCTGGGTACCCGTCTCCGACGGCCTTGTTGCCAGATACCGCACCGCCTCCGCCAATTCATCGGCAGCGGCCGGTCGTCCATACACTGATCGTACTGCCGCTTCCGCTCGACTGCGAAGATCGGCCATGGCCGATAGACGCGAGGTAAGATTCGTTCCTGAAGGTTTCAATACCCGATCAAACAACGGCGAATTCGAGAGGAATAAAGCTTGTTGCAGCGAAGCATTGTATTCAGGAGCAAATAGATCAGGGAATTGCCGGATAAAAGCCCGGCGTAATTCGTCGTCGTCGGATCTCGTCGGTTCTTTTCCGTCTGTCGCTCCACCGGTGACTTGCATGATTGATCGATAAAGTTGCTCGGCAGACAAAGGTTTCTCGGGTCCGGTTGCAAACGCCTCCGGTAATGCCGCGCGCTTACCAACAGGGCGCGAATCCAACCCATAGGCTTGACTGAGCACACAACTCCGGATTAGACGCCGAACATTATATCCACTTGCTGCAAAATCTTTTGTCAACCAGTCCAATAGCTCTGGATGGCTTGCTGGATGTTTCGAATCCATTAAGTCCACCGGATGCACCAATCCGCGTCCCAGCAGCAAAGCCCAAATACGATTGACCATAGCCTTAGCCAGCAAGGGATTATCACGAGTCACGGCTTCTGCTAGCGCGGCACGTCGTGAAAACTTCGGCAAAGCTGCGATTCGAGGACGTTCCTTCCCAAGGGGCTGTGGCACCACATATAATGAGGGGCTATCCACCTCTTTTTCATTATCCTTGGGCCAGTCTTCATCCACACTTCGCCCGTTAAAAAAGAGGAGTCTTGCCTGTTGAGATTCCTTTCGAAGATTAGCAAAGGAAACAAAGCCGCCAATCGCTGATTCCGCCAAGGCGGGACCTTTTTCTGTTTCAATTGATTTTGTGCGGTTAAAGGCCGCTACCATTCCCCAGTAATGGGCCTGTTTGATTTCTCGAGCCACCATATGGTCATGGCATTGGGCACACTTGATTTGTAGTCCAAATACTAAGGGCGCAACCGCTTCTGCCATGGCTTGTGGATTATTGTTACGCTCCGACAAAAACCAAACCGCCCCTCGATCTTCGGTGCGCCCAGGACGTCCAACAATTAGTTCGTTTAAGAACCTGTCCCAAGGGCGGTTCTCCTTGAAGGCCGACTCCATGTAGGCAAACCAATGATTGTTCCGTCGCTGCGTCTCAAATTGCTGCCCACGACGCCCCATCAGCACGACATCAAAAACCTCAGCCAAATGACGAGCATGGGCAGGGTCATTGAGGAGACGATCGACCCATTTCTCTCGCCGGCTTGGACTCCTATCCTTGAGCAACTGAGCCACCTCAGATTCCGTCGGTAGATGACCGAGTAGATCCAAGGTCAGCCGACGGATAAAAAGGGAGTCATCAATGGGTCGAGAAGGAGCCGCTTTTCGGACCTTCCAGCCTCGCTGAATAAAGCCATCGATTACTTGCACGGCAGACAGGGAAGGTGAGGGGATCCACCCGGGCTTTTTGGGCTTCACCGTCGGGGTGACAAGGTTAGTTGATGAATGGGTCGGGGCCGACGAAACCGCTAAACGGCCAATCCAAGTTTCTATTAACCCGATTTGTTCGGCTGACAACTGGCCCTTGGGTGGCATGTGCGAATCAACGCCGGGGGCCAAGACTTGGATCAAGACACTCGACTTAGGATGGCCAGGGATTAAAATAACCCCGTGTTCCCCTCCTTTTAGGATCGACTGAAAAGTCCCTAAATCTAAGCCGCCTTTTGTTTTTACCCCACTATGGCAGTTGCCACAGTGCTCCCGGAAAATGGGTTCAATATGATCCTTCCAAAACGGATCGTCTGCCGCTCTTAAAGAAAATAAGACAATCAACGGCACGATCCAGAACATCCGGATGAGGCCTCTGCAAAGGGGCTGATTTATTTGGGACGACATGCAAGAGTGAACGGAGAGAGCCTACAAGTTGTTGGAGGATGATTTCCATATCGACTTTTAAAAAAGTTACTCTCAAGAACGTGATCCACGAAGGAAACCTTCCCCCCGTTTCAGTTTCTCACTTAAAGCTCTTCAAGGCATCTCGTCTTGCCAATTGTAGGTTGAGTAGGTGAACTTCCCTAAATGAAATCGCCGCTCGCGGTCGCTTCCGCATTGTTGCTGACTTTACTGGGTATGGGCTGCACTGGGTCAATGAACACCAATCTGACTCCGCGCTCCTTGCCGGCAGCCCCAGATTCTCATTATCTCTTTGAGACTTCCTTTGAGACCCGTCGCCGTGCCGTCGATCCTGCCAGCGTCAAGGCGTGGGTTCTACTCGACCTCACCCTTTATCCCATGCAGCGAGTGCCCAATACGGAAAACCGCTTTGAAGCCCTCGTTCCACTTCCGCCGGGTCGTAACAATATCCCTTACCGTTACAAGTTTGAGTTCGCGTATCCGGGTACTCTTTCTAAATTGGTTAATTCAACATCTTCCCAAGAATACAGCCTCATTCTTGGTCCTAAATAGTTGCACTATGACCGCTTCGCCCCTCTCAATTTTAGAGAGATCGCCCGCGGCGTGATCGCAATCGTCTTTAATCCCACCGCTGGAGGCAACCGAGCGGCGGCCTTTCTTCAAAGGCTTAGAAAAAAGGACGACGCTTATTTTTTCCCCACACGACACGCGGGGGATGCCACCATTTTAGCGGAGCAGGCGATTAGTGATGGAGCGACTACGGTGGTTGCGGTGGGTGGCGATGGTACGGTCAATGAGGTCCTGAATGGCATTGCCCGCCATCCCGACGGACTCCGCCAAGCTCGTCTCGCGGTTTTGCCTCTCGGTACAGTCAATGTTTTCGCCAAAGAGCTAAACCTGCCCACGGATCTCGATTCGGCTTGGCACCTCATTACCAGCCGATCAGAGCGTTGTATCGATCTTCCTTATGCCATCTGGCCGGGAGGCCGTACCCGCTATTTTATTCAGATGGCCGGCGCAGGAGTCGATTCGATTTCAATCAGGCGCATCCGATGGCGCTTAAAGAAATCGTTCGGGCAACTGGCTTATTTCTGGGCCTGTGCAGAAACCTATTTCCTACCTCGTCCAACGGTCGTTGCGACTTTAGAAACCGAAGAACTGACCGGCCAATGGATCTGCATCGGCAATGGCCGCTTTTTAGGGGGCCGTTTCCCGGTCTTTCCTCGAGCCCAACTCGACGACGGCTTTCTCGATATCGCCGTTTTCCCTAAAGTGACATTGGCCGCCACGGTTCGGGTTGTGGCCCGACTTCTGACCGATTCCCTTGGCCGCTCTACTGATGTCATCCACCGGCAAGTTCGTAGCTTTACCCTCAGCGGTAGCTCGGATCTTTTATTCCATGTCGAAGGCGATATTGTCGGTGAATTACCTGTGTCCATTCATATCAATCCGGGAGCTCTGAGGGTTGTCGCCCCTGTCAAAAAGTAAGCCTGCCTTAAAGTGGCCACTGTAGTGTAGTTGCTACTGTTAAAGTGGATTTTACTTAGATTCCATCGTCTGCCACGCGAGCAAATCGGCTGGATAAAATGAAAAAGGGTGGAGGCTAAGGTTCGACAAAAATACCAAATCGTTCCGCCTACTCTTGCAGATCAGTCATTGGACCATCTGGCAGACGCCCGCTGGCAAGAACCACAATGGAAACGAAACTTAGGGCAAAGCAAAGAGGGCTTTGTTGGTTGAATCGAGTCGGCGTCCTCTTATTTTTATCGATTTAAATTTGCGATAACCTGATCGAGTTTTTTGAAGGTCAACTGACCCTCAATGGTTTTATCTCCAACACGCAACAACGCCTCGAACGGTGAAAATTAACCGTCAGACCTAGAAGAACGTACTGACTTAGGAAGGTCCCGACCTGAGAGCGCCAACGGTTTAAGTCAATTACAGCAGCAGTCTGCGAAAGCACCCTCTAACTGAAGAGTCAACCTACAGGCACGACAAGTTCCGCGCTGAAAGAATTGAGGTCAGAAACCAAGATTGCCCGACGGTGGAGTCGCTTTAATTCGATCGCGTCAGTGAGAGACTGCACCTGTTCACGCACGAGATCAGAAATCTCTCCAAATCGAGTTTCTAGAGCATCTAAGACGGCTTCTTGCGCCTTGTTACGGTTTCCTTCTTGGCGACCCTCTAGACGGCCTTTCTCAATGCCTTGTTCAAGGACGGCGAGTTCGAAACTGCTGATGGGAATCATGGTGTTGGATTTTTGTTGGACTTGGAGTTCGGTGGTGAGTTGTTTTTCTAGATTTTCAGGTAAGGTCATTAACCAGTCAATTAAGCTGAGGATCTTGCTGACTTTTTTGACAGGCATTCCGCGTTGAAAAAGGTCTCGGAGCATTTCGCGTTTGAACTGATAACGCCCAGGGAGATCGTTCATCGTCTTCTGGGCCGCTAGGTGGGCGTCAATCACCGAGGCCACAGGGTTCCCCTGGTTGCGCGCGACCGTAAGCCGACGCCCTAGCTTGGAAAGTTTTACCGTGGCAAATTCAAAGGTGATTTTATTTTTGTTCCGGCGGGCTTCTTTGTACTTAGAAGGTTGCCAGTCAGGATCGCTGTCGACGTAGACGACGAGACTACAGACGTTTTCCTCGTAACGCACCCGAAGACAATAGTTGTAAACATAGATGCGGTTTTCGAAGTTAGCTTCCTTTTGGTTCTGAATTTCGAGGTGAATCAGGCAGCCGTTTTGACTCTGATCTTTGAAGGCTACTTTGATTAATTTATCGACACGTTGAAGACCTTGATTGGCGTTGTGAGTGATTTTCTGGAGTTCGGTATCGAGCCACTCAATGGGGTGGGACCAATCGATGGTTTTGGCGATCGAGGGAAAGCAGAGGTCCATGAAAGGTTCGAAGAATTCTTCCAAAGTAGATTTCCAAACGGCGTCGAATTGAAGAGGAGGCATATCTCAGGATTAGGTTTTCCGGAGAGTGCCATAATTTGTGAACGGCTAACCATGGGCGAGTGGCGCCCTCCCCCTCTTTGGGAAAAAGAGGAATCAGATTTGAGAGAATTTCGCGCCAGAACTCCACCAAACTAGGGCCCTGAGTGAATGAGAGGAGGGATTGATATCCGAGGCTTTGGGTGCTCGCCGTTGGATGATCCTGTCTCTTGAGACGCGCCCAACCTATCGGACCGTTTGTGCATTGAGCTCAGAAGAACACGTCCGTTCTTTTACAAAAACTTCGCACAGGCTCCTGAATAGTAGCCTTTAATGCCTGATTACATCCTGTTCATGGCTCTCTCGATAAGAAAAAGTCAATGAGGGCGTGACGGAGGCTTTACTTCAACGTCTGAAGATAGGCTTGGATATCTGCCAATTCTTGGGCGTTAAAGAGATCGCCCATTGGAGGCATTGGGGATTGGCCAAGATTTTCGTATCCGACCGCCAACACCTTGTTTGGCTCCAGTAAACTCTCCAGAATGTAGGCCGCATCGCGGCGGGTAGCGATTCCATCCAGCGCCGGTCCCACTGTGCTTCCCTGCCCCCCAAGCGCATGACAAAGAATACAGGCTGCTGGATGTTTGTGGAAAATGTCCGCGCCACGCCCCACGTCGGCAACGCCCGCCTTCGACCCGTCTTCCGTCGGAATCAATTCAGACAAACGCACATCATCGAACCATCCCTCACCGCGAGCCAAAAGCAGAATATTAATACTGGCACGCGTGGCTTGGCCGCTATTAAACGTCGACTCGACACGAGACCAGTCGCCATCCCGAGTGACCCGCGTTGTCTCCTGACCAGTGAGATGATTGTTGAAGCTGAGTTTACCTCGAAGCCCAGAGCCTTTCACCCAACCCGAAAGCCGATACTCGGTATTGGGTCGAAGAACCACATCCGCATAAAGACTGGTATCAGCTTCCCCGTCGGGCGCTTGGCATCGCACCGAGCGTTCCCCTGAATGACTCATCCCAGCACCGGTCACACTTTCCCATCGAACTGCCTTATTCGCAGAGCGATCCCCATAATCACGTCGAGTCCAGCCTTTTGGCAAACCATCGGAACCGACGATTTCTAGCCCCGCATTGGGAAGCAAATTGGGGCCCTCAGAAAACGCCTCAACTTGATGCCGACGCGCTAGGATGCGACCAGCTTCGGCAAGCCACTCATCGCTCCGATTCGATGGATTGCGAATCAAGGCACTGACCATTGTTTTCACTTGGGGCGTTGTTGGAAAAGAAGCGACTTTTATCAAGGCCGCTAGACGGGTGGCCGCATCTGGATCGCTCACCACGCCGGCGCTAAAAAAGAGACTTTGCGAGGCACTATCGGCACCGAGGGCTCGCACGGCATTCCGTCGGAGAATAGGGTCGCGTGAGAGCAAAGCCGTCCGATGAACTACCGTATCAAGTGCGCCAAGGCCTTGCAGGGTCCAGAGTGCGTGCAAAGCAGGGAGAGGCAGGTTGGTCTTATTAACGAGCGCCTTTAGTTCCGGCACAGCCTCGGTGTGCCGCCCCTCAACCAACAGACGTTGGGCCGTCAAACGCCAAAAAGGGTTGGCATCCGACACTGCCGATACCAAGCGTGAAGCAGAGACTCCTGCCAAGGAACGGACAGTCGGTGCTTTAACTTTATCCCAGACGACACGATAGACTCGGCCACGAACTTGATCACGTAAGGGATTTTCGTGCGCTCCACCGATCCCAGTCTTGGCAGCGTACCCTCCATTTCCAACACTGGGCGTCGGGTTGTGTTGAATAATAAAATTTTGCCAATCGATGAACCAAACGGCTCCATCTGGGCCCACCTCGGCGAAGACCGGCGACATCCACTCATCGCTGCTGGCCAGCAGATTAAAACCATCTTTGGCGACATAGCCGGCACCTTGTGGTTGAACGTCCATCAGTGCGATCAGCTTCAGGGTTGGTTCGCAAACAAGGGCCTTGCCTTGAAGACGTTTCGGCAAATACGGCGACTGAATAAATGCACTACCGGCGGCCGCCGTATAACCGCCAAAGACATCGACCTGCCGAAAATTGGGAGTAATTGGGTGAGCCAAATTCTCAATATTAATCCGTTTAGCGGTCATCGAGCGCAAGCCTTCTGGAACTGCCGTTGCTGGAATCCCTCCAAAAAAGAGGGGCGCGTTATTGGCCGTTCCGCCAAATTGATCCCCAGCCTCATTAGCACTATGACCCCAGCTATTATTGGAGAACTGATGGAGAAATTCGAGGGCTGATCCGTCTGCCTTAAACCGATATGTCCCCATTGCAAACTGCTTTTGAACACCGCCCACTGTCCCCTTAAATCCAGAATAACCGACACATCCGTACAGCCAATTGTCGTACCCATAATGCAGACTGTTCGCTTGGGCATGGGTGTCACCAATGCCCCAACCTTCGAGGAGCGTCTGGCGGATATCGGCCTTCCCATCGCCATCTGTATCTTTCAAAAAGAGGAAGCGAGGCGGTTGCGAGACGATCACCCCGCCGTTGGCAAACACCAAGCTGGTCGGCAAATTAAGCCGATCGGCAAACACGGTAAATTTATCAGCTTTCCCATCCCCATCGGTATCCTCGCAGATCTTAATTGAATCATTACCTTCGCCGTTGGCTTTCACTCCGTGAGGATAATCCCGTGTCTCACAAACCCAGAGTCGACCTCGTTCGTCCCAAGCCATCGAAATAGGCTTGGCAATATCAGGTTCGGCAGCAAACAACTCCATCCTCAAATCCGGCGCCAGATGGGTCCGTTCGACGCTGCCTTTTACCGAAAAGGGTTGCTGGAAAGTAACCGCCTGAGGACGTCGCTCATAGTTGGCAATATTGGGATCCACTTGACGCTGTTCGATCTCCCGTTGATCGATAAAAGCCTGCCATTTGCCCCGACGCTCTGGACTCAGGGTGGACAGCAAACGCTCTCGCATAGCCACGGTGAACGAGGGAACCGTCCAAGCCTCTTCTTCAACCGGCAAATCGCCGGAGACCCTTTTACCCAGAGCAAGTTCAGATAAACTTGGGAAAGAGCCTACCGGAGCATCCAACAGAACCACATCAAAGCGGGCGACCCATTCGCTAGTGACCACCGCTGGGTCAGTGGTGTAATCGAACCAAACCGCGTCTCGACCGAGGTTACGCATCAAAGCGTGACAATGACGTGAGGACAACGTTCCCTCTTGACCAAGATACAAAACTCTAACCGGCTGCGCGTCGACCGCCGTGGCAAGACCCAAAGCAGCCAAAGTCCGAAAGAGCACTTTTTGAATCATCTTGGGATTGAACCCTCGAAAGCATCCTGATCCAAGGAAATCCGTCGTAATTTGCTGCCCTACTCCATTGGCTTAACTGACTCGCGCACTGTAGAAATTTTTTCCAGAAAACTGGGGCTAAATGAGCCCGGAAGTCCGCCTTCCATTTAGGAACACCAGCCAGCGAGTCTTTTTTCACTTTAAATTTAACTGACGATTAATCGGCCCGGAAGCTGCTAACTTAAAGGCTTCCTTTAGTCCTGCATTTCGGGTAAAATTAGAGAGTTATGTCCGCAGGATTGCATTTAGGCCAACGACTATCGCAGCAGATGGCGTTGTCGCCACAACTGCAGCAATCGTTGGCGTTGTTGCAGGCTCCCGCCCTTGAATTAAGGGCGATGGTGGAGCTTGAATTGGTACAGAATCCTGTTTTAGAAGAGATGGCGACGATTGAGATCGATGCCGATGTAAAAATATCGCGGGCTGAAGCCGAAGTAACCGCTGCCGACCCTGCCGAACCACCGGCCGATGTCTTGTTCGATCCTGCAACTGAACAGCACTCAGATGAACCGGTGGATCAGTTCGCTGAGGAGATGCAGAAATTGCTAAAGTTGGATGAGGAATGGAGGGATGTTATGTCCCAAGGGAATTCCATTAACCGATCCTCTGAAGAGGATGAAGAGAGGCGTCAGCACATGTTTGATTCACTAACCAGTGGATCCTCACTGCAGGAGCACCTCCTCGAGCAAGTAAGATTCTCGGCGCTTTCAACGGAACAAAAGCAAGTAGCAGAGATGCTGGTAGGTAATATTGACGATCGAGGCTATCTAACTTCAAAACCGGCGGAGTTGACCTTCGCCACCGGTATTTCTACGAATCTAATTCTGGAAGTACTGACCGTTATCCAAGCCTTTGAACCACCAGGAATCGGCGCGAGGGATCTTCGGGAGTGTCTGATGTTGCAATTGGAACGGGCTGGACAGACAGAGACAATTGAGTACCGAATCCTGCGAGATTTTATGGAAGAATTGGGAAAACGACGTTTTCCTGAAATTGCAAAACACCTCGAGATTACCCCCTTCGAAGTGCAAGAATCTGCAGCACGATTAGCCTGTCTGGATCCCCGACCGGGTGCACGTTTCTCTTCAACGATGGAACAGTCCGTTGTGGCTGAGATAACCGTGCAACAGACGCTGATTATGGACGAGCAGCCCAGTATTTTTCCGGAGGATATAGAGGATCCTGTCTCACTGGTGGAAACGCTTTTAGAACCCGATGATGAAGTTGCCCGGATGGTTCGTGGGCGTTTATCGATTCAATTACGCAGTCATCTCGCTGATTGGAGATCCAATCGCAAGAGAGAAGTGGATCCGCAATTATTGGAACTGCTTGCCACGGATCTGACCCGCATTGTTCTCGGTGAAGAATTGTTGATCGATACCGACCTTCTTCAGAGAATTAGTCTGAGCACCGTAGCTCGGCGGCGTTTGGAGGGGGTTGTCAGTCGTCATCTTCCCTCCGAAGAAGGCGGGCCGCTCTTGATCGAGAGTGCCGATCGCGCTCAAGCCAACCGCTGGTTATTAGATGATTTTTTCCCGTTGGCCGAGAAACGTCAACGGATTGAGTACACGGTCGCTGGCAACGATGAATTTCTGCCTCAGCTTCGGATCAATAATAGCTACAAAGACCTGCTCTCTGAGGCAGAAACTTCGCCCGAAGTCCGCGAGTATATCCGTGACAAAATTAAGGCAGGTAAGTTTCTTATCAAAAGTCTGAATCAACGGCAGAGCACGATTTTAGGTATTGGTCGCGAAATAGTAAAACGGCAGCGGGAATTTCTCGAGAAAGGGGTCGAGTATTTGCGACCACTCACCATGGATCAAGTCGCAGCGGTGGTCGGGGTCCATGAGACCACAGTCAGTCGCGCTGTATCGGGTAAGTATATTTCGACGCCTCAAGGGCTTTTTGAACTCAGGTATTTCTTCACCTCCGGGGTCGCTACCTCCGATGGATTGACCGTCTCCAACACCTCAGTGAAGAATATCCTCTTGGATTTAGTCTCCGGTGAAAATCGTTCTACCCCCCTCTCCGATGATGTTCTCGTAGCCAAATTAAAGGAGAAGGGTATTATTTTGGCCCGTCGTACGGTGGCAAAATACCGCGCCGAACTGAACGTATTACCCAGTCACTTAAGACGAGATTATTGAGATAACATCCCGTAATCCAGTAATCGAACTGGAAATTTCCCTGTAAAAAGAGACGGTACTTTCAATTGAGAAAGGCCAATCCCAGTGGACCACCGAAAGCTGTGGGCCACTGAGATTGAGAAAGAGAGGAAGGTTGGGATATAAAACCCAGCTAACCCGAGGGCATTTTGAAATTCCTTACATGTGAGCGATCATGGTATCGCCAAATTCCGAGCATTTGATTTCAGTCGCACCTTCCATCAAACGTGCAAAGTCGTAAGTGACCCTTTTAGACTGGATGGCCCCGTTCAAGCCCTTGAGGATGAGGTCTGCGGCCTCGGTCCAACCCAGATAGCGGAGCATCATTTCACCCGAAAGAACCACCGAACCTGGATTCACCCTATCTTTATTGGCGTATTTCGGAGCCGTACCATGCGTGGCTTCAAAAATGGCGTGTCCGGTGATGAAATTAATATTTCCACCTGGGGCAATACCGATGCCTCCAACCTGAGCCGCCAAAGCGTCGCTTAAGTAGTCACCATTCAGGTTGAGAGTGGCAATCACATCAAAGTCTGTGGGACGAGTGAGGACTTGCTGAAGTGCGATGTCGGCAATGGAATCCTTAATCACAAGGCCAGCTCCGGGAAGACCCTCAGGAATTTGGCACCAAGGCCCACCTTCAATTTCGACTGCTCCAAATTCCTTTTTTGCGACGGCATAACCCCAGTCACGAAAGGCTCCCTCGGTGAACTTCATTATGTTCCCCTTATGAACAAGCGTGACTGATTTGCGGTGATTTTTGATGGCGTAAGCAATCGCACTCTGGATGAGTCGAACACTTCCGGAATAGCTCACCGGTTTAATACCCACGCCGACTTGGACATCGGCAGGAAAATCACTTACCCCGGCCATGGCCCAATAATCAGCGGTTGCTTGAGCGGTTCCAAAACGAATCTTGGAGAACTGTTTCGGAAATTCGGTAGCAAGGAAGCTGAGTACTTTTTGAGCCTCAGGTGTTCCGGAGGCGTATTCAATACCAGCGTAGATATCTTCGGTATTCTCTCGGAAAATGACCATGTCCACGGCCTCGGGTCGTTTAACAGGGCTGGGGACCCCCGTGAAGTACTGGACGGGTCGCAGGCACACATAAAGATCGAGCATTTGCCGAAGGGCGACATTAAGGGACCGAATACCACCACCGACAGGTGTGGTTAGCGGGCCCTTGATACCAACGAGGAATTCATTAAAGGCCGCAACCGTGTCGTCAGGTAACCAGTTATTAAAGCGCTTAAAACTCTCTTCGCCGGCAAAAACTTCCATCCAAGAAATGGCCCGTTTGCCACCGTAGGCTTTGGCGACTGAAGCATCGAGGACACGGACCGCGGAGGCCCAGATATCCGGTCCAGTGCCGTCGCCACGGATAAACGGGACGATGGGTTGATCGGGTACAGTAAGTGCGCCATTTTGGACGGTGATTTTGCCGCCGGCGGGCACGGAACAGGTGGTATAGGCCATGTGCGATCTCGTATTCTCTAAAAATGATGCCCGAACTCTCGACGGGACAGGCCCGTATTTAAACGTTGAGGGCCCGTCTGCGGCAAGCGGATTGAGGGCTAAAGAATGGAAAGTCGCTGGAAACCGATTCGGTACAGATTTCCGCATTTAAAAGATAAATCCATTCGTCCCGATCCTCGCGAGTGCTCTCATCGTTTTTTCTCGAGTGGCTGAGGCTCAGAACTCCTGACTTGAATGGGGGGAAGAAGAAGAGGTTTGTCGAAGCAGGCTGCCCCAATGTTGCAAGGGTGGCGACAAATCAGACGACTTGCTTGGCCGGGATTTCATCGCCAAAAACTGTGGCTACACCCAGTTCGACGATGGCTGCCAATGCCCTAGGGTCGGGCTTCACCCCAGGGCGTTTGGCTGGCGGCTCATAGGACAGGGCGGGAGTCTATGATCAGTCGGAGGGCGAGGCTTGGTTGGCGATGGTAGAGTTCAAAGAAGTGCGCCAAGGGTTGGCCTTGCTCGAAGGGGATCAGGGCCAAGAGGACGTTGCG
>CAMDGV010000079.1 GCA_945898055.1 Akkermansia muciniphila | reverse complement strand
GATTCGCATCAATCCAGCCCTGCAGCCATGGTAAATCCCCGGGCGCAATTTGACGCCCCTGTAATGCAAATTCAGTTTCGATGCGCCGACTGTGGCCCGTACCGAAGAGATAGTCCAGCTAAACCACCAACAACTTCGGGATGCACGGTTTTAAATTCGGCGATCCATAGTTGGATTTCAACAAGACCACGACGCCTTCGAGAGGGTACCATTGAGTTCATCTGCGCAGGCTAAACCCACGGAAGCCGAATCGGGAACCCTAGCGTTGGGCGTACGCTGACAACTATCTGGTTACAGCACCCAGCCAAAATTTGGCACTGTTGATGATGATCCGCGCTACTTTTACGGGGCAAACACAGATCTAGCCTAAGGGTTGAAGGATAAGAGTTGAAGGAGTTTTGACTCCACCTGAGTGAGTTAAAAAGAAAGCCCGCTTGATCAGCAGGCTTTCTCTAAACCGTAAGTGACTGTTGATTGATTGGGGCTTTATTTTGCCTTCAGAGCTGCTTCGATGGCTTGGACGACTTCAGGAGCGTCTGGCTTGACCTGAGGTGCAAAGCGTTTAATGACTTTGCCATCACGACCGACCAGAAATTTACCGAAATTCCACTCGATTTTACCGGGGAACATTGCTGAATCGCCGGTCAATTGGGTGTAGAAAGGATGTTGTTCGGGTGGGTTGACATTCAGTTTGGCGAAGAGAGGAAAAGTCACTGAGTATTTGGAAGCGCAGAAGGTCTTGATTTCTGCGGAAGTGCCCGGTTCTTGAGAACCGAACTGGTTGCAGGGAAATCCGAGTACTTCGAGTCCTTGGCCTTTAAACTTCTGGTAGGTGGATTCTAATTGTTCGTATTGCGGGGTCAGTCCGCATTTGGAAGCCACATTTACGATCAGGAGGACTTTTCCAGAATAGGCCTTGAGCGAGGTTTCCTTACCATCGATGTCTTTAAGTTTAACATCTTGAAGAGAAGAAGCGGCGGTCATTGTAAGGGTGGAAGCGAGGAGGGTACTAAGTAGAACGCGGAGTTTCATTTGAGATAAGATTATGCCGAGTGCGACAGAGTCAAGTTGAAGTGAAAAGACGACGATTTCAACTAGATTGAATGGAGAATCGCGGAGGCGAAGGCTGTCTCAGTCCATAAAATCGATTCAAACAAAAAGTCGCCGAGGGCCTGCGTTCCTTCGACGAGTTTGTTGCGGCCCAAGGCCAGAAACTGGAGCGGCGCAAGCCCGGTAAGAAAGGGCTGATGCGGCGGTTTTTTCCTGTTCCCATGGAGCAATCGCCGATCAGCGAAGGTGGCAACCTTGCTTCAGGGCAACGCTCGTTTGAATCGGGTGAATTTAGTGACGAGCGAGCGATTTAGGAATGTAACCGATGGAGGTTTGGATAGCGTGAGTGCAGGAGCAACCAGCACTGGTTTCTGGGGCGAGAAGCATCCCACCGGCAGGGATCATACTCAGCCAACAACCCGAACGAATTCCCTCGAACTGAGTGCGCTTATTCGTGTCGAGATCCCACATACTATGAAAATGGTGACGAAAGAAAATCGCCCCTTGCGCTGCTGACATAACCCCGCATCCACGTCGTTCAGGTAGGTCGCTGCGAAGAAGTGCTCCGGTAACCATATTGAAGGAACGTTGATCGGAGTAAAAAGAGTCGCCAATAACCACTGGATGCTGGAGGTGACCACTATGGTGCCCCTTGCCTTCCTTGTGAGATTCAGACCAGAGCAGCCGCCCTCCAATTGAATTAACAATTTCGTCGCCTGTGGAAGCGGAACCCCTGACCGGTGGGGCATTAAAGGCGAAGGTATGAAAATTCTTTCCAGCATCAGTACCGGTTACCACCAACGTATTCTTGGCATAGACAAGGTAGGTCATGAACTTGCAGGCACTGAAGTCGTGATCCTTCTGCCAGAGCTTGCGTCCGGTTTTCAGGTCGAGTGCGACCATCCATTGATCGGTGAGAACCTTTGGATCTTGACGTGCGACCGGCGCGGCGATCGCTTCTGGGTTTCGACTTTCTAAGAAAAAAATCATTCCGTCACCCAACGTGACGGTGGAATTTAAAATCGCACCACCGCTGTAGTTCCAGAGGGTTTTACCCGTTAATGGATCGAGGGCGAAGAGGAGATCACTAGTGACCCGACTAATTTGGTCGACGGCCCCTTCTTCGTACCATTCTCCGTCGTCACCGAGGTAAGATGAATTACGTTTCACCCGGCTGCCGAGAAGGATACCGCTCTCGACGGCTAGAAACCCCCAGTCGCGTGGACCGTCGACTGCGGGCGGAAGCGAGAAGCGCTGAGAACGGCGACCGGTTTGAGCAGCGATACCGAGGCAGAAGGGACCGTGAGCGACGAAGAGTGTGTCTTTGTCGGCAGACATATTGGAGCAATCTCGAGTGACATTGGCCCGTCTGATTTCTGGGCAAGAGAAGGACCAAAGGATAGAACCATTATAGGCATCAAGACCAAAGAGCAGACGGTCACCTTGAATAAAAAGCCGTCCATTGACGCTGAGTGGGGCTGGATTGCGATTACCGCGGTCCGGCATTGGACGCGGCCCGGGATCTCCCCACCACGCCGGTTGGAGTTCGCCCTTGACCCATTCATCACGACTACATGAGGAGTTATCGGCATTGCCATATTGATGGGCCCAATCGCCAGAGCCTGGAAGGCGAGGTCGGGTGAAAGTCAAGAGCCTTTCGCCGGGTTTGCCTTGGGTAAGACCTTGAAGCGGAGACCCTTTTAACCAATTGGACCAAGCGACTGCATCGCTGCTGGCGGAATCAGCGATCCAAGTGCCGCCGGAAGGTCTGAGCAAGCGATGGAGTTCTACCGCAGGGACCGAAGGAGGCTGACCATTCTCCATGACGATAAGATTGGCGATGAGACTGCCGATTGAAAGCCGTGGATGGGGTGTGTGTTGCACTGTGGCGCGGACCCCTTGAACACCTGCGGCATCGAGACTTTGGCGAAGCGCCTGAACTCGTTTAAGATCGGGTTCAATGAGAATTAGATCCATCTCACTTTGACGAACTAATTCGATGGCAAGATCTGCGTTGGTAGCTCCGAAGAGGAGGCAATAGCCTTGGTGAACACCCGTTGTTTTTAGGATCACTTTGGAACGAGTCGCACTCGGAGAGGTGGTCAGGTGAGGGAGTGATGGAACGGCGCAAGGTTGATAATAGAAGGACGTGTCAAACAGATATTGGCGACTGCGAACCGGGGTGCCGGCTTGATCCGGAGAGACTAGGTTGTAACGGTATTCTCGGTCAGGCAGTAACTGAGTGAGCTGCACTGAATGCTGTCGAGTGAGACGGCGATCACCCCAAGTGGAGCTCGATTTAGGACCTGATTGGAGCTCGATTTGGGTAGGTTGCTCGGTGTCGGTCTCCCAGCTCACAGTGGCGGTGGTACGGTCATTCCAATCAACGAAAGGCCCGAAGGTAGGTTTAACGAAGCGAGGCAAGGGGGAGGGTTCAGGAAATTCCGGTTGGCGCGCTTCGAAACGAGTCAGCACTTCGCTGGGAGTAAGAGCACGACGAAAAAGGCCAACTTCAGTTAGAGCACCAGAAAGGCGATAGTGTTCGTCTTGATCCTGATAAGCTCCAATGACGATTGGGGTATTCGTTGGATAAAGAATGGGACCTGATTGGGTAAGACTTGATGCGACGGATTGACCGTTGACATAAAGGCGGAGGAGAGTTCCGTCGTAGGTTCCGGCTAGATGATACCAGCGATTCGTCTCGAAAGGGGTTGGAGCGGTGAGATAGGTGAGTTTTTTTGTGGTCTCGGAGCAAAGAGCAAACGAGAAACTTGAATTCACAAAGCCAAGAACCCAACCCCGTTCAAAGTCCCCATCATCTTGTACGGCACTCATAATACCGCCTAATTTTGAGGGGCGATCTACCCGAACCCAAGCTTCGACCGAGATGTCACGAGCGGGGAGTAGTTCCTTTTCAGAAGTGTGACCAACGAGGATACGTTCGTCTTGACCGGAGAGTTCAATCCGAGCCGGCTCCGGATTGCGAGTGACATTGAGTCGCCCCGAAAAAGTGGGTTGTTTACCGGAAGCGGGACGCAGTCCGTTATTTTGCAACCATTCCGGCGCGAAGATCCACCGGCCTAGGCGGCCTGATTCATCGGCAGTAAGGAGGAGGCTACCGGCGATTAGGCCCAACAGAAAAGTTGAGATTAGAGGTCGCTTTTTCATGGCTTTGAAGGATCAGAGGCGGAGGCAGTTTGGCGTGAAGGGCGGAGGCAATGAATGGTCCCAGAGTCGGTACTGACAAAGATGGCTCCATCGGCAGCGGCGAGACCGTAGGCGATCCCTCGGACGGGTTGTCGCCAAGTGACTGCACCGTTGGCGGTCGTGATTCCCACCACCTCATTGCGACCACCGGCGATTAGCGTTTCACCCGAGAGAATAACACACTCCTGCCACGTTGATCGAACCTTCCAGAGGAGACATTGATCCATACCCAGAGTGGCCCTATCAAGGCCTTGGCCGAGTTCGGTTAGTTGCGACTTGAGTGCATCGCGTTCGGGAGCACTTTCAGGTTTAGTCCCGAGCGCTTTGAGCTTTTTACCCAGCGCGGTTTGTCGAGAAGAAAGACGTTTGCGCTCCCGCGCAAATTCCAAATAACGTTTCCGATCCAGCGCACTAAGTTCCGTATCGGAATGGAGATAAGATCGATCGCCCACCACGATCATCTGATTGCCTTGAAAGGTGGCGAGTTGATCAGAAGAAGAGTCTTCCACCGCGCCTAATTGGCCAGTTTTGCCTGGACCAAAAACCAACATGTCGTCGGTGAGTAAAGCGTAGGTGCCGCCATTACCCTCAACCACACGGGTGCGTCGACCCGTCGAGATGTCGCAGACCGCAGGGTTGTTGCGTCCGGCAGGAATATAGAGACGCGTTTTGGAAGCCAACAAATAACCTTGGGCAGGAAGATCGGTCTGGATTTGACGCCATTTCTCAGCACCACTGATTGCATCGAGAGCGATCAAATGGACACCGTCCGCTGGGAACATACCGGCGGTGGCAAAGACCAATCCTTCTTGAACGATGACCGATGTTCTGACCGGCCAAGCGGAGATGAGGCGCCCATTGCCCGGGATGCGACGGTCCTCTGGTGCGACGCGAACCTTCCAGATGAGTTCTCCGCTCAAATTATCTAAGCAATACAGACAGCCATCATCGGAACCGAAGAAGATGCGATGATCAAGCAGAGTTGGAGCGAGACGAACAGGGCCCTCGGTGAAGAATGTCCAGAGGACTTTGCCGGTTTGAGTGTCAAGACAGCGCACTTGATCATCTGCAGACGAACCGAAATAGGCGCGTTTACCTTGGACCACCACGTGAAAAGCTCGATCAAAAATCTGGCGTGGCTTGAGATCGAACACTTTGTTCCAGCCGTCCCATTTAGCCTCTCCTTGCCAAGCCGGTTGAGGGGGATGAGTCGAGGTCCAAGACCAAGCCTCTACCAAGGCGCCAGACAGGAGATTGGTGCTGGCACCACTGCGGGCATAATCCCCTCGATACGTAGTCCAATCGGCCGCGGCTAGGTGGCCTAAACCGACACTTAAAATAAGGGCAGCACAGAATTTTTGCAGAGTCATCGTGGGGAAGTGGGGGTGGGTGAACAAGAGACAGAAGAAACCAGAACCCCGGCGTCGAGTCGAAGGATACGGTCAGCGTAGCGATCGGCATCGGAGCCGTGAGTGGCGAGGAGAACTGTGCCACCGCGTTTCCGATAGGCGTCCAGATGACCGAGGACGATTGCTGCATTGGCTGGATCTAGATTGCCAGTGGGTTCATCGGCCAGAATCACTTTTGGGGACTTCAGCAAAGCCCGAGCGAGTGCCACCCGTTGGCGTTCACCGGCACTGAGTGTGGCAGGGTAGTCTTTTTGGCGGTCTAAAAGTCCAAGTTGCTGAATTAACTCCTCGGCACGCGAAGTGGCATCGGGTGAGCCAGCGGGTAATCCTGCAAGAACATTGAGCCGGACATCGAGATAGGGAATGAGGTGGAAGAGTTGAAAAACAAAGCCGACGGTTCTCGCTCGAAATTCGGAGGCATCGGATCGGGTCAAAGCATAGGGATTAAAGCCGTCGAGACTAAGTGTACCAGAGTCTGGTTGAAGCATTCCGCCGAGGATAAGGAGGAGGGTCGATTTTCCTGAGCCACTCGCCCCATGGAGGACCACAAATTCACCTCGATTAGCTTGGAAAGAGACTTGGCTAATTCCGAGCACAGAGCCCGCTGATGGGGCAAAGTTTCGGGTTAATTGTGAGCAAAAAATCATAATTAATCGGCCCGAAGAGTTCCGGCAGGATCCTGCGCCACGGCGATCATTGCAGGAAGGAAGGCGGCGAGAGCGGCAAAGGCGGAAGTCAGGAGGAGGGCCTTTGGGAAAAGCTGGAAATTAGCTTGGAGACTGGCGGCGGTCACTGGGAAAAGGTGGGGACCGAATTGGAGGGCAACGGTTGTTCCGACGAAGTAGCCCACGGTTCCACCGATCAGTCCAAGGAGTGCGGCTTTTCCGAGGAATAAAGTGGCGATAAAACCTGAGTCGCTGCCAAGGGCACGCCAGAGACCAATTTCCGATCGTCGCTGTCGAACATTTAGGATGGAAAGGGTCCCGACCCAGAGGGCGGCAGCCAGGAGCGTCATTGGGACAGCAAATGCGGTGACATTTTCGGACGACTGTCGCTGTTTAGCCCGAGCGTCTGCGAGTGTTCGCATTTGGAGAACACGCGCTTCTGGCAGTACTTTTTTGAGGGCAGCACGGATTTGAGTGAGTGGATCTTGATCGGCGGTCAGGCAGAGGCAATCGATGGCTTTGATTTCACTAATCCGACCGGGAAGCTCGAGGATCGCTTGAGCATCTGCAAGAGACGTATAGAGACGCAGATCTTCGTCAGTCCCAGCTTCGAGCAGCACTTTTTCCACGACTAAATCTCGATTTAAAACTCGAAGAGACGATCCGTTTTTTAAGTTAAAATGGCGGGCGAGAAGGAAGCCGACATGCGCTTGACCCAAAGGAATATGAAAACCCATGGGCTGCTTTTTGTCACCCGGCCCAGTGACCGCATGGCCTAGGCCAGTCAGGAGGCAGTCTCGTTCTTGGATCCGAATACGTCGTTCGAGAGCAGGGGTGAGGTGATTAAAGGTAAGGAAAGTCCCTGCCGCACTGGCCAGTTGGCGGACAGCCTCCTCGGGAAGTGTCTGGTCGGAATAGCCCTCTAAAAAGAAACGATCTGGATCGGTGTTGAGTGGAACGATACGAAGATTGAATCCAAGATCACGAGAGACACGACGTGCCTCCCTTTCCGCGGCAGCCGTCAACAAGTGCACCCCCACGAGGAGAGCGACCGTGGCGATGAGGGCAACCAAAGAGAGGCAGGTATTGAGCCATGAATGCCTCATTTCGCGGAGGATTAGCTGGAAAGAGGATATCATCGGCGCCTTGCCTTTAAGGCGAACCAACTGCCGACGCTGAGTGCGACAAGGAGGGTAAGGCCAAGTAATCCCCAAGCCCACTGACTGGATTTAGTCCCCAAGTCTTGGACGCTCCGAGAGTCGGTTTGAGTGGAGTCGATTTGTTTTTGGGTCAGTAGATCTGTGGCTTCCGGTGGATCGTCAACGCTTGGTGAGTCTGCAGAGGTTTCCACTGCTTCCTCGGAATACCCGAGTGCTTGAGTGGACGACGGTGGACGTTTGCGCGGCCCAACCTGCGGACCGCGTTCAACAATCCGGCTAATTTCAGCCCGCACCATAGGGTTAGAGGGATCGAAGCCGAGTTGGGTCAGTGCGGTTTTCTGCAGATCCAAAGTCCAGCGTCCGGGCAAGAGAGGGCCGCGCAGCCAAGCGCGATCGAGGTCGCACTCGCAATCTTGGCCGATGAGGATCAGTCGATCACGCAACGCCGTTTGAGTAATTAAAGGCCCTTCTAAAGGAGCTCCCAGACGACGGCCCCGCCCGTACACTAAAACAATCCGCGGTCCGTCGGTTAATGCGGGATCGAGGCCGAGGCCCCAGAGGAGAACAGCCTCCCGGGTTTGTTGATCGGGACTCAGGCTGATTTGCTGGGGTGGGATACTGACCGGTTTAGGCATCGAGGCTAAAAGCCGGGTGGTAGCTTCGATTGCGGTTTGGGCATCCGCACGAGCCCGTCGGTTGGCTAAGGTATCGGTTCCCTCAATTAAAAGCACCACCGCGTAAGCCCGGAGAGTTTCTTGATAAAGGCGATCGCGAGTGGGGGAGGAAGCGATTGAATGTAAGGCGGCTTCAAATTCAGCTGAAGAACCTTTGCCAACCGGAATAGAAAGACCTTGCTCTGTGTCAGCTTCGAGCAGGAATCCCGGCGGGTGTTGTGAATCAGTGGAGTCGGAGAGTTCAACAACCGAAATATTAGAATCGGAAAGAAGAACTCTAGCTTTTTGCAAGAGTGCTGCTCTTTGGATTTCGGAAAGCTCTCGAGGAAATCGGCTCCGTAAGCGGAAAGAATGGGTACCCAGATCTACGAAGCCGGCATCTCTGACCGAATAGCGGCAGGCATAAGCTGGCGAGATCCAGAAGAGCAGGGCGAGGCCGACGAAGCCGTGCAGGATTGGAGTTGGGAAACGACACCTCATACTTGAACTGAAGAGAGGAGAGAACCGCAGTCGGAACAGCCGGGAACTCGTTGCGTGTTTAAAATGTTCATCCGATAAGAACTGAGATCACAGCAGAGCAGTCGGGAGGCAAGATTTCCGGGCATCCCGGTGATGACTTTAATAGTTTCAAGAGCAGCAAGAGATCCGGCTGTCCCCGCGACCGCACCCAGCACCGGGAAGCGGCGAGTCCAAGTTGTACTCGGCTCGGGATAGAGACAGCGGAGGCACCCCGTTCGTCCGGGAAAGAAAGTCGTGAGATGAAATTCTAGATCGTAGACAGCCGCTTCCACCATTGGTTTACCCGCAGCCATCGCGTGGCGATTAAGAAGATAACGTTCCTCGAAAAGTGGCGCGCAATCGACGACGACATCCGCGAGGTCGATGAGTCGGTTGACATTATCGACGCAAATATTAGCCGCCTCAGCGATAATTTCTAGACGAGGATTCAGTGCCTTGAGCCGCGCGACCGCACTGTCGATGCGCGGTTTACCTAGATGATCTTGAGTCATCAGTAGCTGCCGATTGAGGTCATTTGCTCTTAAGTTTCCGCCATGAGCGAGGATGAGACGGCCGACACCGGCAGCGGCTAATTGGAAGGCGACAGTCCCACCAACCCCCCCGACGCGAGAGATCAGAACCGAGGCCCCTTTGAGTCGGCGTTGGCCCAGTTCGCCAAATCCAGCCACTGGCAGTTGCCAACTGTAGGTCTCCGCTTCCTCGGCAGTCAGCAGGGGCAAATCCTCTTTAGGAGTTCGGTGTGAGATGTTCAATATGTCCATCGCGAAGGAATAGAATTCGATCGGCGAGACGGTCGGCCTCGAATCGGTTGTGGGTAATGTGGAGAAGAGTGATGCCCGTTCGGTCGCGAATTTCCTTTAAAATAGCGCAAACTTCCAAGCGGGTATCGTCATCGAGTGCGGAAAGAGGTTCATCGAGGCAGAGGACTGTCGGTTGAAAAGATAAAGCCCGACCGAGAGCGACCCGTTGACGTTCTCCGCCGCTGAGCCCTTGGGGATAGCGATCGAGAAGAGGGCTGAGGCCTAACCAAGCGGCGAGAGTTTGGACCCGCGTTGCTTGCCGTTCAGCAGACCAAGCGCGGAGATCGAGAGCGAAGGAGAGTTGTTGCCGAACAGTTAAAGAGTCAAAGAGAGCGCCGTCTTGCGGGACAAAACCGATCCCGCGTTGGCCCGGAGGGAGTCGGGTTACATCGACAGATCCGATTCGGATCGTACCGGATTGAACGGGGCGCAGACCGCAAATTCCTTCGAGGAGGGTTGTCTTACCGGAACCCGTACGCCCCATCAGTACGGTGTGGCTGCCGGCCGGAATTTCGAGGGAGACATCCCGTAGCACAAAGCTGCCCGCTCCTAAGGTGACCTGATGCAAGGTAATCATCTCAGAGAGGGTGAAGGGGGGGTGAGGTCAGGTCGTCCGCAGTACCGAATAAGGAGGAGCACCCCGACTGCGGCACCCACCATTAGTAGAGAAACTGCGACCGCCGCCTCTAAATTCCCTACCGATAGTTCGAGAAAGACCGTGGTGGGTAGGACCTCTGTTTTCATCCGTGTGGCACCAGAAAACACAAGAATTGGGCCAAATTCACCGAGAGACCTTGCCCAAGCGAGCGTTGCCGCGCTGAGAATGCCACGGCGAGCTGATGGAAGAATAACCCGCCAGAAGGCCTGACTGCGGTTGCATCCCAAGGTGAGGGCGACCTGCTCTTGGCGAGGATTTAGTTCATCAAAGGTCGTCCGAAGAGTTCGCACTGCGAAAGCGCAGGCGACCATAAACTGAGCTAGAATGATGGAAGGAATCGCGTAAGTGACGGGGAAGAACCGTTCCAAAGCTCGGAGAGGAGGGGTCTGGAAAAGAATCAGTAAACTCAGTCCAATGACCAACGGTGGGAGAACAATGGGAATGTCGAGTAAGGCATCGAGCAAGGCGCGACCGGGGAAGCGTCGACGACTCATCAGATACCCCAGCGGCACAGCGACCCAGAGTGAGAGCAGCGTGGTGAGAGAACAGGAGAGGAGACTGAGTTTAATCGCGTAGCGAATTTCCGGACTGCCGAGGGCCCGCCAGAGATGGCCGGGGGTGGTATAGAAAAAGTCAGCTCCGATCATGGCCAGCAAGAGCAAGACGTAGGTCCCACTCAAGAGGCTTAATGCGAGAAAAAACCATCGATCCGCCGACAACTTGAAAGGAGGCGGTAGCGGGGTGGGTGGGTCAATCACCGGAAGGTCCCTTCCATCGAAACCCATTCGAGACAAAACGTGCACGGGCAAGGTCTGATTGCAAAGCGGTCATCAATCGTTGCATGAGCAGTGCATTGTTGGAATCGCGACCCACGGCGTAAGGTTGAGTAGCGAGAGTGCCTGGGCCGCTGAGAGGAATGGTCTCGACTGACGCCAGTACCTGTGAAGCATTTGCTTCATAAACCACGGCCGCATCCAGAGCTCCCGATCTGAGTTGATTCAGTAATAAGTCGGCTGTGGGCGTCTGGACGGCGACGCGTTTCATAACCGCGTCAAAGAGTCCGTGTTGGCGCAGTAAGCGGGCGGTTAGAGCGCCTAACGCGCTTTGTTGTTCGTTGCAAAGGCCTGTCTTTAAGCCATCTCGGGCGAGATCTGGCAAACCGGAAATCTTTGATGGATTGCCCTTGCGCGTGATGATGACCAAGGATGTTTCAGCCAGAGCGACCGCCGGTTGAAATTGGCTTTGAACCGAGTCCATAAATGAAACATCGCAGGCGAAGTAGGCATCGGGCTTTTGACCCGAATGAATTTGAGCCGTCAAAATTCCGCAACCGTTATAGACACGAGTGATTTCGACTCCTTCTCGCTCTTCAAATTCCCGTAACGTCGGTTCGATCGCCGAGCGGTTAACAGCACCACTGAAGAGCAGCACTGAGGGGCGAAGGGTCCAAAGATCGCCCGGAGCGACGGAGAATCCAGCGAGAGCGAAGTGGCGAAGGCCTTGATCGCGCGCCGCCAGAAAGCGAGCGAAACGGAGAGCGACACTCGGTTGAGTGGAAGATCGCAAAAGACAAACCGAGACTTCGGCTCGAGGCACTGCCAGTTCTGGGACAGGAACAGCTTGTAACTCAGGATAGAGAGCCACCGTCGCATCCCAAATAATACCGGCATCGACCGCCCCTAATTTTACGTCATTGGCGATGTCGTTCACCGTCGGTTTGAAAACTGTGGCCTGAGCCGCGAGAGCAGCCCACTGACCTGACTGCACCAGAGCACGGCGGGTGATCGAGCCAACCGCGACAGAGTCGGGGTTCCCTAGACTCACTCGGATATCGTCACGAAGAAGATCAGCGATAGAGTGAATAGCTTTTGGATTTCCCTTTGGAACAACGATGACCGCGGACATTTGGGCGAGAGGCAAAACTTCAGCGAGAAGATGGTTTGAGCGTCCGATGTCGACAAAACTGTTATCGGCTGGGATGAAAAGATCACCGCGCTGGCTGACCCGCAGATTGGAGAGAAGTGTGCCGGATCCAGCGAACTGAATTTGGACTGATTGGCCAGTGATACGTTCGAAATCGCGCGCGGCGGCTTCGACCGGTCCCTTCAGGCCGGCCGCGCAAAAAAGTTCGAGGGGACGATCGATGGAAGAAAGTGAACTAGAGGACGGTGTCCATCGAAGCAATACAATCAGGACGATAGCGAGCGCGATAGATCCCCAGATGATCCGGAAGGGTGCCATTCAGTAGGACAAATTAGATCGGTTAAAGCTGGGTGAACGGGATGATGTTGAACGAGGCTTCGAACCTAGTTTACAAAGACTCTTAATTTTTAAATCAGACCAAAATTTTGAGCATGATTCACGCAATAAATTGGAAACAAAATGGCGACAAACTGAAATAATACGAATAGGGAATTGCCGTTTTTGACGGGGAGGGGAAATCACCCTGTTACAATGCCAAGCCCGTTGCCCGAAACAGCCGCCCGCCGTAAATCTCCGGCAGATTTAGCCAAGTCTCCATCTTCCCGCCGCCCCGCGATCCGGGTTGGGTCGTCACCTATGACGTCCCGGCGCTCGGGGTGTTTTGTGAGGCGGCGCTCAATGCCAAAAGCCTTATCCACAAGGTCAGGCCGATCCGAGCGGCCCATTTTATTCGTGTGTCATTTGCCATCGTGGCTGTCCATTCTGTTCTGATCGATTCGCACCCCGTCGCAAACTGCATTATTTGGCGCCCGGGTCTGGCTGCTTCCTGCCGGCCGGGAAGGTCATCGCCCAAGCTTTCAACTTGCCCACCACCATGCGCCCTCCTTGCACGACAAACCCAATTCGCCCCGTCGCCCGTTCTGGAATGCTGTAGCACTGGATGAGTCGATCATCGACGTAGAACTCCAGCATGTATTGGCGGGTCAACAGACGAAACGTATGTTCGGGACCAGGCGTTATACCCGCTTCGACAAAATCGTCCGGCTCGAAAGCCGTTGCGCCTCTCCATTTCAGATCGCCCAGTTGCGACTTACCATCGGTTCCCACCAGCACAGCCGTGCCTTGTTCCTCGGTTTCCTCAATGTACATGCCGCAGCGGCCGGGCTTCTCGCCGCCGGTCCGAATTTCCAGTGTGCCTTCAAGAATCACACCATTTTTAACATCGAATCGTCCGTCCAATGGTTGCATTGCGATTCCGCCACTCCCATCGACGGTCGGTGGAACGGGAGAGGCCACGGGAACGGGCTTGCCCTTCATTGCTTCGTTTCCCTGCCAATAGGCTAGGCGCAGGTGCTTGTTGTCATCCACCACAGCCTTCTTCAACGGCGCCAGCCAAGCCTTCAGACTGCGGGTAAACAAAAAGTGGTTGGCGAGCACTTCGTTGGGTGTTTCGTAAAAGCGCGCGAAATGCGTCGATCGAGTGTTCGCGTTGGTGTTTCCCAAGAACCGGAACGCTCCGGTATCCGGGCGGAAAGGTCCCTTGGGCGTATCGCCAATGAAGGTATAGACGCCCGGACCGGTGGCACCCAGGTAAGACCCGCCCGGGTAAGGCCCCCACGTCTGCGCCAACATATAGTATTTGTCGTTAAATTGCCGGACGGCGCCGATCTCGACATTGACCATCTCTGGGGTTTTGCCCCACTCGAAGACGGGCGGGGCGACGGCCGTCCAGCGAACACCATCCTTCGACTCCAGCATTCCAGTGGATCGGTAGGTCACGCCGTTGGTGTGTTGGGCGCTGAGGCGCCACGGATTGGCGGAAAGATATCCCCAGAAGCCGCCTTCCGCGCGCGGCAATGCCCAAATGCAGTCCCAGCGATTGACTTCGTACCAGCGCGGATCCGGATTGCTGCGGTATTCGTCGCCGAGCCTTCGCCAATGAATCAGGTCGTCCGACTCCGCAAAGGAAATTGACTGGTGCGCCCGGGACTCGGAGAAGTTCATGATGAACTTGCCGTCGGCCCGCCAGACGGCGCCGGATCCCAGCCACTCAGCGTCCTTCTGTTTCTCGATCACCGGGCCAACTTCCTGAAAATGCACGCCATCCTTCGACGTGGCGAGGTAAACGCCGTATAGCTTGCCAGCGGGTTGCTCATAGAGGTGATAGAGGTAGTGAATCCCCTCGTGGTAATAGAGCCATTGATCTCCCATCCCGGGAACAAGGGTTGGCTGATAGGACATCGCCTGCGCACCCTGTGGGCTAAGTAGGAACCAACCCATGCCAGCCAACAGGCTCAACGTCTTTCTGATCGGCATAACGATTGGATTCATGGTGTTCGTGAGCGGCCGAGATGGCGATGCAGGAACTTGAAAGTTTCGCCCCGGTTGATTTCGTGTCCGCCGACGAACCATTCGATGGCGCAATTCTCAGGCAACTTCAGGCGGGCGTTGTAAAGATGGCGCACCTTGGCAAACTCGAATCCGACCTGTTCGTCGGTGCCTACCGGATCGGAGTGTCCGCGCTCGACCATGAACGGACGCGGCGCGATCAAGGCCGCCATCTCCGCATACCCGTAGGTGCTGCCCAAATCGAACTCAAAGATGTAAGGCTCAGGTTGGAACACGTAGCTGTAATCGCTGTCCGTCGTGACCGTCTTCCATGTCCACTCGTTGAAATCACCGGAGACGATGGTCATGGCATAACCGTCCACCAACAGCGGCATGCGCATGGCCGTCTTGCCACCCCAGGACAGTCCGTAGAGCGCGATGCGATCCCCCTCCACATACGGCTGGGCCCGCAGCCAGTTGACGATCTGCTGGTGCATGGCGGCGACGTAAGAATACTGGGTCAGGCCCACACTGTTGCACTTGCGCACCAGACTGTCGGAGGGAGGAAACATCACCGATGGCGAAAACGTGACGAAACCCTCTTCTGCGAGGCGGGCTGCGAAGGAATGATACGCTCCGGCATCATCCTTGACGAGTTGATCTGGGTTGCCTCCTCCTCCGTGCTGGCACACCACGACCGGTCGCCGTTCACCGGGTTTGAGCCCTTTGGGGACGACCAGATACCCGAACGCGTTCGCACCTGGTAAGACATCCAGTTGAACCTCGTAGCAGGACCACTTTTCTTCGTCGTAACGGAGGCGCGACTTCGCGTTGAACGGCAACAGCGGCAGCTCAAGACGTCCAAGCACCTCGCGGCGCAGATGATTTACGTAGGCGCGCTTTGTGTCTTCATGTTTTTCGATGGAGGAGGAATCGAGCCCGGCCATGAACTTTTCCCGCAGCTGGGCGCTCCGGCCGAGCAGCCATTGATTGTGCCGATCGATTTCATGCATCTGTCGCTGCTGCCGCACTCGCGGATCGAACCCGGACGCCACCACCTCCACCGTTCCTACGCCCGGCGACAGCACCGTACCGGGGTTCACGGCGGCGATAAACCGGCTCAGCATCTCGACGGATCCAAAAGGTCCCTGCCCGTCGCCGCTCGTGATCAACTCAACCGTCGCGGGCGGATGAAAACCGTCCGCGAGCTGAAGCGCCCTGGCGACTTCCGCCTTCACCCGGGTGATGTCGGGCGAACGCACGACTCCGCGGCTTCCCCCCGGAGCTGCCACCGAGACCTGCGGTCCACGGCACGCTTCAACGAGCAGAGTCCGGGGTACTATCATCGTCGCGATCTCGGCGTCGCCGAACTGGGTCAGCAGGGAGAACACACTGCGGTCAAACGGTTCGCTCCAGAGATTCTGGCGCGCATCGAAATAGCCAGACACGCCGGCCGCATCGATGCGGGTGTCGAGCGCCGACGCGTAGAACGCCAACAACGCCCCTTCGCCATAGCCGATGACTCCGATGGAATCGTTGTCCCGTGCCAGCCAGTCCACCGCCGCGAGGATTTTCTGCACTTCATAGCCGATCAGATGCCGCCCGAGCTGAAATGCAGGGCGGAACAGGAACTCCCGGCTGCTCATGGGCTGGCGTGAATAGGAGCGGTACCCCTCCCGGCCACGCACTTCCACCGTGCGATCAATTAACACTGGCACCAGAACGCGGCAGCCGCTCTCGGCCAGCCGCCGGGCGAATTGGGATTCCACCGCCACGCCCGGCGTCAGCCCGCTGATCTGCTCGGGCGTCTGGGCGCAGTCCGGCACCGCGACGACTGCGGCCACGGGCTTGCGTCCGCGCGGTTCCAGCAACAATCCCTCGGCCCGCACGTCCCCAAAGGCCGGCCAGCTCACGCGTTGAACGTCATAGCTTTTCCCACGCCCGACGAGCGCTGGTTGATCTACGGTCGCCATCAACGATGGAGCCTCGAACGCCACGCGAGGATCGCGCACCCCGATGATGTGGGCGAACCGCGCGCGATTCGTCTCGATGGAACGGCTGTAATTTTCCGCCGACGAGAAATCGCGACGCCAATGCTGCGAACGCGCCGCCGTCGACCCTTCGATTTCGGCGTTGATGACACCGTCCCAATTGCCCACGCCACCCTGGCCCGGAGCGAGCGGCCCCGTATCGGGCAAAGCTGCGGTCGCAGCTGATAAGAAATTGCTTTTTTGACCAAGAGCGGAAAATTCGGCAAAAAAAACTGAGCTGAAAAACAGCCAAACTGAAATGCAGGTTTTCATTCCGTTGCCAACTTTAGCGTGGAGATTTTCCTGGCTGCATTCAAAAGCAGGGTCAGCCGCAGCGTCTCGCGCTCACCTTTGGCGCGATAGATTAGGCGGGTGACTCCATCCTGCGCTTTGATTTCCAAGAGTTCGAGGCGGACCACGCTGCCGGTATTTTTCAGACGCCGGGAGAAGTCCTTGTTCCAGGCGGTAACTTGTTCCATGCGGGCTTCGTCGGTGAACCACTCCGGATTCAGACTCCCAGCGGCGGCGGAGCGAAGCACGTCGGCAACCTGCGCACCGAACGCCGGATCGGGATCAACGATGGCGCGTCCCTTCAGGGCGGGCAGGCTGCGTCGGGCCACTCCATGTGCGAGGGCGGTCGGGTCAGCTTGCGCGAAATTGCACAACAGGATGACGGTCAAGCCGTCGTCCAGAAAGCGAGCGATGTGGGTCTTGAAACCCTGCCAATGTCCGCCGTGTTGGACGACGCGATGGCCAGCCACCGTGTCGAGTCCCCATCCAAAGCCATAGCTGGCACCGCTCATTTTCAGTGAGGTCGTGGCGCCGTTGCCAAACTTCGCCGGCGTCCACATCTGTCCCCGGATTTGCGCGGCAAGCGGCGTGTCGGTGTAAAGCGCGGCATCCCACTTGGCGACATCAAGAACTGTAAAATAGAGCGAGCCGTCGGCCGTTGTGTTCAGACTGGGCGACACCCAGGCTTGGTTTTTGACCTCGCCCCCGATCAACTCGTAACCTGCAGCGCGGTGCGGGATAATGTTCGTTTCGTTAATGACGCGGGTGGAAGTCATCCCCAGCGGCTTGAAGATCCGTTCCTGAAGAAAGTCGCCATAAAACTTCCCTGTCACCCGGTGTACGATGACGCCAAGCAGGATATAGCCGGTATTGCTGTAATTCCAATCGCTCCCGGGCGCGAAGTCCAACTTCAGGCCCGCTGCGAGCGCGACGAGTTCCTCCTCGGTGTAGTCCTGACGCAAGTTGACCCCCTTTTGGGTGTCGTAATTCGGGATGCCCGACGTGTGGTTCAGTAAATGCCGGATGGTGATGCCCTGCCAGGTGGGTGGCGCAGTGGTCAGGTAGCGGCTGATGGGATCGTCGAGTCCCAGCTTTCCCTCCTCGGCCAGCAGCAACACGCCGGCCGCGGTGAATTGCTTTCCGACGGAGCCGGACTGAAACACCGTCTCCGGTATCACCGGCACGGAATGTTCGATGTTGGCGAACCCATATCCTTCAGCCTTCACGATCTTCCCATGCTTAACGACCGCGATGGCCACTCCCGGAATCTGTTCTCGTTCCATTTCGCTGCGGATAAACCTATCGATCGGGTCTGCCTTGGCGTCGTTGGCACAAACGTGAAACAGCGAGACAAGCACCCCCAGCAAAAGCTGGAATGAGCGAATCGTACGATGCGGCCGATGATTCTTAGTCATGAGTGATTGGTGATTGAGTGCGTTAACATTGGAGGCAGACTAACTGATAGGGAATTTCTTTTTTGACGGGGAGGGGAATCTCCAGGTTGACGTTACCCACCGCAACGCCACCGCTCAAAAAGCCGCCGTAGTCAGTCAAAGGCCAAGCCACCGGGAGTTGAAACGTGTCCGACAGCAACAAGAACAGCTCTGTCGCCTCGCGTGATGCGATCAGAAGAGGGTCGGTCTGCTTGATAATGCTTGATAATGCTCGAAGTTTGGCCTGGTGGCTGAGGTGTCCACGCGATCGGCACGGCGGAGGAAACAACTGCTACCATGAGTAGGGCTGCCAGTCGTTGTCCTGACCTAGTAATTAAGTTTGTTCGTGCTTTTCTAGGCCCGATGATGCGGGTGGGGGTCAGCGACCTAAGCTCAGCGACGGCGGCCACGAGGCGCGCCGATTACAACCGCGACGGCCTAGGGCCTGCGGGCAAAAGGAAATTACAAGAACTCGACCGTGGAAAAAGCTGTTGACATCCACCAGCCTGCCCTGTGGGCCGAAGGACTTTACGGGGGGCTTGTTCAACCCTGTATGGCATTGCTGTTCCTTCGCTTCGCACCGTCGGTCAAGGCTAGGCATCGTTCGAGACTCGTGGCGTGTGAAGAGAGTTCACCCAAGCGATCTGGTTCAGCTTTCCAGTCATTTACTCTCCTTCCCACGCACCTGCATCCTTCATGTATTGAACCCATGCCTCAGAGTCGCTTTGCAGCATGGCATCCAGCTCCTCCTGCGTCTCTAGGCGTTTGAAGTAATAAAAGGTCTTGCCTCGAACCCGCTTTTTCCGGTCCAGGTCCAAAACCCACAGGTTGTCGCCCGGCTGTTCCTCCTCAACCAAATACTTGTCCTTTCGCCAGCACTTGGCCAAAGGGAACAACTGGAATGACCGGAGTGGGTGAGTGGGTTGAAGTTTGCAGTTGAAGAACTCGATGGCGTCGTCCACCCACTCCAAAGGAATTGGTTCCCAAGCATCGTTGTAGGTGATCGTTAGTTGCATACTTCGGCGGCGTTGTTGAATTCGAAGCTCCGCGCGCGCCATCCACCAGTCCCATTTCAATCTCCCGCGCGCACACGGGCCAAAACTTTGCCTTTTTCGTTAGGCGACGGCATTTGTCCTCCTGAAGGAAATGTCAGACATCTTGGGAATGCCAGAACAAAGCTCATCTAAACTCGATAACTCGGCCAGATTCCGGTGGCAGCTCGGGTCGGGTGAAGCCCACCAGATACGAAACACGCAACCGGCGCTCACGCAGGCCGACATCAACCGGTAAAGCAACGTGCCCCCAAATAAATCATGCTGAATCCGGCGCGGGCAAAACGGGTGGCGGCGGAGCATTACGGCGAGGAGCGCGTTGGCAGGCGGAGACGACGATGACGGTGGGGTGGATAGCCGAGCGTCTGGCGATGGGCCCGCGCGGTTATCTGAACCCTCTCTTGTATCTCTCGAAGCTGGGCGAGGAGTAGTTAATATCAAGAACTGCCCCCTTTATTGTTAGCCTGCT
>CAMDGV010000078.1 GCA_945898055.1 Akkermansia muciniphila | reverse complement strand
CAAAAATGCAACCCGGCGGGAAATACATGGTGTTGCCTTTGAGTCTATCCAAGCCTAAGATCTTTATTGTACCCCAACTTTCCCCACCCAAAACCATTACCCCGACAGAAGCAGCCCCGCTAGCTGCGCCGGCAAGAAGCCAGAGAGCTCTTTTAGATGAAACAATATATTGAAAAATATTCATATTATTATTGGTATTTCTTTGGGATAAATATTTTCATTGCCGATCAAACTAAAAACACCCTCTTCCCTTTCCGCTCCCCTACAAAGCTGTTTTTTCCACGAAACTAAACAGTCATTATTTATTTAGAAATTAATTTCTGATAATAATAAAGCTGAACCAACTTTGGACCGTTTGCTAACGATGTACGGATATCTCCACCACCACCCATTATACCAAACATCGTAAATATAGCAAATTGTTTTTTTAACTTTTCAGTTATCGATTTTATTCTTTCATACTCAGTATCTTTTTCTGTAAGACGATGTGCTGCCATTATCATGGAAAAATATTGATCAACATTAACATCTGATAACTTACCTTCCGATGTATCATTTAATAGATTAATTAAATCAGCATCAATTTTAACTTTTATATTAGCAATTTCAGCTGGATTTGGATTTTTTGCTCTTAATAAAAGTTGTGAAGTTGTAGCCGATCTATCTGTTAGATTTAATAAAGGATTAGTTGCATTTTGTACAGTTGTACTATTGGTAGTCAATGAATCAGCTTTTGTGCTTGGTGTCAATCCATTAAGTTTTATACCTTCCGATTTAATTGAATTTACATCAATTAATATTTTATTTATGGATTTATTTTGATTTTGTATGCCGATTGGATTTATTTTTTTATTTGTTTTACAACCGGAAATCAAAATTAAAACACTGATAACAGCTAAAATATTTTTGATATTTTTCATTTCATTTATTCAATCGCTCTAATGAATTCACTCGGTTTAGTTATGGGGATGTTAATTTGTTTTCCTGATGGGTTAGATATTGTTTGTATTGTTTTCCAATCTGCCGCGTTTTGGGATGACTGGATATTTATTTTATTAGTGGATTGAGTTTCTACAGTTGCCAGCAAATTGTTGCCGTTAATGCTTTTTATAGAAAGATTGCTGACGTTTATAAAAGCTGGCGAATTTGGCGATGTAATAAAATACACATTTAAACACCCATCAGACACACTCATAACCACACTGTGTTTATAACTGTTTGTTTGAACAGCAATCGTATTCTTTTGTATTATTGTGTATTTTCCGTTGAATTTTTGCGTTCTAATTATTTTTCCAGATGAATTGATAGGAAATTACTTTTTTGACGCAGAGTGGGAAAAAAGCCTCCCCCCAGTCACCCCTTGCGCCTTGCTTCCAACCACAGACACGCAAAGGATCGAAAGGTCTGCGCAACGCTTAAAATGAACCCCCGTCTCCAACTCCCCGGCCCTGCCGCTCTCCGATGGTCCACCCTTGCAGCAGCGGGACTCAGGCTCGCCGCCTGCCTCCTAGTCGGTCCATTCATCGGTCAAAATGCCCAAGCTCAAGGACTCTTCGAGCGCCTTGGATTTGGAAAAGCGAAGTCAGAGGAGTCACCCATCTCCTCCACTGCAACCGCGCCAAGTTTGCCGAACATCACCGGTTTGTCCGAAGCCCAGATCGCCTCCGGGCTGAAAGCGGCACTGTCCAACGGGGTCACATCCGCCGTCTCGCGGTTGGGCGCCGCAGATGGGTTCTTGAAAGATGCCGCCGTCCGTATCGCCATGCCAGACAGCCTCAAGAAGGTGGAAAAGACGCTTCGCTCCCTGAAGCAGGAGGCGCTCGCGGATGAATTCGTGATCACCATGAATCGCGCTGCGGAAAAGGCAGTGCCCGAAGCCGCCGCCGTCTTGGGTGACTCCTTAAAACAGATGACCCTAAACGATGCCAAAGGAATCCTCCTCGGCACAAACAACGCGGCCACAGAATACTTCCGTCGCAGCAGCACCACCAATCTCCAGGCCCGTTTCCTTCCGATCGTAAAGCAGGTCACAGAACAGGCGGGCGCCACTCGCATTTACAAGCAGATTCAGAACAAGGTCCAGGGCGGCGGCTTGGGCGGATTCGGCAATCTGGGCGCAGGCCTTCTCGGTTTGGACACCTTCGATCTCGATGCCTACGTGACCTCAAAAGTCCTCGGCGGTTTGTTTATGAAGATCGCTGACGAGGAAAAACGCATTCGCGAATCCACGGCGGCTCGAACCACGGATCTCCTCAAACAAGTCTTCGGGGCCCTGCAAAAGCACAACTAGAGCATTTTAAATAAAAGTGTAGCCCGCAGTGGGCGAACCAATTCCTAGCATCGTTGGGGGTGACCGCGGCGAGGGCTTTTGCGCTGGCCTGAAGGAGAGCGGAGAGTGAACAGGCCTCGGCGGAACAGAGGAAGGTCTTTACTTTACTCCACATCATCCCGATGAGGTTGAGCTCGGGCGAGTAGGCGGGCAGGAAGCGGGTTTGCACCCCGGCGGCGGTGGTCAGCGCGAGCGTGGCCTCGCTTTTTTGGGCCCTGAGATTGTCCAGCACCACGATCAAAGGCGGGGCGAAAGTTCGACCAAAGTCGCGTTGATTTTTCTCGCGCTTTCTTTGATTCAATCCTGCTGCGACTGGCTTTCAGCACAATCGCGCTCCGAACGTCCGTCGCCGGAGCGCGGCGGGGTCGCCCTGTGCGGAGATCGAGACCGTTGAGCTTCAGGTGCGGCCCTGCAGTCGGTTTTCAAGAACGGTAAGGTCGCGCGCCTCACGCACCCGGACGGCACTGATCTTACGATGCGTCTTGAAGGCCGCGAGGTTGGTTGGTAGCTGCGATGCTGCGATTTTATTGGCAGGTCGGGTTCACCCGTCAGAAAAGACCGAACTTTCAGTGACTGTTTGCAGAAAATGTCTGGATCGGTCAGCCTGATGACGATGCAAAGACGGACCTTTTGCCAAGTGGTTGGTCAGGCATGCGTCGCGGCCTCTATCGGACCGGTCGGCGTCGGGGCGAGCACTGACGACCAGGGGCGTCAATCTGCCGCCGCATCCCAGACACTCAGGGCTGGACAGGAACTGGGCGGTGAGGCCGCTGATTGGGCGACGATTTCGAAGCTGCTGGAGGACGCGTCGTCGACCTACGCCGAGCCGTGGGACGATGCCACGAACCGCACCCTGATGAAGGGTGCTTACTTAGGAAACGGAGACTTGGGCGCTCATTTGGGCGGATCCCGGCACTCGCTGATCTACTACCTGGGCAAGAATGGATTCCACGCCGGAAACGACACGGTCGGGTTCCGCGCGGGCGACGATTCTGCGCCGGGGCCTTACAAGCAGCACATCTTGAATTTGGCCCGGTTGACGATCGAGGCCGCGGTGGAAATTGAGAATGCCGCCTGGGTGAAGATCAATTTGCCATCGGACTATTCCGTCACCCAAGACCTGAAGAACGCCGAGATCCGGACCGAGTGTTTTATGGCGGGTGCCTCGGTAAAAACCCGGTCCTACCTGTCGCCCTCCAGCAATGTTTTGGTTTTGGAGTTGTCCACGAGCGGCGGGAGGGATCTTCGCCTGCAGGTCGTGCTTTCGGTTATCGGCAATGCGTCGGTCGCCCAGCGGGCAGGCACGGCCGGGCCGATGATTTGGGTCACCAAGGAGCCCACCGCTGAGGGCGCGCCCTTTTACGTGAAGGGCGCGGTAGCGGCCCAGATCCTTGGCACTCCGGCGCTTGCAACCACCGACGACCGTTCCCAATCCCGCCTGGCCTTCACGCTGCCCGCTGGCGGCGGGGTTATCCACTTGGTTGTCCAGGCCGAGCACACCAAGGATGCCCCCTCCCCACTCGTCGCAGTGAAAGCGGCTCTGCGCCGCAGCACTGCCGCCAGCGTCGCCGATTTATCGGCCAGCAACAAGGCTTGGTGGCGGCGGTTCTGGCTCCGATCGTACATCCGGTTGGGCGATGATGTTCAGCGCTACTGGTACAATCACCTTTACCTGGTGGGTTCAGCCGCACGCAGTGGCAACAATAATGGGCCGGGCAGGGCTCCGGGCCATTGGGGGCCCTGGAATCGGGCCGACGACATGAAGTGGTTCGGGAACTTGGGAATGAACTACAACGCCCAGAATCCCTACTACGGAACCTTCGCGGCGAACCACGTCGATCTGGTGGATCCGTATGTCGAGACCATCCGCTACTACGCCGAAAACACGGGCCGACGACGTGTGATCCACCGATGGGTCTCTCCGGAGATCGCAGCACACATGCCCGCGGGCTGCCGAGGCGTCGAGTTCGAAGGTTCGTTCACGTCCCACGGCACCCCTTCCACCGCCGGAGGGACGCAGGCGAGTGAAGATTGCTGCATGGCCACCAACGCGGTGTTCGCCATCCTGCCAATCGTATGGAAATGGAAATACGGTCGGGACCCTCAGTTCTTGGCTCACAAGGCTTATCCATTGATGCGGTCGGTCGCCGATTTTTTCGACGACTACATCGGCGCGCCGGTAAACGGCCGGTACGAGGTCTACGGATCGGTCCACGAAGGGGCGAACTGGTTCGCCAAGAACGACATGTTCAGCCTAGGCGCGATCCGGTTCCTGTACCGGGAGATTGTGGCGGCCAGTATCGAACTCAAGTGCGATGAGGACCGGAGGGCCCACTGGCAGGACATTCTGGACCACATGAGTGAGTACCGGCTCCAAGCCTCAGGCTCGAAAGTCACCTTCCGGCCCGACGCGGTGCACGATGTGATGGAGGCCCTGCATTACCAAGGGGGTGCGCGGAATACCGGGGTCCTGTTCACCACCACCTTCGACAACATCAGTCACCGGTCTCTACCGGCTTATCGAATCGCCACTTGTAACACGCTGGATCGCGGGAACATGTTCCACCCACAGCGCTGGTGTGGTTGGCAGAATGGTAACGACTTCGGAATGATGTTTGTGATGGCCGTCCGAGCGGGCTACCGGGCCGATCGCGTGATTCAGGCCATCAAGACGTGGAAACCCGAGCCCAACGGGATCGTCTCGCAGAAAGATGGGGGCGGCATCGAGACCGCCGGAATCATCGAGGCCATCAACGGGATGCTGTTGCAGAGCCAAGACGGGGTGATCCGGATCTTCCCTAACTGGGTTAGGTCTGTGGATGCGGAGTTTCAGCGACTACGGTCGGTCGGCGCATTCCTAGTTGGGGCGCGATATCGGGCCGCAGGTCAGATCGTGGACTCGGTGCAGATCTTCAGCGAACGCGGTAACCCCTGCGTTGTGCAAAGTCCTTTTGACGAAGCCTGCATCGTTGTGACCCGGGCGGACACCGGGCAAGCGGTGTTGCTCGCCCAAGATGAAGACGAGTTCACCTTCCGTACGACGGCCGGAGTGACTTACCAGATTGTCCGCACGGACTGCGCGCCCGTTGACATCGGTGCTCCGGTCGTCACCACTCACCCGGCCGATGCGACAGTGCGGTTGGCCAATGCGGCCTCCTTTTCGGTGGCGGCCACGGGAGACGGTCTCCGGTACCAATGGCAAAAAAACCGGACCGATATCCCGGGTGCGATGCGCCCCACCTACACCACCCCAGCCACGACGTTGTGGGACATCGGTAGCGAATACCGCTGCGTGATCTCGAATGCCTCGGGCACGATCCGAAGCCGCCCCGGGACCCTCGCCGCGCCCGAGAAATTCTAAGGCACTGGGCATTTACTCAGACTAATTGACTCTTAAATCATCATCATTCAGAACCCTCCGATGAAACCCATGACCCTGGTTCGATTGGCGCTCTCGATACTGGCCATCCACTCCACCCTTTCTCAAGCTGCCGCCCTTGACTTCGAAGTCCGGAACGAGGCCGAGTTTAAGAAACTATTTCCAGCGAACGCGACGGTGACCAAACTTGCCGATGGATTCGGCTTCACCGAAGGCCCTGTTTGGATTCCACGCGATGGGGGCTATCTGGTCTTCAGCGACATCCCTAACAATCAATTGAAGAAATGGTCCGCCACTGCCGGCATTTCAATCTTCCGCCAACCCAGCCACAATGCCAACGGCAACACCGTGGATCGCCAAGGGCGGCTTGTCACGGCCGAGCACAGCGGGCGCCGGATTTCCTTGATGGAGAAGGACGGTTCGTTGACCACCGTCGTCGACCGGTTCGAGGGCAAACGGTTCAACTCGCCCAATGATGTGGTAGTGAAATCCGATGGAACTTTCTGGTTCACCGATCCGCCCTATGGCCTACCCAAAGGCCAAGACAAGGAGCAGGACGGCAACTATGTCTATCGCTTTGATCCGGCCACGAAGAGGATCACGATCGTGGTGAAGGATTTCAACATGCCCAATGGTCTGAGCTTCTCTTCAGACGAAAAGAAACTGTACGTCGCGGACTCCGGGAATCCGCACCACATCTGCGTCTTTAAGGTCGCAGAGGATGGAACCTTGAGCGGTGGCAGCGTCTTCGCCGTGATCGAAAAAGGCGGACCGGATGGGATCCGCTGCGATCCCCAGGGACGCATTTGGTCCAGCTCCGGCACGGGTGCGGATATCTTCGCTTCAGACGGCTCCGTCATCGCCAAGATCAACCTGCCGAAAGGCGGTGCCAACCTCTGCTTTGGCGGCAAAGATGGGAAGACGCTGTTCATCACTGCACGCGAAGGACTTTACGCGGTAGAAACTCTAGTGAAGGGCGTAAAGTCTTACTAATGGAGGGCTACTACCACCCTGAAGGCAGCGCGCCCCAGCCTAGTAAAATCGGCCATCTGATCTGAACTAAAGATCGATGATTGCCTTTGAGTGCTTGAAAAAGCAGGACTGTTTGGAGGACTAATGGTCAGGTGTCCCTGCGATTTCTTCAACAGTGTACCTTGTGCGTTTGGTTTAGCATTGCTTGGATTCTACCGACCACTGCGATCAATCCGCGGATACCCGGAACATATCAGTCAAAGGAGATGCTTTCCGATACGCCCTTTCTCCAAGAAGTTGGGCGAAAAATTCCAACCACTGAACCCCTGTTAACCCTTGTTCTTGATGGATCGCAACTGTGGGCGGGAACTGCGGGTGGACTCTTGCGACTTGATGGGGACCGATTTGTTGCTGATTCAGCTCTTACTGGGCCAGTCCATCGGCTAGTCAAAGTCGGGGGTAAAATCTGGGCGATGACCGGAACCGGTCTTTATCGTCGGGACGCTTCGATATGGACTCGAATTTCCGCCGAGCCTGTCTCTGATCTGACGAGCTTCCGAGAGGGATGGATTGCTTCCGTTGGAAATCGGCTTTGGAGGGTGGCAGGGGATCAATTGGAATTGCTTACCACCAACCGGGCCCGCTTCGCCATTACTCGGGTTGTTCCACACAATGGGACACTTTTTGTGCATGGCGTTGGACGTCTTGCGCCCTATGCTACCGGTCGGTTTGGTGGAATCGACGCCTACACTTGGCCTTCCGATCAAGCGTGGGATTGGGGGAGTTTACCGTCATTGGTAACTCGGGATGTGCTGAGTACTGGGGCGTCTCTTTTTGTGGCAACAGACCGAGGATTAGGAGAATTGCGAGGGATGTCATTAACCTCAATTCGAGGTGAACAAGGGTTACCATTTGAAGACACTCTCTGTCTTGCAACTGGGTTTACTAACGACCTCTGGATTGGAACTACCCGCGGAATGATTCGGCGATTAGGGAACCAATATCAGTATTTTTCTGGGCAACGCTGGCTTCCAAGTGAACGGGTCTATGCGATCGCGGTTGGCGAACGGACCGTGTATGCGGCCACCGATCGGGGTTTGGGGGTGCTTGATTATGTTTCCTATACTTTAGCCAAAAAAGCCGCCTATTATGAGCGCCATCTCGACGACTGGGGCCAGCGGCGTCTTGGGTTTGTGCATAAGCTGGAATGGGATGCGAAGCAGGGAGGATTTGTCCGAGAAGTGAGCGACAATGACGGGGGTTATTCTGGCAACTACCTTGCAGCCCAGTGTTACCGATATGCGGTCACCGGCGATCCGTTAGCGCGTCGCGAGGCAACCAATACTTTTCACGCGTTGCGTTGGTTGGAAGCGATGACCGCCATTCCCGGTTTTCCAGCACGGTCTGTCTGGGCAAAAGGAGAGCTTGGGCATCAAGCCGACCACGGTTCCGGACCCCATCCGGCAGAGTGGCATACGACAGCCGACGGATTATTTGAGTGGAAAGGCGACACCTCCAGCGATGAGTTGTGTTCCCAGTTTTATTCTTTTTCTCTATTTTTGGATTTGGTGGCGACAGTCCCTGAAAAGGCTCAAGCCCGGACTCATCTCTCCCGTATCGCTCACCATCTCATTCGTAATCGATGGAATTTGATCGATCTCGATGGAAAACCAACACGTTGGGGGCGATGGGATCCTGATTATTTTCTCACCGACGAGGGGCGATACGACCGAGGCCTTCAGGCGGTCGAGTTATTGTCATTTATCAAAACGGCAGAAGTACTCACTGGAGAACCCGCCTTTGCCACGGCTTACCAGCAATTAGTGGACCTCGGTTATCCAGAATACACTTTGCGCACAAGGAATACCTTTCCGCCAGAAAGTATCCTTCATTTCCTCGACGAATTGTCCTTTTGGAGCCATTGGAATTTATTGCGATTTGAACAAGATCCAGACCGGCGTGCAGTTTATCGGCGCAGTTATGAGCGGAGCTATGAGGTGGTGCGAGTGGAGGAAAACCCGTGGTTTAATTTTCTCTACGGTGCCCTAACGGGCAACCCCTGTGATACCGCTGCCTCAGTGGAGCATCTTCGTTCATGGCCGCTTGATCTGAGGACTTGGTCCTATCAAAATTCCCATCGCTCAGACCTGAGAACCCCAGCGGACCACGTGGCTCTTAAGGGTGGGACTCGGACTTTTTCACCTCGAGAAACTGAACCTTTACGCTGGGACCATTGGCTCATGCAAGCCGACGGAGGGTCGGGGGGTAACGATGTCGTTGAACCGTCTGGTTGGTTGCTCGCTTATTGGATGGGCCGGCATCATGGATTCATCGGCGCCCCGACGACCGACGATCCAGCACTGCTCAGCGGCGAACCTTCTCGTGACCGAGAAAAAGGAGCGAAGCCCTATATTGGACCGAGTCGCCCGGTCGGATTCTAAGTTATCTTCAGCCAGCATTTTACCTTATTTTTAACCAGAGCGGTCCTTTTGGATTCTGGCGATCTGACTGACTTCTCTCATTTTTTAGCGCTGTGTTCGAACAGTGCCGGTTGATCGCCCGGCCGCATCTTGAAGCCGAGTTGTCTTGGTGGTTCCGGAAACCGTTTGGTTACCCCGTTCCACGGTGCGGCCCGTCGCGTCGCGAACCTGGAGTCGGGTGGAAGATCCGCTGACCTCAGTTCGCACGGTTCCGGCGGATCGCCCGGTGGCGTCCTGTAGGCGTAGGGTTGTTCCGGAATCCCGCAAAGTGCCGGTCGCCCGACTCACCGTGCGACCTGAACTATCGGTGGTGGTGGATCTAAGTGCATCTCCTGAGACTGTACTCCGAATTGTCCCAACCGAGCGCCCAGAAGCGTCTTGTATACGTTCAACACTAGTGTTGCCGCTGGTGGTAATAGTAGACCGAGTTAGAGTGCGTCCAGAAGCATCCGTTCGGGTGGATCGAACCGTGTCGGAAGTTAGATCGAGAGGGAGGGTAAGCGCGATTAAAACGCAAAGACGAGAGATCATAATGAGATTAAAGTAGTCGGGAATTGAGGAGCAGGACGGCGGAGGCAAACGTCACCACCAATAGAAATCAGTCTGTGGTCGGAGGGGATTCACCGTGTCCGTATCGGCAGTAAAAAGCGTCTGGAGTCGAGTGTCTTCCATTTCGACAGGAAAGCGGTAAAATTGAACATGTGAATCACCGAAGAGCATCACGTGTCCTCGTTTTCCTCGAACCGTATGCCACGCGCTCCGAGGATCTTTTGGGTCGCGATTACCGTGCCACGGAACATCCCCTTGGATAATTTTATTCGAAGGGCTATCGGCTACCATACCCGATTTGATCGGACGCGATTCTGGGCTACCAGCGGCGGCCAAAGAATCACCGGTAACATGGCGTGTTCGAAAGGAATTAAGTCCAAATTGGGCTCTGTAACTATTGCCGAAAGCCGCGAAGGCAGTGCGATTGGTATAGAAAAAATCCCCGCGATCGGCTGGGCAAAACCAGATATTAGTTCCAGCGGTGTAGAGGTTGAGCGGGCGATTGGTGGCTAGGGTAGCTCCGCCATGGTGATCATTAACGAGTCCCTTGGCGCCGCCGTAAGAATTCCAACCCGTGCAAACTGGATAAGAATCCCGTGAATCATCGACGTACAACTGGAAAGCTACGCCGATTTGCCTTTGGTTATTGAGACATTGCGTGGTGACAGCCTTCGCTTTAGCGCGGGCAAGAGCCGGGAGCAACATTCCGGCGAGGATAGCAATAATGGCGATGACCACCAGTAGCTCAATAAGAGTGAAGGCTCTTTTTCTAGACATCTTCTCAAGGAGGCATTGACTCGTGCTCATATAATGACAGAAAGCAACAGACCCCTCTGAAGTCCGCAATGTAGATTTTAGGTTAATTTTTGCGGGCTTTGATTTCAGTGGAAGAACCCAGGTTCGAGATTGATGGACTAGGCCCGAGCGCCCAGCGTTCCTAGGTATTGAAGCTGTTCGAAATCCTTTACGAAGCCGAGGGGCTCTTGGTTCTCCGCAAGCCAGCGGGGTTGGTGTGTCATCCCACTAAAGGAGATGCATATTCTAGCTTAGTAAGCCGCGTTCGAATGCATCTTGGCGCTGCATCACATATGGTTCATCGACTCGACCGAGAGACCGGCGGCGTGATGGTTTTCGGGACCACCGATGAAGCCGGATTAGAGTTGCGCCGTTATTGGGAGAGCGGCTTTGTCACCAAAGAATATGTGGCACTTGTGTATGGGCGAATGCCTTTGGGTAAAGGATCATTGGATGCGCCGTTGGGTAAGGACGAAACAAGTCGAGTCGGAGTCAAAGATTGCGTCCGGCCCGACGGAGCTAGGGCGCGAACACAGTGGTGCTGTGAGGGCAATTTTGTCCGTGACGGAATAGAATTTTCTACGGTCCGGATTCGGATTGATACAGGGAGAAAGCATCAGATTCGCATTCATTTGGCACACTTAGGGCACTCGGTGGTTGGGGACAAAATCTACGGCGTTGACGAGCAGATTTTCTTGGATTTTGTCACGGGCCAACTTTCTGAGGTGCAGCGTCGCCGGTTACTACTACCGTATCACGCCCTCCATGCGCTGCGGCTTTGGTTTCCTTGGGGAGGCATCGAACGGTGTTTTGAGGCCGCGCCCGAGGACTGGTACTCGGCCTTTGCGGCGGGTGCGCCATCACCGTGGTTTGCAGATCCGTTTGCTCCCGATCGAAGTGCGGGAGTTCTCCAAGGCACCGTTGCCTCAGAGCCTGATCCATCGAATCCGAGCGAGAGTTAGCGTCCGGTGGGAGTATCTGACTCCACCCTAATTTTCCGATTAACGCGACCAAGCTTCGACTTATGTCGATCTGCGAGATCTCGGCCAGCGAGAATAAATCCCCCGCACGGTTGGCGCTTCGTTTACTCCATCGGAGGCCGACTCGGAGCACCTACCTCAGAAAGAAACCGATGTGAGAGCTGAGGCCAACTCGGATGCGATCGAAGAATCTGTGGATCAGGGAATCGCAGTCGTTTTAAATACGGATCCAAGAACAAATCGGCTTCCGAAGTGAACCGCGTATCCGGACCCGTCGCATTACTCCACGAGTCCAGCGATGGAATTGACCACTGGAAGTCGACAAGAAACACTGGCCTTTTGTCCTCCCGCCAATACCGATTTCCGTGGAAGTGAACCCGATGTTTAAAGCCGGAGATGGCGACAAGTATTCCGTGGATCGGTGCCACCACTAAGTTGCTTCGAATAGAGGCATCGATGGAATGACCGAGAATTCGGATCGCTCCAACCGAATCTTGGGGTGCAATCACCGTGTTATAGGCGACCTTGAGTCCTCGGATTTGACACCCTTCCTCAGCCCCAATTTGAATCCCTGCATAGCCCGAACTTTTTGCTCCATCGTTCCACGAAATATTGCCGTAGACTTGGCAATCTCGGTCCGCATAAGCGGCGCCCGTGTAGGTATAAATTAGAAAGCCTGGACCATGATTGTGATGGGAAAAATTCCAACGCAAAACGCAGTCCTCGCAACCTCCGTCTAGATCGAAACCTCCACCATCCCTTAATCGTGAAGCGTTCCCGTAAGATTCGCATCGTTCGATCCGCACTTGGGAGCTAGCGTGGGCCCAGATTCCAACTGGGCCACCTCGTTCGTTACGACAGTTTGCTCCATTTTTGGCGGCAACACATCCTCGGATGAGGGCGGTCTCGACGCCATCAAGGAAGATTCCGCTCCCTGAATGATGCTTTAACTCATCGGGATCCCCCAGATTTTCGGCGGCGAGACAGTCGAGAATGCGGATATTGGCATGCGCCCGCTGGGAGCGACCGGTGGGATTGCCTCCATACACCATAATTCCAGCGTGACGATTTCCCTGAGCGACGCAGCGTTCAATGAGTACCCCGTCGAACCCATGAGAACGTTGAGCCGCATCCACCATCACTCCGTGCCAACCGAAGCCAAGAACCGAACAATCTTGGATGGTCAGTCCTCGAATGCGGAGTTCGGACTCTTGAGTGCGATCACAGCGAATGCCGTCACCGAGATTCCCGATCGCGGCGACGAGATTAAGATGGGACACACTGACCCAGGCTGTTTCGCGGATCAGGATTCCCGTCTTAACTCCAGGCTTGAAAGTTGCGCGACCTCGACCGTAGGAAGTGATCCGAACGGGAGCAGATTGGATACCGCCGCCGGCATGATCGAGTCGTAAGTATCCCTCGAAGGTTGAACCGCCTCGGAAACGAAGGGTATCCCCCGGCTTCAGTCCTTTTTCGGCGATATGCTGATTAGCTCGATCCAATGATTTCCACGGATGCTTTTCGGACGTTCCATGATCTAAATCATTGCCTCGAGGATCGAAATAGAATTCGGCTGCGTGAGGGGCAAGAGCGGGACTAACCAGCGCGTAGATCAGTAGGAAAGTGAGGGAGTAAGACAGTCGATCCCCTCCGAGCCTATCCAGCAGTCGTTGGCGCCCCTTGAGTTGGGCCCGATGGCGAGCGGGGACAGGCCCTGCTGCGAATCCGTCGGGAGCGGTTGTCACTTGGCGGGCTATTTTTCGGAAAAGCATCGATGATTCAGGGCCAAACAAGCGGCGAGGGAACAAGGACTAGTGCCAAGTAGAGAGCAATCCTGCACTGGCACAAATAATGGCAATGATCGCGGCAAAGAGTGATTCACCTGCGACTAATCCGGAGGCGAGTGGAACTTTGAAGGTCTCAGCCTTCTTGGCGGAACAACTTGCCCAAAAGTAGGCAATGAGAGCACCCACGAAGAAACCGAAACTGTTAGAAAAATCGACAACAAACCCTAAGCCGAGCCCCATTGCTGAGGGGAGAAATCGAGTGACGGCGGGGCGTCGAGCCTCAATTACTGGAAGAAGAATCCCGATCAAACCGCCACCAAGAACGGCCCACAGAGCGCTATTGGGTAATTCACCCACCCCCTTGGCGAGAAGATCAGCCATCGCTTTCCAAGCGCTAGCGGCGGGCATTGGAAATTGGCTGCCGAGCTTTTCCACACTTGGGGCTAGAGCATACCAAGCTGGAACAATAGCGAGCGTACCGAAGAAGATTCCGAAAAACTGCGCCAAAAACTGGCGCCGTGGATTGGCTCCCAATAAGTAGCCACTTTTGAGGTCGGTTAGAAGGTCGGCGGCGCTTCCCGCTGCGGAAGCCGTCGTGCCGGCGGCCATCAGGTTAACGACGGTATTGTTACGCGCTAAAACTGCATAAGCTAATTGAGTGACTTTACCCATGGCCCCGATCGGAGTCGTATCCGCCTCTCCGGTAGCGCGACAGGCGACCAGAGCCAACACAAAGGACATCGCAACCGCGAACAGGCCCAAGAGGATACTCACTTGGAAAGCGATCTTCAGCAGCACCACCAGTCCGAGAGTGATAGGAAGAAGACCGATCCAAAGCCAAGATAAAGGGACCTCGATGGCAGCCAACTCGGCGGCGTTATTGGAGGTTCGGATTTTGAGGGCGCGGACCAAGGTTCTCCACTGTAGAGCGAAAGCGGTGAGACTAGAAAAAACCATTAGGGCTGTCCCGCCCCACACCCCCCAGCGGCGTGGTGTGATTTGGGTCATCCCAAATTGCCACATCGAAGATTTGAACTGCGCTACGGAGGTAGAGGCAAGGTCTTGATCCACCAAAAGAGGCGCAATGACCAAGCAAAGAAGTGCCGAACCCAACAGCATGGAAAAAGCCATCCGGAGCCCAATTATCATACCGGCACCGATCATCAGTACACCCGGTTCGAAGCCAAATCCGGCGATTTTAAGGTCGTTGGCCAGAACTTTAATTCGGAAGGGAATTATGTCAGGGATCAGAATGAATTTCTGGGTAAATTCGGCAGCCCTTCCCAAGAGAGTTTTTGGAAACGTCTCAACGAGCAGAGCGAGACTTTTTACGAGACCAAAGGCGCCCCCCACTAAAAGACCGACGACTAAGGCATTGGCCTTCCGCATCGCTTCCTTGCCCTCCGAATAAAGGCTGCGAAGGGTCTCGGCGGCAGCGATGCCGCTAGGGAAAGGAAGTTGCTCTTGATTGATCATCTGGCGCTTCATGGGAATGGCTAGGAAAACCCCGAGAGCTGCGGTGAAAAAGACCATGCCGGTGACTACCCACCACGGTTGGTGATGACCTTCCACAAGGTAGAGGGCAGCAAATGCGCTCCCGACTGTTCCGCCTGTGGAATAACCCGCAGCGCTGGCAGTGCTCTGCATACAGTTATTTTCAAGGAGAGACATTTGTGACAAGCGACCTCCGGTGGCCGCTCGAAGAATATTCCAAAGGACGTAAGACAGCACACAGGCGGTGATAGCCACACCAAAAGACCAACCTAGCTTGAGAGTGGTGTAGAGATTAGAAATCGAGAGAAACATCCCGAGTATTCCACCGGTTAGCACTGCGCGAAGGGTGAGTTGGCGCTGGTGATCTCCCTGGTAGACTTCCCTCAACCATTGCAAATCACGTTGCTCAGTGTCAGTCAGTGGTGGTGGAGATTTCATGAGATGAATTGGACTGAATCCGTGGGGCTTTAGCAAGGGATTGAAGGCAGATAGTTGAGCGTCGCGGTCGAGTTTAATGAACTCAATACGGTCAACCGAATGCCGTCGCACTGGGGTGCTGGACCGACGGGCGCACGCTGATTCGAGATTTAAGAGTGAACAAAGTTTAGAATTTATTGAGTAATCAAAGATATCACTCGATCTAGTTTCTATCTGGGATTGCTGGGTATTTTCTTGCTAATCAGGCGATAAAACCTTCGTTATCACCGGAATGCCCCCCCACAAACGACCTTGGTCTGAAGAGAATCTTAACCGGGCTCGACAATTAGGGGACCCACTTGCCGACCAGCTGGCTGAGGAGATTGTGATGAATCAGCGCGGGGTGAAAGGGGGGCGATTGGGTTACAACCGATTGATAGATTTGGCCGATAAACTGGAGACCGATCCCGAGTTAGTGCTGGTCTCCGAAAGCCATCTTGCAAAGGAACTTAATTCGTATCCCCCAAAGGAGCGAGATTGGTACGATCCAACACCCGCACCGGCTTGGGTAGACGGAGCCAAGCTCCAGCTAGCTGGTTCTCTCTGGGAGAGTAATTCACTGGGCATGCTGGGGGTACTTTATGCTTCGAGCTTGCCCGCTTGTTACCTCATCAAGAGAGGAATTCCAGCTCTCTTTCAGACCAATAAATTGAAGGGGCGCAATATCTATCAGCGTATCTTTGAAACAGGGGTCATGTTGGAGGCGGTCATGAAAAAGGGCGGAATCCAATTGATCCATGACCTCGTCCCCGACGAAGATTCCTTGGTCTTAGCTGGGCTTAAAAAAGTCGATGTTGAGGGTGATTGGAAGATCGAGACGATCAAGGATTTGGCGACCGGAAGACCTTCTAAAACACTTTTGCGAAAGAATAGTAGAAACGGACCAGCGCTCGGATCTAAAGAGATCATGCGGGCCATCGATTTGGAACGGAGGACGGCCGGGACTCAACCCAGCGGTTACTTATGGGGAAACGGATTCATCCAATCGCGTAAGGTTCGATTACTGCATGGATCGATCCGGTTCATGCTGTTGAACCCAGAGAAGTTCAACCAAATAAACCCGCCCAGTGAAGAGGCAAAACAGGCCGCAGCTGGGGGATGCCCATTCCACGCCCACGCTAATAGCCAGAATCCGTGGCCCAGCGAGACGATGGGTGTCCCAATCAATCAGGAGGATCTCGCTTTCACACTGCTCACCTTCAGCTACTGCATTCCCAAGGGACTCTGTGACTGGGGTTGCAAGCTGACCTTAGAGGAAAAGGAGGCTTTTCTGCATCTGTGGAAGGTTGTGGGCCATATTATGGGCCTCGAAGAAGAGCTTATGACCGACCAGTGGGCTGAGGCTGAGGAGCTGTTTGGAATTATTCTAAAAAGACAGGGAGGCAGGTCTCCCGATGGCGTTGCATTGACTCAGTCCGTCATGGATTTCTTGGCCAACTATCTCCCGAGCTTTCTGAACCTTAAACTCTACATCCCGATTGTTCTGATCGCCGACTTACTGCCGGATCAAGTGAATGAATTACTCAGCGACGAGAACAGGGTTCGACTGAAGAGTGTTTACGGTCAAACCCTCCGTTTCCTGCTGCACTGGGTTATTCGGATCTATTACAGATATTACCTACGGTTGTCGGGAGCTTCGAGGTTAACTGACACTATTTTCGGGAAGCTTTTCCAGCATGCTTCCAGCGAATTGATCGCCAGTTGGCGGGCCGAGTATCGGCGAAAACCTTTTTTTATCCCAAAGGATCTGACCACCTGGGAATTAAGACGGGGCGCCACCCCTGAATTCGAAGCGGAGCTTCAGGCTTGGCGGAACAGAGTTGTCCTTGGAATTTTAAAACCCATCGTAGTCATGGGCCTTGCTGGGGTGCTGGGATTCGCCTCAATCCTAAATGCGTTAGAGCATCGTCAGGCTATTTTCGAGGCGCTCATAGGTCAGGAGTACCGCAGCCTTTGGTGGCTCGCGGGGTGTTGCTTCCTAATGCTGCTGTCCATCTGGCAGTTGGACGTCGGTTTGACTAGGATCTGTGCGGCTCGCCCCAAACCTGATGGAATTAGCGCCCACCCTAATCCATGACACCCTCCTGGAAACGTATCCCTCGGGCCGTCGCCGCCACCGTTGCCCTCGATACGGCCCCATTCGGGGTCCTTTGGGTCGATGAAGAGGGCTTTATCAGTTACGTTAATAAGCACCTCGAAGTCCACTTGGGCCTCTCTTCGCAGGAAGCTTTGGGACAACCCATTTCTTTCATCACCCATTTCTGGGGGAACGGAAATTGGAAGGACACCGTCTGGCCAAAAACCGCGAACGGAATCATCCAAGAGCAGGTCAGTGAATGGCAGGCTCGGACCGGTCCTTCGATCAGTTTCAACACGACTATTCATCGCATTCAAGTAGCCGGTCAGGAGGTGGCGGTTCATTACCTGACCCATCCAGTTACCAGAAACCATCAGAGCCTTGCGCTAGGATTACTCCCCGAGTTCACCGAGTCTTGGAAAAATGGCCTCGCCGTTGTCACTGATCTCCTCGAGGTCGAACAGACCAACTCCGCATTTATCCGTCTTCTAGGTATCGATTCAGACGCCGCGATTGGTCGGAATATTGCCGAAATTATCTTACAGAACGAGGGCTGTGAATCCCCGTGGATCCGTTTGAAAAATCAGGGTCTCGATGATTTTTTAGTGACCTACTTAAGCCCCGCTGGACAGACGTTGAACCTCGCACTGAGTTCACGGAATGACAGAAACTCAGAGGCAACTCGGTATTTTATTTTTGTCGAAGACCGGAGCGAACAGGTTCAGTTGAAGCAGATGCTGGCTCAGCAAAAGCACAGCTTAGAGGCCATGTCCGCCCATACTCCCGGCATGATCTACAAGTTTACGCTCTCGCCGGAAGGCAAAGCCTCCTTTCCCTACGCGAGTCCCGGCGTTCGGGATATTTGGGAGGTGGACCCGTTAGAGATTGTTAACGATGCAACGCCTATCCTCCGCTTAATTCATGCGGATGATATAGGGCCCTTTCAGCAAAGCGTCATGGAGAGTGCAGCGACCCTCTCGGCATGGGACTTTGAAGGTCGAATAATCACCCAATCCGGCAAACAGAAATGGTTCCATGCCGCTTCACGACCTGAACTGGACGGAGACGGCAACATCGTCTGGCAAGGGCTCTTAATGGATATTACCCATCAGAAGTCCCTTGAGCAGGAGTTAAAGGTAGCCATGGTGAAAGCGGAGTCGGCCAGCAAGGCCAAGTCCCAATTCCTAGCCAACATGTCGCACGAACTGCGCACTCCGCTCAATGCCATCATTGGCTATAGCGAAATGCTCCAGGAAGAGGCCGATGATTTGGGGACCCCTGAGATCAAGCCGGACCTCCAAAAGATTCACGGCGCAGGCAAGCATTTGCTCGGCTTAATTAATGACATCCTCGACCTCTCCAAGATTGAGGCCGGTAAGATGACTCTCTATTTGGAGACCTTCGAGGTGCAGACCCTGTTGAACGAAGTCGCGGCCACCGTGCAGCCTATGATCAACAAAAACGGCAATCAACTGACCTTAGAAGTCGCGCCGGAAATAGGGTCGATGCGGGCCGATGTCACCAAGGTCCGGCAGGCGCTCTTCAACTTGCTGAGCAATGCCAGCAAGTTCACCGACAAGGGCAGCATCACCCTGCGGGCCGGGCGTCAGGGGGCGGACTTAGTCTTCGACGTCATCGACAGCGGAATTGGCATGACCACAGAACAGGTCGGCCGCTTGTTCCAGGCCTTCGCGCAGGCGGATGCCTCAACGTCCAAGAAATATGGAGGCACGGGCCTCGGGTTGGCCTTGAGCCGCAAGTTTTGCCAACTCATGGGCGGCGATCTCACGGTCGCCAGTGAAGCGGGCAAAGGCTCCACCTTCACCGCCACAATCCCGGCCCAAGTGATCGAGGTCGCCGAGGAGACGATCCCGACCTTGAGCGCACCCGCTGCGGAAATCCCTTCCACGGGCTCCGGCCCGCTGGTGCTGGTCATCGATGACGACGCCACGGTACAGGATCTCCTGCGACGTTCCTTGAATCGCGATGGGTTCCGTGTCGAAACAGCCCCAGACGGCACTTCCGGGCTGGCTCGAGCCCGAAAACTCCATCCCGATATTATCACGCTCGATGTGATGATGCCGGGCATGGATGGCTGGGAAGTTCTGGCCGCCTTGAAAGAGGACCCGGAAACGGCGGACATCCCGGTGATCGTGGTCAGCATCGTCGACGAACGCGGGTTGGGCTTCAGTTTAGGAGCGGCCGATTATCTGACCAAGCCGCTCGACTTCAGCCGGTTGTCGTCGGTGTTGAATCGTCATGCCAAAGTGGGTCTTGGCCGGCGGGTGTTGATCGTCGAGGACGATGAAGCCACGCAAGAACTGCTCCAGAAACGTCTGACCAAGGAGGGCTGGCAGGTGCTGGTGGCTGGCAA
>CAMDGV010000077.1 GCA_945898055.1 Akkermansia muciniphila | reverse complement strand
GGAGGCGAATCTGGTGGAAGGCATGAAGTGGCTGCAAAACACGGTGACAAGGCGTTTCAATGTGCGGCACCGCGAGTGGGGGCGGTTATTTGGAGATCGATACAAGGCGGAGCGTAAACTATGGGGCAGGCTAGCGGTACTTCTACGCTTTGACTGAGGCTTCGCTCCATCGCCCATGCGAACCACCATGAGGTCGCCGGCATGGACGTCGAGAGCGAGTTTAATTTGCTGGTAGGGAGGACTGAGTTGGTGGAGCCTCGGGGAGAGGATCTACTGCAATGAGATCTGGCAACGGTGGATCCGATGCCACGCTTAGAGACGATGAAGAATTCGAAGGTCGGTTCATGGGTAAAGGCCGACCTCGAACTTTGTTCCGAGCGACCGCTAGCTCTCATGCCATCTATCAGTAACTCTGCGGGATAGGTGCGATGCGAGAGTCAATTATCAAGATTCGTTGCCAGATGCGCTTCCCTAAGAAATTCTGAAAACCGTAACCTTCAACTTTGTATGTTGCCTTACGTTGGTGAATACACCTGACAACTTGAACAGCTTACCCAGTCGAACAACTGGGTAAGCTGACGGTTCATAAAAGAGTCAGTTCAGGATATTGGGGGCTCACCGCCCAGCTTCCTCCGGCGAGACAAGAGAGGGTTCAGATAACCTCGCGTGCCCATCACCAGACGCTCGGCGATCCACCCCACCGTCATCGTCGTCTCCGCCCGCCAGCGCGACGCCCTCATCCGCTCGCTCATCTGCGTCAGCAACTCCTCCCGAAACGTCTCCTCGCCTTCCTCCGCCCCGCGCCGTTCCTCCAACGCCCGCTCCAGCCGTTGCCCCTTCCGCCGTCACCATCGGCCGGCTTGCCGTGATAAACCTCGCCCTGCGCGGCATCGAGGCTGACTTCGGCCCCGAGCACGCCAAAAAACTTGATCGGCCCTCTCTTTAATCGCTCACCGCCGCGAAGATCCTCTCTCTAAGCTTGCCTCTCAGCACAAAAAGTCGCAGAGATATCCGATACCTTTAAAACAATGAAACCCTACTCCCTTACCCTCCTGACCCTCGCAACTGCTGGTGGGTTTGCGTTGGCGGCCCTTGCCCAAAAATCGATCCCGCTCAACAAACTGCCCTTTAGTCCGTCCCGAAAGGCCGGATCGACGCTTTACGTCAGCGGACAGGTGCCTCGCACCGCCGACGGGACCGATGTCCGGGCTTCGGTGGAAGCCGAGACCCGGCAGGTGATGGATAATATCGGGCGAATCCTGAAGGAGCAGGGCTACACCTTTGACGATGTGGTCAATGCCACGGTGTACCTCAAGGATATTCAAAACTACCCAGAGATGAACGCGGTGTACGCTTCGTACTTCAAGAACGCTTTTCCTGCTCGCGCGACCGTGGGGGGGGTGGATATTATTTTCGGTTTTAAGGTCGAGATTAGTTGCGTGGCCTCCAAGGAAGGAAAGTAAGCCATGGTCAACCTGCCGACTAACACTGCCCCAAAGTTGGCGACCACAAGTCTGAGTCGTCGCGAAGCTCTCCGACGGTTCGCTCAAGGCGGCGTGGGTGTGAGCTTAGCAACCCTGAGTGGTGGGCCAACCCCCGCTTGGGCGGCAACGGCGACGAAGGCGGCCGACTCGGTCTCGGGCTCCGCAGGCCACGGGCTCGGTGGACCTATCGAGGCTCTCCCCGATCCATCGCTGAGGAGCAGCGATCCCGAAGCCTACTGGACTCGGGTGCGGCGTGGGCAGTTCCTTCTGCCGGAGGGCCGAGCCTTCTTGAACCCAGGCAGCCTCGGAGTTATGCCTCGGTCGGTGCTGCAGGCGGTGTTCGAGTCGTTGAACCGAGGGGCCGAATATGCGACCGACACAGTCCAGCGCTGGGGCTACGAGTCGCTGGACGCCGAGCGGGCCGAGATGGCCGGATTTCTCGGGTGCGCCGCTGACGAATTGGCCTTCACTCACAATTGTACCGAAGCAATGAGCTTTATTGCGGCCGGCCTCGATCTGAAACCGGGCGACGAGGTGCTCACGACCAATCAGGAGCACGGTGGCGGCATCTCTTGTTGGCGGATTAAGGCTGCTCGGTCGGGTATCGTCCTACGAGAAGTAGACCTCTCAGTTACCCCTCATAATTCGAGAGAACTGCTCGAGAGGATAGTGTCGGCCCTCGGTCCCCGCACACGGGTGCTGAGCTTCAGTGGCATAACCAGTCCGACCGGTCTGGTGTTGCCGGCGGGGGAACTCTGCGAGGCGGCTCGGGCGCGCGGTGTGATCACCGTCCTTGACGGCGCACATATGGACGGTCAAATGCAAGTGAATCTCCGGGAACTGGGCTGCGACTACTTCGCGGGTAGTCCGCACAAATGGCTTTTTGCCCCAGCTGGCTGCGGGCTTCTTTACGGCCGGCCTGAGGCTCTCGACCGACTATGGACAACGGTGGCCTCGAGCGGTTGGGACAACAAATCCGGGCTAAAGGCGGCCCGCTTCATGATGGTGGGAACCAACAACCGAGCCACGATCGATGGGATGATTGCGGGCGTGCGTTTCCTCCGAGCGTTAGGTGAGCAGGCCGTTTACGATCGGCAGCAGTCTCTGTCAGGCCATGCGCTGGCCGAGGCGCGCCGACGGGCTTATCTTGAGGTGGTAACACCTATAGACCCCAGCCTCCACAGGGCTATGGTGAGCATCCGTTTCAAATCCGATCAACTGGATCCGCTCTGGGCCGAACTACGAAGCCAAGATATCGGAGTGCTCGGAGGGCAACGCCTGCGGCTTTCTTTCCATGTGCACACCCGTAAGTCTGACATCGACCGATTCTTTAGGGTGTGCGACCGGGTACTCCAGACATAAGCAAAAAGCTCTATCGAAGGTGGTCCGATCAGTATGCTGGGGTTTGGCCGCTCCTTCTTGGTGATTTGAAGGACCCAAACGGACATCGACACGCCTAGCTTCAGGTGAAGTCAGGACATGAGTCCTGCCTACCTCAAAAGAGTTCGCGAGCGCGGCCGCAACGCCGAGGTGATCCATGGCAAGTGTTATGATCGCCAACCTAATCCAGTCGACGGAGGGGGTGCGGCGACGGGAGCAGAAGACACGTCCTGAGCTCAATGAGTCGGGGTGAGATTTCCGAAAGAACCCGGAGAACTTGAGCCAAGAGCAGCAGGCCGAGTTAGAGGTGTTGACGAAAGCTAACTTGGCCACGGTGAAGGCCCATCAGATAAGGTTAGCCTTTGAGGAAGCCTATTTGCTGGAAACGGTGGCGCTGACCAAGGGTCGGAAACGAACTTATTAATAAAAGGGACACTTGGCCTGCTCTTCCGGCTTCGCCTTCTTCCAAATCGGTTCCTGATGGACGTAAGCCGGCTTCAATTGTTTGTCTTGGAAAGATTCTTGATAAAGTACGCTCAATGAACTCGAAACGGGGGGTACCAACCAAGCCCAGTTGCCATAGGCTTCTCGTCCCGCTTTTTGCTCATTTCGGCAAAATTCCAAGAACTCATGACCCACTCGATGATGGTCCACCATCGTCACTCCAGCCCGATCAAAGGACATCAACACGGCTTCGTTCAGCAAAATAAGTGCTTTATCCCGCCAAAGGCTTCGGTCGTCTCGAATATCTAAGCCCATCCCTTCGGCAATTCGTGGAAGAAAATTGTACCGATTGACATCGGTTAGATTACGCGCGGCAATTTCCGTGCTCAGATACCAGCCACTGAAGGGTGCCATTCTGTACTTCAAACCTCCTGCCTCTAAGGCCATGTCTGATACCGCTGGAATGGCAAACCACTTCAATCGCAGACTCGACAGCCACCGGTGTTGCGGATGCTCAATCGCCACCTCTTTTCGGCACTCCGCCGGCACTTCGTACAGGCGCGGCCCCTGCTCCGCAGTTTCAATAACCAAGGGCAAGACATCAAAATCTGTTCCCATTGGTTTCCATCCCATCGCAATAATTCGCTGGGTGAGATCATTCTGCGCCGGATCACCAATCTGTTTCCCACTCCTCATCCGATAGCCTGCATACCGCAACAGTTGGGAATTCCAGAGCCGAGGCCCCGGTTGGGTCGCTGTTCCGGGCGCGAACAGGGTAATGGCCGGACGTAGATCGCCTCCGTTAAAGGCAAATTGTAAATGATCCCACAAAGCCGCCGCCATCGCATCGGGTTCCCGCAGCAACCGGCAGTCCTTCAAATGTAAACCGCCCCAATGTAATCGGCCCACACACCGTTCTGCATTGCGCCAAGCGCAACGCGCCGCAAACCCTAATTCTTTCGTGCTCTTCTCCCACGTGCCAGTCTGCTCTAATGTCGCTTGTACTTCTTGAATGCGCCGTCTTGGATCAATTCCGGGCTCCTCTTCCGCATAGTAGCCTCGAAGGAACTGCACAGTTTCATCGCTGGCCGATGAAGTCCCCTCCCCCTCATCTGCAGTTCCGCTCATCTCCAGCGGACAGAGGGCCTCAGAGCCTGTTAAGCGCCAGGCGCCTGGCTCGAACACTGCTTTTTCTCCGCGCTGTGGCTCATAAAAACTCTCCGACTGCACGGTCAGACCAGACACCCCTTTCAAGGCCTCTTGTACCGTTAAATTGAATCCAGAGGGGCCGCAAATAACCACTTCGCAAGCCCCCTTCCCCGCCACTTGGTTCCGAATCTCGCAGGCATCCATTCGGCCCACGGTTGACGTCTCTCTTTCCACCAATTCCCAACGACCCTGCGCGCTGCCGAGTCGCAACTCCTCCAAATACGCTGCAAACGGAGCTTTGCGATAGAAATAGATGACCCTGATTCGCCGCTCGACCAAGCCTCGGACACCCGCAATCGCCGGTGTCACTCCCACTCCGCCCACAAAATAAATTAGCCAACGCGGATCTTGCGCCTCAGGACAAATCGAACCATCCGGACTCGAAACTCGAACCAATGCACCCGCAGGGGCCTGTCGAATCCAGTTTGAAAACAACCCCTGCAGATTAATCTTCACTCCCAACTCGTAGGCGGTCGTCGATGAGTTTGTTAATGTATAGGGGCGCCCCACCCATCGACCATCCATCATCACCTCAACCCTGACAAACTGTCCGACCCGTCCGGGGGTCAAAACGAAGGGTGCCACTGGTTCCAATCTCGCAATCAAGGATCCTTCAGCCAAAGGTCGAGTAGATAATCGACAGAGAACTTGCTCAGTTAATCCAAGGAAAGTAGGAAGACGATTCCTGCATCCGCCGCAGACCTCGCCGGCACCGGTTAACCGCATTAAATCCTCTAGAGTCGCTGAGCGCTGCGCTGCGGTACGAAGAATCGTCGCGGTGGTATTTGTGCAACCGCAGATAATCTCCGTAGCCCCTGAAGCTCGTAAATCTGCGTCTTCGAGCATTAAACTTCCACTCGACCGAAACCCTTCGATTTGCCACGGTTGTAGGCGTCCACCGTGGAGCAATAGCCCCATCGTCTCAGGAAGACGCGACCAGTATTGGGGTGCGGTTAAACCCAATAACTCTCCGTTAAATGCCACTATCAATGAAATAGTTCCGTCAGGCGAATGAAGAGTCTTTGAGGCTTCATCACTGGACTCCACCCGACCCGCCTCGGTTCGTTGTTGCAAAGGGAAATGACGAACTCGCAAACGAAGCCCACTGGTCTGCTGATAATCTGTTACCACACAGTCTTCTCCTTCGACTTGGGCCAAATACCGATAGGCAGATCCGAAGTGAGGCATCGCATAGACATAGGATAACCCTTTCAGAAGTGTTCCTAACGATCCATCTGCCTGGCTCTCCGCTCGAAGCACTGAGGGTTCAACTTCCAAGACTTCCGACGCCACCAAAGCCACCGCCGTTGCGGTTCGTACCCGGTTTTCCAGTATCTCCTGCGCTCCGAACAAAAGTCCGACGCCGACCCGTTCATGAGGTTCCGTCGCGTCGGAAAAAACGAGACCGATTTCACCCGACAAAACAAAATAAGCTTGGTCGGCGAATTCCCCTGATTTGTAAAGAATTTGCCCAACTAACACCGTGCGGGCCTTCGGGGCTAAGGTTGGAATCGTGCCAGTAAACTTTCGGAGTTGATCAACCCATCTCCCCAGTTTATGTGGCGGTGCCAATCCGAGTGATAATTCCTCCTCGGTCCGCGAGTTTTCCGAGTCTCTTGAACTTGATCGAAAGAGAGTCTTGGGAATTCCCACCACTCGCGAGGTCACCAGAGCAATAGCGATTAAGTTACGGCCGCTTGAATCGGAAGGAAGTCTCTCATCACCAAAACAGGTTCCGGGTATAAAATGAGGCACCCCGATTGGCTCGAGTTCCTCTCCCCTGCACAAGTAGACTTGAACCCGACCGAAGGACAAAATCCACGCGGTATTGGTTGTGTTTCCATCAGTCAGCAGGATTCCACCTTCTTCGCTTTCAAAGCTGCTTAGATTCTCCTCGGCGAAGGCGAGTCTTTCCGCGGGCGCAGTCGGTAAAAGAGCAGGAAAATTGCGGACAACTATCTGCAAATCTTCTACGGAAAGCGAAACCCGTTTCATAGCGGATAAAAATCCTTCAAAAGCTTATCTATAGCCAATGAGACTGCCGAAATCCTCCATAAAACGAAGTGATCCTACCGTGACCAGAGGCTTCAGAACCCTCCTCTGGCACTTCAACCAGCAGTTGAAAAACGATCAGACTTTGGCCGATGCTTGGCGAATCCCTTGCACGTTTGAGGCCAAACGCACACGAGCTAAGGACCAAATTAACATCCATGTCGGATCAAGCTGAAACCAACGGAGTCCGTGCCGAGCAGATTGAGGATAAGCGTGGTGATTGTTATGCCAACCTTCACCGAGCGAAACCACCGCCACCGCGGGATTATTTCGGCTGTCATCTGGAGTCTCAAAATCACGACCTCCCCACAAATGGCAAACAGAATTAACACTCCAAGTCGCGTGATGAGCCACACAAACTCGAGCTAATCCTCCCCAGAGAAACCCGGTCAAGCAACCCATCCAAGTCCCTGAAATCAACCCACCAACCACACTAGGAAGTGCCAATCCAGCCAAAGCCCAAACCACAAAACCTCGATGAATGACCCGAGCGGTTTTGTCTCGAGAAAGATCAGGTAAACTACGGACGGCCATCGCATCGGCCCCTCGGAACATCCAACCCACATGGGAATGATAGAAACCCCGAATCATCGCCCCAAATCCTTCCCCGTGATTCTGAGGCGAATGAGGATCCCCAGCTATGTCGCTGTATTGATGATGACGGCGATGGGTGGCCACCCAAAAAAACAATGGCCCTTGCACAGCCATTGATCCAGCGACCCCAAAAAGAAAGCGAACCCAGACCGGGCACACAAAACTGCGATGGGTAAAAAGACGATGATAGCCCCCAGTGACCCCAAAACCTGCAATCAAATACATGATCACAAACAGGACAATATCTCTCAGGCTCAGAAAGTTGTTCCACGCCAAAACAGCTGCAGTAACGAACCCAAGCCAAGGAACAATAACCGCAACCAAAGTAAAAATCTGAGTCCGCCGGACGCCGGCACTCGTCGCGTTGGATGGACTGAAGGCTCTATTCACTTCTTAAGGCTAATTACCAATGAGAGTCTAAACGAGACTTTTATTAGAACTTTTCGGTTAAGAAGACTCTTGAATGACCTCAATTTTTAAATCCCTGCTCTTTCAACTTTATTTCTGCTGATCTAGCCACCGAATTGCCCCGTCTAAATCCTCAAAAATGCCATCTAATTGAGCCTCAAATGCCTCTTTTAGGCGTGCGCCCATCGGCCGACCAGGTTGCACTCCCCGGGCCAGTAAATGCCGCCCCAAGAGCAACGGTTTTGGTCCCTCAGTTGCCACCTCTAATCTCTCCGCTACTTGCCTCAGTGCCCCAACCCGCCTCGGTTCGCCTTCCGACCCCGGTGGACGACCCGACGCGTCGGCGGTCATTACCACACCCAAATCATCAATGCTCGATGGCTCAAGACGCGACGCCAGACGTCGCACCAATCGTTCGGTTGGTTCTTCCACGTACATCCCGTGGTTCAGCACCAAGGGCTCAATGCGTTCCCGTAATTCTGACGGACATCCAATCCTCTGCAGAAAGCGGCCCGCCAGCGGTCCACCCGCCGATTCATGACCCGTCGACACAATCCTCAGGACGCCAGCTCGTCGCTCTTCTCGGGTGCAAGATGGTTTTCCAATGTCATGCAAGAGGACCGCCAACATTAGAACCGTCCGCCGAGCAACATCGGACAGTTGCCACGCCTTAGCGCTCACCAAAGCATCCACACAATGATTGGTGTGCACCCAAACATCCCCCTCCGGATGCCAAACCGGATCTTGCGGCACTCCCACGAGAGCGGCCAGCTCTGGCAAAGTTTCTAACCAACAACACTCTTTTAAAAATCGCAAACCTAGGGAAGGTTTCGCCGAGCGGGTCGCCCACTTAACCCACTCTTCACGGATTCTTTCCACGGGCAATTCTGAGTAAGTACCCACCATGGATCTGGCTAGATCGAGAGTTTCACTGGTCGCTGTTAATCCAAATCGGCCGCAAAACTGCATCCCTCGAAGCACCCTCAATGGGTCCTCGATAAAGGCGGGCCCAGTGTGGCGCAAAATACGATCTGCCAAATCTCTCGCTCCTTGATGATGATCAATCAACTCCCGACGTCGCGGGTCCCATAACATGGAGTTGATCGTATAATCGCGCCTCGCCGATGCCTCAAAGGTGGAGAGTTCAGGCTCTAAGGTAATGTCAAAGCCGCGGTGCCCGATCGATGCTTTGGAATCTCGGCGAGGCAAGGAAAAATCCCAAGTCTCCCCCGATGGATGCCTCAACTTTACCACCCCAAAGGAGCGTCCCACGAGATCCGCGCGTCCGTACCGGGACAGCCCCAATACGAGGGTTTCGTAACTCACTCCATACACCTCAATGTCGAGGTCGTTCACTGGGATTCCGAGCAACGCATCTCGAACACAGCCGCCTACCAAATAGCTGCGGGCCAAGAGGGGATCTTCCCGGAGGATAAACGCCAGGGCAGCGGAAAGAGGAAGATCCATAGCTAGAAAACAAAGCGAAGTACTGACACCCGATCAGCGACAGTGGATTAAGCCCTTCGACTCTCGCAAGCCAAGCCACGGCTCTTCTAACGAAACGTCTATCATGTCCTCGCCTTCCGCCCCAGCTGGCGAAAGGATTGCCAGAAAAACAACGGGTTCACGAAAAGAATTATAGGTTCCATGCACCTCTCCCTTGGGAATCAAGGCCATTTCGCCGGGGTGCAAGGTTCGCCACTCTCTTCCGCACCACTGCTCGGCTTGTCCGGAGACGATATAAATAATCTCCTCACGCGTCGGATGATAGTGAAAGGGATGGCAACGACCCGGTTCCATGGTCGCACGAACCATCAATAATTCCTTGCAAGGCACAATATCTGGCCGCGACATCCAGGCATTGAGGGTGAAGGGGGCCACCTCTGTGAGGGTTTCTTTCGCCGTCACAAAACGACGATCAGTAAGGGTGGAGGGCCTAAGCATCCTCCTCATTCCGCCTATCTTTTAGACCAAGGCAAGAGAATCCCTCATTTCTGTAGTCTTCAAAACTCAGGGGGCCTCCAAGGCCTGTGCAACGCCCAACGCTAACCGTTGGCGATACTCGGGTGTCCCGATCCGTCGAGCGTCTTCCGGATTGGACAAATATCCTCCCTCAATCAAAACCGCCGCGCGTTTCTGTCCTCGGAGCACTTCCATAAAGCGTGCTCGCCGAATCCCTCGATCTGACGCTCCGCTCAAGCTCAACAAACTCCGCTGGATTCGAAACCCCAAACGAAGGTTCTCTGCGTCGTAGGCATTGTTTGGAAAGGTAACAGTCACATCGTCCGGATACCCTCGAACCAAAGTAGAAGGCATCCCACTGGGAGTCAGACAATAGGTTTCAATCCCTGAAGGTGCCTGATTTGGGAACGCTGAATTAAAATGTAAACTAATGAAAAGGTCGGCCCCAGCCGTATCCGCAAGCCGAACTCGTTCAGCCAAACCTACTTCGAAATCATTGGTCCGGGTCAAAAAAACCCGCCAACCGCGAGCCTCCAGAAGTGGCTGCAAACGACGCGCCCAATCCAAGCTGAATTCTTTCTCGTACCGATTCCCCACAATGGATCGGGTTCCTACGCTCATTCCTCCATGACCCGGATCCAACATGACCGTTCGGTGCGCGACGAGGGGACTTACTTTCAAGAGCGGTTCCAAAGTCTTCTGCACATCTAAGGGATGCAAATAAAGGCTACCCCCACTACTTCGCGGTTCAAATCCCAAGAAACAACGAACCCCTGCGGTTTTGAGAACATGAGAACCCAAACTCAATTCTGGCACTGGTTTTCCCTGCCGAATTGACCACGCTAATACCGATATCCAGTCGGACTTGACGCTCTCATTGGTTGCCCAGCTAGCGACCGTCAGCGGTGTCGGTTTAGCGACTAAATTGGGTTTCGCGATGACCGTTGAATTTGTCGGTCCGAGGCTCGGTCCCGTCTGAGGAAAAACAGGAGTAACTCCACTTCTATTTAAAGCTGATTGACCTGCATTTACGCCTCGATTTGCGAGAGGATCCTCAGGTAAGCGAGTGATCGGTTTAGGTTTTCTCGGCGAAGAACAGCCGGTGTTAAGCACTGCAAAAGGCAGCACGGCCATAAAAAGGGAGCTTAAAATCCATTCACGGAGTCGGTGCACACCACCCATCTACGGTGTCGCAGGCAAATTCCCAGTCATTAGAATCAAATATGCAGATTTATTTCAATTTGGGCGGAATCCAATTGAATCCCAGATGCACTTGGAGCGACTCTCTACTCTCAATCTTCCAATGAACAACCAACCTGACCCTTCTCGTCGCGACTTCCTTAAACGGACCGGTTCCATCGCCGGTGCTGGAGGTATCGCCAATATGATTGCCCGTTGCGCGACGGATACTGCCAAGGTGGCAGGCGCAGTGGCCGCAACGACTGCCGCCTTGACCCCTGCTCGAGGTGCCAACGCCGCCCACTCTGACACGATTAATTTAGTTCTAATCGGCGCTGGCGGGCGTGGAACTGGTGCCGCCGCAAATGCCCTGCGCACCAAAAACGGCCCGACCAAGCTCATCGGAATGGCCGATGTCTTCGACACTCGCCTCAACTCCAGCTACGAAGGCCTCAAAGGCGAGTTTAAGGATCGCGTCGATGTCCCTGAAGAACGTCGCTTCATCGATTTCGACGGCTACAAAAAAGCGATTGATCTCCTCAAACCGGGGCGTGATATTGCGATCTTTGCAACGCCACCCGCTTTCCGTTGGGTTCACTTTAAGTACGCCATCGAAAGGGGAGTCAATGTGTTCATGGAAAAGCCAGTGACCGTCGATGGCCCCACCTCTCGCCGGATGTATGAACTGAACGTCAAGGCTAAGGAATTGGGAATCAAGGTAGGCGTCGGCCTGATGTGCCGGCACTGCCGAGTCCGTGGGGAACTTTTCGATCGGGTTCGTAATGGTGAAGCGGGCGAAATTATCGCGATGCGTACCTATCGGATGCACGGTCCTGTGGCGTCGGGTTTCTCGGTCAAAAAGCCAGAAGGGCGCAACGAACTGCTGTGGCAGATTGAGCGTTTCCACAGCTTCCTTTGGGCGTCCGGTGGAGCTTTCAACGATTATTATATCCACAACATCGATGAGAGTTGCTGGATCAAGAATGATTGGCCCGTGACCGCTCAAGCCAGCGGCGGCCGGCATTACCGAGGCGAAAATGTCGATCAAAATTTCGACAATTACTCCGTGGAATACACCTTCCCGGATGGCTCAAAACTAATCCACAATGGGCGCATTATGCCAGGTTGCCATGACCAGTTCGCTAGTTACGCCCATGGTAGCAAGGGATTAGCGGTTATTTCAGAGAGCGGTCATGCTCCTTCCAGAGCGCGGATCTATAAAGGGCAAGAAATGAAGGCCGAAAACTTGGCTTGGAAGGGTCCGCGTCAGGAAGAGGATCCCTATCAGTTGGAATGGGAAGATCTCACCGATGCCGTTCGTAACGACAAACCTTATAACGAAGTGGACCGAGGTGTCCGCGCTAGTCTTACCTCGTCGATGGGGCGAATGGCCGCGCATACTGGGCAAATCATCACCTACGATCAGATGCTCAAGAGTGACCATGAGTTTGCTCCAGGAGTCGCTGATTTTAAAATGGACTCCGCTGCACCTGTCCTTGCGGATGCTTCGGGCCGCTATCCCGTTCCCGCCCCTGGCTTGAACAAAAAACGGGAATACTAGAACCTCAAAGCCCCTGACTCAGCCCTGAACTTCTGACTCTAATTGTCTGAAGTCTTAGCAGCCTGAACATCCCACTTTTATTTTGGGATGTTCAGGCTTCTTATTTCTGGGTTCGTATTCCCTGCTTCTTGATTTTGGGTTCTTCTTTCGCCCCTTCTAGCGTCTAGCCACCCAGATCTCGGGGGTAAACGAACGGGTGATCATGAGTCCGCTGCAGCAGAAAACTCTGCAAACCTTCGAGCCTTCTCTCCTTGAAGAAACTACGAACGGCCGGATTCAGTGCCGGATTCAGCAACTGGGTTGATTTTGCCCCCTAAATCCGCCCCCCGAGAGAGTCTGTCTCTTGAGACGACAACCCCTCTCCTCGGGAATTCATCTGAAAGCCGCAAAGAAATCCACCTCCGAATCCTCCAGACAAGCAAAGTTAAATCATCTAAGGATCAAACCTGTTCAGGCACTTCAAATCCATTGCGGTATTCGCGAGTCAGCATTTGATTCGCGCGCGCATTCGATTTGAATTTCTCAGTTTGGATATCCATTTGCAGAACTTCACCAAAGGCTGCGGGGGTTTTAGCTAAATCAACTCCGTTGGCGGTCAAGTGCTCTGATAAACGCGCGAATGTCTCTGCAGCAGCAGGACGTCCTTGTAACCGTTCCCGAATGGCCTCGGGTGCCAGAAGATGCCCCAACCGATGACTGATGTTACCTGTATGACAGAGGGCACTGCTCAGGTGCCCCTCCAGAATCTCTGCATTCAGTTCCGCAGATCGACGGCTACGGACGGCGGCAATGAAATTGGCATAATGGTCTGCAGACCGCTTCCAACTCTTGATTTCCTTGCCGTCTCGATCAAACGCTTTGGCACTGTCGTAGGAGGGAATCACCATCTTTCCACCCTCGCAATCCACCACCACTCCGATTTGTGCTCCGTGATAGTCGGGCATATTTTTGCCCCACCGACCATCCTGAAACTCTCGAGCTTTAGGGAGACCTCGCACTTCAAAAATAAGGGGAGCGCGATCATAGCCGTGATAAACAAACTGGGAATTGGGAGTGTTGCCGTCGTCCTCATATCCAAATCGGCCACCCACACTCAAAACCACGGGGCTCAAGGTGGTTTCACGTAGCACCCATCGAGCGATATCCATTTGATGAATACCCTGGTTTCCAACATCGCCGTTACCGGTCACAAACTGCCAATGCCAGTCATAATGCAATTTTTCCCGCATCAAAGGCTGAAGTGGAGATGGCCCACACCAAAGGTTATAATCGATCTCCGAAGGCAAAGCAGTCGGCGTTGAAACCTTACCGATGCTCTGACGCGGCTTATAACACAACCCACGAGCCACTTTAACCGTTCCTAAGTTTCCCGCATGTAACCAGTCAATCGCTTCACGCAGGCCTGGGTTCGATCGACTCTGGGTCCCAGTCTGGACAATTCGCCCATACTTCCGGGCCGCTTTGACGATTTGCCGGCCTTCCCACACATTATGGGACACTGGTTTCTCGACATAAACATCCTTCCCAGCCTGACACCCCCAAATGGCAATCAAAGCATGCCAATGATTCGGTGTTGCGGTGGAAATAACATCAATGTCACCGCGCTCCAGCAACTTTCGAACGTCTGTGAAGGTCTCCACTTGAATTCCTTCCTTGGCCAACTCAGCTCGGCCTTTCTCTAAGACTCTCGAATCCACATCGCACAAGGCCACCAGACGCACTCCTTTGAGTTTTTTAAAGCCTTCGATATGATCTCTGCCTCGAGAATTAAATCCGATCACCGCGACGCGGATATCGTCATTGGCACCGATAATGCGAGACTTAGGGCTAAACCGCGCGGTGGGGGCGGCAGAAGTGGAACAAGCGGCGGCGAAGGCGCCAGCTGCCATGGAAGTGGTAGTGAGAAATTTACGGCGGTTCATGGTTTTAAAAAGTAGAATTTAAGGTTCGAGTTCGGCATCAATCCAGACACTGTCTTTTAACGGCTTAAAAGTGACCTGATAGCGCACAAGGATGCCACAACGCAGCACCTCCCAACGCTCGACAAAAAGTGAGAAACGTCGTTCAGCGGGGACCATATAACTCAGCGGGGTTCCCGAACCACTGAAGGAAATGCTCTCCCGTTCTCCATAAGGCGAAGCCACTGATTCAGGGGCCCGAAGTAACTCCGTTCGCACGATACGTCTGGAGGCACAATCGGCGGCCTGTGCTCGATCCTTCGCTAAGACCACGGTTTCTGCTTGCCGATATAAACTCCCAGTGGCTAGCGGGGCTCGACGGCTCAGTGCCTTGCAGCCAGCAGAGCCAGAACACAGCAGAACGAGGGTCATCACTCGAATCATCAGCCCTAGGGAACTCGTTTTTCAGCGGCGAAAGCCATCTGAGAAGTTTCAATATTCGCCGGTTTAAGTTCTCCCTTATGTAAAAGAAGTCGATAGCGGAAGGTGACCGATTCTCCCGCTTTAATCCGAAGGTCACCCGTTCCTTTAGCCTTTTTCTCAAAGTCGTGAACTCCAAAAGGATTAGCAGCAAAAAGCCCGTAATCTCGAACATGCCACCAAGTTGGATAACGGGGGTTCGTTGGATGATCAAGCATGGTGACACCATAGATCCCACCTTCGACCGGTCCGCTATAGTCACACCAAGCAGCGCGCTTCCCCCAAGTCGCCTGATCGCGGTCACCAGCCGCATTTAAAATTTTTCCCTGCCCCAGCGATTTATCGCCACGGACCAACCTCATGGTCTCCGCTAATCGGATCGCCATGGTTCCCTCCTTGGTATCACCCAAAACAAGGTCCTGTTTCCCAGCAAAAACGGTAATTTCAAAATCCATCGTTCGAAGTTCCGCGGTGGGTGGGTAAAAAATCAAACGCCGCTCATCTTCAGCCACTACCTTCCCCTCTTTATTGATCCACTTGTTGCGAGCAGCAATGACGGCGCGTCGTCCCCCGGTCAGTTGGGTAAAATGCTGGTGAACCGTCCGGCCTGCCTTGGGTGATTCACTCCAAAAGTCATCTCCATTCACATCCCCATGGGCCCACCATAAAGCGTGATGATGCGGATGATCATGCTCCTCGTTTAACCCCGGCTCTTGGGGCCATCGCCGTGTCAGATGAACATCATCGGGGCCCAACAACGGATACAGAAAAGGCCGTGAAACCTCCCGAAAATGATAAGCTGACAGGAACTTGCCATTCCAATTCACCTGCACCAACCCGTTGGTTTCGGAAACAGTGAATCCGCTCAGACTGACCGACTCCGAGACGCACTGACAGCCCGCTGCAAGGAAAAAAACTAGCAGGAGACTGTAACGAAACCATGAAAAGGGCATTTCGATAAATATCCGTCTTTTTGCTATTCAATCAATGGTTAAAGCACACAAATTTGCGATCGAAGAAGAGGGGCATCGTCAAAGAAGAATTTAGAAAAAGCGACTGGGCTAAAACACCTCACCTACCCAACTCGGTGTACCCGCTTGGAGTCGTCACACCTCAGGTCGTTAGTGCGCTTTAGATTGTAGGCTTACTTCGAGCCGTTCTAGCCACGGTTTTACCGGCTCAGTCAATCATTCAAAGTAACGATTTAAAGGGCCATAATGCCGAGAAGGAAAATGATTTCCTGGCAGGGGCAATTACCAATAAACGGCTTTGGGAACGCCTCCTTTCTCATCCATGAATCATCCCTTTCGTTTTGGGGTTAAAAGGGCATTTACCCGAAACCAAACAAAGACTGATGTCTAAAAGGAGTAAAGGAGTCAGTTCTTGATATTAGCTATTCCCCGTCCAGCTTCCTTCGGTGAGACAAGAGAGGGTTCAGAGAACCGCGCGTGCCCAACGCCAAGCGCTCGGCGATCCACCCCACCGTCATCGTCGTCTCTGCCCGCCAGCGCGCCGCCAAAACCACCTTCACTGAATCCCCCTTGGGCCGAATTTTAAGATCAGCTTCCTGCCACCGCCACCGCTTCAACTCCTCCGCCATGATTCGTTCCGCCAGCGCCTCAGCCGTTGCCGGGCGCTCCTCGCCGTAATGCTCCGCCCCCATCCGCTCGCTCATCTACGTCAGCAACTCCTCCCGAAACGTCTCCTCGCCCAGACCCCATCCGCGCCGAATCGGCTTGAACTCCTCGCCTTCCTCCGCCCCGCGCCGTTCCTCCAACGCCCGCTCCAGCCGTTGCCGCCCCGCCGGACTGTCTTCAGACCTCAGAAAAATGGGGGTAAAGCCTAGGAATCAGGTGCGCATTCAAATCCCTGAATTTTGAGCGATTTTTTGCGTAGGCAGACTTATCGCGGGGAATGCCAGACGCTGAAACTGCCGGCTTGTTTCCCGGGCGGGTCGCTGCGGTGCCACCCACGCTGGTGGCACCGACCGAGCCGATGATTTCGATTCAGACCGCCGCTTCGGATCGCCATTCGGCGTCAAAACCAGCCCGCTCGGCACCCCTGCCGCCCTCCGGTCACTTGATCCTCGGCGCCGATCAGCACAATCCCCGGCTCACCGTCTACCACGATGAGGAACGTCAGCAACTTCGGGTCTACTACGGCTTCAAAATCATCAAGATCGTCCCCGACGATACCTAGGCGGGGAGCTACACGTTGCTGCTGGGTCGCCTCGACAACAGTGGCCTCAAACTCCGCTCGTTGTAATGGTTGGGCGACGCCGTGGGCACGGAGCTTTACTTCGATCCCCACCTCAAGCACGATACCGGCGAGCAGAATAGGTTGAAGGGCTGGTGTTCGAAGATCCGTTTTGCCGATAAGATCCTGCAAAGTGATTTTATCCACACGGCCCAGGGCGCACCGATTTATTTCGAAACCACGGACAATTTTGCCGATCTACGGGAACGCTTCTTTGGCGCAGTGCAGCGGGCTCGCGCCACCCTAGGCTGGCCGGCGGAGCGGAGGAGTACGCAGGCCAGCGGCATCTTCTGGCCCCGGGTCTCCTGCTCCGCTGCGCCATTGATGCCGACCGCATCTAGTCTCGCTTCTTCTTCGGGCCACCTGGAACCGGTAAGACCACCCTGGCCCAGATCATCGCCGCACGCTCAAAGTCCCACTTCGAGAAACTCAACGCTGTAGACTCCAATTTGGCTGAAATACGCCGCGTTCTGCAGGGAGCCAATCATCGGCTTCTTGAACTCCGCCTCAAAAAGCAAATTCCTACCAATTCGAGCATTCCACGCGAAAGATTATTCCGTCAGACAGGTCTCCACATCAGTGACTTTGAACCTCCCAGTCCGACTCCTTAGTTGGTGCAGCTGTTCGGACACTTATTTCGGCAGCTTTTGGATCATTGCCAAGAATCAATGGTAGTGCCATGATGAAATGGGTTGAAAGATATTCTCATTCCCATTGATCAAGCGGGAAGAATCGTGCTGCCCAAGAATGTGCGTCAGGACCTGGCCATTAAACCTGGGGACATGCTCAAGCTCACGAACCAGGGGACGCATGTGACCCTGACCTTAAGCAAGTTAAAGTCGGGCTTTCAGCGCAAAGGCAAGGCTTTGGTCTTCACCACGTCTGGCGAGGATACGTTCGGGCACGAAGTGGTGGAAACGCTTTTGAATGAAGCGCACGGTGAACGCCACCCCACGGCCTTGAGTGAATGGCAAGGACGGAAGCGCTAAGAATGAGAATTCTTCTCGATACTAAGTCCTAGTTGCAGCGGTAAGCGGCGGGCATACTCACCATGCTCAAGCCTTCCCACTGCTCGAACGTGTCCAGCAAGGAAAAGACGAGGGATTTGTCTCGGCGCACAGCCTCGCTGAAATGTATGCGATTTTGACCAAACTGCCCGTTCCCTTCCGCCACACGCCAGAGCAAGCCTTCCTCAGCATCGAGGAAAACGTCATCAAATTCTTTCATATCGGCGGGTTGACCGGGGCTGATTACACCTCGCTCCTGCGTGAGTCTGCCTTGCTGGGCGTCCAAGGCGGGATGATCTACGACGCGATTGTGCTCAGGTGTGCCAGTAAAGCGGGGGTAGATCGGATTTTCACGTTCAACCTGAAACATTTTCAGGCCATGGCACCCAAGTCAGTGAAACCGCTCCTGCTAAGCCTTTAGCGTTCAGGGAGTTTTCTGACATCCAAGCACAACCCTTGGGCGTTTTTGATGGACGGATGCGAAAATCGCGTTTTGAAAGCAAACCTCACCAGCCCAACCTATATAAGTTCTGAAATCTAGCCATGAAAACAATCCTCCCTCTTGAACTCCGCCTCAAAAAGCAAATTCCTGCTGTCAGTTAATAGCGGAGTAAGCCCCCGAGTCGCCGACGTGATCGAACGGTTAAAAATACCGACTTTAGGCATGCACAAGCATCAATGAATACAGGGCTCCGATTGATGTTCTTGTTTTTTGGAATCGTGTGTTCCAAATTACACGCATGATTGAAAGAGCTGAATTGCTCCGGCAGGTCGAATACGGATTAAAGCGGAATCCGGTGACGGCGATCCTCGGCCCGCGTCAGTGCGGCAAGACCACGCTGGCGAAGGAAGTCGGGCGGCGGGAAAACGCGGTGTATTTCGACCTAGAAGATCCCAATGACCAGGCGCGGCTGGCGAACCCGCAACTGACGTTGGAAGGTCAGCGCGGCGTGGTGATCCTCGACGAGATTCAACGACGACCCGAGCTGACGATGCTCTTGCGTGTGTTGGCTGACCGAAGGCCGTTGCCGTGCCGATTCATCGTGCTGGGGAGCGCTTCACCGGATTTGATACGTCAGGCTTCTGACAGCCTCGCGGGACGGATTCACTTCGTGGACATGAGCGGGTTCACGCTTGGAGAAGTGGGAAATGACCACCGCGAGCCACTCTGGCTACGCGGAGGTTTTCCCCAATCGTTCCTCTCGGAGAACGATGAAGACAGCCGGCAGTGGCGAATGAGTTTCGTGCGCACGTTTCTGGAGCGAGACATGCCGCAGATGGGAGTGCAGATTCCGGCGGAGGTGTTGCGGCGCTTCTGGACGATGGTGGCGCATTACCACGGCCAGGTTTGGAACGGGTCGCAAATCGGCGCGTCGCTGGGGGTGACACATCACACGACCAGAAAGTATCTGGACGTGCTGACGGGCGCTTATGTGGTGCGGCAGCTTCAGCCGTGGTTCGAGAATGTGGGCAAGCGCGTGGTGAAGTCGCCAAAGGTTTACGTGCGAGACTCAGGGCTTCTGCACAGCCTGCTGAACATCCCGGACCTGCCGTCGTTGCAGGCGCATCCCAAGCTCGGAGCTTCGTGGGAAGGCTTCGTCATCGAGCAAATCCTCTCGTGGGCGGGTGAACGAAACGCCTACTTCTGGGGCACCCACGGCGGAGCTGAACTCGATCTATTGGTCAATGCCAAGGGGAAGCGCTGGGGCTTCGAGGTAAAATATCAGGACGCGCCGACAATCACAAAGTCGATGCGGATCGCGATGCAAGATTTGAAACTGGAGCGGCTGTGGGTGGTTTATCCCGGAAAGACTGGCTACCTGATGGACGAGAAAATCGAGTGTGTGTCGCTCGGGCAGATGAACCAGATCCGGGAGGCACTGCAATGAGACTGCTCAATGCGCTCATCCAGATCATGACTCGCGCCAGAACAGGTGGATTGGAGATAGACGCGCTTTGGTAATAATCACGAGGGTTCGATTTTTACCGCGTTCCACGCGGCCCTTCACCCGCTCCAAATTTCGCGAACTCGAAATTTGCCACGCCATAGCCTTGGCGAAGGCGGGCACGTTCCGGCCACTTACGAATCAGTGCAGTAAAAATGCAGTAAACTCGGCCGGGGGCGATTCAGCATGAACCATCCCCAGACTGAACCCCGGTCCGCCCGTGCGAATCATCGCAGGCTATCGGTTCGGCCGATTGCCGTCGTTTTGCTCGCTTTCGTCGCGACGACGATGCTCGTCGTACTTCGCATGGAACTTGGACGATTGCTCCATAGCGATGACCCCATCTGGGCGCAGCACTACAACCACTTCCCACGCTGGCTGTTCTGGGCGTTGATTCCCCATGGTTGCGCCGCTGTTTTGCCCCTCTTGTGCGCGCGATTTAAGTCGATCCGCTCTATGCCTTCACCGTGGAAATAGGGGTCAGTGTGCATTTCCTTTCATTTTTGTGTTAAGGGATTTTGTTTGGAGTGATTAAACAAACGGCATGGCACGAAGCATTCGATTGGAATTTGAGGGGGCATTTTACCATGTGATGGCGCGAGGGGGAAAATATGAACTCTCACGCGAAGCCGCGAAGCCGCGAAGAAAAAGCAAAAAATCCGGGAAATAGTGGTCAGTGTGCATTTCCTTTCATTTTTGTGTTGAGGGATTTTGTTTGGAGTGATTAAGCAAACGGCATGGCACGAAGCATTCGATTGGAATTTGAGGGGGCATTTTACCATGTGATGGCGCGAGGGAATCGTCGTGCGGCGATATTTGT
>CAMDGV010000076.1 GCA_945898055.1 Akkermansia muciniphila | reverse complement strand
GATTCGCATCAATCCAGCCCTGCAGCCATGGTAAATCCCCGGGCGCAATTTGACGCCCCTGTAATGCAAATTCAGTTTCGATGCGCCGACTGTGGCCCGTACCGAAGAGATAGTCCAGCTAAACCACCAACAACTTCGGGATGCACGGGGAAACACCCCGCGATTCTTGCTGATCTTGCGCAAGGACCGGTTGACCGATTCAATCGCGTTGGTGGTGTAGATGGCGTGGCGGATCTCGGCCGGATATTTCAGGAACGTGATCAGCTCCGGCCAGTGCGCGCGCCAACTCTTGCTGATGGAGGGATATTTGCGATCCCACTTGCGCTCGAAAGCCTCCAGCGCCTGCTCCGCTTCGGCCTCCGTGGCTGCCCGATAGATGGCCTTCAGATCGGCCGCCACCTCCTCACGTTCCTTCCAGCTCACATAGCCCAAAGAATTCCGCACCATATGCACCAGGCACAACTGCACCTGCGTCGCGGGAAAGACCGTTTCCATCGCCTCGGGAAAGCCCTTAATCCCATCCACGCAGCCGATGAAGATGTCGCGCACCCCGCGGTTCTTGAGTTCGGTTAACACGTGCAGCCAGAACTTGGCCCCTTCACTGGCGGCGGCCCACATCCCCAGCACCTCCTTGTGACCGTCGCTCTTGATCCCCAAGGCCAGGTAGATCGCCACTTTGACGACCTGGCCGTTAGTCCGTACTTTGCCCCATAAAGCGTCAAAATACACGATCGGGTAAACCTCCTCCAAGGGCCGCTGCTGCCAGACCTTCACATCCGCGCACACGGCCTCGGTCACTTGCGACACCAACCCCGGAGAGACCTCGACTCCGTAGATCTCCAACAGATGTCCTTCGATCTCGCGCGTCGTCAAGCCGCGCGCATACAGGCTCAGAATGGCTTGGTCGAAACCCTCAAAACGCCGTTGCCCTTTGGCCACGATCTGGGGCTCAAAGGTTCCGTTGCGATCCCGCGGCGTCTTCAGCGCCAGCTTCCCAAAATCTCCCTTCAGCGTCTTGGGGGTGGTGCCGTTGCGGGAGTTGCCGCTGTTGTCGCCGGCCGCATCGTGTTTGTCATAGCCCAAATGGACGGTCAACTCGGCGTCCATCGCTTTTTCCAGCAGCCGCTTTTGCAACTGCTTGAACAACCCATTCTTGCCTAACAAATCTTCGGGCTTCTGATAGTCTTTAATTAATTCGTTTAATACTGCATCGGTAATAGCCATATTTAATTGTCCTCTCGTTAAATCATTTACACGATCTAATTTACAGCCCCAGTCGCTCTCGTCCTCTCCCCTCCTCTCCATAGCCATCCTCGATCTATCTCCGCCTCCGGGATGGATCATCCATTCCGACCGAGGCCTTCAGTAGGCCGCCACTCTTCCCTCGAACGCCGTTCTACCGCCACTTTCGAAGCCCAAAACAACGAACTATGAACCCACTTTTCTCTGTACGTTTTCTCGAAGCAAGCCCACTGTCCAAAACTCTTCCCTAGCTATGAAATCCCTCCACTCATCGCCTCCCACGAAGGCCTCTGGGTTCACCCTTATTGAACTCTTAGTGGTCATCGCCATCATAGCGATCTTGGCATCGATGCTCCTGCCAGCGTTGGGTCGGGCCAAGCAGTTAGCCAACCAAACGAGTTGCCTCAGCAACATGCGGCAGATCGGTCTCGCACTGACCCTCTACGAGGCCGATTATCGCAGACTCCCACCAAAGGCTTCCCAGGTCCCAGATTTCATGAACCGGAAGGCCGTTGGTTGGCAAAACAACTGCCTCTACGCCATTGCCCCTTACTTGCAGGGGTCTCAAACCAACCGAAGTTCCAAGATTTATACCTGTCCAAACGCCAAAAAACCAGGAGATGCCAGCGATGCCACAGCCACCAGTGCTACCAGTTATCTTCCAAACGCCGTGCCGATGGAACTAAACCTCGCTTCCATTCCTCGGCCGAGCGATGTCGTCATTATGCAAGAAACCATTCGACTCGTCAGTTTCACCGCCCTGCGTCCGGCGGTCGGCGCGGAATTTGGACTTTGTCCCGGCGGTTACACATACTGGCATCACAATTCCAAACCGGGGCTTGATTGGTACGGCGATATCCACAACCGCGGGGGGAATCTGGTGTTTGTCGATGGACACGCCCAATACCGCAAGGCCAATCAACTTCGCGCACGTGACTTCGGCCTGATCGATGGTTCCTCGGGAAAGGTCGACGACGACCAACGATCGAGTGATACCGCCTGTTACCGGAGCGATTTTAACGTCCCTTAAGCGGCAACAGCAGCAGTCGGTCACGCAATTCTTTCCTACCTGAGAGGCAATTACGCATTGTGTTGAAACCTGCCCTGCTTTCCGACAGTTTTATGAAGTAACTAGGAGCGATCCCCCGTCGATCGCTTCAGCCTCTGTTGGGCCGGCAGCGGCTTGAAAAGCCGCACCAACGATGGCTGTGGCCAACAATGACTCCTACAAAATTATCGAGAACCCCCTCCATAGCCGAGGCATCAACGCCTCTCTCCTCCATTACCTCAGCATGGATCAGAATCGCTTTAAGTGCCTCGATCAGAAACTCACTGGGGTCTAATCTGCACACCGCAGCAAAGGTCTTCTCTCATAACCGGCAGTGAAAACTGTTCTTCCGTCCAAAGCACAGGGCAAACTCACAACCCAGAAACTGAAACACTCTTGATGAAAGCTTCTCTGCTAGATGCCCTTTTTATCGCTCTAACCTTCATGGTATTCGAGGCTCACACTGAGGAGTCATCACCCACCACCAAGATGGAGTTTAATCGGGATATTCGTCCCATTCTTTCGGACGCTTGCTTTCATTGTCACGGACCAGACAAAAACACGCGCAAGGCTAGCCTAAGATTGGATCTTCCCGAGGAAGCAATGAAAAAGACAGAGTCAGGAGTCTTTCCGATCGTACCAGGACAGCCAGAAAAAAGTGATCTTGTCCGGAGAATTCTCACTGATGATAAGGATGAACGAATGCCGCCAACCAAGGCGCACAAGGTACTGAGTACCGCACAGAAAAAAGTTTTGAGAAAGTGGATCGAGCAAGGTGCGGAATATCAGATTCACTGGGCCTATCTGCCAATTTCAAGGCCACCGATTCCGAGGGTGAGCTTAAATCCGGTGGACGCGTTCATTCGGCAAAAACTGGCCACGGAAAATCTCCAAGCCGCTGAAGAAGCAAACAAGATCACGCTGATCCGCCGCGTGACGCTCGACCTCATCGGTCTGCCACCCACGCCGGCGGAGGTGGATACTTTTGTTCATGATGCCGCCCCCGGTGCTTATGAACGGGTGGTGGATCGCTTGCTCGCCTCGCCGCATTACGGCGAACGGATGGCGGTGGATTGGCTGGATGCCGCACGCTATGCCGACACCAATGGCTATCAGGTGGATCGCGACCGGACGCTCTATGTCTGGCGCGACTGGGTGATTCGAGCATTCAATGCAAATCAGCGCTTCGATCAGTTCACCATCGAGCAAATCGCCGGCGACCTGCTGCCGAATTCCACCATCGAGCAGCGAATCGCCACCGGGTTCAATCGCAATCACATGATCAACGAAGAGGGTGGAGTGACTCCTGAAGAATTTCTCGCAGAATACACAGCAAACCGTGTTGAAACGACGGCCACGGTCTGGCTTGCCCAAACATTTAACTGCACCCGCTGCCATGATCATAAGTTTGACCCCTTCACCCAGCGGGATTTTTACAGTCTAAAAGCGTTTTTTCATAATGTTTCGGAAAAGGGCGTGGGCGATTATTCGAAACCATCAAACGTCAGTAGTCCGCCCTTTCTGCCGGTGCCAACTCCGGTTGTCTCGGCAGGGCTTGCAGCGATCCAAACGGAAATCAAACAGGCGAAGCAGGACCCAAGTTCAGGTGCAAAAGAGCGTCTCTCAAAGTTAACAAAGTCGCTGGCAGAAGTGGAAGAGACCGTTCCCGTGTCCTTGGTCATGGACGAGGCTACACCTCGCGAAACGTTTATCCTGTTGCGTGGCGTCTTCGACCAGCTTGGGGAAAAAGTCACCGCCACCACTCCTGCCGTCATGCCTCCAATGGGCGATGATCTCCCTCGCGATCGTTTAGGACTGGCCCGATGGTTGGTCGATCCGTCGAACCCGTTACCCGCCCGGGTGACAGTCAATCGCTTTTGGCAGATGCTATTCGGCACGGGATTGGTGCGCACGGCGGAAGATTTCGGATCGCAAGGCGAGCCGCCGAGTCACCCCGAACTAATCGATTGGCTGGCTGCGGAATTTATTTCCAGCGGATGGAACATAAAAGCCACGCTCCGCTTGCTAGTTACCAGTGCAACCTATCGGCAGAGCTCCAAATTCACCCCCGCAGCACACCAGCGGGATCCCGAAAACCGCTTGCTAGCCCGTGGCCCACGCTTCCGCTTGCAGGGCGAATTTGTGAGAGATCAAGCACTCGCCGCCAGCGGACTGCTGATGGAGAAAATCGGAGGCCCTTCGGTGAAACCCTATCATCCAGCCGGCCTCTATGAGCAGGTCACCGAGGGCTCAGGCACCACTGTTTACGTGCCAAGTAAGGGCGAGGATCTCCACCGCCGCAGCCTCTACACGTATTGGAAACGCTCGGTGCCTAATCCCGCCATGATGCTTTTTGACTCACCCTTTCGCGAGGCCTGCGTCTTGCGCCGACCGCGCACCAACACACCGCTTCAAGCACTCAATCTCCTCAATGATCCGACCTACGTCGAAGCCTCACGGCTATTGGCGCAGCGGATGTTGCTTGAAGGTGGCTCATCTATTGAATCGCGGCTCATCTATGGTTTTCGCTTAGTCACAGCACGTGCTCCGCGCCCTGCGGAAATAACGATCCTTAAAATGTCCTTGGATCGGGCGCTCCGCGAATTTAACGCCGACCCGAAAGCCGCCGCTTTGTTCCTCAAAGTCGGAGAAGCCACCACCGATGGCAAACTGGATGTCGCGGTCTTGGCCTCTTATACCAACCTTGCAAGCACTCTTCTGAATCTCGATGAAACAGCCACCAAGGAATAGCTCGTCATGAATCCGAACCCATTTCTCGAGATGACCCGCCGCCAATTCCTTGGTCGCACCAGCACCGGCATCGGCGCTGCTGCGCTGGCTTCCTTGCTGAATCCGCAGATTTCAGCCGCGCAGGGCGTCGCAGGCCTTCCGCATTTCGCGCCGAAAGCAAAACGCGTGATTTGGCTCACCCAAGCCGGTGCTCCCTCGCAGCTCGATCTCTTCGATTACAAACCGGGTCTGCGCTCGCAGTATAATAAGGACCTGCCCAACTCGGTCCGCAAGGGTCAACGAGTCACCGGAATGACCTCGAATCAACCGCGCTTCCCGATCGCGCCGTCAATTTTCACCTTTAAACAATATGGAAAGGCTGGCCACTGGTTAAGCGAGTTGCTGCCTCATACCGCGCACCTCGCCGATGACCTCTGCATCATCCGCTCAATGCACACCGACGCCATCAATCACGATCCCGGGATGACTCTGCTGCAAACCGGCAGTCAAGTCGCCGGCCGACCTTCATTCGGCTCGTGGCTGTCTTACGGTCTCGGCTCGGATAACGCCGAACTACCGGCATTTGTAGTGATGGTTTCCCGTCCAAGTGGCAGCGGCAACGCGCAGCCTCTGCACGAACGGATGTGGGGCTCGGGATTTCTTTCGGCCCGGTATCAGGGTGTTCGCTTTAGCGCCGGCAAAGACCCCGTGCTCTTTCTCGCAAATTCTCCTGGCATCACGCCTGAACGTCGCCGAGCGATGCTCGATGACATCGCAGGTCTAAATAGAATCAAACTTGATGATTATCAGGATCCGGAAATTCAAGCGCGGATCGACCAATATGAAATGGCTTTTCGTATGCAGTCATCCGTCCCCGAGCTTGCCGATCTATCAAAAGAGCCCGCATCCGTCTTCGAACGTTACGGCCCCGAATCGCGCAAGCCCGGCAGCTATGCGGCAAATTGCATTCTCGCACGCCGTCTCGCCGAGCGAGGTGTACGATTCATCCAGCTCTATCACCGTGGCTGGGATCAGCATAGCAATTTGCCCGCTCATATCCGTAGCCAGTGTTATGACATCGACCAACCAGGGGCCGCCTTGGTCGGGGAGTTGAAGGAACGCGGCCTCCTGGAGGATACCTTGGTCCTTTGGGGCGGCGAATTTGGGCGGAGTGTCTATTCGCAAGGACAACTCACCGAGACCGATTACGGCAGGGATCATCACCCGCGCTGTTTCTCGCTCTGGCTGGCCGGCGGTGGAGTAAAGCCCGGCGCTATCATCGGCGAGACGGATGACTTTTCCTACAATGTCATCAAGGACCCAGTGCATATTCACGACCTCAACGCGACCGCGCTCCACCTGATGGGCTTCGACCACACCCGGCTCACCGTCCGCAATCAAGGGCGCGACTACCGACTCACCGACGTTCACGGAGAAATAGTTCAAGCCATATTGGCTTGAGGAACGGTAAGCCACCCCGAAAATTCTGAGATCTAAATTTTATTCTCCATCCTCTCAGGAAAACCTCTTCATATCCTCCAAGAAACCCCTCTAATCGAACTGATCTTTCGTCTCTCAGGGAATATCTGCAGCGTGCGTCAAAGTTTTTCGACGAAAAATAGCATCCCCAGCACACACATACAGATACTCACGCCCCAGTCCGGCAAAGGCACAACTGACCATCGCTTTTCCTTCGGGCCGTCCGATCACTCCTCCTAAGCGCCCCGTCCAATCAAACATCTGAATACCTGCGTGAGAGGTCACATAGGTTCGCCCTAGATAATCCACCGTGGCTCCGTCCCCACCACTGTCTTTACGGCCCGCAGGAACCACAAGAGTCATCGACCGTTCACCGCCAGACAATCCTCCGTCGGCATTGACAAGAAAGGTCCAGACATTTGTACCGCCATATTCGGAGACCATTAAAACATCTTGATTAGGAGAGAGAGCAATCCCGTTGGGCTTATTGATACCACCGGCGACCGGCCGCGGCCCCGAGACTGTGCCAGCGCCCAGGGGTACTGCACAAATTTGACCGGCCCCTGTGTCTGTATAATAGACCCACTTCGATTTTGAGACGATTAAGTCGTTGGGCTTCACATTCGTAGCCACCTCTGAAATCTCCCGGGTCAGCGGATCAATGGCAATAATCCGTTGGTTCTCCCCTTGGGTAGCCGCATAAAGACGACCGTCAGGTCCGAATTTGAGTCCGCTAATTTTTGGTCCGCCCGCCAACCAGACACTGGGTTTAGCCTCAGTCACTTTTTGGCGATAAATCAACGCTTTAGTCAGATCAGAATAATAAAATGTCCCATCAGCGGCCCCACAGGCACCGTCGGTAAATCCATAACTGTCTCCGACGCGTTCCCAAGGTGTCCCGGTACCACCACCCAGGAGAATTTTGTTAAGAGCTTCATCTCCAGTCCAATTGTTGGTGCTAGGCTCAGGGGGGCGGGTCACCGGTCTCCAAAGCCACCGAAGAGAATCGGGCAAAATAACCCCTCCATGCTTCCCACTATGCGATCCCTCCCCGAGGACAAATTTAACATCATATCCAGAAAAGGTCAGCGCACTGACCATCTCCCGATTCGCTAAAGGCCAATCGCCATGCAGATTGTTGAGATCATTACTTCCTTCCTGAAGAAAGGTACGAATGGGTTTACGTTCCGTCTTCCGAATGAGTGACGGATAAACATTCCCTCCGCGAATATTCACAAAGCTACCGATCTGCGAGAGAACTTTGCGGAATTGATCTGGCCGTTCCCAAGCAACAGTAAAAGCACAAATGGCCCCCGAACTCATTCCTCCAATGGCTCGAAGCTCTGGATCTTCACTTATTTTCAAACTAAACTTCTTCTGGACAAACGGTAGAAGCTCATTGATGAGAAACCGTGCGTAATCTCCACCCATCGAGTCATATTCAAAGGATCGATTATTTCGGTTAGCCCATCCTTTCGCGGTCGGTAGATCGCCTCCGCGATGCCCCGGATTAATAAAAAGGCCGAGGGTCACAGGCATTTCGCCTCGTGCAATTAGGTTATCAAAAACCACCGGAACCCGCTGAGAACCCGTCTCACTCACATACTCGTGTCCATCTTGAAAGACCATTAAAGCCGCAGGTTTGGTTCCGTCGTACTGTGCTGGAATATAGAGCCAACAACGACGAGCCGTTTCGGGATAGATTTTTGATTCATTGAACTCAAAAATCTCGATTCGACCCGTTGGCACGTTGACTCCACGGGTTAACGATTCGGATGACAATCGATACTCTTGCCCAGTCAAGATGAACGCAAAGAGACCAAGGCTGAGCAGGAAACTGGGAAAGTGCATGCGTAAAGTCTCTACTAAAAGGAGACTCCAACGCAAGTCCTCAACAACCGGCAGAAGTCAATGACCACCGGAGAACTCGTCTACGTCTGATGCGGGATTAAAAAGATTCAGCCGCGGAGAATTTTGGAGTCATTAGACGCAGTGTGCCTGCCGGGCACCCCTTCAGAAACGAGAAGAGAGCAACAACAAAACATTGAAGCCAAAGGGCACGCTCAGCAGATAACTCCCAAAATCGGGTAAGAATTCACCTGCTTAAAATGAAAACGAATGATTCCCCATCAGAGAATCATCCGTCTCAAAAACTGTCTAAGCAATTAGGCTTTTCTCGAAGGCCGCGCCTCATCGGATCTACGTCCAAATCTAGACCGCTTCTCTGACTTTTGAACTTCCACGACCGGGGCGGCTGGCACATCAGGCAGAGGATTGGAACTCTTGACGATAATCTTAAAGGAGCTCTTAACCTCCTGATGCAGATTCACGGCAATCTCGTATTCGCCAAGAGCGTGAATCGGCTTCTCCAAAATAATCTTTTTCTTTTCGATGGCAACATCCAGTTGGGTCTTGATCGCATCCACAATCGTCCCGGTGGTAACGCTTCCAAACATTTTTCCGTCGTCCCCAGTTTTCATGAGGAGAGTCAGTGTAACTTGGCTGAGGCTCTTGCCCAATTCGGACATAGCACTCAAGTCCTTATTTTCACGATCACTGCGCCTTTGGCGAAGTGCCTCTAGGCGACGCTTGTTACCTTGGGAAAGGGGAATAGCGAGGCCATGGGGAACCAGATAGTTCCGCGCATAACCAGTGGACACCTTGATTTGGTCGGATTCACCACCAAGGCCCACCACGTTTTGGATCAGTATGACATCAGTCTTTGGCATAGGAAATTGAGATAATTAGCTAACTGTAAAATTTCAGAACGGAACGTCGTCGTCTTCAGTCGGCGGTCCATCGGATTCGCCGGTAGTCGATTCTTGACGGGGTGCAGAGGTTGGACGGTTCGTGGACGGCCTAGGAACTGGGGCACCGGGCGCGCCGGTGGGGGTTGCTCCTTCAGGCTTGCCGGTACCCAAAAAGGTGAATTGCTCCAAGACAACTCCGAGACGTGAGCGTTTCTGCCCTGTCTGTTTATCGTCCCATTGATCCAACTTTAAACGCCCCTCCAATAACAATCCGCCCCCCTTTCGCAGATACTGGGAAATTGTTTCGGCCTGTTTACCAAAAGCATCGATGTCGACAAAAGTGACTTCTTCCTTGGTTTGACCATCCTCACCGGTCCAGCGCCGATTCATTGCAAGAGCCAATTTGGCAATGGCAGTTCCCTTCGGCGTGTAACGAAGTTCCGGATCTCGGGTCAGATTTCCGGCTAAGATGACCTTATTAAAACTGGCCATAAATCAAAGCAGTTAGGGTTTAACCACTACTTTTGGAGCTTCCGTGAACAGGACACGTATAATATCGCCAGCCAACTTAAATCGTCCAAGGAGACTGTTCAAAACCTCGCCTTTAGCGGTGAAAATAATGTTCACATAATGGCCGGCGGCATGCCCTGAGGCAGACTCACGAGCAAATACCTTACGCTCCGATTTCTGAACCTCTTCCACCGCTCCCCCGAGGGAGACAATGTCAGCAGAAACTCTGTCGACAACTTCTTTAATACCATCTTCTTTACCCGCCAGATCCAAAATAAATAAACCTTCGTAGCGCTTCACTTGTTTCCTTTCTTAGACTGCCTATTCGGCAAATCCGTTATACAAATTCATTGCTTTCTGCAACCCGTCAAAAAACCACGATCTCACCTGACTTTCCGCTCGATCCAACACTCGGTTGAACCGCGGTAATTCTTCATCAGAAAAATCACCCAAAACGTGATCAGCTATGTCGCGAACCGATTGGTCAGGTCGAGCAATTCCTAAGCGGAGCCTCGGAAACAGCTTGGTACCAAGATGCTCCTCAATCGACGCCACTCCATGATGCCCTCCCGAACTTCCGTGCGGCTTCAATCGGAGTGTTCCCAAGGGAAGATCTGCATCGTCATAAACGACCAATACCTTCTCAGGACTAATCTGATGAAACCGACAAACGGCAGCCACTGCTTGACCGCTAAGATTCATGAATGTTTGAGGTTTGCATAGAAGCAAACGACCTTCACCCACCCGAACCTCAGCCATCTCTGAAAAGAACTTTCTTTCCCGACTCCATACTCTCTTCGCTGTTCCAATTGACTTTTCAGACAACCTTTCAGCCAAAAGAGCCCCAGCGTTGTGCCGAGTCAATGCGTACTTAATCCCAGGGTTTCCTAACCCAATGAGTAGTGACGTCCCATCCATTTGTCGGAAAGATTACGTCACTTTACGCTCGCAATTCAAACTTTGAATCCTACTTCTTCTTGGCGGGTGCTTTCGCCCCACCCGCATCTTCCTTCTTCTCCTTGATCATCTCCGGTTGTTTGGCATCGCCCGCTGCGGGTGCCGCTACCTCCGTCGTGGCCACTTCGGTGAGCGAAGCAGACACCGCAAAAACTGTAATGTGCTTGTCGCCCAAAATCTCAACCCCCTCCGGCACAACAAGATCACCAATATGGATCGCATTTCCAACCTCTAAAGCACTCACGTCGACCGTGATTTGGTCAGGAAGATCTTTAGAAACCGCTCGAACCTTTATCTTGAGCAAAACATGCTGCAAGTTGCCACCACTGTTTTTTACGCCCGGAGCTTCTCCGACCGATTCCACCGGTATGCGAATGGTGATTTTCTCGTCCGGTTGGACTTCATGGAAATCAACATGGAGCACTTCGCCGGAAAGCGGGTGGTGTTGAACGTCCTGCACTAAGGCCAACCGTTGAGGACGCGGATCTCCCTCCACGCAGAGATTCACTAGGATCACCTCAGAATGGGCCGCGTGAATCAAATCATCAAACTCTTCTAGATCAATTTCTAGATTTTGAGCAGCAGATGTCTTGCCGTAAATATTGGAAGGAATTCGGCCTGTTGACCGGACTAATTTAGACCCCTTACGACGCAGTGCCGTGCGGGGGAACGCATTCAATTTCAGTGATTTCATTTCGAAAGTCGTATCTGCTAAACCCGCATCTTAAGCGAAGCCTAACCCTTGAACTCGAACAGAGAAGTGACCGAGGAATTACTGTAAATCCTCTTGATCGCCTCACCAAGCAAGCCCGCAACCGATAAGGTCGTTATCCGAACCCCTTCGATCGCGGAGCGCGCAACACTATCGGTAGTGATCAATTCGTCAATCACTGAATTCCGAAGACGTTCGATACCCAGTTCATTGAGCAAAGTATGAGAAACGCAGGCTTGAATTCGACGCGCACCTCGACTTTTTAGTAAAGTCGCTGCACTCACCAAGGTACCAGCGGTCTCAGTCATATCATCGACCAAGAGAACATTTTTACCTTCGATATCTCCAATCAGGGAGATTGCCTCGGTCTCCGTCGGACTCTTCCGTCGCTTGGCCACAATTGCCAATTCTGCCCCGAGGATTTGGGAATAGGCTGCCGCCATCTTTAACCCCCCAAGATCGGGACTTACCACGACGAGATTCTCAGTATTTTGCCGCTTGATATAGTCGAACAAAACCGGTGCCGCATACAGGTGATCCACAGGAATATCAAAGAATCCTTGAATTTGCTGCGCATGCAAATCCATGGTCAAAACCCGTGTTGCCCCTGCAGCAACAATCAGATTCGCCACCAATTTTGCAGTGATCGGTACGCGTGGCTGATCTTTACGATCCTGACGTGCGTACCCGTAGAAGGGAAGAACAGCAGTAATTCTCGAAGCACTCGCGCGCCGAAGTGCATCAATCATAATGAACATCTCCATCAAATGCTGATTGGCTGGGGCGCTCGTCGACTGAATGACGAAGACATCTGTTCCTCGTACGTTCTCGTCGATTTTGACAAAGGTCTCACCATTCGGAAACGGCTTCACCGTAGAACGCCCAAGCTCAACGCCAATCGACTCACAGATTGCAGCGGCCAGTTTCGGATTTGAGTTTCCAGCAAAGACTTTCACGGGGGGCATCTTAGAAAAACAAAAACCGCCGTCGCCGGCGGATTTGACTGAGCAAATACTGATCCTTCCGAGGTGAAGGTTCAAGACGTTTCCAAAACGTTTCTTGGCGTGAATCAAATCTATTTTAGCAACTTCGATGAGTCTGCCCGCTCAACGATCCCGTTCTAGGAGATAACGAGCGAGCGATTCTAGAGCGACTGCCTGCCCTCGGAACGGATGGAGAGCCTCAAAGGCCTTCCGCGTGAGAACCGCTGCAACTTTGCGCGATGCTTCGAGCCCAATGATAGCTGGATAGGTAGCTTTGCCCGACTTTACGTCTTTACCTGCTGTTTTTCCTAGCGTCTCAGATGATTGGGTCACATCTAAAATATCGTCGATCACCTGAAAGGCGAGGCCGACATTGTATCCAAACTCGGTCAATGCCTGCAGTTGCGTCGGACTGCATCGAGCACTCATCCCACCCAATCGCGCCGAACAAGCCAATAAAGCGCTGGTTTTTCGTTCGTGAATATAACGGAGTTGAGTTCGAGAAATAACTTGGCCTTCCCCTTCCAGATCTGCCACTTGCCCGGCAATCAATTGTAGGGATCCAGACGCTCGAGCGATTTCCAAAATCACTTCTTTAAGCGGATACCGAGGGGATGTCTCACACTGCGCCGCAATTTCAAACGCTTGGGTCAAGAGGGCGTCACCCGCTAGAATCGCCATTCCCTCGCCAAAGACCTTATGATTCGTCGGTTTTCCCCTCCGCATATCGTCGTTGTCCATTCCTGGCAAATCATCGTGGATCAATGAATAGGTGTGGATACACTCCACGGCACAAGCTAAGGGCATCGCCGCGTCCTGTTTACCTCCACAGGCTTCCGCGGCAGCCAATACCAACGCGGGTCGCATCCGTTTGCCGCCTGCAAAAATCGAATACCGCATCGCCTTATGAATCGTCGAGGGCTTAGCCGTGGCCCTTGGAAGAAAGCGATTGAGAGCCGCATCTACCTCGGTTGATTGAGCTTTTAGCCATTTAGAAAGGTCAAATTCACGCATTGAAGAACCTTTTGTAGGCTGGGAATGTCAATACGATCAAGACGGTACTTCCTCATTTGACAACTTCCGAACATGGATGAAGGTACCACCTCCCAAATGTCCGACTCTCCAACTACTTCTTCTGTCCATCGCTTCTGGGATCTAACCCAGACTCCGACGATGCCAGATTTAGACGGGGGCCCCCGACTCGGCATCCGACCAAAGGCCTCTCTCCAAGACTCCATCGAACTCCTCCTCGCCGAACTTGGCACCGCTCCGCGCCAGTCCGTGCTGATTCTCGCTACTGCTTTCCTCTTCAATGATCATCACGACGCCGCACATGATCTTATTGAAGATCTTAAATGCCCAGAGGGTTGCCTGATTCACGCTCTTTTGCATCGCCGAGAGCCCGACTATTGGAACGCCCGCTATTGGTTGCGTCGCAACCCAAACCATCCCATTTATAGACACCTGACCTCTTACCTCAAGACCCAGCCCATGGGCGTAGCGGAAACGATTGTTTTTCAAAGATTAACCTTCTCCGGAGTTGTCGATCCCATTGCCTTGGTGGATGAATGTGAAACCTACGCTCGGAAACCTGACCAACCCGAATCTCTCTTTGTCAAAAGGGTACAACATGCGGAATTTCAAGCATTAGCTCAACATCTGATGGCGTGACCTCGAGCCTCTTTGCAGATTAGACTCGTGGTCTGCCCATGATGATGAGCCTAAGTGATGTTTTTCCTGCTGTAATTCCGGTCTTCTGCCTTGCTGGCGTGGGCATTGGGCTTCGCAAGGTCCGGTGGTTGACCCAAGAAGCCGATCGTAGCCTGCTGCTGATCGTGGTGAATGTCCTGACTCCTTGCCTGATTTTCGACAAAATCCTCGGAAATCAAGCCCTCCGCCAACCATCAAATCTCCTCGTTCCTCCCCTGTTTGGATTCTGCGAGATTCTTATCGGTATAGGACTTTGCTGGATTTTCCGCAAACACGTGGGTCTTAAATCCGAACCAGAGCAACGGACCTTTTCCTTAGTCACCGGTCTCCAAAACTTCAGTTACGTTCCATTGCCACTTATCATCACGCTTTTTGCTGCGCAAAAGGACACGCCCGGTGTTCTCTTTGTCCATAATCTAGGTGTCGATGCGGCGATGTGGACTCTCGGATTAGTCACCTTGGGACATGCCTCTGGTTGGCGCGAATGGAGAAAGTTAATCAATCCCTCTCTGATCGCCATCATTCTCTCGGTTTTGCTTAATGTCGGCAATTTTCACTCCTTTATTCCCCGTGCACTCACCACGACTGCAGCCATGCTCGGAGCCTGCGCTTTTCCGCTAGGTATTGTCTTCACCGGAGCCACCATTGCTGACCAGACCCGTCAAATTTATTCAAGAGACTCGATCCGCCCTCTCTTTTGGTCCTGCTTCCTCCGCTTAGGCCTCATCCCACTAACCCTGCTCACCTTGGCTCGCTGGTTACCCACTTCCGTGGAACTCAAACGCGTTCTCGTCGTACAAGCCGCCATGCCGGCAGGCATTTTCCCTATCATCCTTGCTCGACTGTATGGCGGAGATCCTGCAACCGCGGTGCGTATCGTCATCGGCACGTCCGTGGTGGCGATCTTCACTATTCCTCTTTGGATTCAATTTGGTCTGCGTTGGATGGATCTTTCCCCCTGATTTTTACCCGATCCAGTTTGCGAGCCCTCGCAAAATCCATCAGGCTGGCCCCCTGCGATGTATGGTTTTACCGAACTTCCCTCTGGTTTAAGAATTGTCACAGCGCGGATGCCTCATCTGGCGAGCATCGCCCTTGGCATCTGGGTTGGCACGGGTGGTCGCCATGAATCCGCATCGCAAAATGGCGTTGCTCACTTCATTGAGCACATGCTTTTTAAAGGCACCCGACGCCGATCAGCAGCTCGTATTTCTCAAGATATCGAAGGAATAGGGGGTTATCTCAATGCCTTCACTGACGAAGAACAAACCTGCTTTTATAGTCGCGCAGTCGCTTCCAAGCTACCAGAACTCGCCGATGTCCTCCTTGATATGTTTCAAGGCTCTCGATTTTCACCCGCCGATATCTCCAAGGAACGAGAGGTCATTCGGGAAGAACAAGCGATGTATCTCGATCAACCTTCCGAATCTGTTCATGACCTACTCAATGCCGTTCAGTTCAAAGGGCATCCGCTTGGACGCCCAGTCATTGGGACACCAAAATCCCTGAAGGTCATCGGTCGCAACGAACTTCTCGAGTTTTTTGCCCTTCACTATGTCGCCGAGACTACGGTCATCTCCGCCGCCGGCGATGTCGATCATGGGGCTCTTGTTAAAGAAATCCGAGACCGAGAATCAGGCTTTCGAAGAAGTTCTCCTCCCGCTCCGATTCCCGCCCCCAAAATAAGGATGCAACCGGCGGTTCGCCTCAGAACCAAGGACACGGAACAGTCCCATCTAGCGATCGGTTTTCGCACCGCTCCCCGTCTTGATTCCCGGCGTCACGCTCTGCGCCTGCTCAATGTTGTGCTCGGCGAAAACATGAGCTCCCGCCTTTTTCAAGTGCTCCGGGAAGACCACGGCCTTGCTTACAATGTCCAAAGTTCAGTCAGTGCTTGGAGTGATTGTGGCGATTTGGTGATTTCAGCGGGATTGGATGATCATCAGGTTGAAAAGGCCCTGAAACTCATTCTCGGCGAAGTTAAGAAACTGTGTTCTCGCACCATCGGGAAGGCTGAATTTGAGCGGGCACGTGATTACACGATTGGCCAAGCCGATTTAGCCTTGGAAGGCTCTGAACAAATGATGATGTGGTTGGGGGAACAAATTCTGGCCACCAATAAAGTTACCGAACCCGGCAAGATTCGCGACCGCATCGCCACCGTGACTCCAAGAGAAATTCGGGCTGCTGCCGTTGATTTTCTTCGACCCAACCATGTTTCACTAGCCTTGATTTCTCCTCGAAAATCGAGCCTTCGGTTAGAGCGCTTATTGGCATCGAATTTAGCCTAAGTATCCGGCTCACCGGACCGAATCCGCCCCAACCAACGAAACCCCCTCGCCCATCGCCCGCTCCAACCGGGCTCTGGCCACCGACCAATCATGCAACGCTTGGCTGTAAACCGTCCGCGTCTGAGTTAAAGCCGTCTGAGCCGACAAAACGTCCAACTGAGTTCCACTGCCTGCCTCAGCGCGCGCTCCCACCAAGCGCAGTGCTTCTTCAGCTTGACCGATCACCCGTGTCTGGGAATCCAGCACGTCGCGCGCTTCGAAAAATCCCGAATGCGCCGAACGTACCTCATGCTCAATACGCCGCCGAGCATCCTCATTCTCGATCCGCGATTTCTCCTCGCGACTGCGGGCAACGATCACCTTCCCTCGAGTTGCACCAAAATCCAAAATATTCCAATTCAATTGAGCCCCCACGGTCCAACCATTCAGATCTTGAGTGAGGTCCCGCACAAAATTACGACTCTGCCACCCATAACCCGCAACCCCAGAAAGCATCGGATAGTAATCAGATCGTGCTTGAATTACCTCCTCTTGGCGCAATCGAGTGGCCACCCTCAAGGCCTCCAATTCCGGGCGCCGTTGAAGGGCCTTCGCCAGAGCGCCCGACAGGGTAACCTCGAAGGCTTCCGCCTCCAACCGGCCGGCTATTTTTAAAGGGATGGCCCCGTCGGTCGTTGCTGGAACCTCAAACCCGAGTAGTAACGCCAAAGAACTTCGCCCGATCCGTAATCGATTCCGAGCCCGGATCAAAAGGGGGCGTGCATTCGCTAACTCCACCTCAGCCCTCAAGACATTAAACTTGGGCACTGTGCCTGCCTCAAACCGCCGCTGAGTATCGGCGAGTTCCCTCTCTAGAAGTTGCACGGAAGCTTCCTGCACTCCGATCTGTTCAGCGGCCAACAAGATATCAAAAAAAGCAATGCGAACCTCCAAGAGGGTGTTGGCCACCAGAGCTTGAAAGTTAGCCAAGACAGCTTCACGCGTCATCGACGAGGACCGACGCAAAGAAGCGATTCGCCCCCCAGCAAGCAGAGGCTGGGAAACGGTGAGATTTGCATTCCAACTTTGATTATTCTGAAAAGAGACTGCCGGGGCTCCTGGTGCAAAGGCCACTTTCTCAATCTTACCTTCGTCAATCTGCTGATAGGCTCCACCGACACTCACTCTCGGAAGAGAAACCGCCTTTTGCTGAATGGAAATACCCAAGGCTTCCTCACTGTCCTGACGCCCCTTTTTTATGGATGCGTTGAACTGAAGTGCCAAGGACAACACCTCACCCAGCGACAGCGCTTGGGTGGGCCAAAGGGGCTCACCTCCCGCAGCTCGGTTTGAAATTAGAAGCGCGGCTAAGAGAATCTGGATCAATTTCATAAACGCACAATCAATGAGACTCCGGTTTTTGGCCGGTCAAACTTCCAGCGGATCGCTCGATAAAAACATCCACCTGCTGCCCCACGTACAGGGGGAATTCTGGAGGCTGAAACCCATAAATAATCTGCAAAACTCGCGTGTCCACCCGCTCGAGGCTGTCACCCGTCAAACTCCGTTTGGGAACCACATACGGTTCGAATCGCACGAAGGCCAATTTTAACTGAAACTCAGAGTGCCCTTTCAGCGAAGCGATTGCTGGTCGGTCTTTAGCCACCAAAACGGCATTTTGCTCATCCACCTCCGCACGGACCTGAAATGTCTCGGTGTCGCCCAAGAGCATCAGTGTCTCGCTCATCACCGCAGCCGCCGCAAACTCGCCCTCGCGGGCGTTAATTTGCAAAAGGACACCGTCCCTAGGAGCCCGCACGGTCAAGACTTCCCACTCCATCTTGACTTGAGCAACCAGCGCGGCCGCCGCGGCAGCTGAAGCCTTGTTGGCCGCTACACGGGCTTGAGCTCCGGTCAGTTGAAAACGACGGCGTTTTACCTCCTCGTCGGTCACCACTCGATCCCGCTCAAGTCGAGTGAACCGATCTAACTGATCCGACCAATCGGCGACCAATGTTTCGTCCACCGCTGATTGAGCTCGAATGGATGCCTCCTGAGCCTCCTGAGCCGCAAACCGCGCACTCACTTCGCGAGCGTCCAACTGAAAAAGCGGATCCCCCTTGCGCACACGATCTCCCACCTTCACAAACACTCGGGCTACCACCCCAGATTTCGGCGAGGCGATTCGGACATTCTCTCGGGAAGATTCCACCAACCCCGTCGCAGCCACAGTCGAGGAAAACGGGGAGCGTGCCGGCGCTGAAACAGGCCCTAGATTTGGCGGTCGTTTCGACTGTAACCGAACCAAATAAACCGCCGCACTGACCCCAAGAAGGGCCAACCAAAAAGAAATCTTTTTTAATAGAATCATGTTGTTCGTGAAGACTAGATCAGTGGGTGGCCCCAACAAAGGTCCGGAGTACTTCCCCAGACTTCACCTCGATCACCCGCCCATCTTCCATCAAGGTCATTCGATCAGCATAGCTGTAAGTACGAGGATCATGGGTGACAATGATCACACATCGCCCGGGGGCGCGTGCTACAGCAGCTAGCAACTCCATAATTTGGTGCCCCGTCGTCGAATCGAGGGCACTGGTCGGTTCGTCACAAATCAAAAGACGCGGCTCATGAACCAACGCACGAGCAATGGCCACCCGTTGCTGCTGTCCCCCGGATAGTTGTGAGGGACGTTTCAGACCTGATCCTTCCAATCCTACCTTAACAAGCCATTCCAAGGCTTTAGATTCCGCGGCTTGCCGCCCCATTCCATTTAGGAGCAATGGCACACTAACGTTCTCGATCAAGGTCAAGGTAGGGATCAAATTGAATTGCTGGAAAATGAAGCCGATATTTTGACGACGAAACGCTGTGACCTTTCCTCGAGGCATCTCATTGAAAGCCGCACCGAACACCGACACTTCGCCCTGATCCCAGTCGAGTGTCCCCGCGACCACGCTCAAAAGTGTCGTCTTACCGCAACCCGATGGACCTACTACCAAGTGAAGTTCACCTTCGGCCGCCGAGAAATCGATCCCCTTAAGCGCGGGAGTCCAAACATCTCCCGAACCAAAAGCCTTGACCACCCCCCGCACGACGATCGCTCCCAGAACATCAGTCACCTCTTGAGCCATTACAGCGGCAGAACGAGTTAAAGAGGAGGGCGATCTCATCCGCGAAAAACGATTGCGGGTTCGAGTCGGGCTACTTTGCGAATCCCAAAAAGTGCCGCTAAAACACAAATAATGAGAACAGCACCAAACGACTGTAAAAGATGCAACGGCACCATCTTAAACGGCAAACTTCCTTTCTGAGCTCCAATGATCCCAAAGACGGCGGTCAATCCGAGGCCCATCCCAAATCCGATCACTCCGACAGTCATCGCCTGAAGCAGCAACATTCCCGCCAACAACCCATTGCTCGCTCCCATTGCTTTCAAGGCACCGAGATTCTTAAGATTCTCGAGCACAAAGGAATAAAAAGTCTGACCACAGACGGCGACACCCACCAAAAATCCAAGGATAATTGTGGTCATAAACGAAGAGGGAATCCCGGTATTGCGCCACACCCAATCTATAGTCGATCGCTCAAATTCTGGCACCGTGTAGGCCTTCATTCCCGTTTCAGTGGATATTCGCCGTGCCACCTCTTCTGCTGAAAGGCCGGCCTTGGGTTCAGCCAGAATCATCGACAACATCTTACGCTGGCGTGGGGCATATTGAATGGCTTGATCGTAACTCGTGAAAACATACGGGTAGCCAAAAAAATGGCGATCTGTTCGACAAATACCCACAACTCGTGCCTCTCGATCGTTAATTTCAAAGGTATCTCCCAGCCGCAATCGACGCCCTAGACCTGCCCCTAAGCGAGACGGATCTGCGGCCAATTCATCGACCACCACGCTATTGGCCACGCGTAGTTGCGAGATATCCCCTTCCAACATGGCTGTTGGTCGACCAAAAAGAGTACCTCCATGAAGTCCAATCAGTTGCACTTGCTTATCCGATCCATCGGGGGCGCGCGCTTTCATAACCCCTTGAAATAAGGGGACTGCAAAGTCCACTCCCTCCACTGATCGCACCCGGTTTAAATCGGTGTCACGAAGAGCTTTCGTCTCGTTCACCTGTTCCACCCGCGACTCAACCACCCAAATGGATGCTCGCATATTACGCATATGGCTGGTTGTCCAAGACAACAACCCTTGGAAAACCCCATTCTGCTGGGTCATCAGCAAAGACGAAAAAGTCAGACCTCCCACGAGCATAAAGTACTTGGCGCGGTCTCCCAGCAACATCTTAAGCGCGATTAAATACATAGTCTGACTCGATTCCCGCAACGGACGCCGACCTCACTGCGTCATTATTTAGTCCTCAACAACGGCGGCACCCTAATACTTATTTTTTGGAGGACCTCTTCTGGTCGGGTTAATAAAGGTTGAAAGATTTCGCCCTTTACCATCCCCGGATTTTACTTTGTAAGTCAAAAACCGCAACCCACTAAACGTCCCTGATTGATCGATTCTCCAGGTAAGATTGCACTGACATTCGGTCCACTACTGACTTCCAATCCGTTTTCTACTTGAACCTCATGTCACCCAATCGACTCCCCCTTAAAAATAGGACGACGTTTGCCACTCAGCAGAATAATCCGCTGAGGATTTTGAATACTTTTCAAAGGGCAGTCTACTCCCAATCAGTAGATAAAAATGGCACTTTGCCAAGTCCAGATCCAAGCAAGCCGAGAAGCCAGAGGAACTGATGACACAACCCTCCCTCTCGCCCCTTTCTCAATCTACTCTCAATCGAATCCCTAGGCTCGACTCAGACTAAGTGCGTTTAGACTTAGCGAGCTTGTGCCAGTAGCCACTTAAAGAACTCAGGATTCTGATAGGTCCGAGTCCAAGAGTCATGTCCCGCATCGGGATAGACGGTTAACTCGGTGTCGATGGTGCCTAACTTCTTGAAGGCCTCCACCATCCGCTCACTCTCGGCCAGCGGTACTGCGGTATCCTTACCACCGTGATACACCCGAACCTTCAGTCCCTTGATGGCTTCACGCTGACTCGATGACAACAAGAGCGACCGAATCCGTTCTCCACCACCGCAAACACCAAAAAACTAAAATAAGCCCTTATCACATTAATTTATAAATCTGAAATTATGATCATCAAAAACTCCGAAAAACATCACCTTTTAAACGAAGAATGCTGAATCATCCAAGTAATATCGCGACTTTTAGGAGCAGAAAAACCGTTGTATTGGTTATACTTCACCTTAACCGAAGTAGACGATTCAACCCATCGCTTAATTTCACTATGACCATCTGTAAAATTGAAGCCCGCAGCTCC
>CAMDGV010000075.1 GCA_945898055.1 Akkermansia muciniphila | reverse complement strand
GCCAGCTACAAGGCGGCCAACTGGATTGGCGTCGGCCAAACCAAAGGCCGCGGGCGCAACGGAGGACGCAAGGAAGGCAAGAGCATCAAAGACATCTATCTTTATGCGTTGGCCAAGGATGTCGCGGAGCGCATGGGGGTCGAAGCGACCGTCGTCGTCTCCTTGGACGCGGCCTGTACAACGACGATTATTCTTCCCAGGGGGGAAGAATAATTGTCGTTGTACACAGACTATCTGGTGGGCAACTCTTTGGGTCTCCTATCGGGTCCCATGTGCCATGTGTGCGGCGTACGAATACCCTAGCCTCCTTCGAGCCAAGTCAACTCTTGGTTGTCGCACATCTTTGAACTCTACCATCGACACGCAAGCCACGCCCTGCGACTTGTGATCGATCGCCTCCCAGCTATGTGAGCCTGCCTGTCAAACGCCCTGAGCGAGTGCGACGCGCCGAAGACTGCGCTGGAGCTGGAGGGTGGTGCGGAGAGGTGAGCGGAGACCACAAAAGACTGAGGAGCTCAACATGGCAAAACCACTTGATGTAAAAGATCGAAAAATTATGCAACTGATTGGGCAATCCCCGAGTGCCACAATCCTTGGCCTGCTCCCGGTGGAACCGTCAGATCAGGAAGGCATTCTTGACCTCGTCAAAACTCTATCGAATGGAAGCATTGATAAGCTCTTAAATCTGCAAAGTGATTATCCCGCGGCCACCAGCTACGCGATTGCCCTGGCCCTGAGCAAGGGCACTACAGAGGCCAACTTCTACAATGCCCTAGAGCTAGGACTGGGGGTGACGATTCACATGAATCGCCGTCCAGAGCTATCCATGGCCTTGGATCTCGCCTGCCGCGACCTTGGGCTGGTTATGCCAGACACCGAGGAGGAAACCCACACCGACCGGAATCTTCGCCCAATTATATTTCAGGCCGGCATCCTTCATTACTGGGTGAATCCGTTGGCCGGCGCGGTGTTGAACTATTTAGAAAGAAATCCATGCCCAGACCTAGAAGATGAACAACAGATTGTGCCGTTCGCTCACCTGCTAACCGAACGAGTGCCTGCGGCCCAAGCCCGCTTACGACGCACGCTGGAGAGCAGCGTCGGGCCTCTGGTCTGTCGGGCGATCTTGAGCGCTTTTAGCTCAAGAGACTTCGACCAACTCCCACCCCATCTTCGGAAACCAATGCAGGAGGCCCGCAAAAAGACCGGAGGCGAGAGCATTCGGTCGCCTTTCCTCCGCTACAATCCAGAGGATGGTTCAATGGAGGTAGTGCTTCCGAAACAAAGCTCCAGGCTGGCTGATTTCAATTCCTGCTGGGTGTTGGGCACCAATACATACAATGCACTGATTGAGCGGACCCTCGCAGTCGGGGATTTGTCTGAAACGAAGTGCGAGATCCGATTAACCGGTCTGCGCAATCAGTTTCCAGACCAGCTCCTCACGGTCAAGCTGGTGCCGGATGAACAGGAACCGTTTTTCATCTTTCGTGCGGCGGATGGCCGTCGGTTGCAAGTTGGACTGCGGCCGGTTATCGAACTGCCGCGCGGCGACTATCACGTTGTCCTTCCTCCCGGACTAAAGACGAGCGAGGAAGATGCGTTCGGACTGCGCGGCCCATTTAAGACCGGCAAAGTCGAAATGTTTCCAGGCCGAGCTGACTTGAGGATTCTGGTCGGTAAATTAAAGGTTTTACTGCGCCCGAGACTGGGTTCCGACTTCATCATTCAGGACGACAGTGGAAGCAAATTGCAATCGTTGGAAGGCAGCTGGCTTTTCTATGGGGATTCATTGGAAATGCATGCCTTCAGTCCCCTCGACTCCATTGCTGGCTCTGAGGCGATGGAATTCAAAATCGAGTGTCTGGATAACCCGAACATCGCGCCGGAGAGACTTCTCCGGGAGAAGGCCAACCCCAAAGGGGCCTACGTGTTTTATGACTTGTCAACGGACCTGGTGCGACCGTTCCTCCGTGGATTACCATCCGGAATTCACGAAGTTCGAGTCGTCGCCGAGGGCCACGCCAAAAGTTTCCTACGAAACTTCTTCTACTGGAGAGGCTTTCGACGGACCACGAAAAACTTCGGATTCTTATGTGATGGGGCTCCTCTAAACTTTGACGCAGCAACTTCCGTCGGCGTCCGTAAGACGAAGCGAGGGCTGCAAATCTGTGAGGACCACCACGCAGCCGAGGTCGTCATTGGCATTTCACGCCCTCAAAAAGCGTTCACCCTCGCCAAGCCGGGAATCTGGTTGAGACTGACGGACCTCGAGCGCTTCGACAGTCGACCGATTGCTTTGGGAAAGAGCATTGATGTAAACGCAAACGAGTTGCTGGTCTTAGAATCAGGTGACACGGTGCCTTGGAAAATCCGCTGCGAAAATACGGTGCTGGCAGAGCTCAAGCCGGGCCAAGCAAAACACACCTTGAATCTTGGAGCTTTGCTCAGCCAATTTGGGGAAAGCCTAGTATTGGAGGCGAAAAGTGATTCCGGGACAACGCAGGAAATCGTCTCCTTCGCCAAAGCGAATCTTGCGCGGCAGCTCGAAATCGAGATGACCGGGCATTTGCCCAGTTACCCGAAACAAAAGGGCTTGTCTGTCGCACCCAAGAATCCCGCAGTGGCAGAGGTGCCCGCTGAAGGTTCCTACCGGGCCTCCTTCCGCATCGGACGTTCGCAGATTCAACAACTAGAGGTGCGCATCTCCAATTTTGCGCACGGTGATTCAGAAGTCGCGCTTCAGAAGTTCGAAGTGGCGGAAGGCCAAACTACGATTAAAAGGAGGGGCCTGGCACTGGCCAAGGTTACTATTAAGATGGACAACGGTGATTGGCTACTCAGCTTGGAGGCCACCCCAAACACAATGCCACCAGGGGTTTACTTCATTGATTTCAAGACCAAGAAGGAAGGCCAACCACGCTGGCAACAACTCAAAGTGGCGGACAAACACGGCTTATCTGAAAGCCGTCTGGTGGTTTGCGCCAAACTTGAATGCGCCAGCCCCGACGACTCCTGGGGACGGACGCTGATGCTTGCTTTTGCGAGGCCGGATTTGGATCACGAGCGGGAAGCGGAGCATTGGACAGCGACGACGACGGCAACGGAGGTCGAACCCGCAATAGAGCGACTGCAGGATGCACTGCTATTTAAATATGCATCCTCAGTGTGGCCGCACATTCAGTGGTTGGAGACTGCATTGGTTCGAACCTGCCTTAATAGTTTTTCAACTGCCCATGAAACGGCTACCTGTGTATTTGCAAAAGCAGCGGTCTCAGGACTGGGACAGAAGGCACGGGGTTCCCTCAGCATCCATTCCACTCTAACTTTCGGCAGCCAGCCGTTGTTGCTTACCTTGGCTGGTTCAAACTTCCCCGCAGTTACGCTAGATGGCCAAATTGGGCAAGTCTTTGGGGAGATAAGCAAGCTTGGGGCCGCACAAACCCTAAAAGATCACGTTGCTAATAATTTCTCGAAAGGATGTGCGAATGAGAAGCTGCTCAAGTGGTTCAGCAATTTTGCCTCCGTAGCCACGAACAAAGCGCCTGAATTTAAGAGCTTCGATTATCAGCACTATTTTGAATACTTGGCGAATGGGTCGCAGGAACTCGACTTCAAGCAAGCGGCGGCGAACCTTGACACGCAGTTAACCGCAGAGCACTTCTTTGCAGCCGTGACACCACTTAACCGGCGGTTTCGCCCCTTGGAAAAGGCCCGCAACAACAATGAGACCGGCGCCACTTTAAACCTGTTGAACCAGGAAATTCAGGATTGTGTGAATCGGCTTGATCAGGTGTCGCCGACGGTCAAGGAACTCGTCGGCTTTCCGAACTATCTGCCACTGAGCATCCCAATCGGCATAGCGGAAAGCGTCCTCGTTCAGGCTGTTTCCGACCTTCTATTGACCGTAGCTGGTTTGGGGCGACTTACAGCGAATGGTCTGCTGAGTCGTGCGATTTACCTAAAGAAGTTGGAACTTTTGCTCAACCCTAAGCAGGCAAGCCTTGCCCAACGGACCTACAGACTTTGTCTATTGATGAGCCTCGCGCCTGAACTGTTTGCATTCTACATGCTCCTTTGGGAAGTAACTTTGAAACCACGCTCAATCCATGAAGGAAATTGATCCACTCCAGCTGCACGAGGACTTGAAAGACCGCGTACGGCGGTACCTGCTCACCTCTCTGCCCATCAGCGAAAGGTTTCCGTTGCTGCGCAAGCAAGCCGAAGACTCCCTCTCCGAACCGGACAAGTTGGTCAAAGGTCCCTTCATTGAAGCACTTCCAGATTTTCCCAAGGGCAAATCATTGCAGGACCATGTAACGGGTGGTTTATTGCATGAGGGTTTCAGCCGGCTCAAGCCGGCGGAGTTCAGTCGCAGTCTACATCTGCATCAGGATCAAGCAATCGAGGCAATTGTGGAAAAAAAACACAATGTTGTTGTCGCCACGGGCACGGGCTCCGGCAAAACAGAATGCTTTCTTTACCCCATCATCGACCGCCTCCTGAAGGACAAGGTCAAGGGAAAGCCCGGTGTCAGAGCCTTGCTAGTATATCCGCTAAATGCACTGGCTAATGATCAACTTTACCATCGACTGGTGCCAAGTTTGATCTGCCGCTTGCAAGAATTCGGAATCACTGTGGGACGCTATACCGGACAGACAAACCCCGGTTGGAAGAGAGAGAAATTCGTCGAGACCTATTTGCAGGATCCATACTTCAAAGGGCTTTTCGGCAATGGGATTTCAGAGAACTGGCTGCTAAGCCGGGGCGAAATGCTGAAAGCGCCACCTCATGTGCTCGTAACCAATTACGCTATGCTCGAGCATCTGCTGCTGCTGCCGAAGAACGCCGCCCTCTTTCAGGGATGCGATTTGAAATTCATGGTGCTGGATGAAATTCACAGCTACAGCGGCGCACAGGCCACAGAGGTCGCCCTGCTGCTGCGCAAGCTGCAAAGCCGCTACTGTAAGGGGATCAAGATCAACTGCATCGGCACCAGTGCCAGTCTTTCTCAGAGCGCGGAAGGAGGAAAACGCATTCAGAAATTCGCGGGCGACTTGTTCGGTGCTCAATTTGAGCTTCCCATCACAGCAAAACGCAAAGCCCATCATTTGTTGTCTAGGACAATCCCGACACAAACCTTTAAGCCAGCGGAGTGGGAAACTCTGCACAAGATCCTGACGGTTGTGCGGGGTTGCACCACAGCAAATGAAAACCGACGCTGGAATGAAGAAATTACTAAAACTGCTTTGAATTGCGTGGTTGCTGATGACAAATCGTTATCAGCTGGCTTGTGCGATGTACTCGGTGGGGAGCCGAGCGTCCAAAGGGCATCGCAGCTTCTGTCGCTCAACAAGTTCATGGATTTCCGAAAACTTGCGACAGAGCTATTTCCGGGAGTAGCGGTCGAAGCAGCTGGCTCAGCGCTCAAGGGACTTGTTGCGGTGGCAGCATTTGCCCGAGAAAACGCGGATGCCTTTCCGCTGTTGCCGGCGCGCTATCATTTTTTTGCTACCGGGATCGAAGAAGCCACTATTTTGCTAGAGGGTCCAAATGTTTCAGCGGACTGCTTTTCTGAGCTCAAGTTCGCGCGGATGTTTTATGACGAAGAACGGAAGAGGGAGCGATATCGTCTGTTAACCTGCCGCAAATGCGGTGAAATTTACTTCGAGGGCTTTGAATCAGCGGCACAGGGGTTGTTGAAAGGCCGCAGACCAAGCCAGGGTAGTTGGTTACGGGCTGTCTTCTGGTTGAAACCGAAGACGCGATGCGTGAACTCGGACGACGAAGCGGAAGAAGAAACAGCAATGCGTCAGTGCTTCGTTAGTTTCCAATCAGGCCAGATCAAGGATCGTCTTTTGCCTGAGGATAATCCTCAAGACTGGTTGGCAACCTGCCGTGCTGAACTCAAGAAGCCCGCGGATAACGAAGAGCGGGACGCTTGGGTGAGTAGTTGCCCCTCCTGTGGTTCCCGTGACCGATTTGAGATTGTCACGCCATTCCATCCTGGGGATCAAGCAATGTCCGAAGTTGTGGGTGAGGTGCTATACGCCCATCTTCCAGCTAACAAGCCGGATGCTTTTAAACTACCCGGTAGGGGAAAAAGCCTCCTGGTTTTTAGCGACAATCGCCAGGACGCCGCCTTTTTTGCACCCAGCTTTCAACGGCGTCATGAAGAGATTGTGCTTCGATGGGCGATTCTCCAAGTACTCAAAGCCAATCAGGTCGATCTAGTGTCCGTGGAAAATTTGGTCGGAGAATTGGTGAAACGTCCAGAGGTGCGGCGCGGCATTCTCGATCGGGATGGGGAGCAGCCCAAAGCAGATGATCTCACCACCTTAATCCGAGCAAAATTACTGGCTGAGTTCTGTTCGCCCGGGGGCGCCAGGAACTCGTTGGAGGATCTGGGTCTGGTAACAGTGAGCTACGGGGCTGATCTTCAGACGATCGATGCCGAATCTGGAATCACTGATCTTCTTGGTGTTCACAAGGTTAATTCAGGTGCGTTGCTCGCTCTTGTATTGGACGGTATTCGACGCAAGCGCGCCATCAAGTTGCCCATGGGCGTCGGTTCGGATGATGAATTCATCTGGGGCGCGTATGCGCAAGAGGGTCGTGTTTATTCATTAGCTCCATTGAAAGGAATCAAGTTCAGGCTGATACCGGAAACCAGGGCGAATGGAGAATTCTACCCAAGCCGTTGGCGTGAGTTCTTCGGCACAAAGCTCGGGCTCAAAAACTGGCAGGGATTCTTGTCTCGCTACTGGGAATTTCTCTGCGAAGCAGATGTCGAACTGTTGGTTCCTTACCAAGCGGGACATCCTGGAATGGTTTTGAATTCACGGCGGCTGCATTTCTCGCTGGCAGACAACGCATCGGTTTTCCGTTGCAAGGAATGCGGCTTTGTCCAAACACGGCAAATCGGCAGCTGCTGCCCGCAGTTTGGTTGTAATGGGGAGATGGCTAAGGTGCCGGAAGAAACTTTAAAAAAAGATCTGACTCGAAATCATTACAAGTATCTTTATTGGAATCTCAAGGAATTGGAGAGCGCAGTTGCCCGGGAACACACGGCGGCACTGTCGAGCGGTCTCCGTGAGCAGACGGAAAAGGAATTCAAGGAGGGACGCGTCAATATTCTAAGCTGTTCCACCACGATGGAAATGGGCATTGACTTGGGCGATTTGGAGGGTGTTCTGTTGCGCAACGTACCGCCAGACATTGGAAACTACCAACAACGCGCAGGTCGTGCTGGACGCCGTGCACAAGCCGCCCCAGCCAGCGTGACTTATGCCAGAAATCGACGATTTGATCAGGTGGTTTATGGCTCGGCAGAGAACTTTCTGGCCAAGGAGCCGCGCACGCCATTCGTCCATCTCAACAACCGGCGACTCTTCCGCAGGCATCAATACTCCGTAGTTTTAGCCGGGTTTTTGAAACATGCGCTTACTGATGAAGACTCCATTCAGATTGGGCAGCTGTTCGGTTTAAGTCGCATCAAAGGCACTGAAGACAATCCCGAACCCGAAGATACTGCCAGGATTCGCTTTTCTGAAGAGGACCGGCGATTGTTTCTGGAGCGGCTAGACAGCTGGATTGTCAGCGCTGCGGCTGACCCATATCTGAATCTCACCCTTGATTTGGAGAACTTGGTGAAACCAAGCCTTTCCCCCGAACAGGTCACAAATCTGCACTGCGAGCCAGCCACGCTTGGAGCCGAGTTCCGAGGAGAAATAGCTGATATTGCGTCGGAATTTGGTCAGAGGCATGACTTCTACATCCGCCAATACGACGAAATTAAACAAGCAGCCGGCGACAATTTGCAGCAAATGCAAAAGGCGCAGCGTTTCTTGAAAATGGCTTACAAATGGGCCATGCAACCGCTGATCCACTTCCTGAGCCGCTTTGGCGTCATCCCGACCTACAGCTTCCCCGTCAATAACATCACGCTTGAAATTCTGACCAGTCGGAAGACGAGTGGCCGACCTTGGGAACAAGACTTGAACTTAGACCGTGATGCCCGAATCGGGATCGTAGAATATGCTCCCGGGGCGCAAGTGGTGGCCCGAGGACGTGTTTGGACTTCACGTGGGATTGGGTTTTATCCGAAGCATTTTATGCCGGAGCGCTACTACAAAGTGTGCCCTTCCTGCCGAAACGTAGAGATTGGTGAATCTTCGGATTTGGTGCCGCTTACGTGCCCCAAGTGCCAACAAGCCATGCCCATCTTTCCGAGAGCTTTTATCGAGCCCAGAAGCTTCGTGACCTCCGTGCACGAAAGCCAAGGGAAGGAACCAGGCATGACCCGCTTGCGTCCTCCTGTAGCCATGGAAACTCAACTCGTGACATCCGCTCGTGACGAGGACTTCTTGGATTCGCCACTTCAAGGGATTACTTGGGCCATGCAGGACGCAAAGGCCGGCACCATGCTCGTGGTCAACCGGGGCAAAGGGGATGGATTTAAGCGCTGCGTGTGTGGTTATACCGAAGCCATACCGCGCGGTGGGGTAGCCACCTTTAATCTTCCGGCACACAAAGAACCTTACACGGGTTCAGACTGTGTCAGGAAGGAACGGTATAAAGCTCAAGATTTGGCCCATCAGTTTCGTACCGACGTCCTACAATTCAGGATTGATCATCGCATTTCGCTGCCGCCCACGTTGTCTGCTAATGAACAGGAGACTTTCCGGCTAGAAGTGGCCCGCACCCTGACCGAAGCTGTACGCATCGCCTTGGTCGAAGCATTGGAAATCCAAGATGGAGAGGTCACTGCCACCTTCCAGTGGCACTTCAGTTCAGGTCCGGAGGTTATCATTTTTGACTCCGTTCCCGGAGGAGCCGGCTATGTGGGAATGTTCTTCCAGAAGTTTACGGCCAAGGACCTCCTTAAAGGTGCCGCTCGAGTGCTCGCCTGTTCGAAGAATTGTACCAACGGATGTAGTCACTGTGTCTGCACTTATTCAAACCAGATTTACTGGGACCAGTTCAGGCGAACTGAATGCCTGAATTGGATAAATCTTTTGCTAAGCTATGCAACGAAGGAATGGAGTCCCGGTGTTGATTTGCAACGAACCACTAAAGCCGCGGTTATGCAAAAACTTGAAGAGTCCACAACTCTTTCTATCTTTGCTCCAACCTTGGGCAACTTCGTGGGGTCATTAAGCAACGAGGGCGAGGGCGATAACAGTTTTGAAAATTTCTTCCCAGAATGGCCAACACTACGCCAATGGCTAGCGGGAAAGACTAAGAAGATTGTCCGCTTTTACTGCCAGTCGTTTCCTGATTTTGGTGATTATCGTCTACCAAAGGCAGCCTTCATGGCGGATTGGTTGGTCCCGTTTATTAACCAAAATCAACTAACGCTTCACCGAGTCAAAGATGCCAAAGGACTGCCATCCAAACTCAGAATTGTTGGTGAACATAAAGACGGGGCTTTCACAATCTACGACTTAGGTGGACAAGGAGCCGCATTAGAAAGGCTCGTCAGCGAGCATATATTCTTGGGAAAGACATTGTCCGCTGAAACACTGACCACGATTAATAAAACCTGTGAACTGCTACCAGCAGGACAAGTCCAGCCCCCGCAAGCACTCTACAGGAAGGAATATTCTTCAAACTCAGTTAGACAACTGAATGAGGATTTCGCATTCCTGAAGGATGCCTGTGTTGAGAGGATTTTAATCAGCGATCCATATATTACAGCAAATGAATCTGCCTTAGAGGCGCTTCAACAATTGATCGAGATTTGGGTGCCACTTTGGAAGGCAGTGCCCAAGGCGATTACTGTGCAATATGGGCAGACGCTTGAGGTACAGGAAATGAGGAATAGGGAACTAATTGCCGGAAGGATGCGTAAATACCTTATAGATTTAGGTGCATCTAATTCAATGGTCTTTCAGTTGCCACGATTACGAGATCGGGACTTCCATGATCGCCGGATTGAATTTATTCTTACGGGCGAATCAACCATTCCAGTGAGGCGTACTCGTCGGGGTGCAACAGCGGCCCCGACCTCCAGCAATTCGCAGCGCATCCTCGTGGAGCTTTCAGGAGGCATTTATAGACTCGTTACTCCGGGCAAAGAATGCCGCCTCTACCGAATTATTGAGGATTAGCGAACCACACCGGCGGTTGCCGACGGAGTCTGAGTGGGAGTATGCAGCGCGAGCTGGAACGACAGTATCACGGGCAGAGCTGGCGGAGGCGTGCGAGACATTCCGACAAACCCACGGGCGCCGGCCCAAACCTTTGGTTCGTGACGCTTATCGAGCGTAAGCGTCACCCGGAGCACCACTACCGAGGGATGCGTTGATCAGGGTAAGTTGGCGGCATGGACACGAATGCGAGTGTATCCCTGCTGAAAGAGGACTTGGCTGGCCGGATCCGAGTCCCGGCTGCGAAGAGGCTGCAGATCTTGGAGGAGTTCGATCGCAGCGGAATGAGCGGATTAGCCTTTGCCGCGTTGGTCGGTGTGGAGTACCAGACCTTCGCCAGTTGGCGTCGCCGCCGTTCCGAGCATCCCAACGACCACAACAAAGGGACTCCTTCCACACGCTTCGTCGAAGTCGCGGCACCACAGTTCCATCCAGCATTGGAACTGGAGCTCCCCGGTCAGGTGCTTCTGCGGATCAGCGAGCGAAGCCAACTGCCTCTGGTCGCGGAACTCCTGCGTCATCTTCACGCATGTTGAGTTTTTCTGGCGCACTGCGGGTGTTCGTGGCCATCGACCCCTGCGACATGCGCAAAGGCTTCAATGGTCTGCACGCTTTGGTCACCGAACGATTGGCCGAGGATCCCCGGGGCGGATCGCTCTTCGTCTTCACCAACCGACGACGAAACCGGATCAAGATCCTCTTTCGCGATCGTACCGGGGCGTGGATGTGCACCAAGCGACTTGAAGAAGGCACCTTCTCTTGGCCTCAGCCCAGCCACGATGCGTCTACCAAGCTTTCTCTGACTCCGGAGGCGCTGGCGTTACTCACCGATGGGGTCGATCTACGAGGTGCCAAGCTCCGTCCGTGGTATCAGCGTGAGTAGCTTTTTGGGGGCACTAAAAGACGATACAACCCCAGGTTTTTGGCCCTGTAACTGCTGCTTCTACGACGTTGTTTATGACGCCGCGCGAAGCCGAACTGACCCGCCAATTGGAGGCGGCTTTGTCGGCCTTGTCGGGGATGGAAGCGCTGCGGCGGGAGAACCAGTTGCTGCGTCAGAAGTTGGATCAGATCATCCGGCGCTTCTTCGGAGTGTCCAGCGAGCAGTTGCCGAGCAATCAGTTGGAACTGGTCCTGGCCCTTCCGGAGGTTGAAGTCGAAGTCCGGCCCGGGAAGATCGAACCCGGTCCCGCCCTGGAAAAGAAAACCCAACGGTCGGTTCGCAAGGCTCGCGTGCCGGAGCACCTCCCGCTGGTGGAAGAAGTGCTCGAACCGGACGACGTCAAGGCTGCACCCGAACAATGGCGCCGGATTGGTGAGGAAGTCAGCGAGCAGTTGGATTACGAGCCGGGCCGCTTCTTCCGGCGGCGGTTGGTGCGCCCCCGATACGTGCAGCGCGCCGATCCAGATGCTGCACCGGAGCCGGGCTGAGGTGGTGGGTGCCCTGTTGACCGTCATTCGCAGCGACGGCGTGGCGACGGCGGAGGCCGATGTCGTCACCGCTGCCTTGCAACGCTTCGCACCCGCGAACGTGGACTTCGCCGATGCTTGGCTGGCGGCCCGCGCGACGCATCTCGGCCACGGCGTCGCTTCCTTTGACCGCGCCCTCAATACTACTTCCCCAGGCAAAACTGACTGAAGATAGAATCAAGAAGGTCGTCCGTGCTGGTACCACCCACAACCTCACCAACCGCTCGTAAGGCGACCCGCAGTTCAAAGGCAACTAATTCTAAGGTTAATCCTGCAGATAACCCGGTCGATGTCTGCACCAATGCGGCTGAGGCTCGCGCTAGAACTTGGCGGTGACGCGAATTAATCGCTACCCCAGCATCTGCGGAGGTAGGAATCGCTGCCCAAATAACTCGATCGATTGTCTCCTTTAGAGCCTCTAAACCAAGTCCAGTTCGGCAACTGACTTCCACCCCGCCCTCCAAGCGGATCACCACCGGCAGGTCTGCTTTATTGATCACTAAAATCCGAGTTCGCCCAGCAAACTCCTCCAATAAAGCCGCATCGTAGGTCCCCGTTTCGATAGATCCATCGAGAACGTGTAAAATCAAATCAGCGGCGTCTGCGGCTTCCCGACTACGGCGAATACCCTCTAATTCCAAGATGTCCGACGACGACCGAAGTCCAGCCGTATCCACAAACACGACGGATGTTCCTCGAATAATTGCTGATTCCTCGATGGTATCTCGAGTCGTACCGGCAATGGGCGAAACAATGGCCCGATCTTGCCCTAATAACTGGTTCAGCAACGACGACTTCCCTGCGTTAGGCGGACCAATAATTGCCACACGAACGCCTTCCTTTAAAATCCGGCCTTCATCCGCCGTCCTCAATAATTCCTCTACCTCCTGACTCGCCTTCTTCAATCGGTCGAGTAAGGCAACTACGGTGTCGGGTTGGATATCTTCATCCGGAAAATCAATGTGGGCTTCGATATGAGCCAACACGGAAATGAGCCCGTCTCTCAGTGCGTTAATTCGCACCGAAAGCGAACCCGACATCTGCAAGCGAGCGGTCAGTAAGGCTCTTTCGGTGCGAGCATGGATCAGATCCGCAACCGCCTCAGCTTGAGTTAGGTCCATTCGCCCATTTAAATAGGCTCGTAAGGTAAACTCCCCAGGTACCGCCGGTCGCGCCCCATTGGTGAGGACTGTTTCTAGGACTAACCGGGTCACCAACCCCCCTCCGTGACAGGCGATTTCCACCGTATCCTCGGCGGTAAAGGAGCGTGGTCCGCGAAAAACGGTCACTAAAACTTCATCAATCGACACCTTATTACGGATCACTTGAGCCAGCAAAGCCGTCCTCTCGGGTACTTTGAGCAAACTCGAGTAGCGTGCCCCGGCAAGCCGAACGCAGAGGTCAGCGACATGAATTGACTCACGTCCACTCACCCGAATGACGGCAATTCCGCCGTTTCCAACGGGTGTTGCCAGGGCCGCAATGGTGTCTTGGGGATTCATAAGAACGCAAAAATTGTCCACTCACAGATGACCGCACGGACCCTCAACGCTCTCGGCATCACGGCCTTGAAGATACAACCGAGCTTTTTCATAGCTCCGTTTATGAAGATAATGGAGCAGATGCGGATCAGTGTTCGTCGGGAGTAATTGGGTAAGTTCATTAATCTGTTGCACCCAAGGAAGAAGGCTTTTACGCGGTCCACCCGAAGCCATTGCCATGACTATCTCCTCTAATTCAATCAATTGGCGGAGGATTTGATGTTCCAGCGAAATCATGAAGACGAGAATGCCCCAATCGGTTTGCGGCACCAAGTTTGCAAATGAACCAAACCGTGAACTGTTCTAAGTCGCTGGATCTGGAAAAGGCGAGGCAAAGGAGCACTCGAAGAATACTGCTTTAAAGATGGGCGAATTATTGCGAGAGAACTTCTTTCTTTGTAGCCTAACCGCTCCATGAAGTTGCTGAAGGTCCTGATTTCATTCTTTTCCTTGGCGGTACTGGCTCAGAGCGTCAGGCCCCTTGAGGGTGCGGCGCGACCTGTAGCCAAGATCGTTCTGACCAATTCCATCCGACCGTTTGCACTGGGGAAGCCGAACACCACTCCCGTTCTGAGCGGGGGGAGCCTTTCAAATTTACCTACTAAAGCCAACCAAGCCGGACTGCCCGGGGATACCGTTTGGGCTAAGGGCGACGGTATCTATATCACTGCAACCTCAGTTAACTCCAAGGTCTCCAAGATCGCAGCCGAAGCAATAAGCCAAGGGCACACACTATCGGATCGGGAAATGAACGATCTACGCTATCGCACACTGAACACCATGGTCTTTCTGCAACTCATTTTAGCGAGAACAACGGCGGCCGACACCAATCTGGCTCGGTTCGAATCGAAACGCCGGATTGATGGGATGCTTAAATCCGCTGCAACCGAGGCTCTTTTTTGGAATACTGTCGCGGCTGCTGGATACACTCAGGAATCTTTTCGGCAGGAGAAATTCGAGGAATCCCTCGTAGTTCAGGTTATCGATCGCGAAGTGAAAGCGCCTCTCCGTATACCGGAATCGGATATCCAACGCTATTACGATGCCGACGAAACTCGATGGGCCAAGCCCGATCAAGTACGAGCGGCTCAAATTTTCTTCGCCACGGTTGAACCAGAAAGTAAAAGGTCATTGGGGACTGAAATCATCGCACTCAAACGAAAGAAAGCCGACGAGACCCTCGCCAAGCTGAAAGCGGGAGCCGACTTTGCCGCACTTGCTAAAGAACTCAGCGAAGATCCGGCCTCTAAAGACAGAGGAGGCGAATATACTTTCCAAAAAAAGCAAATGTTTGCTGAATTTGAAAATGCGGTTTGGACCCTTAAAGCGGGCGAAATTAGCGGAATCGTCAACAGCCAGTTTGGCTTGCATCTTTTCCGTAAAATCGAAGATGTTCCGGCCCGAATAATCCCCTTTAACGAAGTCACTGAACAAATACGCGAAGCGTTGGTGCAACAAGAAATGGATGTCCGCATCCCCGAATTTTCTGACCGACTCCGGACTGCGGCCCATGTCGTGATCGCCAATCCGTCTGCACAACCCTCCGGCCTTTAATCATCGGTGCCTTAACCCCTTTTTTCACCTTGCCTTCCCCCAACGACCTCATGCAAAAGACGAACGACCTTCGCGTCGTCTCTACCCGCCGATTGCTGGCTCCCAGCGAACTAAAACAATCTCTGCCCATGGACGCACGGGTCAACGAGACGGTTGTCCGTGCGCGTCGCACCGTGCAACAGATTCTCCATGGCGAGGATCCCCGACTGCTCGTGGTGGTGGGACCGTGCTCGATCCATGACCCTGTGGCGGCGATGGATTACGCGAGCAAATTAGCTCGTTTGGCTGTTGAGCTTTCAGACCAACTCTTCTTGGTCATGCGCGTTTACTTCGAAAAGCCTCGAACGACGATTGGTTGGAAAGGGTTAATCAATGATCCCCATCTCGATGGATCCTATGAGGTCGATGCGGGGTTGCGGATTGGGCGTCGCTTACTTCTGGAGGTAAACAGTCTCGGCTTGCCTGCCGCCACAGAATTCCTCGATCCGGTCGTCCCTCAATATTTAGCGGACTTAGTCAGTTGGGCCGCCATTGGTGCCCGAACCACTGAAAGCCAGACGCACCGAGAAATGGCGAGCGGGCTCTCGATGCCGGTGGGCTTCAAAAACGGAACCGATGGCTCCCTCCAAATTGCCATCGATGCGATGCTCTCCGCACGGCATCCTCATCATTTCCTCGGGATCGATCAAGAAGGTGCCACCTGCGTTGTCCAGACCACTGGCAATGCGGACGGCCATGTGGTCCTTCGTGGAGGACGAAATGGGACTAATTTTGATGCTTCCTCGATCGCTGACGCCGCCGCCTGTCTTCAATCCGCTAAACTCCACACGGCTTTAATGGTCGACTGCAGTCATGCCAATTCTAGCAAGCAATATGGCCGCCAAGAAGAAGTCTGGCTGAACCTCATTGCCCAACGCGCTGCGGGCTGCAAACCGCTCATCGGAGTAATGATCGAAAGCAGTCTTTTCGAAGGCAATCAACCCCTTAAAAACCCTAAGGAACTCAGCTTCGGGATCAGTATCACCGATGCCTGCCTCGGATGGGAGGCGACCGAACGTCTGCTTCGCCAGGGGGCGGATCAGTTGCGTCAATCAAAACAACCCAGCGCAACCGACCAAGGTTAATCGGCCATGAACAGTTCTGATCACCCAGCACTGTTTATTCTTGGATTTTTTGCCGTCGCTCTAACGGGATTGGTGACTCTGGTTCTGCTTTGGAAACTGGCGAGGGTGGCCATCAAAACCTTGGTCCTTGCTACCCTGCTTTTACTAACTCTCCTGATCCTCGCGGGCCTGGTGTTGGCACTTCGAGGTTTTTTTTCGGGTCCAACCTAATACCCCTCAAAGTAGCTCAACTTCGAATTTGGCCGGTCCCAAATCCTTGCCACTTGTAGGTGCAAAGTTCTTCCAAGCCCATCGGTCCACGTGCCCCAATCTTGTCTGTACTGATGCCAATCTCAGCCCCCATTCCGAATTCACCTCCGTCTGTAAATCGGGTGGACGCATTCCAATAAACTGCCGCGGAATCGACCTCGGATAAAAACCGCTCCGCCACAGTTTCGTCCGCGGTAATAATCGCATCGCTATGCCCTGATCCGTAGTCGGTAATGTGTTGAATCGCCTCCTCAAGACCCTTCACGATCCGTACGTTGATCACGTAATCATTGTACTCGGTCGACCAATCTTCTGCGCTTGCTTCCTGAACTTGAGAGACTCGGTCCCCTAGACCGGATCGCAGCAAGGGAATAGCCTCGATATCGGCATGAAATAACACCTCCTTGGTCGCTAAGCGAGAGGCTATCTGCGGTAGAAACCGATCGGCAATCGTCCGGTCAACCAGTAGTGTTTCTGCCGCATTACAGGTCGATGGCCTCTGACACTTGGCGTTGAAGACAATCTCTTCAGCCATACGCAGATCGGCGTCGGCCTGCACATAAACATGGCACACTCCCTTGTAGTGCTTAATAACCGGAACCTTGCTACAGGCGGTCACCGCCCGAATCAACCCCTCGCCGCCACGGGGCATGCATAAATCAACATACTGGGTCAGGGAAAGAAGCGCCGGTATCGCCTCTCTATCCGCAGTGGGCACAACCAGAATCGCATCTTCAGGAAAGTCAGCCATCACCGCTCGGGCCGCCGATACCATGATCGAAGCAATCAATCGGTTGGAATGTAAAGCCTCCTTGCCGCCTCGAAGAAGGGTCGCGTTCCCAGTTTTCAAACAAAGGGACGCAGCGTCCGCTGTCACGTTGGGGCGAGACTCATAAATAATCACCACGACACCAATCGGAACAGCGATTTTACGGAGTCTCAATCCATTAGGTCTGACACGCTCATCTAAAACACGAGTGACCGGATCGGGAAGGGCCGCTACATCCCGCACTCCTTGAGCCATGGCGGTAATACGCGCGCGATCGAGTGTTAACCGATCGAGCATAGCCGCAGATAAGCCCATGGCTCGCCCCACTTCCCTATCCAAAGCATTGGCGGCCTCGAGTTCGACCGTCGCTTCTAGGAGCGCATCAGCCATGGCCACAAGAACTCGGTTCCGGTCGACCTCAGTCAATCTCGCCACCCGCCGCGAGGCCGCTTTAGCGCGCCGTGCTAGATCTGTCATGTCTTCAAGAATCGCCATGCCAACAGGCTAGACAGAGAATCTAGAGGAGGAAGCCGAAAATCTACCCTTGAGAGAACTCCTCCCCGTATCCGGGTAAACGGAGCGGAATACCCAAACAAATTCCAACGAACTTACCTTTATTCAAAGGATCTCAGTTTCAGAAACGGAATAATCTTCTTCTCCAGTTCAGCCGCATCCCATTGAAGAATCTCCGAGAGTGAAAATCCATCCGCCAAATCAAAGCGTCCACTAGTAACCCGTCGCAACTTGGTTAAATGGGCTCCACACCCCAACTTGTGACCCAAGTCATGGGCGAGACTTCGGATATAAGTTCCCTTGGTACAACTCACTCTAAAATAGGCAAAGGGCTCCTCATAGTCATCAAATTGATAGGTATAGACATGCACCGGACGCGCCTCCCGCGCCACAACCAGTCCCTTGCGGGCCAATTTATACAAAGGTGTCCCGCCGATCTTCACCGCGCTGACCATAGGAGGCGTCTGCAAAAGGTCGCCAGTGAAAGCCTTGGACGCCTCATTCAGATCAGCGACGCTCAAGAGTGGAACAGGCATCGAATCGGTCAATTCACCATCGGCATCGTAGGAATCGGTCGATTCTCCCAGTCGCATTGCCCCGTCGTAGACCTTATCCGAGGACATAAATCGTTCAGAATAGCGGGTCGCCTTGCCTAATAAAAGAATCAACAACCCTGTGGCCATTGGATCTAAGGTCCCACAGTGCCCCACTTTCTGAAGTCGAAAATGATTACGAACCTTGGCCACCACATCGTGCGAGGTCCAAGTAGCGGGTTTGTCGACGAGAAGCGCCCCGTCGAGAGGAGATATACTAGGAAGAGCCATTGAAAACCAGGAGCGGAAGACGAGAAAAAGTTTAGAAAGACTTAGGCAGTTGCTTTAGCTGCCTTAATGGATTCACGGATAGCAGTCAGGACACGCCGCTGCACTCCCAGAGGTTTACCGAGGATCCGAGCACCGGCGGCCGCTTTGTGCCCTCCTCCACCAAACGACCGGGCGATCGCCGCCACATCCACTGAAGCAGCCTTGGATCGCCAACTAACCCGGGTCACCTCAGCCTCCACTTCCTCAAACACGACAGCGACTACCACTCCATCGATAGCTCGGACATGGTCAATCAGCCCCTCCGATTCCTCGGTCGAAGCTCCAGCGCGACTGTAATCCTTTTTACGCAACCAAAAATAAACCGTCTTGGCTTCGTGGGTCAGTCGGAAATTGGAATAGACATGACGAAGTAAACAAACTCGCGTTAGCGGATAACTTTGGTAGATCTCCTGACAAATCATTCCCAAATTCGCGCCCCTATTCACTAATTCCGCGGCCGTTTCCAAAGTATCAGGAGTGGTGCTCGGATACTGAAAACTACCGGTATCGGTGCTGACGGCTGTAAATAAACAATCGGCCATGGGCTGAGTGATCTTCCAACCAGCCCATTTACAAAGATCAAAAATTAATTCTCCGGTACTCGGTTCCCGAGGGGAAACCCAGTTTATTTTCCCATAGCGGGTGTTGGACGCATGATGGTCAATATTGATGATCGGCACGCCGTCCGGGAGAAAGTCAGCCACTTTTCCCAATCGATCCAGTGCTGCAGAATCTGTGGCAATCACCAAGTCGAAGGAGTGACCCGAAGACGGCTTGCGAACTCGTCGATCGCGATCAAGAAACTTAAGTTTGTCCGGAACAGGATCTTGATTCCAGACCGTCACCCGCTTTCCCGCTCCTTCCAACGCCAGAGCCAATCCCACTTGACTGCCGATACAATCACCATCAGGGCGAATATGGCCGACCACTAAAATAGAAGAGGCCTCTCTGACCGCCTCTAAAATATTTTCCACGGCCTTCGGTGGGTCCTTTTGGGCCATAAAATTAAACAGTCGATTTCCGCTCTAAATCCAATTGCTCAAGAATAGCCAACACTCGATTCCCCTTTTCGATGGAATCATCGAGAAATAGGGTTAAGACAGGCGTCCACTTCATTGTCAATTGGGCACCCAGCATCGACTGAATAAATTTTGAGCGCTGGGTTAACTTCGCCTGAGCAATCGACCGCTGGGATTTGGTGCCAACAAAGCTAACATACACCGAAGCCGTCTTGAGATCAGGAGCAACCTTGACTTCATTGATCGTCAAAAGACCACACTCTTCAACGGAGAACTCTTTCCGAAGAAGCTCACTCACCTCTCGTTTGAGAAGTTCAGAAACGCGTTGCAGACGACGACTAGGAGTACGAAGGGACGTTGTTATCACAGAATTCGATAATTTATTCGAGCTTTGCGGCAATCTTTTCCACTGAGTAGCACTCGATCACATCCCCCTCTTCGTAGTCATCAAAACCCTCCAAACGCACCCCACATTCCATACCCAAGCGCACTTCATTTACCTCATCTTGAAATCGCTTTAAAGTCAGAGAAACACCCTCATACACCAAGTTCCCTCGACGACGCAACCGCATTTTACCTCGAAGGAGACGTCCATTTATAACAGCACAACCCGCAACGCGTCCGCCCTTCGACAAATCAAACACTTTCCGGATCTCCGCTTGGCCCACAATGGTATCCTTCAACAATGGATCCAAGAGACCGGCCATCGCCTCGCGAACTTGATCCAGCAATTCATAGATGATCGCGTAAAGACGAATCTCAACACCGTAACGTTTAGCCTCTTCCGCCGCGTTACTATCAATCCGTGCGTGAAAGCCGAGCACCACAGCCTTAGAACCTCGGGCCAAGTTAATATCCGATACGTTCACCGCTCCAACCGCGCTGTGCACGATCTCCAAGGAAACCTTAGTCGCCTTAATTTCTCGCAACGCCCCCACCAACGCTTCCACCGATCCTTGAGTATCCGCTTTAACAATGACCTTGAGCACCTTCGCTGTCAGATCACCAATCCGCCCAAATAAGTCAGATAAAGAAGCCCTCGTCCGGGTACGCCGATCTCCGTCAAATTCAAGCTTCCGCCGTTTTTCACAGCGTTCCTCAGCAAGATCACGTGCCGCCCGTTCATTTTCGACCGCACTAAATTCAGACCCAGCATCCGGTACACCATTCAGGCCCAGCACACGGACCGCTACTGAGGGAGATGCCTCCTTCAATCGTTGCCCTTCCTCGTTCATCATCGCACGAACTTTACCATAATATTCGCCGCAGATAATAACATCACCCACTCTCAAAGTCCCTTTACGAACAAGCACCGTCGCCACCGAACCACCTGCTTCGACTCCAGACTCGATGACATTCCCCTTCGCATTCCGATCGGGATTCGCCTTCAATTCAAGCAACTCAGCTTGCAATAAAATCGAATCAATCAGCGTATCAATCCCTTTCTTGGTGATCGCTGAACACTCAACAAACAGAGTGTCGCCGCCCCAGTCATCGGGTACCAAACCCTTATCCTGCAATTGCTGACGAACCTTGATCGGATTCGAGGCCGGATGGTCACACTTATTAACCGCAACAATAATAGGCACCTTAGCTGCCTTGGCATGAGCTAGAGCCTCTAAAGTCTGAGGCATCACTCCGTCATTCGACGCTACAACTAAGACGACAATATCAGTGACGTTGGCACCCCGTGCACGCATCGCAGCAAAGGCCGCATGACCCGGAGTATCGAGAAAGGTCAGACTTTCCAAATTACCCGTCGTCGGATGTGGATAGGCAATGGAGTAAGCTCCAATGTGCTGAGTAATGCCACCCGCTTCACCCGCTGCCACATTCGCTTTGCGGATGACATCCAAGAGAGAGGTTTTGCCATGATCAACATGCCCCATAATGGTGATAATCGGCGGACGCGACTTGAGAGTCTCCGTTTGATCCTCGGAATCGAGTTGGATCTTATCTTCTTTAGGAACGTTGATGAAGTGCGCCGCCTTATCTCGTTTCTCCGTCTCAAACCGAATTCCGTGTTTCGCACAAATCTTAATCGCTGCTTCCGGTTCAATGGACTGGGTGACCGTTGCAAAAACCCCCATCTGCATCAAATCACCAATGACTTGGAAGGGTTTCTTCCCCATTTTTTCCGCCAACTCACGCACCAGAATGGGCGGCCGCATGATAATCGTGGGAGCATCAGCGGCGTACTGTTGACGCGGCGGAGCCACCGGACGTGCTGGGGCCTGTTGACTAGGCGCCTGACGCGACATCGCATTTCCTCCGAAGCGGGGACCGCCTGCTCCGGCAGAACGACCATAACTTCCCTGCCCGCCGCGTTGAAACTGACCTGGACCGGGCCGGTTTCGTGAATCAACGGGACGCTGTGCTGGTGGGGGGGGCGGTGGCGGTGGCGGTGGGGGTGCGACAGGTTTTGGGGCTGGCGCATTTGCTGAAACCCCACGGGTTGTCCGCCCACCGTATGCAAATTGACTCAAATCAATTCTTCCGACCAATTGTCCAGTCTGCTTAACCGGTGCTGGGGCCGGTGCTGGAGTTGGGGCTGGGGCCGGGGTCGGGGCCGGGGTCGGGGTCGGGGTCGGGGTCGGGGTCGGGGTCGGGGTCGGGGTCGGGGTCGGGGTCGGGGTCGGGGTCGGGGTCGGGGTCGGGGTCGGGGTCGGGGTCGGGGTCGGGGTCGGGGTCGGGGCCGGGG
>CAMDGV010000074.1 GCA_945898055.1 Akkermansia muciniphila | reverse complement strand
AAAGATCCAAGCCCGCCACCGAGGACGGCGAGGCTGTTCAGCGAGGGGCGGACCTTCGTTTAAAAGAGGGGGTACCGAGTGCAGCGGAGACGGTAGATCGATCGCTGGGTTCATCTTAGATTTTTGGAAGAGTCATCGGCTGCCTGTTTGCAGGCGGTTGCCACCGTTTCGAGTTGTTCAAGAAAATGTTCTCGCTCTGATTCCGGCAGACCACCCAAAACATCGGCCTGTAATTGAACCGCTAAGTCTCGGACGCAATGATAGCGGGTCAACCCGCTCTCGAGGAGTCGAATTCGATAAGCGCGTCTGTCGCTCTCGTGTGCGCGCCGCTCAATCCATCCGGATTCTTCCATTCGCTCCAATAAGGAAGCCACCGTGTTTGGATCGCTGGACATCGCCTCAGTGAGAGCTCTTTGGGTGAGTCCATTGGAGTCGCCTTCAACTAATATTCGCAAGGCGGTAAATTGATCAGGTGTCACACCCGTATGAGCAATTCGACGACGAAAAGTTTGATTTAAACCATACCATGCTCGACGCAATAAAGGCGGCAAACGGCGCCGCACCGGTGAGTCAACCGGGACACTGATCGTTTTTTTTTGGTAGGTGCTCAAGGGCCTCGTGAGTCTCTTGTCGCGGACCTGCGACTGCGTGGCAAGGGAGCTTCCATCGATCAGCGATCTTCTCTCATTTGCAACGAGCTCTTGAGAGGAGCTAATCCACGCTGAGATGTGCGGGTGAAGTGGATGAGGTGAGCCACCTCCGCCGAGCCTGACAACTCTGTTTCCAGACGAGTCAGAGCATTGACGGCAATGAGTCCGGAACGAAAAAGGATCTTGTAGGATCTAGTCAATTGCGAGATCAACTCGGCTGAAAATCCAGCCCGTTCCAATCCGACTTTATTGATGAATCGAGTTTCAGCTGGATTGCCATCGGCCATCATGAATGGAGCGATATCCTGTACGACTTTGGCGCAACCTCCAATCATCGCATAGCGTCCTATTCGGCAAAATTGATGTACGGCCGATAGTCCCCCAATAATCGCGTAATCATCCACCGTCACATGCCCAGCCAGGGTCGCTACATTCGACATCACAATATGGTTGCCCACTTGGACGTCATGAGCCAGATGGGTGTAGGCAAGGAAATGGTTGTCTGACCCGACTCGAGTTACCCCGCCCTCGGAGGTGGCACTATGCACCGTGGCATACTCGCGGAAAACATTCCGATCACCAATCTCAACCCCGGTTCGCCCGCCTTTCCATTTGAGATCCTGGGTTTTCAAGCCAAGACAGGCGAAGGGGAAGATTTGGTTGCTATTGCCGAGGCGGGTATGTCCGTCGATCACTACGTGCGAATGAAGTTGGCAATTGTCCCCGAGGACCACGTGTTCGCCGATGACACAGAAGGGACCGATTTCACAACCAGATCCCAGACACGCTTTAGGATGAATTTGAGTTGTTGGATGAATCATGGCAGCGATCGTAGAAGGGGCGGAACGGTCTCACCGATCAATCAACATAAAGGTCACATTTGCTTCGCTCACGGACTCCCCATCGACGGTACATTTACCGCGTGCTTTCCCTATTTTCCCCCGCGATTTCGTCATTTCGACTTCGATCATCAAGACATCTCCGGGCCGGACAGGTTTGCGCCATTTGACATCTTCTGCCGACATAAAATAGGCGAGTTTACCGGCATTTTCGGCCTGACGCATCATTAAGATGCCAGCCACTTGAGCGATAGCTTCTAATTGTAGGACGCCCGGCATAATCGGGTGGCCGGGGAAATGACCTTCAAAAAAGGGCTCGCCCATGGTTACGTTTTTCTGAGCTACAATCCGGTTGCCAGCGATGAGAGTGACTTTATCTACCATCAAAAAAGGGGGGCGATGAGGCAGGATTTTCATTACCTGCATGGTATCTAAGGTGGCACCATCTTGGACTAAAGTTTCTGCAGGCTGTGAAGAAGTCACGATGGGCGTAGCGGGATTGAGGGTTTTAGACGGGGCAGTGGAGCCCAAGGGGTGGCGATTTTCTAAGACGACCGGAGGTGGAGCAAACGTCTGCGCTGCTTCCAGAGGACGGCGGATCTGAGCGAGAATGGCTTTGGCTAATTCGGTGTTGGCATGGTGACTCGGCTTGACCGCGATCACATGGCCTCGGATGGGGCGGCCCACCAAGGAAAGGTCCCCAATGATATCGAGGATTTTGTGGCGCACGAATTCCTCTCGATAGCGCAAGGGTTCATTGGTTAGGACTGCATCATCTCGGATGACAATCGCATTTTCCAAACTGCCGCCTTTGATGAGTCCATTTTTGATGAGGAATTCGATTTCCTCGTAAAAACAAAAAGTCCGCGCATGACTCAACTCGGTTACCCAAGTGGAAGGGGTTACTTCCAGTGAGTAAAACTGAGTAAAACGACCGCCTCGATCGGAACTTGTGCAGGTGATTTTAAAGCCGTCATGGGGAAATATCGCCATGTCGGTCTCGCCCAAGGTCAGTTGAATAGGCGTGGTAATCTGATAAGGTTCGAGGGGGTCGGTCTGCGTCATGGTGCCCGCTTCCCCAATGAGTCGAGCAAAGACGCGTGAACTCCCATCGGAGATCGGCGGCTCATTGGCGTCGAGTTCAATAACGGCATTGTCGATGCCAGCCCCGGCTAAAGCCGCTAAAATGTGTTCAACGGTATGAACCTTGACCGAACCACGTCCGAGGGTAGTGGAGCGTTGGGTGTCCACGACGTTTTCGGTCCGTGCTTCCACTTCCGGAGACCCTTCCAAATCCAAGCGACGAAAGCGTAAACCAGATCCCGGCCCAGAAGGCAGGAGGGTCATGGTCACCTTATTCCCACAATGCAAACCGATCCCTGAAAAGGTAATGGGTTGTTTAAGAGTCTGCTGCTGCGGCACAGGGGTAATTTTAGCGAATTGAAATCCGCCTTAGCAATGACCCAATCAAAGAACATTCTCTCTCTTAGTTCCCTATTTTGATCGAGTAAGCCATCGCCACCGCGAGGAAAACCAGCTCACAAGGACTAATTGCATTGGTAAAAGTGGGCGCACCACTTCCGCTGTGGCCAACTGGATCAATGGAAAATTTGGAAGAGCATTGGAAACAGTTTCGAGATATGCGTAAGGTAAACGAATGAAATCGGCGTATGAACTAGCCATGGATCGGCTCAGCAAATCGGCTCCTGAAAAGAAACTGTCGACCGCCCAAAAGGCAGAGATCGCTGAGATCGAATCGGTGGCAGTCTCTCGAATCGCACAGGCGGAGTTGGCACTGAAAGCCGCTTTGGACGCCGCACGGTTGAAGGGCGACTTTCTTGAGGAAGATGAGTGCCGGCGTCGTTATGGTATCGATCGTGCTCGAATTGAGGAGGAACGTGAGGTAAAGCGTGAGCGGGTAAGAAGTGGAGGTTGATTTCCCTTGAATAAAGGGATCTTCACCTTCGAAGAGGGGATTAAAAGTTAAAGTGAATCATCGGTTAGTTTAGTTTTAAAGAGAGGGTTATCCTTCTTTCATTGTCGCCTCCTGTTTTCTAGCGTCCGTAATTTCAAAAGAGTCATGCCCAGCGTTTTCATCAAAACTTACGGATGTCAGATGAACGAGCGCGACAGCGAGGCAGTGGCTGCCCAGTTAGTCGAGCGCGGTTATTCCTTAGCCCCCCTCGAGAGTGGGGCCGATATCGTTCTGCTTAACACCTGCAGCGTCCGTGATCTGGCCGAACAAAAAGCCATCGGTAAGATGACCACTCTTGCGGGAATGAATCGGAAGAAGGGGCGTCACCAAGTTCTCGGTTACCTTGGATGTATGGCCCAGAGTCGGGGTGAGGAATTGCTTAAACAGAATTCAGCGGTGGATCTCGTCGTTGGAACTCAGAAGTTTCATCGGACTGGAGAGTATCTCGATGATATTCTTTCGGGGCGTCGGACGAAAGTAGTCGAGATCGATGAGGAATCCGATAGCCAGTCCGCGATCCGCGAGCACTTGCCGCAGACCGGCAAAGGGGGCGTCGGGGCGGTCACTGCCTTTGTTAGCATTATGCAGGGCTGCAATCAGCATTGCACTTTCTGCATTGTTCCCGCCACCCGCGGTTCCGAACGAAGTCGGACGATTGAGGATATTCTGGGCGAGTGCCGAACCTTGGCTGAACGCGGGATTCGGGAAGTCACCCTGTTGGGTCAGATTGTTACCAGTTACGGCAAGCGCGAGTTTCCAACCCGAGAAGGTCGCAGTCCTTTTGTCCAGTTGATCGAAGCTGTTCAACAGGTAGACGGCCTGGATCGCATTCGCTTTACTTCACCCCATCCCAAAGGGTACGGAGACGACCTCGTCGAAGCTTACGGACGTCTTCCTAAACTTGTGGAAAGTGCGCATCTGCCGCTTCAAAGTGGTTCCGACCGATTGCTTCGATTGATGCATCGCGGATATACTCGGGTGCGCTACCTTGAGATTATTTCTAAGTTACGCGCGGTCCAGCCTGGGATGGGAATTAGTACGGATATTATTGTTGGGTTCCCAGGCGAGACAGAGGCGGACTTTGAGTCGACCTTATCTCTCTGTCAGGAAGTGGGTTTTGATCAGGCCTATGTTTTCAAGTACAGTCGTCGTCGAGACACTCCTGCGGCCGAGATGCCCGATCAAATTCCTGAAGAGGTGATTGAGGAACGTCACCAGCGGTTGCTCGGGGCAATCGATGAGTTAGCTCTGCTGAAATATGATGCCTTAGTCGGGCAAAGGGTCGAGATTTTGGTGGAAGGTCCAAGCCATAGAAATCGCTTGCGCTATGAGGGTCGGACGCGGTCCAACAAGATCGTGGTATTTGATGGGACAGAGCGTCACCGGGGTCAGTTAATGCAATTGAGGATCGAACGCGCTCGGAATTTTACCCTCTACGGAGATCCAGCCATTGTGGGATTTGAGCCTGAAATCGTCACGGAACCGACTCCAGTCTGAAGGGGCGGGACTTATCGAGGGCCGGACCTATCGAGAGAGCAGCAGGAGATAGTGCTGCAAACGGGTGGCCTCAGCGATATTTCCATGCTTTTTGTAAAGGAGATGCAGATTGGCGATCAGTCGTTGAAGGCAGCGCTTTGGCGTAATCGGTTGCAGATGGACATCCAGATCGTTTAAAGAAAATTGGATGAGCCGGAGCAAAGCTTCGCCTCTTGAAACAATTCGACCTCCATGGAATGGATCGATCAGGAGTTCTTCCTGGGCGGTTTGGTAACGACAAAGAAAATGTCCGGGCATCCCAATTCCCACCAATGGCAAACCTAATCGGCGCCCCACAAACAAGTAGACACACGACAGTGAAATGGGGAGTCCTCGGCGGAGGTCCATCACCGAATCGAGATAGCTATTGAGTTCGTTGTAATAGTCTTCGCCATTACCTCGGAAGCCTTGATTGATAAAAAGAACTTGGTTTATGGCGGCGACCACCCCAGATCCTGAGGCGGATTCCTCAACCCCGCTTCGCGCTTCTTCCGCCCAATCATCGAGTTGTGCTTGGTAGGCCGCAATACAAGCTTCGGGATTGTGGGTCAGCACAAATAACCAGACCGCTTCTTCGAGATCAAAGTATTCGGCGTGACTCTTACAAAAGTTCAGGAAAGTGAGATCAGCCTTCTCACGGGACTGTTTTAGGAGGAAAGCTCGGACCGCTTTACGGAGTGTTGGGTCGGCATCAAGACGATGTTCCCTGAGCCAACTGAGGGTAGCTTCACCGCCGAGGATCAGTTGAGCTGCAATGGCGTTGGAAATCGACGGGTCATCATCGGCTAACAAGGTCAGGAATGCGCGTTGCCGTGCCAGCGGCGGCGTCGTGGCAAGGAGGGATGAACCGGTGATCGGAATCATATCAGTCGAACATTTTTCCTGGATTCAAGATACCGGCTGGGTCTAGTTCGCGACGAAGTGCTCGCATTACCCGCATTTGGGCGGGTCCGAGAAACGAGGGTAGGAATTCCTTCTTAGCCAACCCCACTCCGTGTTCGCCGGTAATGGTGCCACCGAGGCGAATGGCTTCGTTGAAAATATCCCGAAATGCCGCATGAACCCGCTCCATTTCAGCGTGGTTTCGCTCATCGGTCAAAAAAGTAGGGTGTAAATTTCCGTCGCCCATATGGCCGAAAGTACCAATGCGTAATTGATATTTGCGGGCGATACCATCGACAAAACGGATCATTTTGGCCAATTCACTTCGGGGCACGGTAGCGTCTTCGAGGATGGTGGTAGGAGCCAATCGTGCCAGCGCACTAAAGGCGGAACGTCGTGCAGTAGCCAACGCGGTGGCCTCAGCTTCATTGGCGGCGATCCTGAGTGAACGACATCCATTCCGGTGAGCGATGGAAGCCATTTGGTCAGCTTCATCAGCGACTTGGGCTGGGTGTCCATCCGTTTCCATCAACAATAAGGCTTCACAGTCAGGGAGCCCTACTTTTGTGAAGTCTTCGACACAACGAAGGGTGGTGCGATCGAGAAACTCAAGGGTGCAGGGAATGATTTTCGCGGCAATAATATCGGAGACCGTTTGAGCAGCGGAATCCATGGCGTCAAAGGTAGCGATCATCGTCCGCTTGGCTTCCGGTTTAGGGATGAGCCTCAGGAGAATGCGAGTGAGAACCCCGAGAGTTCCTTCGCTGCCGACGAAGAGATCCTTCAGAGAGTAGCCAGCGACATCTTTGACACATTTATTTCCCGTTTTGAGTAACTCGCCATTGGGTAGAACAATTTCAAGCCCCATCACATAATTGCGGGTGATACCGTACTTCAATCCGCGCAACCCTCCGGAGTTCTCAGCGACATTACCCCCGATGGTACTGATTTTCATCGAACCAGGATCGGGCGGATAGAACAGACCCGCTGCCGCTGCGGCTTCAGCCACTTGCAGAGTGGTCACCCCGGGTTCGACCTCCATGACCAGATTAGATGAATCCACTTCGATGATTCGATTAAGTCGAACCGTGCACAGAACAATGCATCCGGGCACGGGTAGGGATCCACCGCTGAGACCGGTGCCCGAGCCTCGAGTGACCACTGGGGTCCGAGTGCGAGTGGCTAAGGTGAGGACAAAGACGACATCGTCAGAAGAAGTCGCGAAAACGACGCAAGCGGGCCTTTGACTCAGAGCCGCTGTACCATCAAACGAATAGGGAATGAGATCCTCTGGAGCGATAAGGACACCGCTGACTCCGAACCGATCTTGAAGCTCGCGCAGAACATGGGGTGCTAAGGACATTTCTGCTCGAAGGTTGACCTGTGAGCGCTGAGTTTCAAGAAGACACCTTCAAGCTATTAAAATCTCTAACCCTTTATTTTTCGATTAGTTGGGCATTTTGCTTTCCCTGTGGTCGGCCTTCGGGCGTTCTAAGGACCCATGTGCGGTCGGTATAGTTTAAGAAGTAATGTCGTTCCAGTACGATTCCAAGAGGTGGGAATTGATTGGACGGGTGCGCCGCGATTCAATGTTGCGCCGGGCCAACGTGCGCCGGTTATTCGCAATCTGGATAACCAAATTAAATGGACCGAGCTGCGTTGGGGTTGGCTGCCGCGCTCGACCGAAAAAATCGGCGTGGGAGTCCGGGTGATCAATGCACGCGCCGAGACCGTTACCTCCAAGCCTCTCTTTCGTTCTGCCTTCAGACATCGGCGTTGCCTAATTCCTGCCGACGGCTTTTACGAGTGGAAAGCGGAGGGACGAACCCGTTTACCTTGGCGTTTTGTCCGTCGCGATGGAGGCCCTTTGTTGTTTGCTGGGCTTTGGGAGTTAAGTCGGTCTTCTTCGACTCCGGAAGTTTTTGAGGAAACATTTATAATTTTAACCACCCGCCCAAACGCAGTTACCTCGGCTATCCATGATCGAATGCCGGTGGTGCTGAGTGAAGAGTCTGCGGATCAGTGGTTAGATCCCAACAGCGGAGCTTTAGGGTTAGAGTGGTTATGTCTGCCGCTGCCCGACGAGGCACTGCTGCGGTACAGGGTGGGACTCGCCGTTAATTCGGTCCACTCGGATTCTGAGGCGTGTCTTAGACCCGCTCCCGAGCAGACAGAATGGGAATTTTGAATGCAGATAAACCGCTTGTTTGCCAATAAAACGGCTGAAAAAAGCGGCTAATTAGTGACGCGCACCTTCACGGGCTTGGGCGATGGCGAACTCCACCAGAGGGAGAGATTGAAAGAAGCCATTGAACATGTTGTGCCCTTGACCGGGTAAGATTTCTAGTTGAAACAAAGCACTCGCCTTGCCCTTTTTATAGACCTCGCGAAAGGCCAATGAATTGGGGCCGATAGGAACGACTGGATCGGTGTCGCCATGGATCAAAAAAGAAGGGATCTGAGCGGTAACCAGTGCTTGAATTTGAGCAATCGGATTTAGCGTAGCGAGCCTAGCTTCGAGTTCCTCTGAACTCAGTTGATAAGCAGCGGCGGCGCTGGCCAATCCCGGATAACTGCGGAGATCGAAGACGGGATAAATACCAGCGAGGCCCGCCACCCGTTCGGGATGTGCCGCAGCCCAACTGGCCACCGCTAGCCCGCCTCGACTGCGTCCTAGGAGGCAACTTTTGTTTGCGAACCCTCGCTCCTGCCGTAACCAATCGTGCAAAGCAAGAAAAGCGGGATGACTTGATGGACTGCCGTAGGCTTCACCCACATCGATTCCAGCGACCGCGACTCCAGCGGCGAGGAAACGTTCATGCATCCATCGTTCCGCAGCGTCGGGAAGACCGGGGAGTGTGGGGGCGTAAAAAATCCAAGGCTGCGGGCCCGTCTTGGCTTGGAGGCTTGTTCGAGGCAGGTAAAGGAAAGCGGGACGTCCAAGAATTTTGAAGTTTTCTGTGCCCGCTAAATCGAGTCGACCTCCGGTTGGTATCGATTCTTTGGTGACTTTGGCCGGAGATTCAATCCAAGGAGCAACCCGCGACGCCCATTGAAGCCCATGTTCGCGAAGTCCCTTGCCGCTAAAGTGAACACCCCGGCCACCCCCATCTCTGAGGTCCCCAACGAGGGCGTCGGAATCAGGACCTTGCAGGGCGATCCCATCGGTCCAAAGCGATGACTGAGCGGCACGGATGGATTCCGAACCTGCATCGTCGGGGGTATGGTAACTGACCTGCGCAACGAACCAGGGAATTTTCCAACCGGCATCTCGGCGAGAGTTATGAATGAGAGATTCAAGGAGTTGCCGATAGCCGGAACCCGAAAGGGTGCGGGTTGTGTCGGCTTGATTCGCGTCTGATTCCCCCTGATGCCAAAGCACTGCTCGGATACCGTTAGGCCCCATTTCGTTGAGACGTTCGATGAGTCTATTGAAAAGGGAACCCTTGGCACTCCAGGAACCATCGAGTTCTTTTCGGACATTGCCGGTAAGGGTAGGTGGATTGAGGAACCGAGTGCCGGCGGGCATCCATTCTCGGACACTTGTCGCGCCGACCCCGATGGAGATAATTCCGATTGGAACTTTGAGTCGAGCAACGAGCTCATCACCAAAGGGTGGTATGAAACTGCCTCCGTTTCCACTGGCTCCCAGTTGTGGATCTTGGGCCGGAAGCCAACGACCCTCGTGTCGGGTGGAGACCAGTCCGGAAGTTGGCTTTAAACGTTCCTCCCCGTGGTTAGCGGAATTGGATTGTCCGGCGATGAGAAAGACCTCCCCAACTCCAACATGAGGGATGAGCACCGAAGCAACCGTTCTGGTCAGAGAACGGATCCGGATTTCGACCGTAAACCAGTCACCAGCGGGGGCGGATATCCCCATATCAAAGTGGGTCGAGTCGGGGTGAAGGGGTAGAGATAAGGCGGGAGTTGGCGTCCCGGTGGCAGGCAGAAGTTGATACTCAAGGCGATCGGTGGCCTCCAGCGGACGCGATAAGTGACCTTCAACGCGGATGACTCCACCCGTCAATGAAGTGCGCTGATGGACTTGCCATTCCAGCGGATGACGAACAGTCAATTGATTCGGGGAACCCTGTGTCGTCTCGGCCCTCAGGACGAGGGAAGGTAGTCCGAGAATAATCCAGCCGAGAAAAAGGCCGAGCGAGGGACGCGAACGGAGTGACATGACCGTGAACCTAGTGAAGGAAGAAGGCCTCGGCGATTCAATCCTTTGATAAAGAGGGGTCGACTAGGCTTTGCGGTAGAAAGGCTTTTTGACGACTTCAGCTTCAAAAGTTCGACCCCGGATTTCCACTGCGACAGGCGTACCGACAGAAGTTAAGGCGACTGGAAGAAATCCAAGTCCAATCCCGTTATTCAGCGAGGGGCTTTGGGTACCGCTGACCAAGGATCCGACCGAGATGCCGCCGGCATGGATCGGGTAACCTGGCCGAGGTGGCGCAGATTTAACGGTCATTTGGAGAGCGACAAGACGCCGAGTTGGGCCTTTCGTTTTTTGGGCTAAAAGGGCGTCGCGTCCAATAAAGTCGCCTTTGTCAAAAGCGACAAAAAACCCGAGACCCGCCTCGATAGGGGAAATATCAAGGGAGAGTTCATGCCCGTAGAGAGGGTAGCAGGCCTCAGTCCGAAGGGTATCTCGAGCCCCGAGGCCGCAGGGTTGAACTCCATCGGATTCGCCGGCAGCGAGAGCCTTTTCCCAAATTTCACCAATCAGAGTCGAGGCTGCAATGACTTCAAACCCGTCCTCGCCAGTGTAACCCGTCCTCGCAACCCAGACCTCTTGACCCTGGAAGATCCATCGACCGATCCCATTCTTAGGAAGACTCGACGCCGAGGCAGCGGGATACCCACCGGAAGCGGCACCTTGGAAGAGTTTATCGATAAAAGAAACAACGCGGGGTCCTTGAAGAGCGAGAGCTCCCGTGGTTTTCGAGGCGTGGTTAATATGGACACCGGACCTTTGCGGAAAACGATTCAGGGCGGACTCGATCCACTCGGTATCGTCCGGGATCCGACTAGCATTGATAATGAGCAAATACTGGGTGACGGTAAGTTGGTAGATGTAGAGATCATCCACGGTACCCCCCTCCGGAGTGCACATTTGAGAATACTGCCCGAGACCTGGGGTTAGTTTTCGGACGTCGTTAGTGAAGGTGCTATTGAGAAAAGCGAGAGCATCAGGGCCTTCGATATAGACCTCTCCCATATGACAGATATCGAAGACGCCAGCGGCTCTCCGCACACAGAGATGTTCATCGACAATAGAAGTGTAGTGGACCGGCATTTCCCACCCGCCAAACTCAATAAGTTTAGCTCCGAGTTTCTGATGTGAGTTAAACAATGGGGTGCGCTGAAGCGACATACCCGAATAGGGTGCAACAAGTCGAAGGATGCAGCAAGTAGCAGAGTGTTTTCTGGCAGAGTGTTTTCGATGGATTGCGTAAAGGTACTGAGAGGAAACGGTCCGATCCAAAGAGTTGCCAGCACTCTCCGAAGACGCGTGCAGAGTCATCCGTTCCCTTCGACTCTTTGAGAACGGCGGCCTTAAGATCAACCGAGCTTCTGGTTTGGTCGAACAACAGCGAATTCTCCTCCGTTCACCAGAGTTATGCTTGGACTCGAAGATCTCAAGGGCGCAGTCGGCTAGGTACAAGAACTCTACCAGCGTCAAGGTTGGAAGTTTTGAATTATTGGCCGAATCGCCGTCCAGCGATGGGAAAACCCCGATTCATCCAAGGCGTGGATCTTAGCATTCTCACCGGATTCAAAAACCAAGAGGCGTCTGTGCAGGGTTACGAATCGCGGCCGCACTTCCCGACGTAAATCCTCCCTACGGCCATAGCAAGGCGGAACCGCTCGCTGCGCTGGGGGCGCCCTCAGCCTTGGGGCACTTTGCCTCTTCGAGATCCACCTTCAGACCTCAGAAAATTCGGGGTAAATCCCCAAAATCAGGTGAGACTGCAAATCCCTTAATTTCGGGTAACTTTGCTGAGGATTGCTCAGGTTCCAATCCGGACTTTGAGGCCGAGTCCAAAAAGGTGCGCGAGGCGAAAGCGGAGTCGTCGGCCCAGTTAAAGGGTCGGTTCTTAGTATTGATCTGTAAAGCGACCAAAGCCATTCGCCCGGCAGGGCCCGCCAGTTGAGAGTCGAGTAGGCTGGCGCGATTGATCACGTCATGAATCGCGGTGACCAGCGCGAACGGATCTTCAGGGATGCTGCGGATCGCCAGCGCTTCGTCGAGTCGCTGGGCGAGGTTTGCGCCAAGACGGGCTGGCAGGTTCACGCCGATGTCCTTAGGCCGAATCCTTTTCATTGGGTGGTCGAGACGCCGCAACCCCATCGGGTCGCCGGGATGGAAGGGTTGCTGGGCACTGACCCGAGTCGCTGGTCCTCTTGTGATCATTTTTGCTGAAGGACTTGGCTGACTGGCCAGAGCTACTTGACTCGTCTGGGTAGGTCGCGTTCCCCACGGGTTATATCCACCAGTTCGATGGTCATCGGGTCGGGTTGCCGATAGAAAATCAGCCAACGGTCAAAGGGCCTTTTGACCAAGGAAAACCGATAGCCCGGGCGATGCGGCCAAACCATTCCCGAACTTGGCCGTCGCAGAAGCTTGTCGATGGTATGGTCCACGGCGTCAGCAAAGCGTTGAGCCAGCGCCTCGGCCGCTTCCGGGCCGTGTTCCTGCTGTGCGGTGGCGTTCCAGAGGATACCCTCCCGCAATGCGGTTACGAATCCCTCGCGGCGAATCGAGGTCATTGCCCGGGTTTGGTCCGAAGCGCTTGCTTGGCCAGACGCCCCGCGTCTCCTCGACTCCAAGGCGCTGATGGAGTCCGTTCAGAGGCCGCCAACCGCCGGTTGACCGCCGGTACGTCAAGGTTGGAGGGAAGGTCGTGCGTCGGATGAGCCGGGACAAGTGCGACCATGTCCTTGCCGTTGAGCAGGTAGATGGTCTTTCCGGCGGAGGCCTGTTTGACCAGTGCGCCTAATTTCGGCTTGGCCTCGCTAATGATGTAAATCGCCATGTCTCAAATGAGACTCGAACGAGACTCAGCGTCAACGGCAAAACTGATAGGATTTTGCTTTTTGACGCGGACGGTAATGCGCAGTTGTCTAGTGGCCTACTTCGGCAGCGATGCCAACGGGTGACGGTGATGCGTAGTTCATGGTGCCTAGGTCGCCTCAGGTCCAATTTTAATCCGGCAGCATAGCAGACCACCTACCGTGTAAGCGCCTCCTGGGTTGAAGGGTATTGCCGATGGAGGGGTCACTGCCACCTGGAGGCTTCATCATTCTGAGTAAATCCGACGTGCGCTGGATTCAGCGCCGGCAAAACTACCGCACCGCACTCTCGCGTCTCACGGCGGCGGTGGCGCTCGCCAACCAACGCCCCCTTTCCAAGTTGGAGCAGCAGGGCGTGGTGCAGGCTTTTGAATTTACCCACGAACTAGCTTCAGACCTCAGAAAATTCGGGGTAAATCCCCAAAATCAAGTGAGACTTCAAATTGCCTTAATTTTGGGTAATTTTGCTGAGGATTGCTCAGGTTCCAATCCGGACTTTGAGGTCGAGTTCCGAACGGTGCGCGAGGCGAATGCGAAGTCGTCGGCCCGGGAGCTTCGGGTGCTTGAGTTGCCGCTGATTGATGGTCTCGAGGGGCTGATTCACCCTGCGTTTAAATTCGCTGCCGTAGCTGCCACCGGGAAAGAGGTGGATCAAGACCTCGGTTGAACTGACTTCCAAGACTCCGGGAGAGTGGGTTCGGCGACGAAGCCATTTTCCCAAGTAATAAGCTGTAAATACGGGTCCGCCAGCACACGTTCGAAAACCTCATCGCCGTCGATGCCCCGATCCACAATCATCGTGAGCACCCGCTCCGCCGGCCAGTTCAGGGTGGCGCGAGCCCGCTGCCCCACGCCAAAGTCGGTGCGACCAGCGTGGGTGGCACCTCAGCGACCAGCCCGGGAAACAAGTCGCTACTTTCATCGTCTGTCATTCCTCACGATAAGTCTGCCTTCGCAAAAAATCGCTCAAAATTCAGGGATTTGAACTCGCACTTGATTCCTAGGTTTTACCCCCATTTTTCTGAGGTCCACCTTGGAGTGAATCCGCTTCTCGCAGTCCATGAAGGTCACGCTAGCGCTCCCGCGGTGCAAGAGTCTCTAATTGGGGGACAGATTACTCTCTCACACGTCGCAGTGCAGGTCGAACCCGCACACCTCTCTCAAATTCCTCCCGTTACCTCTTATTAAAGTGAACTTATGGCCTCTCTAAAACAGAGTGAACGGCTCCGGGCGTGCTGAGCTTTTCGCGGGCGCAAAGTTCTCTCGATTAATAGTTAATCTGAATGACGCCGCCCGATGCTGCCCCTGCTTTAAAAAGTGAATCTTGGGTGTTTTTTGGCACCCAAAGCAGCTGCGCCATTTTTTAAAATCCAGTGAAAAAAAATTGATGAATTGATCCACCTTTGGAGTCGACGTCGGAAATGGGTCTTAACACTCCGAAGGATCGTCTACGGTTCCAGTTGATTACTGGCTGTGCTACTCTCCCATTTTTGTGCGCCAGCGTTCAGATCAGCGGGCTCGTGGAGGGTTCATCAAATGGGTTTGGTTGGTCCTCGTTCCTTGGTCCATTTCACATGGTGTTCCTGCACCTTCCAATTGGCTTTCTAACTCTGACGGGGATCATGGAACTGTGGGCCCGCTTTCGCCCCTTCGAAGGTCTTCGTCGCCTAATTAGTATCACCCTCGCTCTCAGCCTCGGTTCAGCCTCCATCACCAGCATGCTCGGCGTATTCCGAGCTCAATCAGGCGAGTATACGACTCAACTTTTAGTACTTCATCGTACCACCGGCTTAGCTCTGGTCCTGCTGACCGGTATCACCTTAATGCTGCACCCTGCCGCAGACCGAATCGGAGCATGGAGTCGCTGGTGTTACCGCGGCGCAATGACCGCAACGATGGCTCTCCTCATGATGACAGGTCATCAGGGCGGAACTTTGACCCACGGGCGTGGCTTTCTCTCGCTGAACAGTCCGGCGCCGTTAAAATGGTTGATGGAGAAATTGGATCCGGCTCCGCCCCCTACCGATCGACTGGCTTCTCTTGCAACTCCTGGGGGCGTTACCAAAATTTTTGCAGCTAAATGTATCACCTGTCATGGGCCCGATAAGCAAAAGGCTAAACTCCGAGTCGATCAGTTGGAATCCCTGATCAAGGGTGGCGAGAGCGGCGAACCAGCGGTAGTTCCCGGTGATCCGGCGAAGTCGCGATTGGTCCGACTTATCCTGTTGCCTCGATCCCATAGCGATGTGATGCCACCCGAGGGCAAAGAACAACTTACCGGCGACGAAACCCTCGGCATCATCGAATGGATCCGCAGCGGTGCCGGAGTCCTTAATAAAGAACCCACCCCGTGAACCTCCGGCCGCGGTACTGATCGACCAGAATCTCCCAACTGAGTTCGGTCCAACACCAATTTTTCGCGGCCGACGCTTCAACGTACAATCCAAGTCGCAGCGACCCCGGCATCGGCAGTGGTCAGGTTCTTCAATTCAGCACTCCCCAAAGACAACACCCCATCAATATCGCCATACTTTGCTCCACCTGGTAGAAAATCAACGGATCGCAGATCCAATACCTGACCAAATCTAAACGCTCCAAGAGACAGAGCCACTCTATCGACAGCAGTCCCCGCCTGAGACCGGGCAGCAGCACCAATGGCAGCAGTTCCGTCGAGGGCAATAAGACCGACGCGACGCGAGGCTTTCTCATGGCCACGAATATAACTAAGAGCGGTTAGCACATCGTGCACTCGGTGAACAAAAACCGCCGGACTATAACCAAAAGTATACGCGCCGGCTTCTCGTGGATTACGAACACGCGGAGTGAGGGTCAGGGACTGTCCGGTCGCAAGAAACTCACCCTGATGCAGGAGATCGAGTCCCACGACCGTAGTACCGCCATCCACCAATTGCCGAACTGCCGGACGGAGATTCCCATCGATCTCATAGAGCCCATCTTTGCCTGCTTCGCTCAACCATAAAACTGTGGATCCATTCCAGTTCTTCGGATGGCAAAATACCGCCGGTAATTCTTCTTTTCGGGAATCATTTTGCAGCAATCCGACCATTTGAATCCACGTCCCTTTATCCTGTTTGTCTTTTAGCTTCCAAGCGATCGATCCCGGTGTTTCCTTGGCCCGACGATCGAGCACAATATCCCATCCGACCCGCAAGACCTCTTGATATTTCTCTGGAGCAGTAGCCGATAACTCGGTCATTTGCCGCTCTGAATCCTCATGCCAGCCCTTCAGTAATGTCCGTTCAAAATCGGGATCTGCCGACTTCGGAGCAGGATGAGCTTCATCCCAAACGCTCAGTTCTTTGCGCGAAGAAACGGAGTAATCTTTCTCGAGCACCGGTTCACCAAAGCCCAATTTAAAATGCCGATTTAACCAATTGTAAAAGGCTGTCCGCGAGACCGCATTATAGTTATGCGGAAAATGTTCGCCCCGCTGCAACATCACTTTATCCGGCGCACCCATCATCCCATAATGCTGTTTTAACTCAGGAAATCCTTTAGTAGACATCTCCTTGGTCCAGTCGTTTGCCGTGGTCATCCCCTGAGGCTTCGGAGCAAACAAAGCCGCAAACTCCACATTACCGGTGCCAATCCTGAGCAGGCTCGCATTCTCGCAGGTACAACCACCTTGCATCGAGGTGCTCACCATCACCGCCGGAAAGGATAATGTCACTCGAGGATCAATGCCGGCCAGAAGCATTGTTTGAGTACCACCACCACTCGCGCCGGTGATGGCAACACGTTGCGAATCGACCTCCGGTAATCCGAGTAAAAAGTCGAGTGACCGAACCGCATTCCAAGTTTGAAGGCCCATGATACTCTGCAAATGAGCTTCGGCTTGCGGACTGAACAGTCCCCAATTCGCAACCGTATTCATTTCCGGCCGTTGCTTCGCAAAACTATGCACCAGTTGACGGGATAACTGTTGGGAATCGGAATCGCCGAGCATATCCCATTGCCACACCACACAACCCATCCGCGCAAGTTGAACGCACATGGATTGAAATCGGCTTTGGCCACCCGCCACAAAACGTTCTTGGCCCGTGGCAATTTCACCGGCGACTTCTGCCTCGGAGGCAATCGACAACCGAGCGTCGGCCCAGTGTCCATGCGCAAAGAGGATCCCTGGAACTTTGCCTGAAGATATCTTGGTGGGCCGATATAGATTACCAGTCACAAAAAATCCAGGGGCACTCTCGAAATGAACCTTTTCAATACTATAATCCTCACGCTCGATTCGGCCGTAAATTCGCGCATTAAGAGGCGTCTTCGATGGCATTGGCCACAGTCCTTGTGACACTAAAATCCGCTGACGGACCTCTTCAGCCCGCTTGGACCACGCCTCCTGTGAGGTCGCAGGTTGAAAGGGGAAATAACCGTCCAAATCCTTGGGCGATAACATCCGAACATCGGCTGGAATCTCGCCCATCGGCACGGCCCGCGGAGGAGCGGCGTGACTCATAGGAATCAAAACCAAGACAGCAACCGCGTATCGTAGGAGGAACATAGGGGGATGCTAACGATCGCCAGCAGAGAAACAACTGTCAGGGATAGATATCGCAGAAGATTTTAGCAATCACCCACCTTCATTGCGCAAGAGTGACAAAGGCGACTGACTAGCTAGTCCCCAACTCGAAAGGAGGCCAACACTAATTGTGAGGACAGTCACCGCGGCAAAAGCGATTCCTAGCACCGATAGTCGGAGGCTAAATCCGGTATGAAAAATAAAGGTCGCTAGAGCCCATGCAGCCACCATCGCCAAAAGAATCCCCGTGGTCGCACCGAGCATTCCAAGTACAGAATATTCGGCGAATAATGCCTGTCTCAATTGACGCCGACTGGCACCCAGGGTCCGAAGCAAAACCACTTCTCTCATCCGTTGCCAGCGACCGGTCATAATCGCTCCAGCCATCACCACCAACCCAGTCATTACGGTAAAGGAGGCCAAAATCTGGGTGACCAACGCTACTTGAGTCACGATCCCATCCAAAGTCTGCAAGACTAAGGTCAGATCAACCACGGAGACATTGGGAAAATGGCCAACAACAGTTCGTTGCATCTGGGCTGAAGCAGCGGACCCGATCACCCGTGTGCCCATAACATACGTGGCCGGAGCTTCTTCGAGAACTCCAGCCGGAAAAACAAAGAAAAAGTTGGGCCGAACTTGCTTCCAATCCACTTCCCTCAAGCCTGCAACTCGATTAGTCATAAGCATTCCTTGGATGTCGAAAACAATCTCATCGCCCAGCCCTAAACCGAGGTTCCGAGCAATTCCCGTTTCGACCGTGACTGGGATTGGGGTTTCCAAGGGCGAAGACGATTCGGGAAACCGCCCTGCCACCAAAATCTCTGAAGAAACTAATCGAGTTCGCCACGTAGATCTGTATTCGCGGCGCAACGTCCAACTGGGAATCTTCGAATCTTTTTCTCCTAAAATCTGATCCGTGGAACGGCCCTTTAATGAAACGAGTCGCATCGTGATAATGGGTGCCTCATCCAGAATCGCTAACCCTTCGTCTTTTAAAACGGCCAAGACTCCGTCCCGTTGGTCCGGTTGGATATCAAAGAGAATGGTATTGGGCTGAGTCGCGTTGCCTGCCGGGAAAAGTTGGGTCAAGAGGACATCCCGCGTGAGTTGCAAGGTCACTAGGAGGAAAGTACCTAGACCCACCGAGGTAATGACTAAAACCGTCCGGTTCCGGGGACGATGGAGTCCGGCTAATCCCTGGCGCCAGGCAAAGGGGAGCCATTGCGGGGTGAACCTGCGAACGAACCGGACCAAACCCATCGCCACCAACGACAACACCCCAAAAGCAATACCCAACCCGACCACGGCTGCAGCCCCCTCCCACCGATGGTGCGCTTGGGATTCGGCGAATCCGATGAGAGCCAGAACGATCAGCGACCCGACTTTCCATGCCCAATAGTCGCGACCCACCCGAGGTTCGAAGTCGGCACGGATCACTTGGAGAGGAGAAACCCCACGCACAGATCGAAGCGGGAGTACGGTGAAGGCCGCGCTCACTAAGAACCCGGTTACCGAGGCGACGAGTGCGGGTGCCCAATGAAATTCGCCCGTCAAACTGACTGGAATAAATTTCTGCACAACGCGAGGCACGATTGGGCTCAGTAACAATCCGATCACCAGACCCACGGCCGTTCCGAACGCAGCCAAGACAACACCTTGAGCCAAATAGATTGCTGAGGCGGGTCCCACTGCGGCTCCCAAACAGCGAAGCACAGCGACATTGGGACATTTCGACGTCACATGCACATGAAGCGCACTGGCAATTCCAATGGCACCAAGAACTAACGCCACCAGGGCCACCAATCCAAGGAACCGATTCAAATTCCCTACCCCTTCCCCCAATGTCTCCTTCCGCCGCTCAACCGTATCCGCTTCCAAAGCCATTTTCGTCAGACGAACTTGGTTCAAACGCACCCAACTTGGCAGATCACGGTTCTCGTCAAAACGAAACAGCCTCCGATACCGAGCTAAACTAGCGCCGCCGAGGAGCCGAGTTTGCTCCAACCGCGACGCATCAAAATAGATCCGAGGTGCAAGGGTTCCGAAGTTCATGGCATCTCCGGGCACCTTTTTTAAAACACCGGCGATCTGAGTCGTCCAAGCTCCTATTCGCACGGGATCACCCACCTTCAGACCAAACTGAAAAAGGATACTTTCCTCGATAATTATGCCGTTACCCTGTCGCATAGAACTCGCGGCAGACTCAGGTACTACTTCGAGTTTTCCGTAAAAAGGAAAGTCCCCAAGGAGGGCCCGAGCATTCACCAATCGAATGGCATTCGTCAGATGAGGAAAAACCAGCATTGTAGAAAAACTCGTTTCACGTGCTTCAGCCGAGGGATTCAAGCTCTTGGCGAAAGCTTCAGCTTCGACTGTAAAAGGATGACGCGCACTAAGAACGAGATCGGCTCCCAGAAGACCTTTTGCCTGGGCTTCGATTGCAGAGCGAAGGGTGGCGGAAAGAGATCCGACAGCCACCAAGGCCGCCACCCCGAGAGAAATCGAGAGAGAAAACCAGAGGAGTCTGACTCGACTAGACCGTGCCTCTCGCCACGCCATCCGCCAAGTCCAGGAATGCAACAAAGCTCGGATCACCGTCGTGGTCTATTGGCGGTTTGAAAATCCGTATTCACACTCTTATTTTTGCACCAGAACGCCTAAATACGCCTAATTAGTGATGCTCGTCAAGCCGGGTAATGCGGGAATAATCGACCATGCTATTACTAATTGTTAAGGCGAATTCAAGTGGCTAGCTCAAAGGGGCACTCCTTCCAATGATGCCTTGAGGGTTTGGTGGGCAAGGCGTTTTCCGGGGCGTGAGTTGAGTACGCATGGCGGCAGCAAGCTGGGCTTGAGCAATGCGGGCTTAGCTACGCTTGGCTTTTGGCGCACTCGGCTTTCATCTTCGCGCTGGGTTACGTCCAGCGGGTGGTCGGGCATTCGAAGAGACTGGCCCTCGGACCAACCGACAAAAAAGCTGTCGTGCACTCCGCTGGACGGACCCGGATCCATGCGGACGGGGATAAATCTTGGCCCGAAAGCAGGCTCATCGGCGCACCCACTTTTCGAGGGTTGAGGACCCGCACTGGGATTCCGGGAACGCCATCGCAAAAGGATTGCGTAGCAAAGTTGGTGGAGAAGACAATGAGGCTGTCACCTTAAACTGGGACTCGATTCCGTCGAAGTTGGGCGAACCCATCAGGATCGTCGACCGAACTGAGGCCGGCGGCCGATCCTTCGTGAATGTCCAACGAGTTTGATCACAATTTGGATGGCGTGATCAGCCATTAAGCTCAGGCGTAGAAAAAGACCTTCTCGGCGCTTTTGCAGAGCAACCATTGGAGGTCGTCCGACGTGAAGAAATCGATCCGATCGCGGACCAAGCTGATCGAAGCTTTGTAGTTGTTGCCGCCTTGAATCTGGTAGGGGCAATCGCTCGCCCACATCAATCGCTGAGGGCCGAAGGCGTCGTACAACCGTTTGAGCATCGGAATTAGTTCGAGGTGCGGTGGCTTCTTTTCGCCGAGCGCATAGTACGCCGAAATCTTCACACTAGAGTGCTTGTGCCGGGCCAAACGGCAGAGGCTCTTGAGGTCTTCGTCGCGAAACTGCCCGTCGGTTCCGATTCGGGCGAAGTGATCGATGACCACGGGGGTGTCGGGGTGTTGTTCGCACATCCGATCGACGCCAGGCAGGTCCGACGAATTGATTAAACAGCACATCGCCTGCCGCGTCTCGGCGCCGGTCTTCCACATCTCGATCATGCCCGGATTGTCGAGCCACTCGGCTTGCTTCTCCTTGCGTACGAACGGCGTAATGCGGAAGCCGGTGACTCCCAATGGCAGCAGACTCTTCATCACCTTGCCCGGCGAAGGCTTCTGGTCATTCACCATCCCGACGATCCGAAATAGCTTCGGGTGCCGACGGACCGCGTCGAGCAAATACGAGTTATCGAACAGGTGATAGCCCGAATGCTGAATCAGTACGACTCGCCCCACTCCTTCGGGACGAGCCATCGCCATCAACTCATCATCGGTGAAGCTGGGCGGATTGAGATCCTTCTTGGTCTGTCCGTTGACGAGCGGAAACTTGTCCGTCTCCGGCGGCCAGATATGGGAGTGAGCATCAATCCACGGCGTCTCGATCGAGTCGATCGAGTCGATCGGCGCGGCGTCAGCAAAGTCAGCCAAGGCAGTCGCTCCCAGGGCCATGGCTCCCGACATGAATGCTTGTCGTCGGGTTAGAGAAATCGCGGAGTTCATGATCAGCCTCGCTACGTGGTGTCCCAACTTGATAGTGCCGCAACCTAGACGTTTTAAACGTCCGAGCTGCCTTGACGCCCGTCACTAATAAATGGCGTGAGAGCGAACGGTCACTGGGAACAATTTCAAGTTAGGCCGCTCCCAATGAAAATGCATCCTAATTCTCCATCGGGTCGGCGGGAGCGCCAGGGCGGATTCATCTGCATTTGGGTAGGCGGACGAATCGGCCGGGTTTCCGGTCGATTGCAGCATCTGAGGTTCGTCGGCGTGCCGGATGAGCTTGGTGAAGCCCTTTCCCGGCGTCTGACACGCTCCTCTCTGCGGGTTCTACCCTCTTTCTGCTAGACCGCCGCCGCCGTTCAACGCCGGAGCATCCGGTGTGCGT
>CAMDGV010000073.1 GCA_945898055.1 Akkermansia muciniphila | reverse complement strand
AACCCTATTGCCTCTGCCGCAATCCGGTCACCACCCAGCGCGAATGCAAGACTCGCCGGCGGCGGCCGGATTGCATCCGGAAGACCGTATCGCTGGAAATGCGGCCGATCTACCAAAAGACCGATGACCAGATCCGCAGTCATGTATTTTTCTGCGTATTGGCCTATTATCTTCAATGGTATCTCACCGAGAGGTTGAAGCCGCTGTTTGAAAGCGATGGGAAGGCAAGAACCGTCAGTGGACGATTCAACACGTATTAGGCTTTCTGAAAACCACGCCGTAGCCACAAGGACGAAATCAAAAAAGCAAAGAAAGCCACCCGCCAACAGGGGTTTTCTGCGTTTTCAAGGAGGTAAAGTCCGTCAAGGGTGGCTCAAAGAAATGTTGCACGGGCTGCGCCATGGCCGAGAGGCGCGGACGGTCCGTCGATTGGAGGACCTATTGCAAACGCAAAGCCAACGGACGACTGAAGATCAGAAGACCATCAGCCGGGAGGTCAGCTATTTCCAAGATCATCGAGAACATCTGCATTACTCAACAGATGGAAAAAGCAGGAGCACCCATGGGAAGCGGCGCTGTCGAGTACTTGGGTAAACAGCTTCAAGGCAGACTTCGAGGCTGTTGACAATTTTGGACTCGCGACGACTCACTTCCTTGCTGCATTTGGCCGTGCTGGTGAAAAATAACGATTATTCCCACCTTTGGAACTGAACTTTGCCAACAACATCGGGATGCACCGGCTGTGAGGGCGGACGGCTCGCAGTAGTTGCGGCGATCGCCGGGCGACGGCAAAGCCAAATCTACAGTGCTTGGCACCTGAGTGGCACTTGGACCTGCCAAGGGACTGAAGTTCGTCAGGCGGGCTTCACCTGAAAAGCCCAACAAACTGCGAAAAGAGAGGATGGTCGGGGCGGTGAGATTTGAACTCACGACCTTCTGAACCCCATTCAGACGCGCTACCAAGCTACGCTACGCCCCGACCAGTACCGTTGAAGGCGAGCGAATAGTCCAGAGATCGAGGTGCAAGAGCAACTGTTTCTTCTAAACCTTTTTGAGAATGATATGACTCAAGAAGACTTTTCCCTTGAGGGTTGATAAAGGCTGGACTGCCCAGAATAACGGAGTCAGGTCTTAAGTCTTTCATCCAGTTGCTCCACCAAATCCACGGATGGACCGCCCAGACGACGCTGACGGCTGACGGATTGGCTAACCGCCCCCGCCCTCCCCCATCGCCAACTCCCGTGCGAGCCGCCCGTTGCTAGCCTAGGTGCGGCGCTTCAAGCACGCCGCGGTTCGTCGCCGACAGAGTGTGGTCCTTGACCAGGGCCGTCTTGAATGTCTGAGTGACGAGCGCCCAGCCCGCGTTCGCCCCGCTGCCGGTTGAAACGGTTGGCAAACGTCGCCTGCAGCCATTGCATACCAGCGACAAGTTTACCAGCCGACGTCTCCACCACGAGGTGGTGGTGGTTGCCCATGATCACAAACGCGTGCAGCACAGAACCCGACTTCGCGCACGCCTCGAAAAGGCAGGTCTCGAACGCGATCTGGGCCCCCACGGTTCGGAAGACGTGGCGCCGATCGTTGCCGCGATTGCTGACCTGATAACACGCCCCGAGGACTTCGAGCCTGAGCATGGCGCGCCATGCCGACCTCCCGCGCACCCCTCCGCGGCCTGTCAAACGAAAGAATTATGACCTGACCCCTGCTTGGCCTTACGCCCGGGTCGACGGACCGAAGCATTGCATTCCGGGATTCCATCACCTGCCGGCTTGTAGCCACTGAAATGGCGCGATAACCTTGACCAGACTCAGCCGCTGAAAAGCAATAGTTCTGCTTCCAGGGAAGACCGTGCCAAGCAAACCGTTCAACTACACGCTGTCCGATTGGGCCTCATCTTGGCGCACGCCCCAACTTCCTAGTCGGGTGGCAGTCACGTTTTCGCGGAGGATGACGAAGTCCCTTGGGCGGGCACACCCAGAGACTGGGCAGATCCGGTTGAATTGCAGGCTCAAGAAGGTGCCCCGAAAATTCCTGCTCGAGGTGCTGTGTCACGAAGCCGCGCATGTGGCGGTGCACCTGCTGCACGGAACCAACGCCAAACCGCACGGACGGGAATGGCAAGAATTGGTGCGTGTCGCTGGCTACGAGCCCGGTACAAAGCTGGGTCATAAGGCGCTGATGACTCCAAAAGTCCGCAAGAGTCCGACACTCTCTCGTCACCGCTACCGATGCCGGATTTGCCAGTACGACTATTTCGTCCGCCGCAAGAGTTCGAGGCTGCACTGCAATCTTTGCCATTCCGCAGGGAGTCCTGCACCCCTCCAATATCTTCCGCACCCGTCGCTCGCCTGACCCGTGCCATGTCCAACCAGTGCCTCTTCTGCCAACCGGACCACACTCGACTTGCCTTCGAGACCGACCGGTTCATTGGCTTGTGGGATGGATTCCCCGTGTCGCCCGGACACCTCTTGGTCATCCCGCGTCGTCACATTTCGACTTGGTTCGATGCCACTGCCGAAGAACAGATCGCCTTGCTCCAAGGCATCGAAATGGCGCGTCAAGAGATTCTGCGCTGCCACCAACCCGACGGGTTCAACATCGGCATCAACATTGGGGCGGCCGCCGGCCAGACCGTGTTCCATCTCCACATTCATGTGATTCCTCGTTATGCGGGAGATCTGCCTGACCCGCGCGGAGGTGTGCGCAACGTCATCCCGTCGAAGGGGAACTATTTCCGGCACCCCGCTGCCAGTGGTCATGCTTTGGCCGATGTGCCCCATAACCGGGCCCTCATCCACGGCGGAGGTGACGATCCGCTCCTACCCCATTTCCGGGCTCACCTCGACCGTGCGATCGGAGCCGATCTGTGTGTGGCTTTCGTGCGGACAAGTGGCTTGGAGCTCGTGATCGAACACCTGCGCGATTTGCTTGGTCGAGGTGGAACGATCCGCCTGCTTACCGGCGATTACCTCGACATTACTGAGCCCGAGGCCTTGCTTCGGCTCACCGATCTCTCCGGCAAGATCGAGCTCCGAGTCTTTGAGACCCTCCAAGTCAGCTTCCATCCCAAAGGCTACCTTTTCCACTTTCCAGATGGCACTGCCACCGCCTTGGTCGGCAGCTCGAATTTGAGCGATTCCGCACTTCAACAAGGTATCGAATGGAATTACCGCGTGCTCACCTCGGCCGATCCGAAGGGTATCGTACAAGTCCAGCAAAGCTTTGATCAACTCTTCCACCATCCGTCGACACGGTTGGTGACGCAGGAATGGATCCGGGAATATACCGAGCGCCGCAGGCCACCGGAGCGCTCGAGTGGGACGGTACTCCTTGAAACCAGCAAGAATGCGCCGCCACCTCATGATATCCAACTGGAGGCGCTCTCAGCTCTCGAGCAGACCCGCCGCGACGGCAATTCCGCCGGCTTGGTCGTCTTAGCCACCGGCTTGGGCAAGACTTGGCTGAGCGCCTTTGATAGTTGCCGATCTGAGTTCCGCCGGATCTTGTTCGTGGCACACCGTGAGGAAATTCTGACGCAGGCTTTGAAGACCTTTCGTCGGATTCGACCCCGGGCTTCGTTGGGCAAATACACCGGCACCGACAAAGTGCCCGACGCCGACGTGCTCTTCGCCTCCATCCAGACCCTCGGTCGGCAGCGGCACCTGAAGGCCTTCGAGCGGGATTGCTTCGACTACATCATCGTCGATGAATTCCACCACGCCGCCGCCGCCACCTACCGTAACCTCATCGCTCATTTTACGCCGAAGTTCCTACTCGGCCTGACCGCCACACCCGAGCGCACCGATGGCGGCGACCTGCTGGGCCTGTGTCAGGAAAACCTGGTGTACCGCTGCGACCTAGAGCGTGGAATCCGCGAAGACCTGCTGGCCCCATTCCACTACTTCGGCGTTCCCGACGAGGTGGACTACCGGAATATCCCTTGGCGCAATCATCGGTTCGACGAAGCCGCGCTGACCCACGCCGTGGCCACCGAGAAGCGCGCCCGCAACGCCCTCGACCAACTGCTGGCCCGTGGCGGCCGGCGCACCATCGCCTTTTGCTGCTCGCAACGGCACTGCGACTTCATGGCTGATTTCTTCAGCCAGAACGGTTCCCGATCGGTCGCCGTCCATTCGGGCGAGAACTCAGCCCCGCGAGCGGCCTCATTGGAGGCACTCGAAGCTGGGCTACTCGATGTTGTCTGCGCCGTGGACATGTTCAACGAGGGCGTGGACATCCCCAATATCGACACTGTGCTGATGCTGCGCCCGACCGAGTCGGCCCTCCTGTGGATGCAGCAATTCGGTCGGGGCTTGCGCAAGGCGGAGGGCAAACCCTTCCTGACGGTGATCGATTACATCGGCAACCACCGCAGCTTCTTGGGCAAGCCACGCACCCTGCTGCTGTTGCCTGAGGGCGACCAAGCGATCGACAGGGCCCTGAACCTGCTGCTGGCGGGCGACTTCGAATTGCCGCCCGGATGCGAGGTGACCTACGACTTGCAGGCCATCGACATCCTGCGCTCCCTGCTCAGGAACCCCGCGCATACTGATGCCCTCCAGTCCCACTACCTCGACTTCCGAGAGCGGCATGGGCAGCGCCCCACCGCGGCCGAAATATTCCGCGATGGATTCACCCCGAGGGCCCTCCGGTCGTCACATGGATCCTGGCTGCGGTTCGTTCAGTCCATGGGCGATCTCTCGCCGACCCAGTCCGCGGCGTTGGCGCAGGCGTCGGAATTCCTCGTGGATCTAGAATCCACCCAGATGACCAAGAGCTTCAAGATCCTCACCCTTTTGACACTGCTCGACGAAGACCAACTCCCCGGATCACTGCCGATCAAAGCGTTGGAGCGCGGCTTCCGCCGTCAGGCCGAGCGATCGGCTAAGCTGCGCCAAGATGTCGGCCCGGCGCTGGCCAATCTAAGCAGTCTGACCCGCATGCTGGAGACCAACCCGATCCACGCCTGGACCGGCGGTGGCGATGCGATGCGTAAGACCTTCTTTACGTACCACGACCGGCAGTTTGCCTCCAAGATCACCCTCGCCCCAGAATTGAGGAGCGCCTTCCAAGAAATGGCCCGTGAACTCGCCGACTGGCGGCTCGCCGAATACCTGAGCCGGAATGGGGAAGGCGAGGCGCAGGAAGGACGGTTCACCTGCAAGGTTTCGCATTCGGGAGGCCGCGCGATCCTCTTTCTCCCCGACCGCGCGCAGAACCCGGCCATCCCCCGAGGTTGGCTCGACGTGGACGCCGAAGGCCGGCGGCTTCGAGTCAAGTTGGTCGAAATCGCCATCAACGTTGCCCAAGACGCCGACTGTGAAGAAAATGTCTTGTCCCAAGTGCTCAACGACTGGTTCGGCCCCAGGGCCGGCCGGCCCGGCACAAACTTCGAGGTGGTCTTTGAATCGACGAAGTTAGGATATCGGATAAGGCGAAGAAATCGATGATAAAACTGAGACAAACAATTAAACCGTATAACATTAAATGCTGGATTATTGTACTTGAGTAACACCGCCTCGGTAAGCCAGTGCATTCCTTGGATGGCTACGACGGTGGGCCGCTGACCGAGTTTCGAGTCGGGGGCCTGTTTTATGCAGGTGTCCAGGGGCTTAGCCCGGGAACCAAAACGGGGCTGGATTGGGAGGAGGAGGACGGTCGAGCAGTAGAACTTTCGAAGACGGCCTGAAATTCAAAGCGCGAGTTCACCTCTTCACCTCCTCACCTCCTCACCTCCTGCGCACCCCTCCGCGGCCTGTCAAATGAAAGAATTATGACCTGCCCCCTGCTGGGCCCGCATCAATAGCAAGGGAGCGGGGCCTGCTTCCAACTCGTGGTCCCGTAGCCTTTTGATGTCGCTCACGCATCACGCCCATGCGATCCTGCCCGGAAAAACAACGGGTCTATTTGCCCCGAAATTTTAACCGACGGTTGCCCTGACCACTGAAATCTGTCTACCGACAACGCACTGACCTGCCCTCCATGAAAGTCCTACCACTGACCTTACTACTCATCGTGCTCATCGGCCTGTCGCCAGCGCGTGCAAGCTACCTCCGGATCACACGCGACACTTCGCAACCGCAGGAGGTCATCGTCTTCGATGCGCGGTATCCTTATTGGACGGATGGAGTCTATATCGCGACCTACCCCCAAGACGCTCTATCGAAGGAAGGCTGGCGGGCCCAGTACTACGGGGGAGTGGTGACCGAGCGGAGGACGGGACTGACCTTGCTGCAATACGCCTCGTGGCAGATGGCGGGGAAAGGGGCACCCGCCAGCGGGATAGATTTTGTCCATGCAGGGCCGCACATGAGTTGGAAACGATCGAACTGGGAAGGTTCGTCCGGAGGAATCAAAGGCAAGTGGCCGAACACGGAGTTTAAGGCCAACCAATGGTATCGGTTTGTCCATCGCGTCTGGACGGCGACATCGCCGTCGCCGGGTGAGGGTTTTGCCGGTGTGTGGATGAAGTCGCTGGAGACGGGTGAGTGGTTTCACTTGGCGACGTTCAAGTTTCCAGCGGAACTTACCGGTTTCAATTACCTGGGAGGTTTTCACGAGCGCTTCACCCCGAGAGCCAGTCTTAAGAGCGCGATGGAAGTCCGGAACAGTTATGCGCGGCGGAGTGGCCAGTGGACCTCCGAGGCCGAATTCACCACAACCAGTGCGCGGGATGACACCGTCCAACTGACGCTTTCAGGCGACAAACGCTCGGTGCTCATGGAGACCACGGCCAATGAAATTGATTCTTCAACGGGCAAACCGAAACAGGGAGAAGTGAGCGAAGGCCGCAAGGTTCTGGAGCAACCGTCGGAGCCGGATTTTTTTGACCCCATCGTGGTTGAATCAGTGACGTCAGAAATCGGGGTCAGGCGCGTGGTGGTGCGATGGAAAATGGGTGCCAAATCATCGCCTCAACTGGGTTATCAGGTGAGCCTCCTTGATGGCGAGCGGGTGGTGGCTACAGAAAAACGCAATGACCCCGAAAAGCGGCTGTGGGTGTTCGACTTGCCGGCAGCCCCGAGACGCTCTCTCCAAGCTCGCCTGCAAATCAACGATGTCTTCGGCAATAGCTCTGCTCCAGTCACCGTGAAGGTTTTACGTAGCGTTGCCCAACCCGCGCTGGGACGAGCGAAATCTGCTTCAGAGACACTTGGACTGACCTACAAATACTTTGAAACAACGAAGCCGCAGGATTGGAGGGCATTGCCCGATTTTTCCAAACTAAACCCGGCTCGGCAGGGTGCAGTGGCGACTCCGGACATCACCCCACGTCAGCGCCGGGAGGGCTATGCGTTGGAGTTCACCGGGTTTCTGATGGCCCCAGAAAACGCGCTTTATACGTTCTCACTCACCGGTGCCAGCGGCCTGAAATTGCTGCTGGATGATAGGCTGGTGATCGATGCGGACGGATACCGCTCCATCGCTCACTACTCCGAAGCGCTGTCGTTGCGTGCGGGATTGCACGCGTTTCGCCTGCTCTATGTCCAGGGGCCCAAACAGTCGCAGCAGCCCGACGATTTTCTTCAGCTTTCGTGGTCGAAGCCGGGGAGTCCTGAGTGCCCGATTCCTGCCGAAGCTTTTCGACGCCGTGCGGAACCGCATGATCCTCGAATCACCGTCCTACCCGTTAGCTCGGCCGATGCGAGCGTGACGCTCTCGTGCAAGCTCGACCCGGGCACTCACCGAATCGAGCGGGTGGAATATTATGGAGAGAATCCGAACTTCGATTACTTCGCGTGGCAGGGCGGCAAGACGCTCTCGTACTTGCTCGCGACGGTTTCCAACGCGAACGAGCCAGTGACAGTACCGATCTGGTCGGGCAGGTCACGCACGGTGCGGGCACGCTTGGTCTATGATGGCAATCGAACTGTGGATAGCGCGCCTGTTGTCGTGCCCCAAAACGCCGCGAGTGCTGAGCGTGAAGGGTACCGACTCTCGTCGCTAGAGCATCATATTTACCCGATGGCCGTGGAGCACAGCCACAACGAGGTGAAGCTCGTCGGTGAATCGATGGGGCTTTACACTCGTGCGCACCCTGGGGACGTGACCGTGGTCGCCCACCTGAAGGAGATTACGCGTGATGAAGCGACTCCAGATGGCTCGCGCCCTGTGGATGCGGCCAACTGGTTTTCGGGCATCATCCTGCGCGCCAATGTCAATCCTCGCCCCGGTGAACCGCTCGGTGGGCGGGATATTCCATTCTCTGCGATCATGGGGGCCAGCAGCGGAGCGACCCGGCATTGCGATAGCACGATGATCGATGGCGCGGGCAATCAACCCTCCGGCAACATCGGTTCAAATCTCAAGTGGATGAAGCTGGTAAGGCGTGGAGGTGACATCACGACGTATGCCTCCAGCGACGGCACGGAATGGAAGACCATCAAGACAGTCAAATTCCCAAAATTGCCGGAGCAGATGGAGATAGGCTTCGTGCATTACTCCATCCCCTCGGCAACGCCGATTGTCCACCATGCTGTGTTTGATCACATCAGCGTCGGACCGTAGGCAGCATCACAGCGGTATGAGCCGCGGTGGCCGGCGGCAGTCGTCGGACCCTAGCTGTGACCCTAGCTGTGACCCGCAAGGAATGAATTAGTCCAAAGCCGAGGACTCTTTTCACCCCGAACGCATCATCAGTCTCGCGGTGCACCCACCGTTTTTCTATCGAGTTCGCTCAATGTCAGTCAGTACGACAACCCAAGAATTCTTGAGAGAGGTTGAGTCTTCCACGGGCCTCAAGGTCTTGGTGGAGGAGCAGGGGTCGAAGTTGCAGGTCCCGCTGTTGGCCAAAGTGCAGTTGGCTCGCCGAGACGTTCCATTTCAACGGGTGGTTTATCATCCGAGAGCAGGGGCCATGGCCGATTATCTGGTCTGCTACCACTGTGCATTCATCCTCCGTTTGCACAGGCGGCCAGCGGCCGAGCGGTTCAATTTGGCGGATAACCCGGTGGCCGAGGAAGAATGCCTGAAGTGGGCAAAGGCTCATGAGGGCTCGGGTTCCACAGAGGCGGGCCAGCAGACTGAGTTTGCCGGGTTTCTGAGGACCTCGCTGATGACGATGGGGTGGTCCGTTCCGGTGGGAATCTGTCGCCGGCTTGGTCGTGTTGTTGAGTCGAAACATGGCCAAGATCCGAGTAGCTACTTGTGTCTACTGAACCGAAGGGCGACCTTGAATTCATGCGCGTGAATCCACCAAATCAAAGTCCACTGGGGTCGGAAATTGCCGTGCTGACTGAAAAGTAGCTTCGGTTCCGGGATGAGCGGGACTGGGGTCAGTTTCACAATCCGAAGGACCTTGCCGTCGCTCTCAGTGTCGAGGCTTCAGAGTTGTTGGAACGGTACCTATGGAAAGCCCCGAGCGACGCGGATCCGGCAAAGGTGAAGGAGGAGTTAGCGGATGTTTTTGCATACGCCTTCCTGCTGGCCGATCGCTACGGGGAAGAATAATTGTCGTTGAACAAAACTGCGGCAAATAATCTCGGGCACGTTCAGCGACTTCCAATCGGTGGCAACTTTTGTCGCATCTGCGGCTACATCTCCACAGCCCACAGGAACAGGCTCTCAGCATTTGAAGCGGCTCAGCACTTTCCCCTTGCTGCAGGCAAACCCGCCCGAGACTCCTTGAGATTGATCCTAGTTTTCACGATAACTGATTTCGTGCCTGAGCAGTTACCAAGCAGGGGCAATAATTTCAGAAATGCTCGCTCGGTGATCAAAGGGTCATTTCTATGAATTATATGCCAACCACTGGAAATAAAGAGGAACCCGAAATGAGACTGGGCAAGGGCAAGAAACTACCCTAAACTACTTACACGCTTCACTCCATTTTACTATGAGACATCTCTACCGAATTACACTGGGCCTTGTGGCTCTTGCTCAAGCCACCTTGGCTCAGACCCCAGAATGGATTTGGTTCAATAAATCAGACTCCGCCGAAACTCGTTTTTTTCGTAAAACAGTGACTGTCATCGGGACAGTTTCCAAAGCTGAATTAATCGCGACTGCCGATGATTCCCTTGAAGTTTTTGTCAATGGCGAGCGGGTCCTCTCCGCTGACAGTTGGCAGAACGCCCATAAAGCAGATGTCCGGAGCAAGCTCCATACCGGGCCCAATCTTTTGGCAATTCGCAGCCGCAATAGCGACGATTCACCCGCCGGAGCCATCGCCCAATTCACTGTCACTACCGACCAAGGCAAACAAGTCGTGGTGACAGATGCCACGTGGAAAGCCACCGACAAAGACCTCAAGAATTGGAATCAACCCACGCTGGATGACACCACTTGGTCGTCCGCCAAATCCTTGGGTCGACTCGGGATAAGCCCTTGGGGGGCCGTGTTCGCCAACACCGTCGCTGGATCAGCCAAGCCCAAGGCCGGTTCAGGCGGAGGCACCCAACGCGCGACCCCTGCTTCGCAGCTTTACACATTGCCCGGGTTCAAAGTTGAACTGGTTCTTACGGGGGAACCTGCCGAGGGTTCTTGGGTCAACCTTTGCAAGGATCCCCAAGGCCGCCTCATCCTCAGCCCTCAGTACGCCAAAAACAATTCTGAAGGCGGCTTGTTGCGTTTGACTCTCGGTAAGGATGGAGCGGTTACTAAGCGCGAATTTATCGCTAAACCTCTCTATGATGCCCAAGGAATGTGCTTTGCCTACGGTGCTCTCTGGGTCGTTGTGAACAAATATTCTACGCAATTCGAGTCTGGTTTATATCGTATCACTGACGACGGAACGGACACTTGGCAGAAGATCCAATTGATTAAGAAAATACCCGGTGGTGGCGAACACGGCCCGCACGCGGTCGAACTTGGACCGGACGGTAATCTATGGGTGATGGCCGGTAATCATACAAAGCCACCGGAGGGATTGTCACTCGATTCGCCTCATAAGAATTATGCGGAAGATCACGTTCTACCCCGTCAACCCGATGGGAACGGTCACGCCACCGGGGTTATGGCTCCAGGTGGGTACATTTTGCGGGTCAACCCTGACGGAACGAAGTTTGAACTTTTCTGCGCTGGATTTCGGAATCAGTTCGACTTTACCTTCAACGTCGACGGCGAGTTGTTTGCTTGGGATGCCGATATGGAATACGACTGGGGATCGCCCTGGTATCGTGCGACCCGCGTGAACCATTCCGTTTCTGGTGCCGAATTTGGATGGCGTTATGGGACGGGTAAGTGGCCTGCATACCAACCCGACAGCTTAGGTGCCATTGTGGATATTGGAGTGGGCTGCCCCACCGGGGCTGGCAACGGTAAAGGGGCAAAATTCCCAGCAAAATATCAACGCGCCCTTTACGTTCTCGACTGGACCTACGGTCGTCTGATGGCTGTTCACCTCAAGCCGGATGGAGCCAGCTACAAGGCGACTTGGGAAAATTTTGTAGCACCGGCCGGCCTAGTAAAGCCGGGTGAACCTAAACCACCGCTTAACCTAACCGACGTCATTATCGGAAACGATGGCGCTATGTATTTCACCATCGGCGGAAGAGGCACGGCTTCTGGGCTCTATCGCGTCACCTATTCGGGAATCGAATCCGTAGCCGCCGCCATCGAACCAAATCGGGACGGAGCCGAGGCCAGAGCCCTACGCCGCAGCCTAGAAGCCTTTCACGGCCAACCAAATCTTCGGGCCCTTGACACTCTTTGGCCTCACCTCAATAGCCCCGATCGAGTCATTCGCTATGCCGCCCGTATCGCCCTTGAAGCTCAACCAGTGGCCCAGTGGCAGGATCGAGCCTTGGAAGAAAAATCGGCAGATGGTGGCCTAACTGCATTGCTCGCATTAGCACGGGTCGGCGGCAAGTCAGCGCAGGACGCCGATCTCCGCGCTTTAGCCAAATGGCCCCTCGCCTCCCTAACTGAGCAGCAACAACTCGACAAAATAAGGGTCATTCAAATCAGTCTCGCTCGGCACGGTTTGCCGTCCGTTGAATTGGTCGAACTCGCGACGGAACGGCTTAATCGCAGTTATCCAAACCCCAGTCGCTTGGTGAATCGAGAACTGTCCCAAGTGTTGATTGCGCTTCACTCCTCAGAGGTGGTTGAAAAAACCCTTGCAGTGATGGCACAGTCGACGACCCAAGAAGATCTGATGCATTATATCTTCCACTTGCGCACCGCTAAAAACTGGACAACGGAACAACGTCGTGAGTACTACGGATATTGGATTAAAATCCGTCAGGGTTATACCCACGATCCTCAATTGGTGCAGTGGTTCGAAGAAGCCGGTCGTCCCTATGGCGACGGCGCTAGTTTCAACAATTTTCTGAAGAATTTCCTCGCCGACGCCACGGTTGGATTAAACCCAACGGAAAAGACTGAATTTGCGCCTTTATTGGCGTCGATTGCCAAGGGTTCCACCGAGCGAAAAGCGATCAGCGAATTCCCAACCCCAGAAGCGCGCCCTCTGGTCAAGGATTGGAAAATGGCCGATCTGACGGTTGATCTGGACAGCGCTGGGCGAGGAAGAAACTTTATACGAGGTCGCAAGGCCTTCGCCGATGCGCAATGCCTGAGCTGCCATCGCTTCGGACTCGACGGTGCCGGTGTGGGTCCCGATCTCACTGCGGTCAGTTCCCGATTCGCTCGAGGCAATGTGTTAGAGAGCATTCTCGAACCTAGCAAGGTACTATCGGAGCAGTATGAGAACACCATCGTCACCCTTAAAAATGGAGACGAACATACTGGCCGGTTGATCGAAGAAACCCCTGATCAATTAGTGCTCATTCCCAATCCTCTTTTACCAGACACGCGCGTCTCGCTGAAGAAATTGGAGGTCCGCAACCGTACGGCCTCAAAAATATCGCCGATGCCAGAGGGTTTACTCAACGGATTAAGCAAAGAGGATATTCTCGATTTGCTAGCCTTTATCGAATCATCGGGGCGCCGTCAGCATAGCGCCTTCACCAAATAGAAAAGTGGGCCTTCTTGGGATGATCCCAACCGACGTATCGGAGGTTAATCCCCAGCGCAATCCCCAGAAGGCACCAGTTCCCTTAGAGGCGGAAGGACACTCAATCAGTCAATAGAGTTCACAGAGTGATTTGTGGAGATCTGCAAAACTCGCCTCGGCTAGATTGAAGACGGTGTCTCTCTGTCTCTATCGGGAGAGAAACAGCCAGTGATCACATAATCCAAAGCACTGAATAGAGGAGTCAAATAACGGGGAAGAGAAGTCGATTTAGATCGATCAAATTAGTATCAACTGAGTCACCGACAGGGTCCCATTTATCCCCCTCCATCTCTTCCTGCCTCCCAGTGCCCCAAATGCCTTTGCTTTGCTTGGCGCCTTGTGGGCAAGTACCTCTCCGTTTTGGCTCGCCCTGCTTTAGATTCAATTTGCGGAACAGCGACCGATTATTAGGCTCACGATCATGTTTCTTCCGCTGAGACTCACTCCACACAGAGACACCCGGAGAGTCCTATGGGTGGTGCTTTTCTTGCACTTTCTTTTACCGTGTTGGGCTTCCGGCCCTGTGATTACCGAATTCATGGCTAACAATCAGGCCTCCTTACTCGATGAAGATGGCACTGCCTCCGACTGGATCGAAGTCCATAACCCAACACCGTCTCCAGTCAACTTAGCGGGCTGGTTTCTCACCGATAAAGAGGCAACTCCGACCCAGTGGCGGTTTCCAGATCGTGTCCTCGAACCCGGGGCATTTTTGATCGTTTTTGCCTCGGGTAAAAACCGGACTGGCCTGGGGCCTCTGCACACCAATTTTCGTCTGGAAGCCAGTGGCGATTATCTCGCTCTTTTTCCTCCTAGTGGCGAAATTCCAACCTCCGTCTTCAAACCTCGCTTTCCGGCTCAGGATCCCGATGTGTCCTTCGGAATCCCTCAGGGTGGCAGGACGCAGGATTTACTCTCTGGAACCTCCGTTTGGCTTTTACTTCCCACCACCCCCAATGATCTCCCAGCTCAATGGACCGTTCCAGGAACAAATTCTCAGAACGGCTGGACTCTAGTTTCTGGCTTGGGCCTCGGCTTCGATACCACGCCTCTTGGATCAGCACCCGACCTAAATCTAGCCCGAAAAGGAAGCACCCAACAGAGCACAACCGGTTTTGGTTTAACCGCACAACTGGCGATTGATGGAAATTTAGGCACCTTTACCCATACAGACAGCAACGACAACGCCTCTACTTGGCAGTTGAATTTGGGCACTCTGACAGAAATTAAGCGAATAATTTTACGCAATCGAGACACTTGCTGCCAAAGCCGACTTCGAGATATTACAGTAAATCTTCTCGCGCCAAATGGCACTACGGTTCTGTGGTCCTCAGGCCTCTTAAATCCTGAAAACATTCTCAAAAGCCCGCAGGTTCTCAACTTGGATTTTTTCGAGCTCAATCTAGGCACGATCGAGGCTCAGATTATTCAAGTCACTCGCAAACCTGATCCCGACCTCTCCGGTTCTGCCGGCCAAGGCAATATCGACGAGGATAATGTGCTCTCTCTGGGGGAGGTCGAAGTCTTCGGAGTCGGTTCTATCTCCTATGGCCCGTTAATTCGCAATGACCTCATTGGATCGATGAGAGGCCGGACTCCATCCGCCTTCGTTCGAACTCCTTTCCTATTAGAGAATCTGGATTCAATCAACTCGCTAAAACTTCACTTGCGCTACGACGACGGGGTGGTGGTGTTCTTAAACGGCGAAGAAATTATCTCCCGCAATACACCTCGGCAAACAACTTGGAAGAGCACGGCCTTAACGAAGCGTGACAAAGCGCTTGCACTCCAAGCAGAGATTATCGACTTAGCAAAACTCCGTCACCTCTTGCGAACTGGCACGAATTGGCTCGCGTTTCATGGGCTCAATTCGTCTCTCGACGATTCTGATTTTCTCTTGGATGCGAGCCTTATTGCTGAGACCGGTGGGCCGACCTTTAACGCCTACCTAGCACGGGCCACCCCAGGCTCCTCTAATCGGGTGGATTGGAATCTAGGTCGGGTCAGCGATACTAGGTTCAGTGTCGATCGCGGGATTTATAAATTCCCTTTTGACCTCGTCCTTTCCACTCGGACTGAAGGTGCACAAATCCGTTATACGCTGGATGGGAGCCTCCCCACCTGGACCCACGGAACTCTCGCTACGGGCCCGCTGAAAATCAATCGGACCACGGTCGTTCGCGCGGCAGCTTTTAAAGCGGATTATCAACCTACTGATGTCGATACCCACACTTATCTTTTTCTGACCAACAGCGTAGATCAACCCACTCAACCGACCGGGTTTCCCACGACTTGGGCTGGAATTTCTGCGGACTACGCCATGGATCCGCGCATCACTCGAGCCACGGCTTATGCTCCTCGAATGGAAGAATCCCTGCGTTCCCTGCCCTCTCTTTCCATTACCACGCCCATCGACAATCTGTTTGGTTCAAGTGGCGGAATCTATGCAAATCCCGAACGTAGTGGGGCCGATTGGGAAAGGGCTGTCTCCTTGGAATGGATCCGAACCGATGGGACTGGTGACTTCCAAGTCGACTGTGGATTGCGCATTCAAGGCGGCTACTTTCGCCAACGCGGCGTCTCGCAAAAGCATTCCCTCCGACTCCTCTTTAAAGGCGCCTACGGATCAGGTCGCCTCAATCAAGATCTCTTCCATGAATTTGGGGCGGTCCGAGATTTTGATACGCTGGTTCTAAGAGCTGGAGCTAATGACGGCTACTCGTGGGGCGAAGCCCGTGATACCGAACAATTTATCCGCGACGAATTCGGTCGTCGTTCTCTCTTGGCCATGGGGCAACCTTCTCCCCGAGGTCAATTTGTTCATCTCTATCTTAACGGACTTTACTGGGGTCTCTACAATCTTACAGAACGGCCCGCTGAAGATTTCTCAGCCTCCTACTTGGGCGGGGAGGCCACCGAGTGGGATAGTATTAATTCTGGCGACGTAAAGAACGGGAGTCTAGACGCTTGGAATACCTTCCTAGGAGGGGTGCGAACCGTCACGACTCTTGCAAATTATCAGCGCCTGAAGGGGCTCAATCCCGATGGCACCCCGAACCTTACTTTTGCTACCCTGTTTGATTCCTCAAATTATATTGATTATATGCTGATCAATATATGGGGAGGAAACTGGGACTGGCCAAACAAAAATTTCTGGTTTGGTCGACAACAAAAAGGTCTTGCGGGCGGCTTTAAATTCTATCTCTGGGATTTCGAGAATACCATGGGCAACAACCGTGCGCGTTCGCCCTTAAACATGGTTTCCCCTCGATCCGATATTAAAGGCTCTTGGGTCGGCGAACCTCATGATCGACTCAAGTCATTTAGCGAATACCGAATGGAATTTGCCGATCGGGTTCAACGCCATTTCTTCAGTGGTGGAACCTTATCTCCGGAATCCACGATCGCTCGATACGGGGCAATCGCCATCTCTGTAGAGCCCGCAATCATTGCTGAAACCGCTCGTTGGGGGGATGATAATTTGTCTCCCCCTCAAGACTTGACTGATTGGAAACGGGAACGCGACTGGCTGTTAGGAACCTATCTACCTCAACGAACAGGTGTGGTCCTAACCCAACTCCGTAACGCTGGGCTTTTTCCGAAAATTGCTGCACCCACTCTGAGCCCATCTAGGGGTTCGGTGACCCGCACAACCCCAATATTTCTGACCACCTCATCGGCTGAACTTTTTTATACCACCAATGGATTGGATCCTCGCCTCCCCGGTGGGAGCATCCGACCCGATGCCTTCCGAGTGGCGCTACCCGACACCGCGAAACCTCTCTACCTGACCGGGCCAACAATCGTCAAAGCAAGAGCCCGTCAAGGCACGGAGTGGAGTGCCTTAAATGAAGCCCTTTTTACTGCCGACCTCATCGCGGCGAGTTCAAATCATTTGGTCATATCCGAATTTTGCTATCAGCCCGCCAAGCCTGTTTTATCCGTTGAACGTGCCATTTCCTCCAATCGCGATGACTTCGAATTTGTGGAACTGATGAATGTCTCCGACCAAGCCGTGGACATGACTGGGGTCCGCTTTATCTCGGGCATTTTGTTTAATTTTCCCATCGGAACCACTCTGAGGCCCAAAGACCGCGCCCTCGTGGTTGCCAACCGAATTGCCTTTCAAGCGCGCTACGGAACTGCGCCCCTTGTTCTAGGAGAGTACGAGGGCAATCTCTCCAATGACGGCGAAGAAATAAGACTCCAAGATGCCGCTGGAAATGATCTCCACCGATTCAAGTTCTTAGACCGTACACCTTGGCCTCTGGGCGCCAATGACTCTGGATGTTCACTGGTCTTACAGCGACCCTGGAGCCGACCGAACCACGCCGACCCCTTTCAATGGCGAACAAGCGTCGTTCCTGGAGGCAGCCCAGGAAAAACAGACAGTTCCAAATTTTTAGGTAGCACCCTGGCCGACGCCAATTCCAACGGTCAAATAGACCTGTTCGATCATGCTTTTGGATCTCTTCTGGCCGACCCCATTACCGGACTCCAAGTCAGCATCGAACCTTTCCAATCCGGAGACATCCTCACTCCACATTTGGTGGTCACTTTCCCACGCAATCTGGCCGCAGACGATGTCATTGTCGTCCTCGAGACCTCAGAAAGCCTCACCGGCCCATGGCAAAGGCGCGCTGGAGATTTTAGGCCGCACCGCGAACAGCGATCCCCCCAAGGGGCGGTGCGGCAATCTTTCCAAATGATGAATCCAGTGGTCGAATCTTTGGGCCAATTTGTCCGACTGGCCGTCGTCCCTTTGTTCGAGTGAATCGAGACAATTTTTAGGGCTTCCAGACGATCCGCGCCAAGACATCATTGGTGGAAGCTTTTGTGCCACCACCATGAGTAATGAAATAGAGCGCCCCATCTGGGCCGAGTCGAATAGCCAAGGGACCCGCGTTAAGTCCCTGAAGGAAGGCAGTGCTGGCCCCCGATTTACCTGACTTAGGATCGACCGCAGCTGTCCGAATCGTTTTGCGGCCAAAGTCAGCATAGAAGAGCGCCCCGTTATAGTTCGCCGGAAAACCTCTTCCCGATGACGCCGGACGATAGATGAACGATCCGGTGCAAGATGCCCCCGTATTTCTCTGGTACTGGAACCAAGGTGAAGTGAAACCCTCGGCACGATTGGTGCGCGATTGAGTTAATAGTCCGTCACCAAACACCTTCGGCCAACCGTAGTTTGCTCCGGCCTCAAGACTGTTTACTTCGTCGTAGTCGTCGGCTAAGTCACCGCCATTTTCAGCGAGTAAAATCAATCGACTCGTCGCATCGTAGCTTAACGCCCAAGGTTGACGATGCCCTCGGGTATAAATAAGTCCCTGAGCGCCCGCAGTCTTAACAAATGGATTTCCAGGAGGAACAGAGCCATCAAAGCCCATCCTCACCACTTTACCCCGTAGATCACTCAAAGACTGTGCCTTGTTTTCTGGGTCATCGCAGTACTTACGCAAATTTGCATTCTGGTTGTTTTCGCCGGTTGTCACATAAAGCAACCGCTCGGTGGGATGTACCAAAAGAGCCCCACCAACGTGTTGCCCCGCCTGATCGCCTTCCCACTCAAGGAGCGATTTTTCACTCGCCGGATCCATCGACGTCGATGCTTCAGTCCCTCCGACTGTCCACCGCGCAATGCGGGAGCGATATTTTCCGGTCGGCGCATTAGTAGCGTGATAAGCTAGGAAAATATGGGGTGTTTTTGGAAAGTCGGGATGAAAAGCAATTCCGTGCAAACCTCGATCGCCGCTCATTTCAGTTGGCACACTGCCGACGTGGCGCCCCGCTCGAGTCGTCGTATCTATTCGCCAGACAGACCCACCACGACCGGTCACCCAGACCGCTCCGTCAGGTGCAAAGCACAAATCCATCGGTTCACTCAATAATTCTGAACCAGCGACCTCCTCCATCTTAAAACCAGAGGGAAGATTAACCGCCGCAAGGGCCAGTGAAGTCCAGGCGGCGGCAGCGGCAGCGAGAACAAGAAGTCGAAAACGGTGCGAGATCATAAAATAAAAAGGTAATTTGAATGCGGGAATGGTTACGGGAAAGACGGTGTCTCAGCCGACCTCACTTGGAAACTGGAAAAGTGAGAAGGTACGTTTGTAGGCCCTAATCGGTTCGACACCTTCCCATTCCCTCCGCTACGCTAACGCTTCTATGTTCGAAGTCACACGTTCCAGTTTGGATGCCCTCACATCCAAGTTGGCTCAAATGCGCCGATTCGTCGACTTTCCCGAAGCGCAAAAGCGTCTTGCAGAATTCGATGCACAGATGGCTTCTGATACCTTCTGGGCCAATCAAGAAACCGCTAAAAAAGTGATCGAAGAAGCCAATTCTCTTAAAAAGAAGGCCGAACCTTTGATCTCCTTTGGTCGACGCTGTGATGATATCGATGTCCTTCTAGAGCTCGGCGAATCTGAACCTCCCGCGGGACAAGATGCCATTCAAGCTGAAGCCGACGGCGAATTGATCCGCTTAGGGCGTGAGATCGAGGTCTATGAACTCGATATTCTCCTCACCGGACCGCATGATCATCGAAGTGCTATTTTCAGTATCCAAGCGGGTGCTGGGGGGACCGAAGCTCAGGATTGGGCGCAAATGATGTCGCGCATGTATGAGCGTTGGTTCGAATCGCGTGGTTGGAAGTTCGAATCAACGGATGCGCTTCCTGGCGAACAAGCGGGCCTCAAAAGCGTCACTTATATTGTTCAAGGCGCAAATGCCTACGGCTTTTGTAAAGCCGAACGGGGGGTTCACCGACTCGTCCGCATCTCTCCTTTCGACTCTAATAAACGGCGACACACCAGCTTTGCCAGCATCGATATCATTGCTCAGATCGATGACCTTACCGAAAGCGACATTGTCATTCCCAAGAGTGAAATTCTGCGGGACACCTTCCGGTCAGGGGGTAAAGGGGGGCAGAATGTCAACAAGGTCGAGACGGCCGTTCGCTTAACTCATCTTCCCACTGGACTTGTTGCCGCCTCGCAAGCTCAGCGAAGTCAGGCTCAAAATGAGGTTACAGCAATGAGCATGCTCGTTTCCAAACTCTTCGCTCTCAGGCTTGATCAAGCTAAATCGGACATGGAGAAATTCTACGGGGATAAGGGGAGCGTGAGTTGGGGCAACCAGATTCGGAGCTATGTCTTCCAACCCTACCGTATGGTGAAGGATCTCCGAACCGGTGTTCAAACGAGCGATGTTCAAAGCGTCATGGATGGAGCTTTAGATCCGTACGTCAATAGTTGGCTCCGGGCCGGTTGCCCAATGAAACGTCTTCAAGGTGTGATCGACGAAGATGAATAGTCTCTTCGACGCGCCCAAATTAAAAACGAGCAATTCCCCCCTCGATCATCTTAGACCTGCCCGCCTGACATGAAAATTAAGACGTCTCGCCAGCAACCCTGACGACAGTCGCTTTCAAATTTAAAGGAAACGATTTAGAATCATGAGCATGACACGCCAGAAGGTCCTCGACCTCTATTTCATGGAAGCCCGTTGCAAGCTCATTGATCTCGCCGCATTTCTAGATCGCGTCGATCGTGCCGAGGGTCCAACTGACTTCCGTCTCGATGCTTTTAAAGTTGCCCTCCATCATCTAGGCGAGGGAGATCCGCATCGAGCCGAAGCGGTCCTTAATACGCTCAGTGACCCGACATCCGTCCCCATCGCTGCAGCTCCTGGCAAAGGTGCGGTCGGAGCTTGGCCGGGACTGGTTTAATTTGTCTTGCTCCAATTCCGCCAACCGCGCGTCTACAGTCATGGGCGGCGATAGTCAAAAATGGGTGTCGCCCCCATAATTTTAATTACTCAAATTTTTGAACGAAAAACATTTAGCCTAATTGTCGACGTTAGTGGCTAGCTCACTCGCCACCTTACTTCTCGCCGAGGAACCCAAAGGCGGTCAAACCAGCTCGCCCGTCCGTACAGCTATTAGGCGGCGCTTGGGCCACTTCATCGGACTGGCGAGTCTGCATCCGATGCCGCAGGTGGCCCGCTCGCGCATCGAACTGCTCGCGATGAACGCCGTCCGCCTGGCCGAAGAAGCCCGTGGCTGCCGTGTGGTGGATGTCTCCGCGCAGAAGTGCGTGTACGACGACGATTCAGACCTCAGAAAAATGGGGGTAAAGCCTAGGAATCAAGTGCGAGTTCAAATCCCTGAATTTTGGGCGATTTCTTGCGTAGGCAGACTTATCTTGGGGAATGCCAGACGATGAAAATAGCGACTTGTTTCCATGGCTGGTCGCTGAGGCGCCACCCCCGTTGGTCGCACCGACCGAGCCGGTGACTTCGATTCAGGCCGCCGCTTTGGATCGCCATTCGGCGTCAAAACCCGCCCGCTCGGCACCCCTGCCGTCCTCCGGTCAATTGATCTCGGAGCCGATCAGCGCAATCCCCTGCTCACCGTCTACCACGATGAGGAGCACCAGTAACTTCGGGTCTACCACGGCTTCGAAATCATCGAGATCGTTCCCGACGATACCTAGGCGGGGAGCTACAAGTTGCTGCGGGAGTCGCCTCTACAACAGTGGCCTCAAACTCCGCTCGTGGTGCGAGACCTTTACCCTCGATCCCAAGACGCTGCGTCGCTCCGGCCGAGCTTTGCAGAGTTCTCCGGAAAAAAGGGTTCGCCTCCGATGGTGTTCTTAAAAATTCCCTGTCGGACCAGGAGATGTTTTTCCACGGCCAGGAAGGCATCGAGGCTTGGTTGCATGGAGATGAGCGAGGCCAGCGGACCGTGAATGCGATCGGCCGTCGCCGCATCCCTGGCAGCGAGAGAGCGCCAGAGCTGAACCAGAGCCCGGATGAGGTCGGCACCTGGCATTGTCCCCACGATGCCCCGACGAAACGAATCGACCAGCGCAATTCCACCCGTGCCTCCAAACACCCGAGCTTGGCCTCCTGTCGACTCCCGCAACTCGGAGAGTTTCGGGCCGATGGGATTGGCCTCGGGCTTGTAAAGCACACGATCTGGCCCGAATTCGTCGAGCAACCGCGCCTGCAATCGAATGGTCATCGGTTTACCGACGTAAACGCTGGCGTCCTGCACGATGACCGGAATGGAAGTGGTCTGAATGATCCGGCAATAGTAGGCAGCCAACTCGCTTTCGCCCACGCCTACGGACACGGGCGGTTTCGCCATGACCGCGTCTGCCCCTGCGGATTCGGCCTGCCGCGCGAATCGCTCTGAGACTTTTGACGACTCCGCTCCGACGCTGATAATCACGGCGCCCCGAGCGCGTCCGAATCGGCACGTGGCTTCGGCCAG
>CAMDGV010000072.1 GCA_945898055.1 Akkermansia muciniphila | reverse complement strand
TTAGGTTCGAGCTTTTACAAACCGAGAAATCCTCAAAAAACCAAAAAACCTATGTAGAAGAGTGGTGCACCGGCCAGGACTTGAACCTGGAACCTTCTGATTCGAAGTCAGAAGCTCTATCCAATTGAGCTACCGGTGCACAAGGCGGTTAATGACCGCAGACAAATCTTTGAGCGAATTTGGGGCAGTTGTCATTAGCCAATCGCAAAAGAAATAAAATCAAAGCGGGAGCAATCTGAATTTAGCCCTTTCGCCAACCTGCAGTTTTTAGCCAGACGAGAAGATCAATAGCCCATGGATGCGGCTTATCGAAGTGGGGCGGCTTCGTTCCTAAGCCAATCCCGTGCGGCTTTCCGTCGTACAAATGCAATTCGAAGGGAACCTTTGCCTTTCGGCAGGCCATGGCAAATTGAACTGAATTTTCAATGGGTACCGCTGGATCATCTCTCAAGGACCAGAGGAACGTAGGAGGGGTGTTCGATGAGACTCGTTTTTCGTTCGAGAGTTCTTCGATTAGTTCTGCGGACGGTGCGTCACCCAGTAGATTTCGCCGAGAACCTGCATGGGTAAATTCTCCAAGGGTAATCACCGCATAACAGAGAATTCCGAGGTCGGGACGACTGCTTACACGGTCGATGGGGTCGAGGGCATTCGGGTTACCAGCGTCGTGGTGAGTTAGGAGTGTGGACGCTAGATGACCGCCGGCGCTGCTACCCATAATCCCGATGCGATTTGGATCTACTCCGAATTCAGTTGCCCTTGATCGGACCAACCGAATCGCCCGTGCGGCATCGTTGAGCATAGCTGGATGTCGATAGCCACCCGGTGCTAATCGGTATTTTAAAACAAAGCAGCGGAGTCCTTCCCGATTCAAAAAGAGAGCGAAATCACGCCCTTCATGAGCGGCTAATCCGCCGTAGCCGCCGCCTGGCAGAATGACCATGGCTGGTCCAAGGTTAGTGGCGTTGGCAGGTAGAAAAGGGGTTAAGGTGGGGGTGTCGGCTTCGGTTGTTCCTCGGGCAAGCGGCACGGATCCAGTTGGCCAAAGTGGGAGGGGCATTTCCTGTGCTAGGGTCGACAGAAGGAATGCCAGTGAGCCAATGGCTAGAAGTCGGGGAAACATGACTTGAAAATGGGATCAAACGATCGAGATAGAAAGTCTGAAAAGAAGACGATAAAAAGAAAGAGGGGATTTTAACTCTTGTGGTTCCCGAGACAGGGTCCACTCATTTTCAATGAAGGTTGAAGGCTGAGGTCTGATTCGACCGACCGTGGATTATCGAGCGAGGCTAAAACGGTTTAGGAAGGGAATTGGGTCCCAGTGTAAGATCCTCTGGGCGAATCTCGAGGCATTCATCCTGATCTTCCCAAAGCACGGCAGGATAAAGTTCCAAGAGCGCTGGCATCAAATGCGCCGCCGCCTCGTGCAACAAACGTTCTCCCTCTTGAGCGGCGTCTTCGTAGGCGTCGTCGTAGTCAAGCTTAGTTCGCTTAGCATCGTCCCAATGGGCTACTTGATGAATCGGATCGTAGCGCACTGACCAGTGGGTGATTCGATTTCTTAAGGGTTTAGGTAGGTCTTCGAAAGCAACGCAGGCTTCGCCGCAGTGCTGGCAGGTAAGGCCCTGAGTCACCACATCGCGGGTGAACAAGGGTAAAAGAGGGGCTCGGCAGCAGGGGGCTTCGGTGTAGCCTCCGGGAAGGTTAACTAAACGTTTCAACCAGATCTGGCGGTCATGGGCCACTTGGGAACTAAGCCGATAGGCACCCACCAAAGGGTGTGACAATCGCCAAGAGGATCCACGCAATTGGCCAAGGGTCTGCGAACACCATCGAGCGAGTGTCAGATCATCGAAACTCTGGAAGGTCTCAGCGTATTCTTTCCAGAGGCGATCCAGAGGTGCGTTGTCGTGCGGATCAGACATTGAAGCTCTAAGTGTAAACGAGGGAAAGACTCCGGCCAAGCGGGGTTGTTGCTAAACGTTGGATTAGTTAGTGCCTCACGAACCGCTGCTCGACCTAGATTCTTATTACCCCGCGACCTTTTTTGACTTAGCAGATCGCGGGGTTGACGTCCGAAATGAGCTTCACAAAAGTGCAGACGTGGGCTCCCTTCTGAGTTGCCCGATCGGATTATTTAGATGGATATCCGCGCCAAATCCAGACGAGGGTATCGGCAAGGGATTGTTGAAATACCCGACCGTCGCAATGTCCAGAGCTTAAGCTATACACAAAACGATGATCGTACCCTTTGGCGGCGAGTGCCGCTTCGGTCCGTTGGCCTGCCATGACCCAATTATGGTAGGTTTCTTCTGCATCGTTTGCGCGATTATCTTTCTCGGAAACATGAGTGAAAATTCGTAACGGCTTCTTACCGGTCTGTTCAATCAATTTCATGCTGGAATGATATTCCCAAGCGCCCAATGGATAACGAGCTTCGTCGGGTGCATCGTCATCCTGTTGGTCGACAAAGGTCCCAGAATAGGCAATCACCCGACGAAATAAATCAGGCCTAAACCAAGCCATCGTCAATGCCGCTGCTCCGCCAGAGCTACACCCCATGGTGGCTCGTCCCCAAGGATTCTTAGTAATGGCAATCCGTGGATAAGCCGCTCGAATTTGAGGATTGTTTAACACCGCAGGGAACACCTCGTCATTGATGAACCGAGCGTAGCGATCGGACATCGTGTCATATTCAAGGCCTCGTTCGCTGTCCTTGCCATCGTTACCCCCATTTTCAACCGCAATAGTGATGAAGGCGGGCAGTTGGCGAGAGGGATCCTTCGAGAGGGTTAAATTGTCTAAGGCGTTACGAATTAGGTTAAGCTGACTGGGGCCATCGTGGGTTACCAAGACAGGTGCGGCCGTTCCCTCTTTGTAGGACGCCGGAACATAGACGAAAATTTTCCGTTCGGTACGGACCGCTTTTTTCACTGTATCCAAGGTGACATCTTTCCCGCTGAAAAGACGGCTGTCTGCCAGAGACATTTTGAATTCAAATTGTTGGCCCTTGGGATTGCCTCGGTCGGTCAGGTCTGGATCGGTGGTATAATTAGGCCCGATGGTGTATCGGCCGTTTCCTGCTGGACCAGGCTTCTCAGCGGGTTGCATCGAGGCGCATCCCGACATGGCGAGAAGCCCGCATAGAGCAACGACCGGTTTGATGCGTGGTCTAAGTGAAAGGAAAGGGAGGACAGACATACAACGGTCTTACGGCATTAGCTTCCGGATTCAAGCCGTAATTCAAAAACCCAATTCGCGGTCACTGTTTTAATCCATCCTAAATTCTGGACTTCTGTCTCGATATTTATGACCGCAGGGCCCCAGAAACGGATTCCAACGTCTAAATTAAGACGTGGGCTTGGGCTCAAAAGGATCGCTTGTGGAGTAAGGCTCTTTGATGGAAAAAGAGTCTTTAACCCGTGCTATTTTAGGTCTTCATGGAGTTGTTGCTCGGCGTGATTCCCGTGATTGATTCGCTCGCCCAGAACCGGAGTAGATTTATTCTATCGTGCGAATCGCGGCATCAATGAGGTCGCCAAGTTCCGAAGCAAATGGACCAGAATAGTCCGATGGCACGGGCCCCGCTGACAAAGCGGTCTGCCCGTATTGGATCGATGGTGACATCCGTCCGCACTGAATGGGATTTGGAGGCCAACCCCAGCACGGGCCAAGACTGATTATCTTCACCAATCCGATTAACCATGGCTTCAGCGAGTGCGAGGGAAGTCGAGAGAGTGGAGGTCGAGTTGATGGCGCAACGGCCGATGAGCGAGGAGAAGTCCATTCACTCCGGAGCCTTTTGGACAATAAAAAGAGCGAGCAGGGCCCGTCTCAAAGCCCTATTTGAGAAGAAAAAGTGTGTCACGTTCCCTGTCATGGGAATTGATGGAGTGGGATGGAGCGCAAGAGAGGGTCTTTGTTTAGGCGGTGCAAATTGTCTAGAGGATCGACCGAAAGAGATGAGTTAATGCGAGGGCCGCTAGATATCTTCTAAAATTCTGTGTCGGATTTTCGATGGCTGCGGCAGGTTTATTTCGTCTGCCAGTTACAGTGTCATGGAAGCTACTTTGAAATTGAACAGGGACTCTACCGATCAGGAGCTGCTTTGTGCCTATGTCGAGAGTCAAGATGAGCAGGCATTCGCTCGGTTGATTGATCGGCATCTTAGGCTCGTTTTTGGTACGGCTTTCCGTTTGCTGAGCGACCGTTCGACGGCGGAAGAGGTTTCTCAGAATGTCTTTATTACCCTCGCCCGAAAGGCGAAGCAGACCTCTGCTAGTGGTGGACTTGCTGGGTGGCTACACCGGGCCACTATTCTTGAGGCGCGTCTTCGTCAACGGACTGATCTACGCCGGCGTAACCGAGAGGAAACCGCCGGTTACTTTGGAACGACTCTGTCTCTAGAAGGATCGACTCCACCCGTCATCAACGAATGCCTGAACGAATTTTTGGATGAAGCTCTTCTTGCGCTACCGGAGATGGACCGTCGGGTGCTATTGCTGCGGTTTTTCGAGGGGCAAACCCTTCGTAATATCGGGTTGGCCTTGGGTATAGGTGATGATGCGGCACAGAAGCGAACTGAACGAGCATTGGAGGCCGTAGCGCGTCTTTTGCGCCGTCGAACTGCTGCCACCGTCACCGCCCTGATCGCCGCTCGTGCTCTCACTGCCGCCTCTATTCCTGCGGTTCCAACGGTGCTGGCCTCCACAATCCTCAGTGCCGCGCTTTCCAGCGTAGCAGTTACAACCGTCACTTCTGCCACCGCTGTTTCAGGAATCCTTGCGGTCAAACTTATGACTTTTACCAAGACCTCCTCGGCTATTTGTCTACTGCTAGCAGTTGGCACGCTGAGCTATCAATGGCATTCCATTCGGGTTGCACGAGATTCCCTTGTCCATGCGCGTCGTCAATTAGCGACAACAGTGGAGGATCTGAATGCAGCTCAAGCGGCGAATGGCAAGGCTCGGCGCCTTAGATTTGCAACGGAGTCTGGCCTAGCGACCGCGCGCGCCGAGCTTCGCCGCGCCACTTTACCTGGGGAGGTAATCGGTATTACTTCCGAAGATCCTCTTTATTTTTGGTCCGAATCTTCGCCCTTTGTTCGCGTCCCAAAATCTTTACTCAGTCAACTTCGGTTAAGCGGATTTATTTCTGTACCCGTCAGCGGGCCACGGGCTCATCGGATTCAATTAGATCCTGTATATCAGGACGGCACTCTTTCTGAAGAACTTACTGAAGCACTGGGGATCACCTCTACTGAAGCGGTAAAGTTGAAGGAAATATTCACTGAACTCGCTCAATCAGCGGCGGATCAGATTCAGTCTCGAGCTTACCTGACCAATCAGATGCCGGCTGAATTTAACGCGGCCACCGTACCGAGTTGGACCCTTGTGACACCCGCACTTCCCGATGGAGGGGAATCCCTGAGGGAAGGTTTTCGATCACGAATCTCTGCCACCTTAGGGACTGAACGAACTAGGAGTTTTTTTCAACAGTCGGAAGAAATGCTCTTCCGACACTCGAATGCTTTCGGCGCCCTTGAACGTGTTCAATCTGTCGCGATGACCGAGGTTGGATGGTCTACGTGGGAGATGACCCGGGCTCCTGATGGAGAGATCTCAAATTTCACAACCCACAGTGGGGCAGGAAGTGTCAGTCTGGACTCTGTCCCAAGTCAGCTTCGTCAATCCGTCGCCGAATGGCGTGCCCGCGCTTCCACCGAGACCCCCCGCCCATGAAACAGCTATTACCTCTTTTCCTTATTCTCGCTTCGACTTCGGTCCTTATTTTCCGCCACTCGGTCAATCTTCGATCCACGCAGGCTGAACTTGCTCAGAGTCGGATGGAACAAATTGGGCTACGTTCGACGATCGATGATCTCGAGAGAAACACCCTCGAACTAACCCGAAAGAACGATGAACGCCGGTCAAATTTGGCTGCGGTCAGCGCAGAACTTGAGGAGATCAGTGCGACCGCCCGCCGATCTCAGCCTGAACACAACAGGTTATCTGAAGGCAGTTGGCCCGATGGCAAACCTTACTTCTACCTTTCAAAAGGGCTGCTCAATCAAATTGGTTTCGCTGTGCTTGGGGCGAATGGCCAACCGACCGTTGAGGCCACAAAACTTCTTGGCATGACTCCGCAGGAACGGAATGAATTTGGCCAAGCTTGGGAGGAGTTTCATTTCGGATTACAAGAATTGCAGGCTCGCTCAGCTAAACCTCTTCCGAACACTGATGGTTCGACCGATCCAAATAAACGTTCCGTCGGCTTTCGTTTGGGCGACTTTTCAGCCGGATTAAAGGATCTTCGTAGCAAACTAGACTTTCAAATTGAGGCGAAGCTAGGTGCAACCCGAGCCGGAATTCTTTCTCCGCACCTTCACCAACATATTGATGATGTGGCTCCTCCTTTTGGGGTTGACGAGTCTCTGGTCAGCTTCCAAGCCGAGCGTCAGGCAGATGGATCGGTCCGCCACCAACTTCAGTTCGAGTCTAGCGATCGCAGTTCGAAGACTTTTCACCCGGTTTATTTCGCTGAAGACGGGACCTTGGGAACAGATGAGAATTCGGCTCTTTGGAATTATCGACATCTCTTTGGCGACAAACCACTCCTCTTTCCCTGATCGAAGGCTAACAGAGCGTCGCAGCATTTATCCGTAGCGTCAGCGACTAATGGAGGTAGTCTGGTAGGGCCGATAAGTCGTTGTACTCATTTCTGGGGCGATCAGTTCTTGGGTTGAAGAGGCGTTGGAGTTACTCTTTTGCAACTGCATTTGAGCCTATGAAATATCCATCTTCAGCTTGGTTGGGCGAGCCTGTTCAGCAATTGCTCATTCGAGACCTGCTAAGTCGTGTCCGCTCTTGGGCACCGGACCAGACTATTTCTTACCGCGAACTCCGTGAAATCACTTATTCTGAATTTTTAAAGCGGGTGAACCAACTCGCCATAGTTCTGACTCGTTTAGGGGTTCAAGCGGGAGACCGAGTCGGAGTAATGGATTGGGACAGTCATCGCTATTTAGAGCTTTTCTTTGCTATACCGATGCTGGGGGCGGTGATTCACACAGTAAATGTGCGACTTTCATCGGAGCAAATCCTCTACACGGTGGATCATGCGGCAGACTCTCTGATGTTGGTGCATCCAGACTTTTTCGAGGTAGCGGAAGCTATTGCGCCGCGCTTACCCAAGGTTCGGCATTGGATTACGCTCTCTGACGATGCTCTGCCGCCCGCGACATCATTGGCTTCCGTTGGCGATTACGAGTCACTGTTGGCGGGTGCAGAGTTGGAGTTCGATTTTCCGGACTTGAATGAAAATACCGTTGCGACTCTTTTCTACACAACTGGAACCACTGGGGATCCCAAGGGCGTCTATTTCACCCACCGCCAGATTGTACTGCATACCCTCGCTGAAGGGCTTGCCTTTGCCGCCCAGAACAATCCGTTTTCACTAAGTGACGAAGATATTTATTTGCCGCTGACGCCAATGTTCCATGTTCACGCGTGGGGATTTCCTTATTTGGCGACTATGCTAGGCCTCAAGCAGGTGTATCCAGGCCGTTTTGAACCTCAGCGCCTCTTGCGTTTATTGGCCCAGCATCGGGTGACAATTTCCCACTGTGTTCCCACCGTTCTGCTCATGTTGCTCAATCATCCTGAAAGCAAACAAGTAGACTGGTCGCGACTCAAAATTGTTATTGGCGGTGCGCCGCTTCCGATCGGGCTTGCACAGGCTGCGACGAACCGTGGTATCCGTATTCTCGGCGCCTATGGGATGTCGGAGACTTGCCCCATCATTGCTGCGTCCCACATCAAGCCGACTGGGAGCGGTCCGACAGAAGCGACGTCAGACCCGCTTGGTATCGTCACTCGAACCGGATTTCCGATTCCCTTGGTTGATGTGGCTATTATGGATTCTGCAGGTGTTTGTTTACCTGCGGGCCGCGCGAACACTGGGGAACTCGTTCTCCGAGCCCCTTGGTTAACCCGTGGTTATCTCGATGATCCGCTTCGTTCCGAGGACTTATGGAAGGGAGGTTGGCTTCACACCGGTGACATTGCGTACAGAGATAACGAAGGTTACATCCGGATAACGGATCGTTTGAAAGATGTGATTAAGCTAGGCGGTGAATGGATTTCAACGCTCGAACTGGAGAATGCGTTCAGTCAACATCCAGCAGTCAAGGAAGTAGCCGTCGTGGGTGTACCGGATCCTAAGTGGGATGAGCGTCCCCATGCGGAGGTGGTTCTGCGAGAGGGGACAGGGGTTGAGGTCACACCGCGGGCGCTCCTAAAATTTCTTCATAGCTTTATCGATAATGGGACCCTCCACCAAAGGGTTATCCTCACCCAGATCCGTTTCGCAGCCACTCTTCCACGCACCAGCGTCGGGAAGGTTGACAAAAAGGCCCTACGGTTAAGGCTTCAAAATCCTCCTGCCGAAAATCGTTGAAGTTCCTTCACTTTTTGCTCTTCGTTTCAAACCCTGCACAGGTAAGATTTGGGAGTGATTTCCCAGTCGACCTACCTCGAAAAAAGAAATAGGCAAGCAAGAATGGATTTCCTTTTTTGGAGGCAGTGGGTGGTGACTCTCGCCCTGAGCCTGACTCTGGTCGGTGCTGAATCTCCGCTGCCCTTGGCGACAGGAGGAGTCGTCGACTTTGCTCGAGATATTCTGCCATTACTTCAATCTCGCTGCATTGAATGTCACGGACCGGCCAAACAGAAGAGTGGTCTGCGGTTGGATGATAGGATGAGAATGTTGCAGGGGGGCGATGATTTGGGGCCGAGTATTCGTCCGGGAGATAGTGCAGGAAGTCCTTTGATACGAGTGGTTTCAGGGTTGGTTCCTGATAAAAAAATGCCCGAGAAAGGTCCGGCACTTTCTGTTGCGGAAATCGGGCTTTTGCGGGCTTGGATTGATCAAGGGGCGAAAGGGTCTGAGTCCGCCAAAGAAACGGCAGCGCCGGTCCCGCACTGGTCTTTTCAGCCGGTACGACGACCGATGATTCCAGTTGGCTACTCTAAGACCATCAATCCGATCGACGCGTTCGTTCGCGCGGAATTGAAGAGAAAGGGGATCAAGCCATCGTCTGAGGCTGATCGTACGACCTTAATTCGGCGACTCTACTCAGTGATGCTTGGAGTGCCGCCGACCCTTGAGGAGGTAGAGGCTTTTCGGGTCGACCGGAGGCCGCTTGCCTTTGAGCGATTAGTGGATCGAGTACTGGAGGATCCCGCCTACGGGGAACGATGGGGACGCCACTGGCTAGACGTGATTCGTTTTGCTGAAAGTAATGGCTTTGAAACGAATCGAGAACGAACCACTGCTTGGAGATTCCGTGACTACATTATTCAGTCTCTGAATGAGGACAAACCGTATGACCAATTTGTTCGGGAACAGATTGCGGGCGACGCATTGGGGGTTGATGTGGCCACTGGATTTCTTGTTGGCGGTCCTTGGGATATTGTCGGGAGTCCTGATCCAGCCCTGACGGCTCAACAACGGGCTGATCAACTCGATGATATGGTTAATACCACGGGAACTGCATTTCTTGGATTAACCCTCGGCTGCGCTCGGTGCCACACTCATAAGTTTGACCCGATCACCCACCGCGAATATTATGCGATGACTGCCATTTTTGGTGGGGTTCGACAGGGAGAACGCGCCTTGCCGCGATCAGCGGAGCAAGAGGCCGCTTTGCAGATGGAAATAGAACAAATCCTTGTTCTCGAGAAGCGGCTTGAAAAGTACCTCCCTAAACCGGTCAAGGTGACCAATACTGCCCTGTTACCTCCGGTCAATGCGCGATTAAACGAAGACTCTTTTCCGACAATCTCGGCCCGTTTCGTTCGATTTACCATTTCGTCAGCGGGTGGAGGACAACCTTGTTTAGATGAACTCGAAGTTTGGTCGGGAAGCAGTAACGTTGCGCTGGCTTCACACGGCACAAAAGCGACAGCTAATGGCACTTTAGCTGGCTATGAAATCCATCAACTGGCTCACATTAACGATGGGCGCTTCGGCAATACGCGCTCATGGATTTCGAGTGTGTCGGACCAAGGTTGGATTCAACTGGAATTGCCCCAGATTGAATCGATCCAACGAATCACTTGGGGCCGAGATCGTGAGGGTCTTTTTACTGATCGTCTAGCAACGAATTACCGCATTGAAGTGGCAGAATCAGTGGGTCAATGGAAGACGGTATCCGGCTCGGACCTACGGCAACCGATCGGGGTAGTTAAGCCGAAGAAACCGGAATATCGGTTTGAAGGCATCAGTGAGACGGAATCGCGTGAGGGTAAAAAATGGCTTTCGGATTTGGAAGAGGCACGAAAAAGGCGTGAGGAATTTGCGCGAACTCCAATGGTGCATGCAGGGATATTTAGCCAACCGAAACCGGCACATCGACTTCATCGAGGTGATCCCCTGCAACTCCGAGAAGCTGTTACGCCAGCGACGCTTGATCTCTTTCAGCCGGTTCGTATGGAGGAGTCCGTTCCGGAGCAGCGCCGACGTCTTACTTTAGCCCATTGGATAACGCGGTCGGATCACCCACTCACCGCGCGGGTCATCGTCAACCGGATCTGGCAGCAGCATTTTGGAGTTGGACTTGTGGATACCCCGAGCGATTTTGGACGCAATGGAACCCGGCCGACCCATCCCGAATTGTTGGATTGTTTAGCGGACGAATTGGTCCATCCTAATCGGGGGTCGAAGGAACCGATGCCATTACCTTGGACGCTCAAGCGTTTGCACAGGTTGATTCTATGCAGTGCTACCTGGAAGCAGTCTGGGACCCCCCGTACCGAAGCTTTGCGGATTGATGCAGGGAACCGATTGCTCTGGCGATTTCAACCGAGGCGACTGGAGGCGGAAGGAATCCGCGACACGATTCTCGCGGTGAGTGGATCGCTCAATCGGACCGCTGGCGGGCCCAGTTTCTATCTGCTCGATGTTGATCGCGAAAATGTCTATCATTATCGGCCCAAAGAAGATTTTGGGCCGGCTGAATCGAGGCGAATGGTTTATGCCTTCAAGGTGCGGATGGAACAAGATGGGGTGTTTGGTGCGTTTGACTGTCCGGACGGTAGTTTAGTGACCCCACGCCGGACGGCATCGACGACCCCCCTGCAGGCATTGAACCTGTTCAATAGTCGCTTTATTTTAAAGCAATCGGATCTTTTTGCGGAACGGCTAAAACGAGAATCGGGAGCGTCGATCAGAGCTCAAATTCAACGTGGATGGGAGTTGACTTACGGTCGGCGGCCCGACCGATTTGAGACGGATCGCGCCGAGGTTTTTCTCCGAAAGGAAGGCCTCCCAGCCCTCTGCCGAGCTCTTCTTAATTCCAACGAATTTCTCTTCATCCCATGAGTGCTCTACAACTGCGCGCCGCCTTGCTCGATCGACGTCGCTTTCTCGGTGAATCAGGAATGGGACTCGGAGCCATCGCTTTGACTCATCTCCTTTCTCGCCAACGTCTGCTAGGAGCGAGTGTTTCCGGTAAGGAGCCAATCCGGCCTCTAATTAGCCCCGGTGAGCCTTATGCACCTCGGGTGGCACCCTTACCAGCCCGGGCCAAAAATGTGTTGGTTATCTTTTGCAGTGGGGCGTGTAGTCATCTGGATACCTTCGACTACAAGCCTGAGCTCATTCGTCGTCATGGCCAACCGATTCCGGGCGGCGAAAAACTGATTACTTTTCAAGGAGAACAAGGTGCCCTCAATCGCAGTCCGTGGGAGTTTCGTCCGCGCGGTCAAACAGGGAAAATGATCTCAGATCTTCTCCCTCACCTTGGGGCGTTGGCGGACGAACTCTGCTTCATTCATTCGATGAAGGGGAAAACCAATACTCACGGGCCGGGCGAGAATTTTATGTCGACCGGATCTGCTTTGGATGGTTTTCCGAGCTTGGGATCTTGGCTGACCTACGCATTAGGGAGTGAAGACCAAAGTTTACCTGCTTACGTGGCCATACCTGATCCGCGGGGGAAGCCCCAAAATAGTGTGAATAATTGGGCTCCAGGTTTTTTGCCCGCGGCGTATCAAGGAACGGAGTTCAATGCCACGACCCCGATCCGAAATTTAGCTCGACCCAGTGGCATCCCCGAGAATCGTGATCAAGCAACGCGGGGCTTTCTTCGCGATCTTAACGAACGTCACGCCAGTCTGTATCCTGGCGATTCCCAGTTGGCGGCTCGAATCTCTAGCTACGAGTTGGCTGCACGTATGCAATTGACTGTGCCTGGGGTCGCCGATCTTTCCAGTGAACCAGAACATATTTTGCGGCTCTACGGAGCCGACGAAGGAGGGAGCAAGGTGAAGGATTTGCGAGCGGCCTATGCTCGGAATTGCATTCTGGGTCGTCGCTTGGTGGAAAAGGGGGTTCGTTTTGTTCAAGTCTTCAACGGGGCTTATCAAACCGGAGGTGAAGGCGTTAGTAACTGGGATGGTCACAAAGATATACTCAATCAGTACGGGGTTCACGGGCCCGTCCTCGATAAGCCAACCGCGGGTTTGCTGATTGACCTCAAGCAGCGGGGGTTACTCGATGAAACCTTGGTGGTATGGTGTACCGAGTTCGGTCGAATGCCCACCTTTCAAAAGGGGTCCCTAGGACGAGACCACAATCCTGAAGGCTTTACCTGTTGGCTCGCTGGAGCCGGGGTAAAACATGGATTCTCCCACGGGGCCACCGATGAATTTGGGCATCGTGCGGTCCAAGATGTGGTCACTGTCCATGATTTTCATGCCACTCTTCTCCATTTGCTCGGATTAGATCACGAACGTCTGACCTACTATCACAACGGTATCGAGCGCCGACTTACCGATGTTCACGGTGAAGTGATCCGGCCGATCCTAGCCTAAATCAGTAGGATGGAGGGCTGCTTGAGGCCTTTTTTGAATTCGCAGACCCGCCGAAACGCGTACGTTTCGGCGGGTGTTCAGGGGAGGGTGTTCTAGCGACTAGGAGCAACCTAAGCTCTCTCCGCAGTTCAAGCACTTATAGCACGCTCCATTTCGGACTGAAATGTGCCCGCACTTAGGGCAGGGGGGAGCATCTTTTTGATTTTGCATCGTCGCGGTTAATGCACGAGCCAACAGATGCCCTGCTGCTGCCACTGAGGGATGGCCTTCGGAATTAGTCACAGAGGCCTTCACTAGGATTGAGGTGTCTGCTTCATCGGCGATCAGGAGGCCCGAGGTTGAACGTGCGATCTTTTTTTTGAGCTCGCCGACCATACTAGACATAGGAAGCTCCGCTTGACCGGCTTCAGGTGAAGCGGCCTCGCGAAATCCATCGATAAACTGACAGGCCATCCATCGGAAGACATAATCAATGATCGAACTGGCTTGGCGTATATCAGGGTTTTTGGTGAAACCGCTTGGTTCAAAGCGTTGATGCGAGAACTTTTTGACCAAGGCATCCAAGGGCACTCCATATTGTAAGGACAGGCTGGTCAGAGCCCCGACCGAATCCATCAATCCACCGATGGTCGACCCTTCTTTCGCCATTGTGACAAACAACTCGCCAGGTTGACCGCTCTCGAAGAGGCCGACTGTCAAATATCCCTCGTGTCCTGCAATATCAAACTTATGGTTAATCGCCATTCGTGTGTCAGGGAGTCGGCGTCGAGCGGGATGTTGGCTGAGGGTCCCCAATCGGCTGATCTCAGACTGTAATTCGGCGATGTGTGACTCTAGCGTCTTCACTTGAGCCGAAGTCGATGAAGATGTTTTTTGATCTCCACCCTCATTAGTCTTTTTGGTGTTTAAGGGTTGGGATCGTTTGGATCCATCCCGATAAATAGCCACGCATTTGAGGCCCATCCGCCAAGCGTCGATATAGGCATGCCGGATCTCTTGGACCGTGGCGTCACTGGGCATATTGACGGTTTTGGAGATCGCCCCAGAAATGAAGGGTTGAGCCGCCCCCATCATACTCAAATGGGCTCTATAGTGGATACTTCGTTGACCTCGAAAGGCCTTAAACGCGCAGTCAAACACTGAAAGATGAGCTGGGTTCAAACCCGATCGGACCACTGTGCCGTCGTCGTTGGTGACGTCTTCGATGGTATCAAATTTTTCGATGTGTTTCTCAATGGCGGACCTTTCCTGGCTGGCATAGCCCAAGCGTTGAAGGGCTTCAGGAACGGTTCGATTGACGATCTTCAGCATACCTCCACCGGCGAGCAGTTTGTATTTTACCAGAGCGATATCGGGTTCAATTCCGGTGGTATCGCAATCCATTAAGAAGGCGATTGTCCCGGTTGGCGCGAGCACGGTGACCTGAGCATTACGATAACCAGACTTCTTACCGCGGATTAAGGCTCGATTCCAGCATCGGTACGCCTCGTCTTTCAAAGATTTAAATTCGGCACTAAATTGAATCCCTTCAACTGCGTCGCGATGTTGGCGAACAACAGCTAAGGTGGAGGCCACATTATCTTTGGCGGCTGGTTTAGTGACGCCGCCACATCTGGAATCCAGATATCCGGGAAAGGGAGTCTTGATGGAGGCGAGATCCGCGCTTTGTTCGTAAGCGTGACCGGACATAATCGCAGTGATGGAACCAGCCAAGGCGCGACCTTCATCGGAGTCGTAGGCCAAGCCATAGCTCATAATCAGCGACCCTAGATTGGCGTAGCCTAAACCTAAGGTTCGAAACCGGTGTGAATTTTCAGCGATCTCTTGGGTTGGATAACTGGCATTATCCACCAAAATTTCTTGGGCGGTAATGTAAATACGGATTGCGGCCTTGAAACGGTCGATATCAAAGGCTCCATCCGCTTTCTTGAACTTCATTAGGTTCAAAGAAGCAAGATTGCAGGCCGTGTTGTTTAAAAAGACATATTCGGAGCACGGATTGGTCGAATGAATCGGTTCAGTTCCCTTACAGGTATGCCATTTCTGAATGGCGCCGTCGTACTGCAAACCAGGATCACCACAAATCCAAGTTCCTTCGGCAATCTGATCCAACAGTCGAGAGGCATCCTTTTTTTCTAACGACTTGTTACCGGTCACTGTCCGAGTCCACCACTCTCGACCATCGACCGCCGCTTGCATAAATTCGTCTGAAACCCGAACCGATAAATTTTCATTCTGATACATCACCGAACCGTAGGCCTCGCCATTGAATGATCCGTCATATCCTTGCTCAATAAGGGCCCACGCTTTTTTCTCCTCTTTTGCCTTGGCAGTAATAAATTCTTCAATATCTCCATGCCAATCACGGAGGGTATTCATCTTGGCTGCACGGCGTGTTTTTCCGCCTGATTTCACAACATTGGCAACTTGATCGTAGACCTTTAGAAAACTCATCGGGCCACTGGGTCGCCCACCGCCTGAGAGCATTTCTTTGCTCGAGCGAATCGGAGTAAGGTCTGTGCCGGTACCAGATCCATACTTGAAGAGCATAGCCTCGGAGTAAGCCAAGTGCATGATGCTTTCCATGGTGTCGTCAACCGACTGAATAAAACAGGCGGAGCCTTGTGGATACTCGTATTGGGTAGCAGCGCGATGAGCTGCGCCCGTCTTTGGATCCCAAAACCAATTTCCGCGATCACTGTTTTTGCCCACGCCATATTGATGGAAAAGGCCCACATTAAACCAGACCGGAGAATTGAAGGCGCCAAATTGGTTTACGCTCAACCAAGTGAGTTCTTCGTAAAATATCTCCCCGTCTGCCTTGGAAAAATAACCGTCGGCAATTCCCCAGTCGGCGATGGTTCGAGTGACCCGATGAATGAGTTGTCGAACTGAATTTTCTCGTTCCGCTTTCGACGGATCGCCGTAAAAATACTTGGAACAGACCACCTTAGTGGCGAGTTGCGACCAACTTTTCGGAACTTCCACACCTTCCTGTTTGAAGATGGTTTTGCCGGAGTCATCGGTTATCTCTGCCGTGCGCCGATCCCACTCAATCTGGTCGAAAGGTTTGACCCGGGCATCGCTAAAAACTCGTTTTATTTTCAAATTAGAGGGTTTACTCACACGAGAAGTGAACTGGGGTAGGGCTGGCGAAGCCTTCATCTTGGTTTTGCCTGCTCGGCGAGTGCTGGATGGCGGCGAAGAAGAGAGAGATTTAAGAGCGTCGAGCATACCAAAACTGGAATTAGTTCGTTAAAATTAAAAGAGTGCTAGAAAAGGAATCAGCCCACCTGGAGCGGTTTGGAAGCTTAGAAATTTCATTACGCTTTGAATGAGGATCTTCGCTTTTTCCCACTGCAAGTTGTGGTCGGCAATGAGCTTACCTCTACCTATTGTGGTTTCAAGCGACTTTAAAATTAAAATTATTAGTCCGTTAAAGGGCTGATTTTTGCCCCTTTGAGCGCAACTAATCAGGTGCCCCTTGGATCATGCTGCGGGTTCTGCTGATCAAGACCCTGGCAGGTCAGCGTCGTGATTCCCCGATCGGCCGAGACGAAGGTGTGTTCCAAGCTCTCTTGGCTCATGATCTACTACCTAGGCCTGTGCAACGTCCTCCTGACCCGCGAGTTGATCTTCCTTTTGAAAGTGGAACAACAGGTGTGGGCTAAGACGATGCTCGATGACCTCTTGACCAATAATTCAGTGGTTTAAGAGGGCGACGCGAAAGGGTTGGGTGCTTCGTCTAGACTAGATCAAGGGCGCTTTTTTGAAGGCTACCTGGGCATCATATTTATGAGGCCGCGTAAAACCCCATGGCTCCGGCGCTGTCGAATGCGGAGCCAAGACGCTGGGGGCGTCGGAAGCAGAGCAAAGCCCGCAATCTGCTGGACTAGTTTCGAGATCACCCGCATCACATCCTCGCCTTGATGGGCGATAGTGCCGTTCCCTTCGATAAGAACCAAGCGGAGCGCGATCTGTGGATGATGAAGCCGCGGCAAAAATTCTCGGGGATGTTCCGCAACCTCCAATCGCTGACGAACTTTTGCCGCACCGGCGGGCTACATCTGCACGGCCCGCTAGAACCAATTCTCAGCGATTGTAGGCTCCAGCACTTGATCCTTGCTTCAGACAGACCCAGCGGAGATGCCGTGTGCTCGCCCCTAGTTTTCGGAAAAAAACGACTAGTTTTTGGTGCTTGGGCAGTAACATCCATTGTGGCTCAGTCGCTAGTCGTCTTTCACTGACTTGGGGTTTTGGTTTGGCGATCGGGCCCCAAGTCTCACTCAGCTAGCTTCTGGCCCGTTACCCTCCCATCCTCTTGCGTTAGTCCCTTGAATCCGCCCCTTGGAAAAAGGGCTTCAACTCAGGCCAACTTTACTTTTATCCGCTTTCCAGCGAATTCAGTTCGTTTCAAACGAGAGACAAATGAAGCAGCTCGATCACCGGGAATTTCGGCGAACGCATGCCTCTCCCGAACGTCAATTTTACCTATAGACGCTTCCGGTTCCCCCGTTGCCCCTAAGATTAAATCCCGTAGAGTAGCGACCGACGCCCCTTGCTCAAGGCCAGCACCAATCCACAAACGAACCCGCCCCGGAGGTTTTTCAGGCGGATTGGCAGCGGCAGATACGGCAATTAATTCTGCTTCTGTCTCGCTAATTTCAACGGGCGCGACCGGCTTAGTGCGCTGAATAACCGGCTCAACTGCGGGGGATGGAGCCGGTTTAGTCACCGGTAGGGAAACGACCTTGGGGACCGGCGTTGGAATAGGGACTGGAACCGGCGTTGGAATAGGGACTGGAACCGGCGTCGGAACTGGGGCTTGGACTGGATTGGGTGTTACGACGGGACTTGGCTTTGCGATGACTCGAGGGGGCAGAGATGGTTTTGGTGGTGTCACTTTAGCCGAAAGCGGTTTAGGAACCGCGACGACGACTGGAGCGACCACAACAGGAGGGGGCACAATCGCAATCGGCTGAACTGGTGCCGTCACCGGTGGACGAATCGGCTTCGCTACCACTTTCGGCGTACTCTTGGGAGCAGCGGGAGCGGGAGTAGAAGCGGGAGTAGGGGCGGGAGCGCGAGACGCGTTTGAATCCAAAGGTCTATTGCCCGGGGTTGCTGGCTTTGCGGCCTCCTCAGACGGTCGTCCCACCAAACGATGAATCGCGGCATTAGCTATATCCAATGAGTCAAAGCCTTCTTCCAACAACGTCTCAATCAAATGATCATAATGCCGAAAATCCCCCGCCTTTAAGGTCTCTCTTAAGGTGCCAAGGAATTGATCGCGCCGAGCATCTTCGACTTCTCCGACACTGGGAACTTCTCCCCGAGGAACTCGTTGCCGAGTGAACCGTTCAATATCGCGAATTAAGAAAACTTCACGGCCACTGGCAAAAGAAACCGCCTTACCACTGCGCCCAGCACGACCCGTACGACCGACTCGATGGACATAATCCTCTGGATCGTAGGGCAAGTCGAAATTGAAAACTACTTGGATATCATCCACGTCGATTCCCCGCGCCGCGACGTCCGTCGCAACAAGCAACCGCAGAGCTCCGGACCTAAACTTATTCATCACCCGATCCCGGGAACCTTGGGGCATACCGCCGTGAATACAATCCGCCGTGTAACCCGCGCCCACTAACTCTTCAGTCAATTCCTCTACAACCCGCTGCGTATTGGCAAAAATAATCCCCAAGGTCACATCGTGACGGTCCAATAATCGTGTCAAAGCCTCAAACTTCCATCGTCGATCCACTTCATAATAAATCTGTTCAATTGTCGGTACCGTCATCGCCTTCGATTCCATCCGCACCCGGACTGCATTCCTGGTGAAACGATTAATCAACTCCTCGATGGCACGAGGGACGGTCGCAGAGAACATGACGGTCTGACGATCGGGAGGCGTCGAACTGAGAATCTTCTCGATATCATCCCGAAAGCCCATGTTTAGCATCTCATCGGCTTCATCGAGAATCACCGTCTTTACCCCACCTAATTGAAGGGTCCGACGTTCAATATGGTCGATCACCCGGCCAGGGGTGCCGATAATGACATTGGCACCCGACTTGAGACCGGCGAACTGTCGATCGTAACTTTGCCCGCCGTAAACCGGCAAGGGACGAACCCCTTTTTTGAAATAGGCTAACTTGTGAACTTCTTCACTCACTTGAATGGCCAACTCTCGGGTAGGACAAAGGATTAAAACCTTGGGCCCTGGGGTAGAAGCATCCATGCGTTCAATCGCTGGGATAGCGAAGGCGGCGGTTTTACCTGACCCAGTCTGGGATTGCCCCACCATATCGCTACCGGTTAGCAGAAGGGGGATGGCTTCAGTCTGAATAGGTGTCGCCTGTTCGAAGCCGAGGCGCTGCACCGCCTTGAGGATCTCCGGAGACAGACCGAGTTCAGAAAACAACTTTGTACTCATTTGCGAAGAAAACACTAACCTCAATCGCGGTCATTTCGCGAAGCTTTTCTCTCGGTTCTCCTAAAGTGTCCCTTAACCGTCGGCGCTTTTACCCCCGATTCCACCCACTTTCGCCCTCTTCTTTGGCCCAAAGTCTTCAGCGGTTTCTCTTATTTATTTGTGTGACGCCCTCCTTCTTGCCGGTGAATCGATAGACGCGACCACAAAAACCTGTTGCCAAGCGTCCGTCGTGGTTTGACTTTGAGGTCCTTCGATGAGTTCGTGCTCCTTAACCTCACCCTCTTCAGTTTCCTCGCCTCTCCTGTCGCGTCGACGTTTGCCGGATTGGCTCAAAGTACAACTTCCTACTTCCAGCGCCTTCACCGCCACACGGACTCTCCTCGACGATCTTCATCTCCACACGGTCTGTGAATCGGCAAAGTGCCCAAATCACTGGGAATGTTGGAGTAAAGGAACCGCTACGTTTATGATTGCTGGCGATCGATGCACGCGCGCTTGCGGCTTTTGTGCCGTTTCTACCGCCAAACCTCTGGCGCTCGAAAACGACGAACCTTTACGAGTGGCTGAGGCGACTCTTCGCCTAGGTCTTAAGCATGTGGTCATCACTGCGGTGGCTCGTGATGACCTCCCCGATGGAGGCGCTGATCATTTTGGTAAAACCATTGAAGCTGTTCGGCGGCTCAATCCCGGGACGGTTATCGAGGTACTTACCCCCGATTTTCTGGACCGCGATTCATCGATTGATTCCGTCCTAGCTGCCCGACCCGAAATCTTTAATCACAACTTGGAAACTGTCCGGAGGCTCACTCCGTCGGTCCGACACCGCGCTACCTATGACCGTTCCCTGAGCGTTCTCGCCAAGGTTAAACAGCGTCTTGGTAATCAGGTCCATACCAAATCCGGCTTGATGCTCGGTCTTGGGGAGACCCGCGATGAAGTCATCGAGTCGATGCGAGATCTCCGATCTTCCGCTTGCGACATGTTGACCTTGGGGCAGTACTTGCAACCGACCCGCAATCACCTGCCTGTGATTGAATTTATTCCTCCCGCCGTCTTTGCTGACTATGCTGAAGTTGGTAAAGAAATGGGATTCGTCCATGTCGCTTCAGGCCCCCTAGTCCGGAGTTCTTATCATGCTGCTGATTTCTCGCCCTTGCCCGCTGCTCGGAACCTCCTTTAAAAATGGGGTTCAGACGAAAGGGCGGACTAACGCTCTCTTATTATACTTTCCGGGTGGGACGGCTCAGTTCTCTCTACCACCCGAAAAGTTCCGGTGGCGACAGCGGCCTCGAGTCCTCCCTCCAAATACGCTAAGTAATCCGGTTCATCCAATCGATGAGATGCTGGGACACTTCGGATGAGATATTTGAGTTCGTTAAGGTTGTTTGACCACCGATGTCCGTTGAAAAATTCCACGCCCAAAAACTGGGTTTTATAAAGAGCTTTCTCCGAATAACATGTCCCGAGATAGAGGTATTTAAATCCTTCTGCAGCGAAGAATTCGGCGGCTTTTGTCATCATTAAAATCCCCAAATTTAGGGACTTTTTAGTGAGGTCGTAAAAAGAAAAATAATAGTAAGCCACTCGGTTTCCCTCCAAGTAGAGAAGGACGGTGCCTAATTCTTCCCCCGTGTTTGAATCAAAGAAGCGAAGAAGATGCGAAACCACCGGATTGGACATTAAGCGATCCAATCGCGATTGGGGCATCGAGCCCGCCCCAAATTGCATCTCGGCAAAAGCCAACCATGAAGCGCGCCTAGCGGCGGTGAATTCATACTTTCCGCGTTCAACCAACTCGCTCGCCACCTCCGAGCCTTTCCGTAAAACTCTTCGGTTTTCCGAATCGGGCTTCCATTGACCCAAAGGAAGCCTCAATTGGCGGCAAAGATAAAACCGAGATAGAGCGGGCAACGACGGCAAAAACCCCTGCTCGAAAAAGTCTGCTGGGGTCTCCGAGCCTTCTGGATAGCCCCAGACTACATAAGGATACAGATAGAGGCTGTAGTCCGATTTTGACTCGGAAAAGAGTAACTTCATATTTTACGACTAATCTTCCGAACCCATCTGGAGATGACTGAGGGCTGCCTGCTCGCCGACGAACAACCTCTGTATACGACGGTTATCGGTACGGTCGCCCGAGGCTTCAAGAAAAGAAAAACCTAAAGAGTGCCCGAGTGATTCCACAACCCTCACTCCGGAATTTAAAAGAGGTCCAGATTGACCAAGGGTCCAGAAGTACTCTGATATCAACCCCAATTCGTCCTCCTTGGGTGTCGCCGGCGGGGCTGAACTCAAGGGCACCGTCTCGGAGGCGTCGTGGTCTTGCTGAAATCCAACAGTTGTGAAGTTGCGGCGGATGGTCTGCGACACAGCGGCGCTTCGGCGGCAGTCGTTCGGAGCGCGACTGTGCTGAAAGCCAGTCGCAGCACTATTGAACCAAAGGAGGCGTGCGAAAAGTCCCCGCGACTTTGTTCGAACTTTCGCCCCCGCCTTCGATTGTCGAATATCCTCAGACCTCAGAAAATTCGGGGTAAATCCCCAAAATCAGGTGAGACTTCAAATCCCTTAATTCCGGGTAATTTTGCTGAGGATTGCTCAGGTTCCAATCCGGACTTTGAGGTCGAATTCCGAACGGTGCGCGAGGCGAAAGCGGAGTCGTCGGCCCGGGAGCTTCGGGTGCTCCAGTTGCCGCTGATTGATGGTCTCGAGGGTCTGACTCACCCTGCGTTTAAATTCGCTGCCGTAGCTGCCACCGGGAAAGAGGTGGATCAGGACCTCGGTTGAACTCACTTTCAAGACCCAGGGAGAGTGGGTGAGCTGACCAAGCAGGCAAGATGCCTGCACCACGTGTGAACATGAAACTGAAACGACTAACCGGTGAAAGACCGAGTACGGTGCTGGCATGGCACCGTGTAGCTGAAGGTAACTGCGTCGCCGTGAGGCGGGGTGGGGAACAACCGGAAGCGAACCTGTCGTCCCAAAGCAGTCAAACAA
>CAMDGV010000071.1 GCA_945898055.1 Akkermansia muciniphila | reverse complement strand
GTCTCACGCAAAGACGCGGAGACGCAAAGCAAACTAAGGGGCAGGCTACCTGTGACTGGCTATCTGTGCTTCACCAGTCATCCAACACATTCTGCTCGCCGGTGTCGTGCTTGACGTGGGGATTGAAGTAGAGGTCCGTGCCCACGGCGTCGCCCAACCAGTGCTGATTGGCCCAAGAGCGTCTGGATCAACTGGGGATCGGCGGCCAACGCCTAGAGCTTTTCCCGTTGGTGGGTCGGATAGCGCACGCCCAGGCCGAGGATCATTTCCAAATCCTCCCAATGGAGGAACTTGGTTTGTTTAATATGGGCCGCTCCCAGCCAGAGTGCCGCCAGCCATTGGGCGAGGATGTCCTGGGTGTTTCCACTGACCTTCGAAATGGCCCCATCAGCAACTTGCAGCTCCCCGCCTGGGTATCGTCGGGGACGATCTAGATGATTTCGAAGCCGTGGTAGACCAGAAGTTGCTGATGTTCCTCATCGTGGTAGACGGTGAGCAGGGGATTGCGCTGATCGGCGCCGAGGATCAATTGACCGGAGGGCGGCAGGGGAGCCGAGCGGGCGGGTTTCGAGGCCGAATGGCGATCCGAAGCGGCGGCCAGAATCGAAATCACCGGCTCAGTCGGTGCGACCAGCGTGGGTGGCACCGCAGCGACCAGTTCTGGAAACAAGTCGCTACTTTCATCGTCTGGCCTTCCCCACGATAAGTCTGCCTTCGCAAGAAATCGCTCAAAATTCAGGGATTTGAACTCGCACCTGATCTTTGGTTTTTACCCCCACTTTTCTGAGGTCTGATTCTTAATCGGCACTTCAATGCAATCCAGTGTCCGGACTTGGATGGAGGCAAGTTAGATCGGACAGTCTGACCCGAAGTATTCTTTGAATTGCTTACGCAGTTTGGGCAATGCCATCGGGAGATCATTACTATATTCCCAATACTCAATTATTTCTGTTACCTTCTCCAAGTCGATGCATCCGGCGGTTTCCATGACACGCAACAGCTTGATCGTGCTCCAATATTCGATGTCGTTCGCCTCGGCCACCAAGGACATGCCGCTGTCGTCGGTGACGACCGGAATATCCGTGACCTAGCCGGCCGCCAGCGCCTTGAAGTCTACTCGAGAGAGGTTGATTTCGTGCTCGTCCGCAGACGCGAGCAGGAATGAAAAAAGCGTTCAGTGCGGCGGTACGCTTTTTTCCCCGAAGTTCATACCGGCGGGACTTTCGGTCGGTGCGGTATTCTGACTCCCGCACTCACTCGAATTTGTGATTCAGCCGAACGTTAGTGGCGTATTCATCATCAAGCTCGGCAAGGACAAACAATGTGTATTTCGGGGACGCACCGAACGGTTGCGCTAGCAACGGACGAACGGAATTGCCCAACTGGAAGTAGGCGTTGCTGTCGACTAGCAGGGCCTGGCTCGGGCCGCTTATTTTTTGAGTTCCACGGACAGCGCTTTTGCGTCTGCCAGGGAAACCCCAAGGACGCGGTGAACATAGTGCTCCGCACCTTGCTCCTGTTTGCAAAAATCAGAGAGACCTTCGAAGAATGAACTTCCGAACGTCTTGGGACCAAGAGCGGCGTATGCTTTGGGTTCTGGGGGTGATTGCTTGAGCAGGACCTGCGAAACAGTTTCGAAGCCTTTGACGTAATTAGTCACCACGCCTATGAATCCGCTTTTTGCCCGAAATCTGTCTTTGGTAGATTGCGGGCCGCTTTATACCCCTCAACGGCCTTGCAAACTGTGGAAGGGGAAATGACGTGCTTTCCGGCCTCGGCAAGGAGACAGGTGATTCGTGAGGAAACCGCGCGGATGACTTGCAGGTCGGCTCGGAGCTTGGCGGCTTGCGCCTCAGGGAATAGCAGTGCTTGCGCAAAGCTGTCGGCAAAGTCCTCACCGGCATCGTCGGTAAGTTCCGGGGAGAGAGAGAGTCCAAGCTCATGCGCCATCCAGAATTTGAAATCCACGATGCTACTGTCCAGATTCAGGAAAACCCAAGCTGTTTGCGAATCCGGCAGGAGGGAGCATTCTCTGGCGAATATCGTCTCAGGTTGGAAGAGTGCGAGAATGCTGTTTCTCCATGACCGGGAAGATGTCGACGCTTCCGAGAGCCGGTTGTTTCATTCGTGAGAATGGGTTCTCTCACCACCGGGAGGGCCCTCTCCTAACACCCCGCAAGGTTGTCCACTCCACTGGGGAATAGGTTCCTACCATCGTAGGGCGGACGTCCAACTGCTATTTTCTCCTCTACGTCAAAAAAGCAATCTTCTATCAATTTCTCCTTCCAAAGTCGCTTGCGTCGCCCCAGACCGTCCTGCATCGTGCGATCCAATTCAGAGTGCTAATGAAAGACACTAATATCTGCGAGAACTGCAACCATTACCTACCCTTCGATTGTGACGTGTGCGCACATTGTGAGCAGCCAATGGTCCTCGATTCTACTGGAAAGCTTGGTCTATGGCGACTCGGGGATATTCGCGACGGCATCCTTGGACACATTGCTCATAAATTGCGGTTAGCGTTTCAGTTTCCAGTTCTGATTCAACCTGCTTATCTCGATGAACGACCATCGGCTCGGCCTACTTGGAAAGGTCTCTCTTCCTCTGTTTTCCTAGAGCAAGTGCATCGTAGGCACAGTGCGGGCACCTTTGTGAGTCTTGGGATCACCGAGGCAAACATTGTTCCAGATGCTCGACACAACTTCCTCTTCGGATACGCCTACCTTGGCTTGCCAGCTGCCGTCATTAGCCTTCATGCCATGGAAGCTGATGCTCCCACTCCTGACATTCTGATTATGCGAGCTGCTTTAGTTGCAGTGCATGAGATTGGCCACACGCTTGGCTTGGAACATCATTCTTACGAATCGGGTGTCAATTGCGTGATGGTTGGGGATGCGAAGGTGGATTCGATTGAGACATTGGACGGCGGGACGAGTCAATTTTGCGAGGCCTGTAGATTAGCCTGCGCCCGCTTCTTTCAACACCGTGCCGTCCCAATGGCCCCCGCATTATCCCGTCGGCTTCCGCGTGCGTGGAAATAGTCAGCACTCTTCTTTTTCTTAAACTCGCTTCAACAGAACAGTGCACCACAAGATCGTGAAAGCCCGCCGTGCAAAGTGTTTGATCTACCTTGGTAGTAAGCGACGCAGCACAGAGTTCAGGCATTTCTATCAACTTGATGCACGACAGTTTTTTTACCTCAGTTGAACAACTTGGCCTTTCCGATCATTCGTTGAGAATTGCAGCAGCTCAGGTAGCACTGGCAAACCTGATGGATCTGTGTTCGATCACGCTGCCACAATAAGTTGTAATCGAGGGGATTGAGTTGAATCGTGGTGCGCTACAGTTTTGGGAAAACTCTCCCCGAAATCTCGCGGCTGAGAGGCTTGCGGAGGACAATTTGCCTGCCCACGTTCTGGACACCCGATGGTGCAGTCGAAGTTCGCTGCGAAGTCGCATCGGGCCGCGGTCAGAATCTGTGCGACGAAAGCGTCTGATCGCGATGAGCGGCGGGAAGGAAGCCTCTACCGCCTTCGCACGCCATGAGTCGGGCGAAGTTTTCCCCCTCTCTCCGGGGGAGAGGGAACTATTGATGTGGTCGGCTTTCGGTCCGGGAGCATTCTCTGGTGAATATCGTCTCGGGTTGGAAGAGTGCGAGAATGCTGGTTCTCCATGACCGGGAAGGTGTCGCCGCTTCCGGGAGCCGGTTGTTTCATTCGTGAGAATGGGTTCTCCCACCACCGGGAGAGCCCTCTCCCACCACCCCGAAAGGTTATTCACTCCACTGGGGAACGGGTTCCTTCCATCGTAGGGCGGACGGCCAAATTGCTATTTTCCCCTTCACGTCAAAAAAGCAATTTCCTATCAAATTTGTTTTTGAAACTTTTTCTGCAAATCAATTTGCTCGAAAGCCTTTAGTGCACGACAACCTCGGCCCCGCTTTTGCGGTCTTTCGATTTTTTATGAAGTTACCCTCGATGAATGATGCTCAGTTCCTTGAACTGCTGCTGAAGGTCTTACCTAAGGCCACCACTGATCCTCGTTTAGCTGCTGCCATTTATGAACGGGTGGCTCATGAGGTTCGCCTCATTAATAACCTAAAATCGTTGGAAAAAATGTGCGCTGAAGTTCGTCTCCCGAATCTTGAACCCGAAACGGTCGCTGAGTTGCAGGGGCGTTTATCCACTAACTTCGGCGAGGCGAATGTGATCTTAACTCCGACAGAAAAGGGTGATTCTGTCGGAGTCGAAATTATTCTGCCGGATCGCACGGTCACCAATCGGGTCAAAGTTTTGCCGCCGGGAACGGAAGAAGTGGAGGAAGTAAAAGTTCCTTACGTGCCCTTTCCAGTTGTGCTGCCGGAGGATGTTGAACTGGTTTGGATCTTGGCACGGCGCGAGGATTTGCCGCCAGAAGAGGCCACTCGGTCGCTGGCGTGTATCGAGGAAGAATTCTGGGAAACGAAGGCGGGTCAGAAACTGTTACGAGATCGGGTGGAAAAATCGTTCTTCGAGTTTATTTCTCGTGTCCCGGCGGCTGCTTTGGCTGAACGAGGTTTGAAGCGTCTTTTTAAGATGCCTGAACCTCTTCATACCTTGCGAAGATTGGGGTCTCAGTCTCAGGCGGAATTGAAGGAATTGGATTAAATCCGTCGCTTATCGAGGGCTTTGATGGGAGGTGTTCGGTGGAAGAAGGCTCACTTTTGCTCCCCTTCAATCCATGGCGAAGGTGCCTAATGGAGGACGGGTGTTTAGGACGACGTTTGCTGGCCCTCTTCAAATTTTGGCAGGGGCAGAATTCCTCTCAGAGAGTTCTAGGCTTTGGAAAATGCAAGAAGACGTTCTTGCACTGATTGACTCTGCGAGTCCGCCGAGGGTCCGATTGGGATCATTGACTGGCCAGGCATTTAAAGGTCTGACTAGAAGAGTTTGTCTTTGAACCTCCAAAGAGATTAGTGAGCCTCGCGTGGAGCGGCATCACCGAGTTTTACAGAAGGGACCTTTGCTTCAGCGGAGATTTCGAGAGCGGCCCAGTGACCATTAAGAGCATGGATCGGAAAGCCGCAGGCGAAGGCGTACTCGCCGACTTGCGAAGCGGTGAAAGTGAAGTTGACCTTTTTCATGCTAATCCCAAGAGCCGCATTTGGCACTCCGGCACCGGGAAAAGCAGGTTCGCCCAACTGTGGCTTACGGATTTTTTCACGTTCCACCACGAGGACACTATGTGGAACCGGACTCGGATTGATAAAGGTGACTTCGACCTTCCAGCCCAAAGGAATGACATAGGCGGCGGTACCCTTGGCGTAGCCATTGAAATTCATCCCTCCGTTGTTCGCGGTCAAAGCGGAGACGAGAGTAATTCTGACTGTTTTAGGAACGGAACCTAGTTTGAGAAAATCAGCCTCGGTAATATCTGCAATCAATTCCTTTTTTAGACCAGAAGCGGGTTTATGACCTGCATGATCTGGGACAGAATCGGCACTGCGCAGAGAAAGAGTGCAGGCGAGAAGGGCGGGAATGATGACAGTAACTCTATAATTCATCGAGGTGGGGCAGAGTGAAACTGGGAAAAGAAAGAAGTGAAAGTAGATTGAGAGCGACTCGGGTGCTGAGCGGCACCCGAGTGTTGGTCAGAGGCGGCCTTTAGAAGTCGTTATTTCTGAAGCGGCGCAAGACTGGCACCCTTGGGAATTTTATCTGCAGAAACCAGTTTCCAAACTGCTCCACGTTCACTGGTGTGTGGGTCCACGGGGCCGCCATAATTGGCGGTGGCATGGCAAACGTAGATCGTGCCGTCTTCATCTTCGCCGCCACCGGTGGGACGCAGAGGGGTATCGAGATCGAGGAGTTCCTGCATTTGCCAGTGACCAACTCCGTCACGCTTCACTCCCCAGACTTTGCCGGAGCCCCAGTCGGCAGCGAAGTAGACGCCATCGAGACTTGGATAAGCAGTGCCGCGATAAACACCAAGGCCAATGATGCAGATACCTTGATCTTGATGGCTGTATTCGGCGATAGGAAGCACTCCGATGCGGGGAAGTTCGGCCTCTCGTTCGATGGGAAAGGGGTGACTGCCGCCCATATGTTTCCAACCGTAATTTTCTCCGCCTTTACTGCTTGCGGGCTGAAAATCGATTTCTTCCCAGTGATTTTGGCCGATATCAGCGATGTAAAAGTCGCCGTTTTTGCGATCAAAGGAGAAAGTCCACGGATTACGGATACCGTAGGCCCAGATCTCTGGCTTGGCGCGTGGGGCGATTTTTGAGAACTGAAGTTCACTAACACCGAAGAGTGTCATCTGCTGGAGAGGCGTAATGAACGGATTATCCTTGGGGATACCGTAAGCGCGATCGGGGGTAGAAGTGTTGACATCGATACGAAGCATTTTGCCGAGCAAGGTATGGAGGTCTTGTCCGGCGCTAATCACATCCCCTTCCCAACCGCCATCGCCCACACCGACATAGAGGTAGCCATCAGGACCGAAGGCCATTTTCCCGCCGTGATGATTGCAGTAGGGAAAGTCGAGTTGCATAATCACTCGAGCACTGTCTGGGTCGAGACGATCTGGGTTGGATTTGAAAACTCTGTATTCAACGAGCAGGGTAGATCCGTTGAACCAGAGATCGGAGTAGGAGACGTAGCAAAGTCCATTTTCCTTGAACTTTGGGTGGAATTCGATGGCGAAGAGCCCCTCTTCAAGGAAAGAACTTAACGTCTTGTCCTGAATATCGAGAGCCGGTTTCTCGAGGAGTTTACCGTTTTTAATGACTCGAATAACGCCGGGTCGTTCGCAGACAAAGAGCCGTCCGGAACCATCCCGTGGCGAAGCGACATGGATGGGATCGACGAGACCGTCAGCAACCTTGACTAATTGAATGGCAGGGTTACCTGGGAGTTTGCCTCCGGGTTGAACCGGTGGAGGTTGAGTTGCAGCCGTGGCGCAGAGGGCAAAACACACGGCGAGAGTGCTGGAGAGTCCTTTCATAAGGTGATCCTTCAGAGCCTACTGATTCTAGATCGGCGGGCAAGCTTGCTGCTGCGGAGGTTACGGCCCTTTTTAATGGTCGGGACGGTAATGACACTTCGTTGGTGGCTGTTTAAAAATTTGTCGGAGTGCAGAGGGTGTGGTTGCAATAAAAGCAAGCTTATGGATCTCCCTCCCTAAAGGAGCCTGAAAATAAGAGGGCAGTGAGTGGCCCAGGGTTACCTCATTTTGGGTGACCAAGGGGTTGATCGCAGGTGTTTGGTCTATTCGCTGCGTACATCGGCTTGCGTAACGGTCTCCTGTTTCCTTAGCCTTGCGCTCCTCCGGCAGCGTCTGGATTCCTGATATGGCACAACTCAACGACAATTATCTTAAGCTCAAGGCTGGCTATCTCTTTCCCGAAATCGGACGACGGGTTAAAGCGTTCACTGAAGCTCATCCTGAGGCAGTAAAGCGCCTAATTCGGTGCGGCATCGGGGACGTGACTGAGCCCTTGCCTTCGGTGGTCGTGGGGGCGATGCATCGGGCCGTGGACGAAATGGCGGTGCGTGATTCCTTCAAGGGTTACGGGCCGGAACAAGGCTACGAGTGGTTGCGATCAGCGATTGCTGAGAATGATTTTCGAGCGAAGGGATTAGAAGTGGCCGACGATGAAGTTTTCGTCAGCGACGGATCCAAGTGTGATTGCGGGGCAATTCTTGATATTTTGGGTTCAAAGAACCGGTTGGCTATCACTGATCCGGTGTATCCGGTCTACGTGGATACCAATGTAATGGCGGGACACACCGGCGAGGCAGATGCATTAGGAGCTTATGCTGGCATTCGTTATTTGCCCTGCACAGCGGCGAACGGTTTCACCCCAGAACCACCCTCGGAGCCAGTGGATGTCATTTACCTTTGTTCACCCAATAATCCCACGGGCGCGACTTTATCTCGGGAACAATTGCAAGCTTGGGTTACCTATGCTTTGAAGCACCGAGCCATCATTCTGTTTGATGCGGCTTACGAGGCTTATATTTCCGATCCGTCGGTGCCTCATTCGATTTATGAAATTCCCGGAGCGCGGGAGTGTTCAATTGAGTTCCGCAGTTTTTCCAAAAACGGCGGTTTCACTGGGGTACGTTGTGCTTACACCGTGGTGCCGAAGTCGCTCCATGCTTCGACCGCCGACGGCGAGTTTCGATCGCTCCATCCGCTGTGGTCGCGTCGAATGACCACCAAGTTCAATGGCGTTTCTTACATTGTGCAAAGGGCAGCCGAAGCTTTATATACAGTGGAGGGGCAGGCGCAGGTCCGGGCTTTAGTGACTCATTATATGGGGAATGCAGCCTTGTTGGTCGCCGGGGCGCGAGCGGCGGGTCACACTGTTTTTGGCGGTACTAATGCCCCTTATATTTGGGTTAGCGCTCCAAGTGGTTACACGAGTTGGCAGGCCTTTGATCGAATTTTAGATGAAGCCAATGTGGTGATTACTCCCGGTAGTGGCTTTGGCAGTAATGGCGAGGGTTGGTTCCGGGTGAGTGGATTTAATAGCCGAGCAAACGCAGAGGAAGTTTCCCAGCGCCTGCAGGCGTTGCGTTGGTGAAAGCGATCAAAAACCACGTTCGTTGACGATTCGGTTGGCGGTATCGAGCACGATGACCCTCGGAGTCCAGCTAGCGGCGGCGTTTTCTTCAATGGCAGTGAATGACATAAGGGTGATCCGGTCGCCCTTTTTTCCGAGATGAGCCACTGCGCCATTGAGTTCGATCACGCCGGAGCCGCGTGGACCGCAGATGGCGTAAGTTTCCCAACGACTTCCGTTGGCCATATTACCGCAGAGGATACGTTCGTAGGGGCGGAGTCCAACTTTATCCATGAGGTCTTCATCAATGGTGAGGCTTCCCTCATAATCAAGACTAGCGGCGGTGACAGTAGCGCGATGGATTTTGGATTTGAGCAGGTGAATAAGCATGGGATCGGAGGCGGAGGCGGTACGGTCGCGAACCAGCAAAAGACTAGAAGGAGTGAGAGTAAGGACAATTCATTATTGAGATGGAATTTTCAGAAATCATCTGAAGATGAAGTGGCGAAGGGATTGACTCGAGTAAGCAGCAGCGGTGAGAGTTGAGGGGTTCCCGCTGTGACCCAGCTGTCTAACGTCGACAAAAATATATTATGAGCAGAAAGATTCGATACGGAATGATTGGTGGTGGGCGAGGAGCCTTTATTGGCGCCGTTCACCGCATAGCCGCAAACATGGATGGCCAGGTCGAACTGGTCGCCGGCGCTTTTTCCTCAGATCCAGAAAGATCCCGAGCGAGCGGCGCTGATTTATTTTTATCGCCCAGTCGTTGTTATGGATCCTTTGCCGAATTGATCCAATCTGAGGCTGCTTTACCAGCGGATCAACGGATTGATTTCATTTCGATTGTGACTCCAAATCACCTGCACTTCCCGCCAGCAAAGATGGCTTTGGAGCATGGTTTCCATGTGTTGAGTGATAAACCGGCGACCTTTGATTTAGCTGAAGCCAAGGAGTTGAAAGAGTTAGTGAAAAAATCCGGTTTACTCTATGGATTGACCCATAACTACACAGGCTATCCGATGGTCAAGGAAGCGCGATCCTTAGTGGCTGGTGGTAAGTTAGGCAAAATTCGCAAGGTAGTTGTCGAGTATCCTCAAGGTTGGTTGGCCACTCGTATTGAGGCGTCTGGCCAAAAACAGGCCGCTTGGCGCACTGATCCCAAGAAGTCAGGTGCGGCTGGATGCATCGGTGATATTGGCACCCATGCCGAAAATTTGGCGGAATATATTACGGGCCTTCAGATCAGTGAATTGGCGGCAGATCTTACCGCCTTTGTGAAGGGCCGGAAGTTGGACGATGACGGAAATGTGTTGCTGCGCTTCAAGGGTGGAGCCAAAGGCATTTTGCATAGTTCCCAGATTAGTGTGGGTGAAGAGAATAACTTGAATATCCGAGTCTATGGCGAACTAGGTGGATTGGAATGGCATCAGAAGGAGCCAAATACCCTACTGGTGAAGTGGCCTGATCAACCGATGCAGGTATACCGTACGGCCAATGGCTACTTGTGCGAAGCGGCGAAGGCAGCAGGGAGGACTCCACCCTCACATCCTGAAGGTTATCTCGAGGCTTTTGCCAATATTTACAGGAACTTTGCTGGAGCAATTCGAGCGCGTCAGGAGGGTCGTAAGTTGGCGAAGGGAGATCTTATTAATGATTTTCCCAAGATCGAGGACGGGGTCCGCGGTATGGCTTTCATTGAAGCTGTAGTCGCATCGTCGTCGGCTAATGCTGCGTGGACTCGGATAGAAGTTTGATGCGATCCCCGGACGGAAACCGGTTTGGTGACCATCCGGTCGATTTTTGTCGGGTTGACCTTGAGGGCAGCAATTATTGATAGGAAATTGTTTTTTGATTCGTTGAGGCTCATGGCTGGGATTGGTTCACGCGGAGGCGCGGAGGGCGCGGAGATGTTTTGCGAAGTTAGATTTGTAGACATAAATCAGATCGACCTTGGGATTCAGCCTTTCGGTGAGAATTCTTCATCGCTTCTTCCTCTGCGTGAGTCTCATTCGGTTTTGGGAGCTAATTATGTTGAGGCAAGGATTTGGAAAATCAGTTCATCGAAGCACTACGCGTCGCATTCAATTTGGAGGTCAAGCGAGCTACTAGGTTGATGGATGTATACGTGATGACGGTGCAACGGACGAACGCGCCACGACTTCAACAGGACGGGGAGCGAGGCCGTGGCGGTGGAGTGAGAGGCGGGTTTCGGGTTAAGGGGGCCTCGATGATTACGGTTGTAGATCGTTTGGAGGACGCTTTGGCTCGGCCAGTTTTGGATGAGACCAAACTCGAGGGATTTTTCACCGTAGACATGAAATGGGAAATGTCCGCAGCCGACTTGCTCGTCTTCAAAATGGACGAGCGTTTTTGGAAAACGCTTGAGACAAATCCAAAAGCCGACTTGCTCGCATCCCTGCCGCAAGACTTGCGGCAAGGCGAGTCGCTGAATAATATCGAACTACTGATGGCCGAACTGGCCAAGTCTGAGGGCCAACAGTTGCTCCCCAATCCTGTTGCTGTGATTGAAGCCGCTCGGAATTGTTTGGGATTGGAATTAACACCGACAAACCGAGCAATCCAAGTGACGCAGGTTCGCAAAAAGCAATTTTCTATCAATAATTAACCGATTACGGAGTTGGGCCAAGGGACGGGCCCGAAATGCGAGTACCCCGCGTAGCCCGGAATTCGGAACACCCCTCGTCCGTAAAGTGGAGTTCTAAAATCAAAGCTTAAAAGGAAATGAAATCTCGACGTGACGAAACCTGCCTGTCTCTGTCCATTACTGCGGAATCTTTTCCCCTCCGCAAAAAGCAATTTCCTATCAATTGATGAAGTTCAAGACCCTGCTCGGATTCCTCTTGGCCCTGAATCTCCTGCTGGCCGGAGCGGTGGCCTGGATGCAGCTCTGGCGAGGCCAAGGCGATTCCCGCGGCCTAGTTGAGGGGCAAGGTCTCGCCACCCACGAGAGCCAGTCGGAAACGATGGGTTCCCTGGAGTCCAACGCCTCGGAGTCCCACTCGGATGCCTTCACCTACCGCCGCCTTCTCAGCATGGATCTTCGCCAATACATCGCCCAACTGAGGAAGGTGAGCTGCCCGGAGTCCACGGTGCAGGACATCATCTTGGCCGAGATCCAGCGCCGGTATGCCTCGCGCGAGTCGGCGCTGGGAGTCCACCGCCAGCACCAAAATCCTTGGGACCCGCCGCCGCCGGGCGGGGGGCGTGACTGGAAGAAGTGGACCCGGCTCCGGGAACTACGGGAGGAAAAGCGGGCCCTAGTCCTGGACCTCCTCGGGATCGAGATCCCGCTGGGCCTGCCCAATTGGAGCCTCGATTCCGATCCCGCCTTGGAGCGGGCCTTGGCCGGGATTCCCGAGGAGAAACGCGCGGCGGCAAAGGATCTTCAGGAGCGGTACCGGGACCAGCGACGGGAGATCGAGGAACGGACCGGAGGGTACCTATTGCCCGACGACGCTGCGGCGTACCGGAAAGCCTTGGTCTCCCGGCGCGAAGAGATGGAGGCGCTACTCGGCGTCGAGGTCTTCGAGAAGTTCGACCTAGAATCCTCGTCGACCGGCCGCGCGCTGAGGTCCCGATTCGAGGGCTTCGAGCTTTCCGAGATCGAGTTGCGTGGACTCTTCCGCACGCAGCGGGCGTTGGACGAGCTCCAGGTGCCGGGACAGATCCTTGGCCAGACCCCGCAGTTGGCCGAGGAGTTCTCCCGTGGGGTCGACTCTGCGTCGATACGGTCCCAGCAGGAGATTCAAAACCTCCGCGCCTCGATGTCCCCGGAGCGACAGGTGGAATTCGATCGGGTCCAAGATTCGAGCTACCGACAGGCCCTCCAGCGGGTTTCCCAGGCGGGACTTCCCCGGGAGGCCGCGGTGCAGGTGTATGAGTTCGGGCGCTCGCTGCGGAATGAGATGACCGCCCTGCTTCAGGCGCCGAACAGCGATCCGCAGCAACTGCAGCAGACCCTGCAGCAGTTCTACCAGAGGGCCGAGCAGCGGCTTCGAGATGCCTTGGGTAAAGAGGCTTTCGACCGCATCGGCGGGCTGGGGAGGGTTCCCGGCATTCCTCGCCTCTCGGTCGAGCCGAACCCCCTGCAACGATACGGACTTGTCCCTGGCCAATGAATCCCCGACCTACCATCGCCGGACTGATCTTGAGTGGCGCCGCCCTAGCGGGAGTGGCGGCCTGGCTGGCCACCCGTGGAGTTCCGATAGCCGCTCCGGTCGACGCCGCTTCCCGACTTGGATCGAAACGCGAAACGGCGTCGACCACTCGATCGCGAACGAAGGACTTGGTGTCGACCGGGTCCTTTGATTGGGCCTCGGTGGCGACCAACGACCTTCGGAGATACATCGTGAATCTCCGGGCCGTCCAATGCCCCGAGCCCACCGTCCGCGACATCATCATCGCCGAGGTCCAGCGGCAATTCGATCCGCGGGAGGCCCCATTCAAGGTGGCGTCTGGAGAGGTTCTGTTCCCCGAGAACGAGACCAGCGCCCAACGCCAGATACGCCGGAGGGCCGATTACCTGAGGCGTCGAAACCTGCGTTTGGTGGAGAAGGAGAAGGTGGCGGTCATTCGCGAACTGCTGGGGATCGACCTTCCCCTAGAGCCCCTCCGGGGATGGTACAGCCGGAACTACGAGCGGATGGAGTCCGCGATCAACGGCGTCCCCGCGGAGAAACGGGAACGGGTTCGGGAGATGATGGAAGCGTACTGGAACCTTTCGGATACCTTGAATGATGACCGCGATGTCTCGATGAAGGGACGGGATGCGGAGTTCATCGAGCGCTACCGGGAGAACAACGAGCGCCGACGGCTTGGGCTGCTGCAAATCCTCACTTCGGACGAGGTGGAGCTGTTTGACATGCGGGCCTCGAGCGCGGCGGAACGGCTGAGGATCCAGTTGGGAGAAATGCAGCCGACCGAGGCGGAATTCCGCGAGATCTACCGGCTTCGGCGCGACATCGAGGAACCCTTCGGCGGCACGATGACGGTCGGCCACACCACCGGCGTCGAGCAGGACCCTCAGGCGGAGACACGCTACCGGGAGCGGTTGGAAGCGCTCCTGCCCCCGGAGCGGTTGGCCCAGATGGATCGCGTGCAGGGCGAGCGGCACCAGAATCTGGCGCGCTTGCGGGACCGATTCGGACTGGCGCCCGAGGTGGTGGACCAGGCCTACGAACTCCTCCAGCAAGGTGTTCCGATCACGGAGCACATTCGGGTGGTCGAGAACGGCCAAGTGGTGGACCGCGAGAGGACCCGACAGAGCAGCCGTCCTCCGGAGGCGCAATGGAACCAGATGCGGGAAATTCTCGGCTCTCAGGCCTTCACCGTGATCGAGGCGATGTTTCCGGACGACCAACCGGAACCTAGCGGGCCCATTCCGCTTCCGCTTCGCACCCCTTAAGTTTCCGCCTCCTCGGGCATCGGATCCAGGGAGTCGCGTGGAAAATCCCGTGGCAGGTTTAGTGCACCTCTGCCATCGATCCGAATCACGCTGAAGAGGTTGTGCGTCAGCACCCAAGCGTGAGGCAGCAGTTCCTTTGACACAACTCTGCGATAGTTCAGCCAAAATCTGACACACCTACTTCTGAACAGAAACGAACCGACCCGCCAACTTAAAGTGGGGTCCGTCTGCCCGAAATCCTCAAAAAGCTCTGGACCGTTTCGTGTATGCGGATTGTGTCACCGGGACGAGATTCAAAACGCACGGGGTGCTCTATTCGCCGTTGTTGAAGGCATACGCCCGGCAGGACGGGTACCCATCTCTGTTGTAGATGAAATCCTTTCTGGCTGATTAGTCTGAGCTTCGCTTGGCCACCTTCAAGTCACTCAGATAGCAAACGGTGTTGTCGAACGTGTAGACGTTCAGGTACTCGGGTTTGCTCGGGTCTCTCAGGTAGTGTCCCTCCGCGAGATGAACGCCGTCCGCAGACACACTCCACAGATACTCATTTGGCACGATCTTCAGTTTAATCGCGTACGTTGCTAGCGTGTTGTTGGTCAATGCGATCTTCCAATTGGAAGAGGGAAACTCAACAACATTACCGTCCTTAAAGATCGTGGGTGCCACCAACGAATCGCCATCCACATGGAAAAACAGCAGGTGATCGATCCCACCGAAGTTCTCTCGGTGACTAAACAACTGATGGTGGAGTGCATAAAACGGGGTTGCGGACAGGTATAGACCAATGTGACCTCTCCAAACCTCCTTCTTCAGTGAGAATTCTAACACTTCATTCTGCTGAAGAGGTTTGGATAGCGTCGCGTGGGTGTTGAACAACATCCACACGTTACGAAGGCCATTGCTGCCCCAGCGGGCGTACCCGTCGTTGACCCCATCGGGGTAGCGGTAGGGGCAGAAAACAACGGGCTGTCCATCCCACAATTCAAATCTCGCGGCTGTGGCATATAGCCACGCAAAGAATGCAATCCCTACCATGCCAGTAACGACAAGCGGGAGCGTCCACTGCGGCCGCCTGCTACAGACCAACGTTTCCGCTTGGTCCAATCCCAACTGGTCTCGGTGTTTGAGCGCATTCAGGATTCTTTGGATCATCTCGATATCTCGCAGACGCCGCATGCCTAGCGGGGAGCACAGGCGGCAGATCGTGTCGTTCAACAGCCGATCCGATTGGTTCCAGCGAGACCTCATCAACCAGGATGGAATCGTTGGATACTCCAATCGATCGCACCCGGTCCAGAGTTCATACATCAGCTTGCCGAGGGCGTAGCAGTCGCGTCCTCCTCCGTCATCGCCGCCGGGAGGAATGTATCCCTCGGTTGATGCGGTCGGCGGATTTTCAACCGAGCCGCCACGGACGGTGTCAAAATCCCCCAGGACCCACCTGCCGTTGATTCGAAGGACATTCGTACGTTTGACGTCGCCGTGCGTCAGACCCATGCCAGCAAGTTCTCCGAGTGCACTACAGACCCCGGATCCGACTTCAATGGCTAACTCCAAGGACTGATCTTTTGACGAGGAATTGGATCGCTGAGGATGCAGCGGAGAATACTCATCGAAGGCGGTCGCGGCATTTTCAGCGTCGTCGGCGGGGGGGAGTTCTTCCCAAACCGTCGAATGATCCCCACCAAAGGCCAGGATTGGTTCTAAGTGCCCATTTCTCGGGCCTTTCGAGAGACGCATCCGAACGTCAAGAAAGTCCGCGATTGTTTTGGAGGTCAGGTTACGGTGGAGCTTGAAGACCCGCATCTGTCCAAGCCGGTCTTCAACCAGATAGACCTCTCGATTCTGCCGACTCGACAAATTGCGGACTCTGACAATCGGTCCCGCGTGCTCCAGCATAGAGCTCGGAAAATCGGTAAGTGGGATCATTTAGAAGGGTTCCTCTTGGATAAGCCTCCAGTTTTGTCGCAGAATTTTGCGTACACGATGAGTTGTCACCCGCACCGAGATCGCGGTCACTCCAATCTGCCGAGCAACTTCGTTGGATTTGAGTCCGTGGATCGCATGAGCTTCGAAGACCTGCCAACTCTTTGGCTCCACTTCAGCCTGGGTTCGCCGGAAAGCCATGGTAATCAACTCGTATTCGAAGACTGACGGACTTCCAGTGGAGTCTCGCTGAAATCACGCACCAATGCGGCGTAGGCGGTTTGCAGTTCCTCGGATCGAATCGAAGCTCGAAACAGTTCGGCAATCCGCTGATTTACCGTGAGATTCAGCCACGCACGAAATCGTCCCACCGCCACCGAGTATTCAAACGAGGGAAGATATCGGAAACACTTGATGAAACACTCCTGAACCACCTCATCCGCCTGATCAAGGGTCAACCCAACGCTGCGACAATGTATGAGAATGGGCGGACGATAAAGACGTTCGAATCGAACCCACGCATCCGTGTTCTCGATGTCCTTCAGCGACCTTAGAAGATCCGGATCTGTGGTGTCGCAATTCATCGATTGGAAGAGAAGTAGGGTGATCCCATGCCCCCCCCCGCGTCCAGTGACGAACGAAGGTGTTTCAAAGTGTCTGACCCACAGAAACGCGAACAAGTGACGCGATTCATTGGAAGACGGCTTAAGCGGTGTGACTGAAGCAAATCAAAAAGGTAAAGATAACAGGTGCAAGTTTCTACCTACTTTCAATCATGTATTAGACCTTTCGTATTCCAGAATTTTTCCGATTCAACATCGCTCATCTTGTGTAAAATAACCGAATAGTTGAATCCATTAAGCGTATACACTCCCGTTTTTTTGTTCATTTCGAGAGAAAATTCCCATTTGGACCCCTTGGATATACCGGAGAATGATTCCACACTGCAATCCAGCACAATTGAAGACTCGTTTTCTTCTTTAATCTTTCTGCTTCCTACCTGGAGCACACCGCGGTCTCCACGGAATAATACCGTCGCAATTTGATTGCCACTTTCAAACTTAAGAACATGACGATCAGCTCCTCCTCCTCCACCCCCTTCAAAAGTCCCCAATCCAGGACCGCCACATCCGACTAACATAATGATTATTATCACTTCAGCGATCAATGGACAAAAGTGTCTGCAGTTCATAATTTTAGTTAAGTGTAATGAATACATACTCTATTTATTAAATGACCGACTCGAATTTTTTTTGGAGAGGTTAAAATCCTGCGGCTATTCTCTGTAAAACCTAGTTGAACCACCGAGTACAATAAATTCGTTTTTATCGTCAGTTATGCGAATTGGAAGGCTGGTCGGACTGTCCCCAATTCGCATTGTAAATCTTACGGAGTGCTTGTCTTTATCGAGCACAACATAAGTTCCGAACGAGTCTGCATTTTCATCAGGATTGCTTGGTACGCGATGTGATATATAGATTTTACCAGATACGAATCGAAGTTCATCTTTGCTCCATGGGTCCCTATTACGCCAAGTCCCGCCTAAAATATTATCGGAGTGACTAGGCATGGCAAAGATAGAAATCAGAAATACTAAACCAATTGCTGATGCTGCTGGTTGAATGGAGAAAACAGAAACATAGCGTTTGTACAACTTTGTTTCTTTTTCGGCTGAAATACTTGATGTCTAACGTGCGAATCTTGACAAAATGGCAAGGCATGGAACAACAATGATTAGTCCAGCTATAGACCGGACACCCAAGAAAGCGAGAATCGTTGCAGCAGAAGCCGTGGCAACAATTTTTTCAGCAAATGGGGCACCTAAGACCCATCGCTTAACGTCTTGTAAAGTAGTCTTCGCTCGCGTGTGTTTAAAGTAAATGATAATAGTAAATACAGCTGAAAGCATTATTCCAAGTACGGCAAAGACAGCCTTCGGAAGACGATAAATAGTAATAAATCTGTTCATGAAATAAATTGTGGTTAGGTTGGATTAAAAAATCTTTGCAGCATGCGTTTCCTTTTGAGCCTTTTCGGCGGTATCAATTATTGAATTCCCGCCCTTTCCCTTTATACTTTGTTTGTCACCCTCAAAAGTACTGTATGCCTTGATGCTCTTTAATCCCTTTTCATGGATCACGTACTCGTCATCTCCATGCCCATTTTCAGAATATAACCAAATTCCATTTTTGCCCTGTCTTACCCGATAACCTTCCCGATTAAAATATTGAATAAAGCTAAAATGATTATAATCACCAGCATGGTAAGTCCAACTATACGATGTGTTTTTGGGGCCGAGAGATGTGTAATAACTTACTTTAGTTGGTTTCAACGTGTTAGGATCCAAGCTGGTCGAATCCTCCTGATAAAGCCCAATCACATAGTTTTCCACCTCGTCTTGGGTCTCAAATTGAACTGGTTTACCAATCCCCGAAAAAATCCAATTACTCGGTTTCCACTTCGGTTTATTTAAATATTTAGCGGTGGTCGAATCTTTCTTTAAATCATTGGCGAAAGTTGTTTGTATTTGAGTATTAGTTGAAGTGCTGTTGGTTATTTTACCAGTTGAATCAGAAAGTGAATTTGGCTGCGTTAACGCGGGGGTGGATTCACTCTTGGTTTCTTTGGATGCAGTAACCTTTCTCGTTTCATCATCTTTCGACTTTTCAAGATCATTTAATTTTACCTTCGCATCGTCATATATTCGGTGAAACTCATAGTCTGATACTGTTGAATATGGAGCTCCGAGGGTGACTACCTTTTTGTAATCTCCAGATTTCTGGGCGTCTTGCATGTCGACGAGAAGACGAGGCTTATCGCTGATATATTGTTTTTCAGTTGCTTTATTTTTAAAGTAACCTATTGCTAATAATAATAGTATAAATAAACCACCGATCTTCAGGCTTTTTTTTATGTGTATATTAGAATATTTATTCTTTTGTTTTTCAGTTTCTGGTTTTAGGCTTTTTGGCCTGTATTTTGCAGGCATAGCTGGGGACAGATGCAGATTCACACGGACCTGGCCCTCATACTAAGGCCAGTTACCATGCCGTTGCTCACGATTACTTTCGCACACCCGGGCTCCCGCTGTGCAACCACTGAAGTTCACTTCATTTGCGTTGGTTCTGTAACACTTCACCCTCGGAAACCGTAAACAAACCGGGAATTTGTAGGTACTCGCCGACCGTTGAGTCCCCGAGGAAACGTCGTTGACCGGTGCGGGCAGACTGTTACTGGTGCGTCCATGCTGCAGTGCATGAGCTAGTTACGGGTTTCGCCCCGTCACCAAGGACACGATGGCAAATCATGTTTTAATTCATGTCGTAAAATTAAGGCGACGGGAGTATCAAAGACGTATTCTTAGAAGTAAGAATCACTGCAAATTAATAATGCGATAGTACTGTTGGTCTGAAGATATCCCGAAGGTGCTCTTCGAACCCTGTGTTGTCGCCGTAAATGGGTTTCCTTGGTTGAACCACGATTTCAGGTCGCTCGATGACTGCCATTGATAGACTAGACCAACTGTGGTAGTAGCAGAAATCGCTAGTGAGTTAGCTCCCAAAAGACCAGTCGTGAATAACACTGCCGGAGGCACAGGAGCAGCCCCCAATGGTACATTCACCGTGGGTATTGTTGTGTACCCAGATCCGGGATTCCTAATGCTTAAAGATAATATTGTCCCATTATCAACAGTTGCAATCGCCGATGCCCCGGTGCCTCCACCACCGGTGAAGGTCACTGTGGGTTTTTCAGTATAACCACGGCCCCCATCCACCACGGTAAGGCCCACCACGAATCCATTGACCACCTGTGCAGTCACGATTGCCGCGTGCGGGGGAAAAGGTGGAGGAGCTATTATCACCGATGGAGCGTTGGTGTACCCACGACCAGGGTTGGTGATACTGATTGTTGCGATTGCGGTATTTGCAACAGTTGCCGTAGCAGTGGCTCCAATGCCACCCCCACCAACTAACTGTACGCTGGGTATGGTTACGTAACCACCACCGCCATCAATCAAAGTAACACCGACAACAAACCCGCCCACCTCTGTGGCGGTAGCGACTGCTTGATGTGTCGGTGGCTCAATCACAACGGTAGGTGCGTTTGTATATCCATGACCGGGATTGGTGATTGTGATGGCGGTTATCGCTGAATTGGACAAAGCAGCTGACGCACTTGCCCCTGTTCCGCCGCCGCCGACCAGATTGACGTTGGGTACGTTGATATAACCTGAACCACCATCAGTTACATTCACCCCCACTACAAAGCCGCCGACCTGAGTTGCCGAGGCCACTGCTTCTCGTGCTGGGGCAGTCGGCGTTGGTGGTGCGTCAATCAGCACAAGTGGGACATTTGTGTATCCGGAACCCGGGCTTGTAATCGCGATGCCAGTGACAATAGAGTTAGAAATAGTCGCCAATGCAGTCGCACCGCTACCACCACCAGCCAGTATTACAGACGGTGTATTTATATATCCGTAGCCGGGATCTGTAATGCCAATTCCAACCACAAATCCATTAACCACTTTGGCGGTGGCGGTGGCACCTCGAGGGGCGGCTGGCTGGCTTTCGTACTGATACAAATATGCCACTTCATCGCTAGACATGGCTCGGTTGTAAATGCGAATATCATCAAGTTGACCCTTATAAAATGAATCCAGCCATTGCCTCCAAACACCCTTCCCGATTAGCATCGGGATTCCATTGTCGACCAGTTCGAATGGCATAGACGATTTCCATGGTGAAATAATTTTTCCGTCAATATAAATGGCTGCAGACGTTCCTTTGAGTATATATATAGCGTTATGCCAAATGTTCGTTTGAATCAAGTTGAAATCAGCAACAGATACAGCTGTTCCATCATCTTTCCCACCAAATTCTCGAAACCATAAGCCGGCTGGTGGAAGTTCATCGTTGCGGGTCATAAAAAACACGTCAAATCCACTGTAAGCCGGAGATGATGATACAGTACTCAAAATGTAGTGATCGAGTCCATCGTGATCAACGTCTTCATTGAACCAGAAAGAAATAGTAAGCTGGCCAGTGAATCGTTGGGAAGAGAACGATGGAACCTCAATGAAACTATTGATACCATCAAATGAAATAGAACCTGATTTATTGCCAAATCTATCTTTAGCGGTTGTAATTGAATGGTCTATTCCATGGAAAGAGTTCCCGCTTGCGTCATTGGCATTCCCATCAAATGGGTAGTACGCCACTAACCCGTTTGTTAGGAATGCCGGTTGCTGGCCCAATGCCGACAAGGATAGCATCAGCAATCCTATCAGCGCCGTGAGTGTCCGCGGGAAGTGTCTGTAGTTCATGATTTGGGTGCAGAAATTGGTCGAAAGGTACGGCGGGGATCCCCCTTGGGAACCAGAGGGTTCGTTCATCAGATCAACAGTGGCACACCCACGCTCCCGCTGTGCAACCACTGAAGTTCACTTTATTTGCGTTGGTTCTGTAACACTTCACCCTCGGAAACCGTAAACAAACTGGGAATTAGCAGGCACTCGCCGACCGTTGAGTCCCCGAGGAAACGTCGTTGACCGGTGCGGGCAGCCTGTCACTGGTGCGTCCACTCGGAAAAGCGAACAGAAACCGACTGAAGAACCCACGCCGAGGCCGTGACTGACAAAGAGTTACGTCAAAAATGCGCTAGGAATTTACTATCCAGTAATGGGGGAAGATGAGTCAGAACGCCGGGGTCAACTTCGCCTGTTGCGACTGCCCCAATGTGGATCGGTTCACGGTGGGCATCCTCGCAGAAGGAAGAAACGCTGGCGCTCAATCCGGAAGAAAACGCCCCCAATAACACGGCAAAACCGTGGTTTTCAAACCGGCAGATTTACGTGGGTTCCGGAACGGTGTGTCGGAACGGTGCTGACAAAGCAGGGGCGTTGGCAGGAAGCTGATTTCAAAACTCGGTCCAAGGGGGATTCAGTGACGGTGGCTTTGGCGGCTCGCTGGCGGGCGGAGACGACGATGACGGCGGGGTGGATCGCCGAGCGTCTGGCGATGGGCACGGGGGGTTATCTGAACCCTCTCTTGTCTCGTCGGAGAAAGCTGCGCTGGGAGTAGCCAATATTAAGAACTGACTCCTTTATAACCCCTTTACACACGTCAATTGGAGTGGAATCGGCGTCTCCCGGTATCGAAGAAAAGTCCGACTCTTTTCCGAGTAGTTTCTTTTGCAAAATCCCTATTACCACCAGTCCTGGCCACATGCTGGTGGCGGAATTACAACGAAGCCACGGCGCACTCGTCGCTGAAATATCGGAAGCGCGGTAGTGTTCCCCGCGCACTTGCGCGCTTTGGTCGGGGTTACGCCCTTCCCTGCTCACGCCAGCGCGAGAATCTTAAATCAATAAAGCAAAACTCTCATCCCATTTGCACAGGATGAGAGCTTACCAAAACCACTTACCTGCTCACTGGGCCTTGCGCAGGCGGTAAAACGCTGCGTCTTGTGATGCCTTGGGCAATATTATTTTGTTGAAACCGTCAACATCCTGGAAGGGAGCTCCTGTTGCCACCCAGTTTGCCGGGTTCAGCCCGGTTGAAACTTGGAGCTCATA
>CAMDGV010000070.1 GCA_945898055.1 Akkermansia muciniphila | reverse complement strand
CCCCGCTCTCCGTCGCACCGGGGAGGATCTCAACACTTAACTGCTCGGCTTTCCCTGCCTTCTCATCCCAACCACCCTCGGAGTCCTTGGCGATCGTGTGGTCATGCTTGGTGATCGCTTTGGGCAGGCTCAGAGCCAGGGCTTCGCCTCTCCTACGCAGGCTCGCCACTCTGACGGGCCGAATCGGATTCAGCCGTCTTGTTTGACTGCTTTGGGACGACAGGTTCGCTTCAGGTTGTTCCCCACCCCGCCTCACGGCGACGCAGTTACCTACAGCTACACGGTGCCATGCCAGCACCGTACTCGGTCTTTCACCGGTTAGTCGTTTCAGTTTCATGTTCACACAAAGCGACGACGACTCCGTCGCGTTAATTGACTGCCGCTCGGAAAAATACGCATCCCCAAGAACTCCATACCGCGCTGGACCGAATGCAAATGGTTGGGCGTACGCTGACGCCAGAGGAGAGATCCGAGTCGAGAATGACCCGTAACTTTTCCCTCGATCGAATCGAGGCCCATCCTTGAAGGGATGAAATCTTGAGGTAATCGCCGCGGGTGTAGGCTCGACTTATCGGGAGCAGATGACACAGCTTTGGGGCGCGCTAGAGCCACTCGCATGAAGACCCTTCACCTCTACCTGCTAAGGCAAGTATCGGCCACTTTGTTGGTCACGGTCGGTGTTTTCACCTTCGTGCTCCTTCTTGGCAATGTGTTGAAGGATGTCCTAGATCTTTTAGCCAGTCCCCAAGCCAGCCTCGGACTTCTGTTGCACGCAGTCATTCTTCTGATCCCCTTCGTTCTTAGTTTCTCTCTCCCGATTGGTATGCTCACTGCATCGTTGCTCACTTTTGGGCGATTTAGCGCCGACCAAGAACTCACCGCCATTCGGGCGAGTGGGATCAGTTTACTCTCCGCGGTGATGCCTGTGGTGGCACTATCAGCTTTACTTTGTGTGGCGTGTGCTTGGTTTAACTGTGAACTAGGGCCAAAAGCCCGGGTGCAATTCAGAGCCTTGAAAGAATCTATTCTGAAGGACGGATCAAACCTCGCCCTCGGCGAAGGTCGTTATCTCGACCTCGGTTCTGTCACTCTCTATGCCCGTCGGATTGAGGGAGATAAGATGCGGGGAGTGCGGGTTTTCGCCTTTACCAATGGAGTCTGCTATCTCGACCTCTTTGCGCCTGAGGCTGAACTTCGGCGCGATACCAATCGCTCTCCCACGTCTCTTGTGCTCCGTGATTGCCAAGGACTTCTTCTCATGGGCGAGATTTGGCAGGGAATTTCGGCTGAAGAACGTGTCGAATCCATCCCCAACTTTCAGACTGCCCAGGCCAAACCGCCGAAGCTCAGTGAAATGTCCCTAAGTCAACTCCACTCGGAACGGAAGCAGCGACGTGCCAAAGGAGTCGATACCACCCCGATTGAAGTACAGATTCACCGGCAAGTTGCTTTTTCTTTTGCCTGCTTTGGATTCACCCTAGTCGGTATCCCGTTAGGGATCCGGGCGCATCGTCGCGAATCCAACATTGGCGTCGCTATTGCGCTGGTACTGCTGCTTTTTTACTACGGTTTTATAATCTTAGGGCAATCTTTGGAAACGCAGACCGCTCTCTTTCCTCAGTATATTCTTTGGATTCCCAATCTCCTTTTTCAAACGGTTGGCATCGGGCTCCTTCTTCGAGCAAACCGCGGCCGCTAATCTTTGAATTGGAAAGCCTTCGGAGGCTTGGCTTCATTTTTCTACTTCGACGATTTAAAAACCGGAGCCTTCTGTGTAATGAAAAGGTTGTTGCGGACCGAGGAATCGAATTTTTAATTCAAGGTGCCTTGACAGAGTCCATCACGATTTTTTGCCATTGGCGCAGGGTGGCGATGAAGGCGGCGGGTTTGGTAAGTACACCCGTTTGACGCCCTAATTCTCGACCGGTAGCGTCTAAGAGAATAAAGGTCGGATAACCATCGACTTTGAACTGTTTTTCCAGTTCAGAGTTCTGTCGTTTTAAGGTAGCTTCTTGAGTCTTGTGCTCAGGAAAATCAACATCCACTAGCACCAGATTTGTGGTGGCAAAAGTTAGAAACTCTTTTTGGTCGAGCACCTGTTTGCGGGAGCGAATGCAGGCACTGCACCAATCGGATCCAGTGAAGTCGAGTAGGATGAACTTTCTCTCGCGACCTGCCTGAGCGAGAGCTTTGGCGTACTGGCTTGATCCTTCTGTCGTTGGCCAGGCGGGCCAGCAGATGACCAAGAAAAGGAGCGCGCTGAGGCTGCAGGAACAGAACGGTTTCATGCGTGAAAAGGGTAGGATCGGAATTGTTGGACCGGTATCTTTTAGGCAAAAGGGTTGCAGAGCAATTCTGCGTTTTAAAAAGACCGCCATAAAAATCCGTCGAACAGGTTTGAGCATTGTGACTGAGCCGAGGTCAAAGGGTAGACTCTTTCGATGAGGAGTGAGGGTTATAGACTCCGTCGTTGTTAGGAGCAGCGTCAGAAAAAAGTGAGTTAGGTGTCTGCTTGTAGCCGAGGAGGGATGGACTTTAAGCTTCGACATGTTTGCGCGACTTCGCTGGATTGGTTTAACACTGCTCATCGCAGCGAGCGGACGAGCAGAAGTTACTTATCAAGACTGGGAGCAGGCTCCGCACAGCTACTTCCAGAAAACCCCGCACGACCGTTTCACAAAGATCAAGGCGCGATTGGAATCGGGTACCGCCGGATTAGATCGAAGCAGTGAGCGCGCCTGTTTGCTTAGTTTATTGGGTCTATTAGAGATCCCGGTTTCCTCACAGATGTTAGTTTTTTCTACGACCAGCCTGCAGTTAAGTCGGATTGGGCCGTCAACACCTCGGGCCTTGTATTTCTCAGACGATATTTCTCTTGGATTCGTTCCCGGCGGACGGATTGAGATCGTGGCCTTGGATTCCGAATTGGGAGGGGTGTTTTATATTTTTGATTTACCGCGTGGATCCGGTTTGCTGACGGTCGAGAGGTCGACTCGGTGTATGAACTGTCATGCGGGAGAAGACACCGGTTATGTACCAGGATTATCGATTCGTTCCGTTTTACCGGGTGAAGAGGGTGGAAGTTTAAATTCGTTTCGAAGTGGTTTATCGGGGCATGGGATACCCTTGGCGGATCGTTTTGGTGGATGGTATATCACCGATGCCATTGGATTTACGAACCATTGGGGTAACCGAATTGGAGCCCAGAGGGAGGGGCGGCAGATCTGGATTCCAGCCCTAGCGACCGAGCGCGTTAACTTTCAAAAATACGCAACAAGCGGGAGTGCTCTCCTGCCTCAGTTGGTCCATGAGCATCAGGTGGGATTGGTGAATCGCGTGGTTGAGACTCATTATCGGGCTCGGACCCATTTTTTTACAGACAAAACCGGGATCACCTTAGAACACCAAAAAGAATTGGAAGAGCAAGCCAAGGGCCTTGTTAGGTATCTACTTTTTACCGATGAAGTGCCCTTACCCCAAGGAGTGTCCTTTCGAGACGATACCTTTAAAACTGATTTTGCTAAAAGCCGACGAGTGGTTGAAGGCTTTTCCCTTCGCGACTTCGATCTAGAAACTCGACTGTTTCGTTTCCGCTGTAGTTACATGATTTACAGCCCGGTTTTTAGTGGATTGCCCCCGGTGATGAAGTCATTGGTTTTGGCGAAATTATCTGCTGCTTTAAAGGAAGGCGGGACCGATCCGGAGTCTGCCCACCTGCCGCCCAGTGAGAAACGAGTCATCCGGAAGATTTTGCGGATGACGCTGGATGGTTGGCCTTCAGAGGAGTGATTGACTGAATTTCAAACACCCACTTCAAAGCCGATCGAACAGTCTCGAATTTTGTGCTTATTTTTATTCTTTATCTTGGACGATTCAAGGTCTGGATCTTTTGGGAGTATAGAGCGTTGGTCTCCCCTCACCTTCAGCTCATAGAAAAAAATGACTGGGATTTTAATCTGAATTGAAGGGGCTGACTTTGGACTGAAATCAAGGTTTTGAGATGAGAGACTTCTTCCCAAATTTCTTGGCTGCGGGCGCTTTGAGACGTTTGAACTCTTGGGTCAGATGGGTGAGAGATGCCTCAATACCCATTCGTTCGAGGCTAGTCGCACCCACAAAACCAACAGCATCGGTCTTTTTCATGACGCGTTCAGCATCGGACGGCGTGTTAATTGGGCCACCATGGCAAAGGAAGAAAATATCTTTCCGAACGGTGTTGGCCGCATCAATGATTTCTTGGGTCCGCTTGAGGGTATAATCCCAACTTACGACGGCATTTTTGACTCCGATACTCCCGCCCACCGTGGTGCCCACGTGGGCGATGATGGCGTCCGCTCCAGATTTGGCCATTTCAATGGCTTCTTCAGGCGACCCAACATAGACGATGGAAAAAAGATCCATCCGGCGAGCGAGGGCGACCATTTCGAATTCTTTTTTGACGCTCATCCCGGTTTCCTCCAGCACGCCCCGGAAATGACCGTCGACAATCGTATGGGTAGGAAAATTGTTTACCCCGCTGAAGCCCATTTCCTTGACCTGCCCAAGCCAGTGCCACATGCGACGCCGTGGATCGGTTGCGTGGACACCGCAAATCACTGGGCATTCTTCCACTACGGGAAGGACCTCATATTCACCGATCTCCATCGCGATGGCATTAGCGTCGCCGTAAGCCATCATTCCGCACGTAGAGCCATGGCCCATCATACGAAAACGGCCGGAGTTATAGATGATGATCAGATCAGCGCCACCTTTCTCGATGAATTTAGCACTGATACCTGTGCCAGCGCCGCCCGCAATAATGGCGTTGCCTTTTTCGAGGGTGCTCATCAAACGGTCACGAACTTCTTGGCGGGTGTAGGGATTGCCTTTGCCGGTCCAGGGATTGGGCATGGTGTTGAAGCGGATGGGTTAAGGGTTTGAGGTCAGACGAGTGACCCGCGTCAAGATGCACAATCAGTCCTGCCGCCTGCAATGACGCAATGAGATCTTCGCGGGTGAGGCGGCCAGACCTTGACTTGATTTAGAGGACGTTCTGATGAAGTTGGAGCGTCAGGGTTTATAAACCTGGCCCCGTAAAAAGTCCCAGACCAAGTAGAAGAGAAAAGCTGAATTATGACGAAGATAACGACCCGCGAGACGACGAGGTTCTGAGGCAAGTCGGTACAGCCAAGTCAGTCCCATTCGCTGCATCCAGGCTGGGGCATCCGATCTTAAACCTGCATTGACGTCAAAGGCCTGCCCCACCGAAAGGAGAAGACCGTTCTGAAGAAGAGGTTTTATTCGTGCGATCCAGCATTGCTGTTTGGGCGTTCCTAAGCCGACCCAAATAAAATCAGGCTTTAGGCGCTGAATCTCCTCAAGAACTGCCCTGTCGTCTTGACCTAAAACTCCAGAGTTATCGCAGCGGCCATGGAAAGATCCGACAAGACGCAGGTGAGGATTGAGTTGCAGGTATTTATTGCGCAAGGCGATACCGCATTCGTCGGAGCCACCCAAAAGATAATGGGTAAAACCGGTCGGACTATGCCGAAGGGCATAATTGAAGAAGGCAGGTCCGTAGACCCGGTCGTGTAATCCGGCGCCTCGTGCATTCAGCAACCAGAGCAATGGGGAACTATCCGGAATAAAGTGATCGAATGCTTCCGATACGATTCGGTAGTTCGGATCCGACCGGCGCAAAGTGACGATCTGAGTATTGCAAAATTCCACCGCCGAAGGCGCGGCAGTTCGGGAAAGTTGCAAGCAAAGAGCCAAGGCACCGGGATGGTCGGTGACAGTTAACGGAGTGCCGAGGCACTGAATCACTCGCGGCGCAGGGGCGCGGGAAGAGTCGGGCTCGAAAGACATTGAGGAAGGCTGGACTCAGGGATTGAACTGAGGCGAGCCGTTTTACAAAATAGATAGGTAACATACCCAATCGGCCGCGAGCCAACGGATCTTTTCTGAGTGGGGTGAAAAGGGCTCGGGGATTTTACTTGGGCCCCGTGGTTCGCTCGGCTAACCACAAGTAGTCATTGGGTGCAGAGTCCGAGCTTGAGGCTAAAGGTTGGGTGGTCCGCAACCGAGTGGCGCGATCTCGCCACATATGAATCTCTGAATGGCCATCGGCAAAGGAAAGCGCTCCGGCTCCCGCGTGGTAACTGGCCGGGCAATCGTTCATGTTTCCATTCTTGGGTAGCACGGTGGTGCCGATCGGCATCAGATGAACGAGAAAGCCATCATTTAAGGTAGGGCATTCGTCGATAAAAACCCATCGATTGGCAGGTTCATCAAAGGCATCTATTTTACGATATTCCGACCACGTGGTTTTTCTCTCGGCTATTTGTGACCAAGAAGTGCCATCGGGAAATCCCCCAATAAAAGCATTCATCGCAATACTTCGTACCCGAGGCTCTTTTCGAGGAGGATTAACCGTGGGATCTCCAGGACATTTAAAAATACTCGATGCCTGACCAAAATATTGTCCCAAAAGTGCCTTTGTGAAACGGAGTTTGTTGGTGTTATCGGGGTTACTGACATTGTAACTCAAGGAACCTGTGCACCAGCTTTTGGTTACATCGAGTTCGAACACCGTATTGAAGGGCAGTCCCCCTCGATTGTCATCCGCGTAAAGGCGCCAAGCCAACATGACTTGCCGCAGGTTATTCATGCACTGCACACTTTGCGCCTTCACTTTGGCTTTCCCTAGAGCGGGTAAAAGCATCCCCGCCAGAATCGCAATAATCGCAATCACCACCAGCAGTTCAATCAAGGTGAAGGCGAATCGCCTCCCTGTTTGCGCTCCGTGCAAGGAGTTGTCAGGGCTCCGTTCAGTCGAAAGGGGGTACATAAGTAGTTTTTTTACGACACACGAGGGCGGGAAAGACTTTATTTTTTCCCGATGCGAAAGAGGTGCTCTGCGCCGCGGATAAAAAGGGTGTCGTTATCGACGGCATAACTCGCCAGGGTCCGTTCACCTAGTTCGTTTTTAGCCAGTAGCTCAAACTTCTTGCCCGCTTTTAGGACATAACCAATTCCCTCCTCATTTTGAAAATAGAGTCGGCCGTCGGCGGAGACGGGCGAGGCTGAAAAACCGCCTCCTAATCGCTCATTCCAATAGACCTGACCTGTTTTAGCATCGGCACAAGTGGCGATGCCGGCGTCTGAAACAAAGTAAACCTCATCCCCGACCACCAAAGCTGAAGGTGTACTAGGAGCGCCCCGTGCCGTTTTCCAGGCCAAATGGGTGGTGGTCACATCGCCTTTACCACCTGGGCGGATGGCGAAAAACTTTGGAAAATCGTAATCGGTATTTACGAAGATGAGTCCGTGGGCAAATACAGGTCTTGGAACCACTGAGAATCCATTACCCGTCGTCACTTGCCAGAGGAGTTGCCCCGTCTTGGGGTCATAGGCATAGGTGCCGCCTGCGCCGGGACTGATAAGTTCTTGGTGCCCTGCGTGGGTTATAAGTAGGGGGGTACTAAAAGAAAATTTTCTCGGGACAGACTCGTTTGGACGAGGCGTCTTCCACTTGATTTCACCTGTCCCCTTATCTAGCGCGATTACGAAAGGATTGGTGAGGCCGTCGCAGTTAAAAATGAGATGAGCACCCGCGAGAACCGGCGACCCACCATTGCCATGCTGAGGCGAGTACTTAATGGCCGTCTGCCGCCATTTGACTTTTCCTTGTAAATCGAGACAGGCGGTTCCCATATGACCAAAGTGCACGTATAAAAGTCCACCATTCACCAAGGGGGTGGGGCTCGCATACCCATTTTTTGGATGCAGACTTGATCCATTGTCTGGGCTGAAAAGATGAGTACTCCAGAGGACTCGCCCGTCGCCTGCATCTAGGCAGACCGCTCCTAGTTCGAGCCCCAGTTTTTCCTGATTACTTTTTCCGTACGTTAAATACAATCGCCCTTTGACCAGTACAGGTGAAGACCAACCAGCACCAGGTAGGGAAACTTTCCATGCAATGTTTTCGGTGCCGCTCCAGTGAATCGGAACGTTCTTAGCGGGCGAGGAACCTTGACCGGTCGGACCGCGAAATTCAGGCCAGTCGTGTGCGCAAAGGGTTGAGGCAAGCAAATGAGCAAAGATTAACCAGAGCTTTCTTGCCGTGGGCCGCGTCGAGAAACAAAGGGTATTAAAGGGGGGCTTCATCTTAATTGAAGGCATTCTCAGAGGGAAATTCTAGGGGAAAGCATTGTAGACTGTCTTGCTTGAGGAAAGAGAGAAATTAGGTTTTCACAGAATCGGGCTTCTCCATCCGCTTTTTCGGGGGACGAAGGAACTGAAATTAAGGGAGCTAAAATTGAGTAAAATGGATGCCCTTAGCGGCAAGTGGTGAGAGAACAATTAAAAGGCACTTCGAGTGATCGGTCTCGGTGGTCAACGGAACTGTGAACCTAGAAAATCTCGTTGGAAGTGTGTCCTCGAGAAAAAGTGCCCAACCGAAAGTCAAAAAGTTATCTACGGCCCTAACCCTCCATGAAAAAACCATTTTTCTGCCCAAGAAATTCTCAAAGCCGATCGTAAAGACAGGCTCGCCATTGCTTTGGAAGACGGTTAGGAGAAGGGCATGTCTTTTCTCCGATCTGGATTATTCACGCTCTTGGCCCTGCTTTTCAGCGGGTGTGTTGACCGCAGTTCGAATGGGATTACGCCTGCGAGCCGATTTCTGTTTAATGGTCGCAATCTAGTGGGTTGGGAGGTGATGCATGGAGGAAGTTGGACTGTTGAAAAAGGAGAATTAGTCGCCAGAAATGGGGTTGCTTGGAGCACTAATCCAAAGATTTCAGGATCGTGGCTGCGGACCGATCGGCCGCAGGGTGACTTTATTCTAGAGCTGGATTATTCGGTGAACGTGAAAGGAAACAGCGGGGTGTTTATTCGCTCAGGATTAGAGCTCAACCCCGCCTTCACTGGTCACGAAATACAGATCTTAGATGACGCCGCTTTAGCTAAGCCTGAGAAATGGAGTTCTGGGGCCCTTTACGACGTGGTTGCAGCGAATCAGGTGGCTTCCCGGCCCGCTGGGGAATGGAATAGTCTGCGGATAGAAGCCAGAGGCTCTCGGGTTCAAATTCAATTAAACGGAATACGGATCGTCGACTATCCCACAGCCCGATCCCTTCGAGGTTACATCGGGTTACAAAACCACGACACCAATGCCGTGACTCGTTTTCGTAATATCCGCCTGACCGACCTTTGAGGGTCCGCGCTCCCTGTTTGTTATCGAAGGTCGAAGAAGCCTTAACGGTTTCGAGGCAAATGGGTATTACGCGGCTTGGCGATTGCGCTTCAGGCCTGCGATCATTCCTTCAAAGACACGTCGCCCATCCTCACTGCCTAAGACAGTTTCTGCTGCTCGGTCGGGGTGCGGCATCAACCCTGCGACATTAAACTGCGCATTGGCAATCCCCGCGATATTCAAGACTGAACCGTTTGGGTTAGCAGATTCATTGACCGACCCGAGAGCGTCGCAGTATTGCCAAAGAATCTGACCGCGTGCTTGTAGTTCAATCAGCGTCTCAGCATCGGCGAAATAGCACCCTTCGCCATGGGCGATAGGCATCATTGACGGGCGATTATTAGGTAGGTCGGCCGTAAAGGGCGTGGCGGCATTGACGGTTTTTAAGAAAACCTGTTCGCAATGGAAGGTGAGGTCTCGATTTCGGATCAGAGCACCGGGAAGCAGTCCCGCTTCGCAAAGAATTTGGAACCCATTGCAAATTCCTAAAACCATTCCCCCATTATCGGCAAACCGTTTGACGGCTTGCATGACTGGACTGAAGCGGGCAATCGCGCCGCAACGGAGGTAGTCACCATAGCTAAATCCGCCCGGCACAATCACTGCATCGACGTCTCCCAAGGAGGTCTCTTTGTGCCAGACAAAGCGGGCGGTTGCGCCGGAGAGGCGTGCGGCGTGGAGACAATCCTGATCGCAGTTCGACGCAGGGAATTGAAGAATAGCGAAGCGCATTTGGGCGGCGGTCAGTCGACAATTTCGAGCCGATATTCTTCGATTACCGGATTACTGAGGAACCGGCGAGCGGCCTCATCGAGAGCCTTGGCTGCTGCGACTCGATCGGTCCCAGGAGCCAAATCAATCTCGATGTACTTGCCCACATGGACACCGGTAACACCGGTGTACCCCATATGTTCGAGGGCGTTTTGGACGGTCTTCCCTTGTGGATCTAGAACGGCCTTCGTAGGAGTGATGATCAACTTTGCCTTCATTCGGACACTTGCATCCCCGGTACTCCGGGAAACCAAAGAATGGGACAGGGGAAGGACAGGGTGAAGCAGAATTCTTGATTCTTCCGCACTTTACTGTCCGCCCCCTGAAAAGGCCCCGCCCTACTTTGGGGCCGGAGTTGCCCCTTATTTCTCGACTGCGGCGCCGTTTTTCGGTGCGTCGGTCAATCCTAGTTTGGCATCAGATCCCACGGCAAATAAATGGGTTTGACTCCCAATGTACATCGTTCCGTTGGCCACAATTGGCGTGCTGTAGATCGGGGCACCGACGTTGGTTTCACTGATTACTTGGGCTTTATTGCCGCCCTTCGCTGCCAGCACCACGAAATCACCGTCTTCATCACCGACATAAACTTTGCCGTCCGCCACAAAAGTGGATCCCCACATATGGGCCTTCATATCATAGACCCATTGCAGTTTGCCGTTGGAGGAATCTAGGCAATGGACGAAGCCAGAAAAGTCAGCCACAAAAAGGAGGCCGGTTGCTGGATCAATACTGACCGTAGAAATCGAGCGTTTGATGCCTTTATAGTCCCAGATCACCGCTGATTGGGTGACATCGCCAGTCTTGGTTGGATCAAGACAAACGAGACGTCCTACCCCTTCCCCATGTTCGGGATCTTGACCGGTCGCCACATACAATCGGTTCTTATAAAAAACCGGAGTGGAATTGATTTCGCTTGGGCCCTCAGCGGCTGGATATTTGAAAGGCTTGCCATCACGAGCCTTGTATTCAGGTGGATTAAGATCAGCCCACCATATTTTTTTTAAGTAAGCGACTTCTGGATCTTCCTCCGCCTCGGCTGGAGGGCCAGGCAGGACGGGGTTTAGCTTGGCGCCGGATCCTTTAGAGGCGACCGCATTTAAGGCGTAGCAAACACCGTCGCCACCACCAAAAAAGATTTGCCATTGACCATTTAGCTGACCGGCAGAAGGAGACGTCCATTGGCCGTGGAAAATACGGGGCCCAATCCGTGCATTATCTTCCCCGATTAATTTGCCGGTCTTGGCATCCAAAGCGATAAAACTGGGAGAGTTCGGTGATGGAATATTAACGTGCGTCCAATCCTGACCGTTCGAGGTGCAAACGTAGATGATGCCGTCGATCAAGAGCACCGAGGAGTTAGAAGCATTATGGGGGAAAACCCCCAGTTCATCCATCATGTCGTACTTCCAAATAATATCGGCATCCTTCGGCCCCATTTCGGCGGCGACGCCGTCCTTGGGGGTGTCTTTAACTACATAGAGTCCCTCTTCTTTAAAGGGCCCGTCGTTGCCGTTGGATTGCCCTGCGGTGTCGAGACAAAGCACCTCACATCGACTGGTAACGATCCACAGACGGTTGCCATCTACGAGTGGCGAGGCGAGTAAACCTAAGTTTTCCCAGTCATTAACTTTGCCAGACTTGAGCTTTGGAACGACCAACTGCCAGATTAACGTGCCGGACTTTTCGTCAAAGCAATAGAGGATACTGCGGTCACCGGTATGCCGTTTATCCCGTGGGGATTCATTATTGGTTCCGACAAAAATCCGACCTCCAGCCACCACCGGATTGCCGTAGCTCTGGGAGCCCAACTTAACCGCCCACTTCACATTTTTTGTGGTGGCGAGATCAATTTCTTCGGTGCCCGACTTGAGTTTACCCGGTTCGAATCGGTCGAGAAGGCCCTTGGCGGAGGAATACATATTTCGTCCCACGTCATTACCACCCCACTGGGGCCAGTCTTCGGCGTGAACGACGAGAGCGGCCGCCAGAGCGATCGCCGTGTTAAAGTGTGTCAGTGTCTTCTTGCTCATAAATTCAGATTTAAAGTTCCGATGTTTCAATAAAAACCGATGCGTCTAGCCCACATTCTTTGCCGTCTTCCGTGACAGAAAGGAGATGATTTAATTGGGTGTGACTATTACCGAGTCGATGGCCACGCGTTGTTCTTGGGGTGAAAAACCGAAAAGTCCTGGCGATCCACTGGCATGGGCATGGGCATGGGGAACTTCGATCGTCCAAGCTGCGGGTTCTGGTTCACCTCGTTTCCAAGCCTTACCACGAATCATACCTGAACCATCGGCGGCAATATCCACTCGGGACTTAAGAGAGTACCAAGTATTCGGTGTCCATTTAAAGGGCTTGGAGACCTTAATGCGTTCTTGGTTGGAGTTTACTTCGATCTCCTGAGAATTGCCCTTAAGAATAACGAGATAGCGTTGGTTGATCACCCCGACTTCGGACATCTTGCGCTTATTGCCTTCACTCAGGACATCGGCTTGGATGGTGTATTTTTTCGAGTCTGGAAATCCGAAGAAAAGTTGACCCCGTTGAAAGAGTTTATTGTCGATAGTTTTGACCAAGGCTTGGTTGGTCAGATTGCCGTCCATTTGCCAGTTGCGGACTTCCCAACGGAACCGAGCTGAATTCCAACTCAAAGGCGGATAGGCAAACGAGGTGGGCGGTTCCATCGTATTCGTGGTCTTATTGGTCAGGGCAAAGTTTTCAAAGTTAAAGGTCAAGGGTGGGGCAGGTAAGATACGGGTTTTTATGAAGCCCACTGCATTGGAACCATTCGGCAACTTCAAAGTGGCCTTGAATTGGCCAGCACTGGCCCCCGGCGCGGGGTCGGCCACAAACTTACCGCTGCTCGTGAATGTGGCCTTAGCAAAGGCGCGAACTAAGGCGGTGGGTGGAACATACGATTCCCAAGAAACCGACTTTGGATCGACATTTTCCGAGACTGTAAATCCAGCTGCATCGAGGGTTCGAATACGGAAAGACTGCGTCTGGCCGGGGCGAACAAGAATTTCGTAAGGAGTAATTTGTAACTGAGTGGGTGCCCCTGCCTTGGGCCAAGACGGCTTAGCGAGAGCAAGAGGAAGACCGAGATTAGCACCCTTTCGTCCAAACGCGTAAAGAGTCTTGTCGGTCTGGATGTAAATCTTGCCGTTGTAGCCTACTGGCGAACCAAAACAACGACCTCGAAGTTGCATTCGCCCAACTTCCTCTACCCCGTCCGCGTTCGGCTTTAAAATAAAGAGATCTCCGTTAGCGCCCCCATCGGGGTCGGCGGCTTTGCCGGCAGTTACGCCCTCAGAACTCACATACATGGTTACATATAAAAGACCGTCCGCATAAAAGGGAGTACTCTGCCGTTGTTCGATACCGAGCTTTTTTTTCCAGAGCACAGCACCGGTATCCGCCTGGATAGCTGCGAGATCGCCCGTGCCCGTGATTTCGTAAATCGTTGATCCGACCAATAACGGGGAACTGGCCAGCGATCCCACTCCATTGCGCCAATTCTCGAAAGTCTTACCCGGAAAAACATGAGGAATCACTGAATTTGTCGGACGGACTTCAGTGGGTGAGGGAATTCGGAAAGAGGCCATCCGCCCGATTTCAGACGAATCTAGGTTCTCCGATTCATGGAGTGCAATCAGGCTGTCTTTGTAGCGAATCAACGAGGCGTTGATGCCCCCTTTGGCACCCGCTTTGGCAAAAGGAAAACGCCAAAGAGGCTCGCCGGTTCTGGCGTTGAGCGCGAGAATTGAACTGTCGCCTCCTGCACTATACAGCACCCGTTTTCCGTCCCAAATATCGAAGTAAGGATTCGAAAAAGTGTTATCCTGAGGTCGATCTCCTGGAGCACTACTCCAAACGAGTTGCCCAGATTTTTTATCAAAGGCATAAAATCGATCGCCCGCAGCGCCGTGGGCTCCCCAAGCACTGGTGATACCTCGGGTGATGACCAAATCTCCATCAATCGCTGGTGTTGCCGTTCGGGAATTCGGAAAAGTGAGTCGTCCAAATTCCTCCATCATGGAGTGACGCCAAAGTTCGCGACCCTCGGCGGTAAAACCGATGAGCAAGCCTTGGGTAAACTGAACATAAACATGGCCCGTCTCCGGATCCACGCTCGGCGACGAGGTGGCGTACCTCAAATAAATGGTGTCGCTGGCAAAGTCATTTTCCCGATGTTCCCAGATCAATTTACCCGTCTCTGCATCGTAACTACGAACCACTTCCTGTAAGTCCGGTCCGTCTCCCAAATAGCCATTAATGTAGAGACGCCCCCCAGCAATCACTGGCGTGCTTTGACCGGGAAATGCATCTGACCAAAGCGGATTGCGCACATCGATCTGGGTCGGCAACCCTTTTTCCGTTGAGACACTATTCTGATTGGGGCCGCGCCAATTCAACCAACCGGTGGCAGCAGACAAAGGAAGACCCAGTGCCAGAAAAAGAGGTAACCCAGAAAGGAGAGTGAATTTCATGAGGACAATGGCGACTAGCAGTGTGAGTTCAAAGTGGCGATCGAATCTGCAACTGGCAAACCAAAATAGTACGGGTACGTATCAGTTAGAGGAAGATTGTTGAGTTAAAGTAAAAGCCCAACAGACTGACGAGAAGAAAAACCTAAATTAGACGATCCTTAATCGAAGCCTCGGAAATTAAGGGTGCGGAGGTTGGGGTCGATCGGGTTACCGAATTCATAGCGCGAAGAGGGGTTGGCGAGTGGGTTGTAAGGGATGAACTTGTTAATTTTCTTTGGAAGTAAGCTACCCACCGAATTTGAGGCACTTAAGGAAAAGTGGCGGGAGTCAAAAGCCTCTCTAGCACCTGAGGCCTCCGATCTATTAGCTTTTGCACATGGGTTCGGCCGAAGCGTTGCTTCAATTACCGGGTCTGATCTGGACCGTGCTGCTCCTGGTCTCGCTACTTGCTTTTCGCAGAAAGGCAGTCGGGGCTGGGCTTTTGGCGTTGGCTGGAGCCGCATGGCTCTGGGTCGTCGGAGCGACACCGTTATCAGGCTACTTACTTGCTACTTTAGAAAAACCCTACGACCGCGTCCCGGGTGCAATCCCACCTTCCGCCGACGCCGTGGTGATGCTGGGGGGCGCGATTGGATTTTCTAGTCGTGAAATTCTTTGGTTTGGTACCGGTGAAGCCACTGACCGTGCGCTCACTGCTTTGGAACTGATGCGTCAAAAGCGGGCTCCCGTGCTAGTATTGAATGGGCCTCTTTTTAGGTGGAAGGGACGCTTGCAGCGCGATTCGGAGCTTCTCGCCGCATGGATGCGTTCTTGGAAACTTCCAACGGGGGAACTCCTTCTTCTCCCATCTGCCGTCGATACCCACGATGAGGCACTTAATACCTTAACCCAATTTCGGAAGCGCGGTTGGAAGCGGATTATTCTTGTCAGCTCAGCTTACCATCTCTGGCGGGCGAGTGCGACCTTTCGCAAGGCGGGTATTGAGGTCATCCCTTTCGGATGTGATTTTCTTGGGCTCCCGGCTGACGAGGAGGTTGATTCACGATGGTTGATTCTACCTAGATCAGAGCGACTTAAATTGTTCAATTACTGGCTCCACGAAGAGATTGGATGGATCTGGTACTGGTGGAAGGGTTGGATTTGAAGTCACGATAACCTCCTTGATATCGATGAGTTTTGACACTCTTTTACTGCGTTTATCCATCTGGCCGGCGGTCGGATTGGGACTTGCTGCCTGTCTAGGATGGCACTCGGTGCTGGCTTGGCGGATGGGCGCAAGTCTCTACTGTATTCACGTTGCGGCAGCCTTTCATCATGTTTACCACTGGAGTCATGCCGCGGCTGTTTCGGATAATGTGCAGCAGGTGCGTGAAACTCTTGGTTTTCATTTCAACGCTGGCATCTGGATCAATTATGCCTTTAGTCTTTCGTGGCTCATTACGGCCCTGACTTGGCCGCGACTCCCTTCAGCACTTCGCCGTTGCTGGATAGCGGTTTTCCTTTTTATCACCTTTCAAGGAACCGTGGTCTTTGCTCATACCTATGGGCGATGGATCGGTCTCGCTCTTTTCATCATCGCTGGAAGCACCGCCGGATGGCGATCTCACCGAATGAAATAAGCGCCGCGACAGATCTGGTTTGTGTCTCTGATCGGGTTATTCGGGTCTTGCTACGAGGACAACTCGTTTCTAATTGGGTTCGACTTTTTATTTCCGCGCAGCGAAATACCCCCCCATACTCAGGTTGTGTCTACGCCTCCTGACGATTCAAATGTCATTCATGCTGCGGGTGGAATTCTTTGGCGAACGTCCGCCACAGGCCGAGAGCTCAAAATTATTCGCCGAACTCGCTACGGTCTGGAATGGGCTTTGCCCAAGGGCAAAGTGGATTCGGGGGAGTCTTGGACAACAGCCGCTTTGCGTGAAGTTGCCGAAGAGACCGGCTGCACCGCCCGCATCGGGCTTTATGGGGGCAGCCAAGTTTACCTAGTCCAAGGTGTCCCAAAGGTGGTGCTCTACTGGAATATGGAATTGATCAGCGAAGGACCGGTGGCAGATACGAAGGAAGTGGTTGAAACACGTTGGGTTTCAGCGCGGGAAGCATCCAGTCTGTTAACTCACACGAGCGAACGGGCACTCCTCCCCCGCGGTTCTGGGTTCTCCGCCTAGTTCCTTGGCTAGCGGTCGCTGGATTTGGGTCACGCGGGCTTCACTAGCTATCGTTCTGGCCCACGCGTGCTTGTTATTTTTAAAGCGATAGCTGGAGTTGAACCGCATTACTCCCTTAGGCTTTCGACGTGAACACCCCTCGGTCTCATAAGAAGCAGGCTCTCCTGTGGATGCTGCTTTTTCTCGTTCCATCTCTGGCTGTGCAGGCGGTTGTCAGTGGGGATGCTATGCCCACTCAGGCCGAATGGATCTCGGCCAGCACCTTAACAAATTCAGGCCCGGCACTTCTTCGACGCTCTTTCACGGCGGCAACAGGATTGGTAAAAGCAGTTCTGATTATCGGAGCAGATCAGCAGGTCGACGTCCTGTTAAATGGGGTGCAAGTCGGTACGGCAACCGGTTTTCTTAAGGCGGTCACAATCGATGTCACCCGATCTATTCAGCCGGGTGCCAACCAAATTTCACTGCGACTGAGCAAGAGCAATGGGATTCCAGCGGTGCGAATGCTGCTTGAAATGGCCCGTTCAGATGGTCGCCAAGAATGGGTGGTCACCGATCCTTCTTGGGTTGCTCAGATCCCAAGAGTCACTGGGCTGAGTGCCACCCCCGAATGGAAACCTGTTCACGCCCATGGCACCGCTGGATTTGAACGATGGGGTAAACAGTTTTCAGGAAACAGTTCTGCGGACGCTTACAATAGCTGGATGTTGGCCCGTGGGACAGATCAGGCTACCGATCCTGCGACCTTTAGTGTGCCACGCGGGTTTCAAGTCGACCTTCTTCGTACGGCCCAACCGGGTGAAGATTCTTGGATTGCCCTCACCTTCGATCCACAGGGGCGAATCACGGTCGCACGCGAAAAACAAGGCCTGCTGAGGTTGACTTTTTCGGGTCCGAATAAGGTTAAAACAGAGGTGATCGAAGACGCGCTCAAAGAATGCCGCGGTCTTCTCTACGCCTACGATAGTTTGTATGTAAACGCCAATAACAGTCGGGGACTCTTTCGCCTTCGCGATAATGACGGCGATGGTATTTTTGAGGAAAAAAAACTACTGTTAGCGACCGAAGGCGGTTTGGGTCATGCCCGCAATCAACTGCGACTGGGACCCGATGGTTTAATTTATTGTGCGCACGGCGATGATGTTGTTCTCGCTAAAAATCTATCGACTAATTCGCCGGTTCAACAGGCCCCAAACGACGTTCTTCTGCCTGCCGCTGATTCCAAAAAAGGGGTTCGCTTAAATCAGTTTGTGCAACTGGGTCACATCCTCCAAACCGACCGGGATGGCTCTTTCTTCCGCTTGTTCGCGACTGGTTTGCGTAACCCAATGGACGTCGACTTCGATTCGCACGGCGAGATGTTTACCTTCGAAGCCGATATGGAAAGGGATATTGGGACCCCTTGGTATCGCCCCAACCGAATTCTGCAAATTGTGCCGGGCGGCGACTACGGATGGCGCCGTGGCACGGGCAATATTCCCTCTTGGTCGCCAGACACCTTACCCAGTGTAGTAGATCTGGGCGTGGGATCCCCGACTGGCGTTGAGTTTGCCACTCGCAGCCAGTTTCCTGAACCGTACAAGCAGGCTCTTTTTGTAGGTGATTGGGCTTACGGCCGAATTCTGACTGTCTTCCTAAAACCAAAGGGGGCCGGGCATACCGGGCGAACCGAGGAATTTCTCAGTGGCCGTCCGCTCAATGTCACCGATCTCACTTTTGGCCCCGACGGGGCCCTCTACTTTGTCACCGGTGGACGCGGCACGCGCTCTGGACTTTATCGAGTTCGCTGGACAGGCGAGAAGGAAGCAAAGGTGGCAGTGGCAACCACCGATCCTGCGGCGGCAGACCGAACCCTCCGACGGAGTCTTGAGTCCTGGACTTTGGGACCTGGCCCGACCCTTGAAGCCGTTTGGCCCCACTTAGGTCACGCTGACCCGTGGATCCGGAGTGCTGCTCGGCGCGCTTTGGAACAAATACCGCTCAGAGAATGGGCGGTCCGAGCTTTGAACGAATCCAGTCCTTCGATCGCCGTTACTTCTCTCTTGGCACTAGTTCGCAACTCGAGTCCAAAGGCGGGCCCCCTCTTGTTTAAACGACTGCTCCAATTCCCTCTGGCAACCCTCTCCCGAGACGATCAGCTCACTATCTTCCGTATCTATTCCGCTGGTTTAACCCGCTACGGGTGGCCCGGTGACGAAACAGCCGCAGCCGCAGCCAATCACTTGCTCCCACTCTTTCCGTCGACTGACCCCGAACGAAACTCAGATTTGACCGAATTGATCACCCACCTGCGAGCCCCTGAGGCACTTGAACGTCTCTTCCCTTTACTCGCCGCCCCCACCTCCTCGGCAGATCACTTACATAGTCTCATGTGGCTCTGGTGCTTGCAGGAGCGCTGGACACCAGAACAACGTCGCCTTTATTTCCAATCTCTTCGCAAAGCAGAACAAGAACACGGTGCTAGTAATTACTACAGCACTCTGAGTTTTCTCCGGCAAAGGCTTACCAATAGTCTTCAACCTAACGACCGACAGGCGTTGGGAAATCTCGTTGTTGCCCTGCCACCGCCGGGTGCCATCATCGCCCCAGTCGGACCGGTGATTCAGGCTTGGACTCTCGCTGATTTTCAACCGCTCCCCGATCTTCGCTCTCGTCCTATTGCCTCGGGTCGGACTGCCTTTCAATCTGCGGGGTGTCTTCAATGTCATCGCAAAGGGACTGAAGGTGGAGTTAATGGGCCCGACCTTTCCGCCGTTGGCTCCAGGTTTGGCCCCAGCGATCTACTTGAACACATCCTAAATCCATCCAAGGCTGTGGAGGTCAAATATCGGCAAGTAACCTTAACCCTCACCGACGGAGGATCGGTCACAGGAATAATAGAAGCGGACTCAGATCCGGTGGTCCTAGCTCCCTCGGTCCTCGGTGCAATTCCAGTTCGCATTCCTCGGAATCAAATCCGATCCCGCCAAGACATCGCTGAATCCTCAATGCCGACCGGCCTTCTTGATTCCTTGACTCGGGACCAAGTCCTCGACCTGTTGGCTTACTTGTCCAATCCAGTGAGTGTGCCTAGCAGTCGATTGATCCAAGAATGATGCGGTTTGACCTGATTCCTGAACCGGTTCGTTCCGGAGCAAGTCCCCCTTTAAATTGAGCCTCTTGAGCGATCACTCGGCCTTCGCTCAATTTTCGTGCCGGCAAGATACGCGTCCCGGTTTATTAGGCCGTCACCGTCCGGATCACGATCGGCATCCAGCGCGCTAAATCCGTGCTTTGGGGTAAAGTCTTTAGACCGAGAAATGCCTCCGTGAATCCGTAATCCTGCGTTGAGATAAAACCTAGGGCGTCCGTCAGAACGGATCCATTCAAAACTAGCCGGCCGTTCCCAAGCGTCTCCATGCCGGCTGAAATTTGAGTAAATACCGCTTGCAGCCCCAAAAATTCCTGGTCTGGGAGTGACGCTACTGAGGGTGGGAATGGCTGTCAGTGCGTTGGTGAATAAGTAGCCAGATTGCGTACCCTTCACCACCCGGTTGTCGAGGGTGAAGTCTGCAGGAAAACTGCCTGACCAAGTGCTTGGGAGGGTCGTTGGCCGTTCGATTGTGAATCTCCATCCAATCCGAGTGAGCACCCTCCTCGTCAGGAAGGGTTCGGGTGTTGTTCGCCATCACTTCGGTGAGGCGGATCTGAGCTTGGAGCGGGAGTAAGAAAAGGGACGCCCCGATCAGCCCGAAAAAAACCACGGTGGAGACTTGATTATTGAAGACCATGAATGGAACTAAATTGAAGACTTCTGAATTTAACTTGGGCTGAAAGAAACGCCTCTCAATTCTGGGTTTCCACGAAACCGCAGACGGGTCCAAGACTCTAGGCGAGAGCCGTTTCATCGAGGGGTAAAGCTCCTGTTGACGGCCACGATAGACACCTTGTAAGTTTTTATATCCTCCAGAATTTAGACATCCACATCCCTAGTTTGAGCTTAGGATCAAGGCGGCGCGTCGGAGAGATGACTAACCTAAAGCTACTTTCGCTAGGCACTGATGGAACTTTCTTAGGGAGCTTTTCGCACAAAAGCCTCACGTAACCAAAGCTGTGCGCTCTCAAGTATGAAACAACAAATACCCTTAATCGCAGTCCTTTTTTGGTCCGCTTTTCTGGCGGTCGCGGCGGCGGATCGTCCCAATATCGTCTTGGTGATTACCGACGACCAAGGGTACGGAGACCTCGGTTGCACGGGTAACTCAGTTCTAAAGACCCCGCACATGGACCGACTTGCTAACGAGTCGTCACAACTCACCGATTACCACGTTGCGCCGACGTGTTCGCCGACTCGCTCCGCCTTGCTCACTGGGCATTGGACGGACCGCACTGGAGTCTGGCATACCATTAACGGGCGATCGATGTTACGGGACAACGAGGTGACTCTGGGGCAAATGCTTAAGGATGACGGGTACGCAACCGGCATTTTTGGTAAATGGCATCTGGGTGATAACTATCCGTATCGACCTGAGGATCGAGGCTTCACTGAGGTCTATCGCCATGGCGGAGGCGGCGTCGGGCAGACCCCTGACTATTGGGACAATGCCTATTTCGATGGCCACTATTCCCACAATGGTCGAGTGGTCGGTGCGAAGGGTTTCTGTACGGATGTCTTCTTTACCGAAGCGGCTCGATTCATTCGCGATTGTGCGACTAAGAAACGCCCTTTCCTTGCCTACATTGCTCCCAATGCGCCGCATGGACCTTTGCATGCACCGCAAAAGTATCTCGATCTGTATGCGGACCAACCGCCCGCCCTTGCTGCTTTTTTTGCAATGATTAGCAACATTGATGACAATCTTGGGGCGACCCGCGCGTTGCTGCGTGAGTTAGGCCTTGAGCAGAACACGGTCTTTATTTTTACCACCGATAACGGCACAGCAAGCGGAGCATCTGTCTTTAATGCGGGAATGCGAGGATCGAAGGGGAGTGAGTATGAGGGGGGCCATCGAGTGCCATTTTTTGTCCATTGGCCGGCCGCAGGTTGGAATAAAAAACACCTCAACAACACGCTGTGTCACGCTGTGGATATCGTTCCCACGCTGCTTGAAATCAGCGGTGCCAAGAAGCCAGAGTCAGTCAAGTTTGATGGTATTTCACTTCGTTCTTTACTCGATCCGTCCAGGCAATCTGATCCCTGGCCGAATAATCGTATACTGATCACGGACTCCCAACGACTCAGAGATCCAGTGAAGTGGAAACAAACCGCAGTGATGTCAGCCCAGTGGCGCTTGGTAAACGGTAATGAGCTCTATGATATCGAGGCGGATCCAGGTCAGCAGTGGAATATTATTACGAGCCATCCCGTGGAGGCGGAGCGAATGCGCCTTTTTTACGATGCTTGGTGGAAGGAGTTAGAGCCCACTTTTGCGCAGACAACCGAGATCTATCTCGGCCATCCCCAGCATCCCGTGGTGAGTCTTACTGGGCATGATTGGATTCAAGAAGAGTCGATACCGTGGAATCAGGCTCAAATCCGCGGAGGTGATGGCTTCGAGCTCGGGCGTAAGTCTGTTCATCGCGGGCATTGGGCGGTGAAGGTTGTCACGGTGGGCACTTATCAGATTAGTCTGCGTCGCTGGCCCAGCGAAGCGGATCATCCTATCACTGCCGCGCTAATCGGCGGAGCCGATGTGCCCGGTGCCTCGAAGGCACTTCGCACTTCCAAAGGGCGACCGATCCCGGTGGTGACCGCGTCGTTGCGTCTCGACGGCCGTGAAGTTGAAAAGAAGGCTGTTCATTCCGGTGATAAAGAAATCACTTTCACCACTCACCTCGCCATCGGTTCCCATCAACTTGCTCCTGCTTTCATCGCCGGCAATGGCGAGGAGATTGGTGCCTATTATACTCTTGTCACTAAGCAGCCTTAAACTGATAGGAAATTGCTTTTTGACGCGGAGGGAAAAAGGCCATGGAAGTCATTGGACCAGTCACCGTCAAAGACATCCACTCATTTGATTGCCGACTGGCCAGTTGGTTAAGATCCAACGTCCATCAAAAATAATTTCGGCATCTCGACCTAGGAATGCCGTGTGGGGGTAGTAAACCCTTGTCGATAGGCGGTACATCTATCGGCAGGAGCCTTTATTTTGAAACGACAACGGCGAAAAAATTTCGTCCATTGCATGGAGCTTGTTTAAGAGATCTGACCTCTAACACTCTAGCACTTCCTCGCTCCGGGCGACGTCTTGGGCCCCTTGCTCGTCCCTCGCCGGGTCCCGATACGTCGCCCTCGCTCCGCTCTCTCTCCTCCGGTTCCGGCCTCCGGCCGCTTAGCTTTTAGCGGGATGAACTGAGGACGGAACGGAAGCC
>CAMDGV010000069.1 GCA_945898055.1 Akkermansia muciniphila | reverse complement strand
CCTCTCCCTGAGGCTCCACCAACTCAGCCGCCTCTCTATCGGCAAATTAAACTCGCTCTCGACGTCCATGCCGGAGACCTCAGGGTGGTTCGCAGGGTCGATGGAGCGAAGCCTCAGCCCCCACAGAAAATGTCCTATGACAACTTTCTTCACTGGGTCGTTAAACAGAAATCTCAAGCTAAAGAAGTTTTCAGCTGCTACGAGGCGAGCCCGACTGGGTATTGGCTTCACCGTAAGCTGATTGAGAGAGGGATTGTAAATTATGTTGTTTGTCCGACTTGCCTGGAGGTGCGTCGAAGTGGAGTCAATAACGATAAGAGTGATGCGTTAGAGTTGGCAACCCGCCTAGATCGTTATCTGGCCATAAAATACTTCTCCCAATCCTCTTCTCCCCTTTGCGTCTTTGCGTGAGACCTCACCCACCTTTTCTCCTCCACGTCAAAAAGCACTTTCCTATCAATTCAATTTTTCTTTAGCTAAATCATTTTATTAACCACTTGAGGATTGATCAAATCATGTCGATTCTTTGAACACTGGCTGTTCGATTTGAAGGGCTTTAGTGTCGGAGGAATATCTGAGATTGGGCTCAGGCAGTGGGCGAAGATCCACACTTACCAAAGGCTATTTTTGCGCAGATCCAAATTAGCAAAGTTACTTTGCCAAAAACGGCGTTAAGACCGCTTTTAGCCCTTTTTTCGTTCGCTTGACTGGGTTCAGCGTTTAAAAATTAGTATCCATGCATTCCGACCTGACCGACTCGACCCTGCGTCTTCTTTTTGATGGAGACATTCTGTCGACCGAGATCGCAACCTTACGGCCCCTACTCCTTGGATGCCTCGATTCGAGTACAGGCGTGAGCGCTTTGGTCGCCGATCTTTCAGCGTCTAAGATCGTCGATTCGCAGGGGTTGAATTTGCTCATGGCGCTCCTGCACGAGACGGAGCGACGAAAATGGACTTTTCGAGTCGAAAATGCCGATCCTGATCTTCGACGCCTGTTCACAGTTCTTAACCTCAATTCGCGTTTCGGGATTGGAGCGGTTGATCCCAAATGAACTCAGATGAGCCTGATTTGTTGGCGTTTTTTATTCAGGAAGCGACTGAACATCTCGAAACCCTTGAGACAGATTTAGTTGCTTTAGAGGTCGATCCCCTAAGTTCAGCGACCTTGAATCGCCTTTTCCGAGCGATTCATAGTATCAAAGGCACGGCCGGTTTTTTTGGGCTCACCGCCATCACTGAATTGGGTCACCTTATGGAAAGTGTCATGGCTCTTTTGCGAGATCGTCGCATCGAGGTCACGCCGGCCCTAATCAGTCTTTTTTTGGCGGCAACCGATACGTTAAAGAGAATGGTTTCACTCCCCGAGAAATCAGGAGAAGTCTCTTCTTTGATGGAACGAGAGGCCTTGGGGGCGCTGTTGGTAACCGTGTCGCCAGTTATTTCAGATCCTGAGGCTCTACCGGCGTTACCCTTTTCTCTCGAGGCTTTCAGGATTGATCCGGGATTGGTTCGTTCCGCCTTGAGTCACGGACAAAATATTTACGCAGTGAGTGTGCGGTTACAGGCCGATATCGAGGCGCAAGGGTCGAGTATTCTCGACTACTTTAAGGAGGTGGAATCGTTGGGTAGGTTGATTGATTCGGTGACCGACTTTGGACCTGGCCCAGGGCTCAGCGGAAATCTTCGTGAAGAGGCCTTTTCCGAGGTTGTCTGTTCTTTACTTATGGCTACCGAGATGGAATCCGCGCTCCTTATGGCTGTTTTTAATCTACCAGCGGAACAAGTGGTCCAGATTTCATCGGATCGTCTTCAGAGGTGGTTGCTGACCCAACCGATTATCGAACCAGCTTCTCCAGTGACGCAGTTTCTGTCGCCGCGACCGCTGGTAGTTGAGGATAATAAGCGAGAGTCCCTCCTCCGGGGGCGCACGGGGCGGGCTAAGGCCGAGAAGACCGTTCGAATCTCTGTCTCGCTCTTGGAGACCTTGGATCGTTTGACTGCGGAGTTGGTTTTCACCCACCACCAACTGCTGAGCCTTGTTACCGCCACTGACCGATGGGAGCCCTTACCCGCCTGTGCTCAAAGCATCGGCGCCCTCACCTCGAATCTTCAACGCACCCTGCTTGAGGCCCGATTGCAATCGGTGGAGACTCTTTTCACTAAGTTTACCCGTGTTGTCAGAGATCTTGGGCAGAAATTAGGGAAGGACGTTCATCTGGAAACAGAAGGTGCGGAGATCGCCTTAGATCGAGTTTTAATCGAGGGGCTCTCAGATCCTTTAGCTCACTTAATTCGGAATGCGTTGGACCATGGTATTGAGGCGGTCGCTGAGCGTCGCGGCACTGGGAAAGAGGCCACCGGACAAGTTAAAATTTCGGTCTCTATCTTTTCAAAGCATGTCCAAATTGAGGTCCGAGATGATGGCCGCGGACTGAATCCAAATCGATTAAAAGCCAAGGCTGTAGAGCAAATTTTGATCACGGCTGAACAGGCTGAAAGGCTCACGGCAGTCGAGGCTTGGCAGCTCATTTTTGCCCCAGGATTTTCCACTGCGCTGGCGGTTACCGACGTTTCCGGACGTGGAGTGGGTATGGATGTAGTGAAGACTAATATCGAACAGTTGGGCGGCCAGGTAGATGTAAAGTCGGTCTTAGGAGAAGGGACGTCGGTTCTTATCCGATTGCCGCTGACCTTAGCGATGATTCCTGCCCTGATCGTCAATTCTGGGTCGGTTCATTTCGCTGTGCAGCAACCTTCAGTGGAAGCAATCATTGAGTTAGACAAGGAGTCCCCACTCGAGACCCTAGGTAGCGGCCAGTTCTTTCACTTTCGAGACGAGAAAGTGCCCGTTTTCACACTTTCAACCCTCCTAGATCTGCCCGCCTCGATCGCGGCAGAGAACCCCGGCCATTTACTCCTTCTGAAGTCGGATGGCTGTCGCTTTGGACTTCTCGTTGAGACCAAAGGAGTTGCTCAGCGGATTTTGCTGAAGCCCTTGGATGAATCTCAGCAAAAGTTGGCCTTTTACTTGGGGTCGACCGTGTCGGAGACCGGCGAGACACTGTTCGTTTTAGATCTGGCCGCATTGATTACCAGCCGCCTGGCAGTTAAGGACGAGGCTTGATAAGCACCAACTCCACCTCTCGACCACCTCTCGAACAAGGTGGATACCAATGACCGCTCCGTCACCGATCGATTTGGATGAAATGAGCGAACGTTTGTGTTTAGACGAGGCCTCTATTCAACGCCTCTCCGCAGACGCCAAAAGCGCGGCCTGATGAATTAAGGCCTAGGGACTGTTTCAATTATAAAAAACGAGGCCCTGAGGGAAATACTTCCGTCAACTCGAATCTGTGCTCGAATCTATGGTGGGCACTCAGCAACCCCCTCCCCTACTCTGGGATGAGTCCGATCAGATAGTCAGACAGCGAGCTCGCGCGAGGACTTTCCATTGGTTGATTGCCAGCTGATTTCGGGCAATCCAGAGTTGCGAATGGAGCGCCACAGTGGGGCAGACGTGCCAAGGAATAGCGTAGAGGACTGAACCCACAGGCAAGCGATGCGCGGACGATGAGGCGATCAGGAGATGTTCCTCGCTATGAGAGAGGAAAGTCGCATCAGGTAGGTCAGGAAAGAGGACCCGAGGTTGAGGCATTTCTGAGGCGACAGCCTTGTGGCCAAGATCGAGGCAGAGATGATTTTGGGCCGGTCGACTGATGACACGGCAGAGCAGTGCGGCGGCGGGTTGGAAGGGGAGATCAGGAAACTTTGTTGCATAGCCGGCATCCCAAAACACAGTCGTGCCGGGACTCAGGTAGACTCGGGCGCGCGCCGCATGCAGGGCAAAGGTTGGAGAACCAGCAACGATGACATCGAGTTCTCTCTTAAAGCGTGTTTCGAGGGAATGCCGCAGTTGATCAACAGATTGAAAGGCGAGATCACACTGAATTGAACGTTCGGCCAGATCAGGGAGCCCTAAGTGACCATCGTACGCGTGAAGTCCAGTGAACTTGAGCGAGGGGCACTCTTCGATAGCTAGGGCAAGCGTGACGGCGGTCGCATCTGGTTGAATACCGGTTCGCCCTTGGCCCACATTGAGATCGAGAAACACCTCAATCTGATGACGAGAAGGGAGAGTCTGAGCCGCGCTACGAAAAAGTGTGGCGAGATCGAGAACAACCGAAAGGTCGTCGACAATGGTTGCGAAGCGGATGTGGGGATAGCGTTGACACAACTGAAGTAGGCGCTGGAGTTGTGGTCCGACCGGTTGGACCGCGAGGAGGAGACGTGTCACCCCAGAGACAGCACTCACCATTTCTGCTTCGGCAATAGTCGCGCACTTGAACTTACAAATACCGAGGGCGACTTGTTGGGCGATGAGTTCGGCGACCTTATGAGTTTTGACGTGAGGCCAAAGGCGGACGGGATCTTTGGCGACGGCAACCATTGCCAGCAGGTTCTTTTCAATCCTTTCCGAATAGAGAATTAACGACGGGGAAGAAATTTCTGCTTCGTTGGTAAGGCGGTACCAGTCCATAACGAATTAAAGTTAGGCTAGTTCAAAGATCGCTTCAATCTCGACGGCAATATTACCTGGGAGCGGGCCCATTCCAACGGCGCTACGAGCACCGATACCGAGTTCAGGACCCCAGATCTCGGCGAAAAGCTCACTGCAACCATTAATCACTTTAGGATGCTCGTAAAAATCAGGGGCAGAATTGACCATGCCGAGGACTTTGACGATGCGTTTAATGCGGTCGAGTGAACCGAGTTCGGAGCGTAGAGTCGCTAGAATCGCCAAGCCGACCTGACGCGCTGCATCGCGACCGGCAGCGAGATCGAGATCCCGGCCAACCACACCGGTGACGAGTGAACCATCGAGACGAACGGGACCGTGGCCCGAGACATAAGCTGCATTGCCGAAGAGGACCACTGGGCGATAGACGGCGACTGGTTTTGGCGCAGGAGGAAGTTGAAGAGCCAGTTGTGCGAGGCGAGATTCGGGAGTCATAGAAGCGGGTAACTAAAACCTATTTTAAAAAAATAAGGTGGAGGAGTCTAGGGTTAAGAAAGGATTACGGAGCAGGCCAGATCTGATAGAGGACTAGATAGACTAGTACACCGGTAACCGAGACATACATCCAGAGAGGCCAAGTCCATCGCGCGATTTTGCGGTGGAGTGCTTCTTGACCGGCGAGACCGCGGCGGAGAGTAATCAGTGCGAGAGGAGGAATGCTGACGGCCAGAAGGATGTGGCTGAAGAGCATAATGTAGTACGGGGTCTTGAGAAAATCGGGGCCTCGGAAAGGCGTGTGCACCGATTTAAGAAGATACTTATGAGTCAGATAAAGGATGAGAAAGAGACACGAAACAGCGAAAGCTGTGAGCATACAGCGACGATGCGCGTCGCGTCGGCCGGCCCGAATTAGAACCAAACCAGCAATCAGCAGGACGGCTGAGATACCGTTGAGACAGGCATTGATGAGGGGCAGGATGGAGGGATTCATTTGGATTGGCTCGTGAGCCGGGTGACACAAGCTAGAACGTCATTTTCGGCGTCCACGGACTCGCCGTGAACCACACCACGAAGAGTGCCCTGTTGATCAATAATGGCAAAGTCCGACGAGTGAATAAAGAGATCCTCTAGAGGACCACCCATTTTACCGGAGTCTAGAACAGTGAATTTCAGATCTTCAATCGCCAGACGGTAAAGTTCTCTTTTTGTGCCTGAAAGGAACCACCAGCGATCTGGGTTGCATTCGTATTGAGAACTGTAGCGATTGAGGACATTCGGCGTATCAAATTCGGGATCAGCGGTGAGAGTTACCAAGCGAACATTACTCGGGAGGGTAACTTGGAGTGTCTGCATTTGACGCGACAATTTCCGACACTGAGTAGGGCAACGAGAGAAGATAATATTCGCAACCCAGACCTGATTGGAAAGGGCGGCGAGGCTGACCTGCGTTCCCAGTTGATTGGTCAGCGTAAAATTGTGTAGTTGGGAGATTTTCGGAAGGGGGGGAAGCGAGGGTTGGCGAAGTGATTTAACAAAGGGCAGGGAGACTGTTATTAAGCCGGCAAACAGAGTTCCCCAAAGGAGGAAGGTCAGGCGTGAAGATGGCATAAAAAAGACCTCCGGAGATGACTCCGGAGGCCGATCCGGTCAATGAGAGGGCGAATTATTCGAAACTACCACCACCGCCGCCCGCCTTGGATTTCTTTTCGAACCAAGCCGTGTAATCAGGTTCAGAGACCACTTTAAAAGCCCCCCTCATAGTGGAGTGAAGACTGCCACAGAGTTGAGCGCAGGTGATGGTATAATCACCAATCTTGGTCGGAGTGAAGGTCACCGGAATGGAGAGTCCAGGGACTGCATCCTGAGTGACCCGCATGGAAGGGACCTTGAAACAGTGAATGACATCCATGCTAGAAAGCAGCGCGACGACCGGCCTGTTCACCGGAAGCAAGAAGGGTTCAGAAACGACCGAGACATCATCCTTGCCCGCGGCGTCAGCGGTATCGAGTCCGAAAGGATTTGCACTATTAGCGAATTTGATATCTTGACGCCCCCATTTACCATCAAGACCGGCAAAATGAGCTGACCAAGCGAACTGCTGGGCCATAATCTGCATTTCGATCGGCTTATCTTCGGGCTTAGGGGGATTGTCGACGGCTTTAGCCCAGAGAGGGATAGCCAAACCGATGAGGAGTACTGCCTCGACGAGAGCGACGCCGATCTCGGCATAACTGGAAAAGTGGCTACGAGCACCGATATAGTCCGCCTTCGGATTAGCACCCTTGCGAAAACGGAACATAACGTAGAAAAAATAGAGCATCCATCCGAGGAAGAGCACCGCCATCAAGAGGTGGACGTAAACAATCAGGTCATCGATACCCTTGGCGTGGGCGGACGCTGGTTCAGGCATACCGACAAGTTTGAGCAGTGGATTCATTACTTTCTGAGGTCTTGAGAAATGGGGTTGGTAGATTGAACGCTAGAAGGATCCGTGGAGGGAAGTGTCTCGGTCAGGCGGGATCGACGGGCGATGAAGACAAAGAAAGTGCCAAAGGCAATCCAAGCTCCAACCACAAAAGCCAGCATGACAAAAATACCCGCATTCATGCCTTGAGCGAGCGCAGCATCCGTTTTACCGAAGCACGCCGCACACGCAGAGGCTTTTTGGGTACAGGCACTGAGAAGGCACGCGGCGACAATCCAAGAAGAGTTCACAGGTAGCTAATATTTTTGAGTTTCCGGAGAAAGAATCGGCCGTAGATAATCAACCCGACGACCGCAACTCCAGCGGCGACCGCCCAAGCGAGGTCTGAGCCAATTTGAGATTCCCGATAATTGAGAAAATTCCATGCTGACAGGAAGGTCATCAGCGCAACGGAAGCGATGATGAAGACGAGATGAAATGATTTAAGGGACATAGCTCGTCTTGTGGATTGAATTAGTGGGGAGATCGAAGCTACCCCAGAGCGTGAGTCCCATCAGGCCGGTGAAGAAAAATGCAGCCAAGAGCAACACGCTATAGACGAGCTTTTTCTCCGACATCAGATGCATGAAGTAAGCTGCTACGAGGAAAGCTTTGATCGAGGCAATAAAAAGTGCCACGGCTACCGTCATAGCCATACTACTGAAGTCCACATAGTACATGAGCACCGTAAGGACCGTTCCTACTAGGAGTGATCCGAAAATCCACATGTAAGTGTTAATGTGGCCGGCAATGTCCTGAGCGTGGGAATCGTTTCCCGGCGCTTCGTGACCCGAACTGTCGATGGATGAATGATCGCTCATAAGAGAAAGTAGGATTGAGAGTCAGAGTAGGTAGACGACCGGGAACAAGAAAATCCAAACGAGATCAACGAAATGCCAAAACAGACCACCGACCTCAATCCGGTTAATAAATTGTTGCGGATTATCCTTCCACATTTTTGCACCTGGGAAGGCGAAGTAAGCGAGGACCAACGCACCGCCGAGAACGTGAAGACCGTGTAAGGCGGTGATGAGAAAGTAGACGGCGAAGAAGGGATGGGTAGCTGGCGTATAGGAACCGAGGAACTGGATGTCGTCAGTGGCGATTGTCCTATTCTCATGAGCGTGATTGCTGTGGCTCTTGACGTGTCCATGTTCATCCCGTTCAGGATCCACGGCGACGGAGATTTCCTTAACATTTTCAGCCGTCAATCGGGCAAGAGTCCATTGGTCTGAAAAGTTCCAGAATCTGGGATGTTTCCCATTGACCTCAATGTGGCCGGTTACCGGTTTCCCTGATTTTGTTTGAACGACGTAATGGCTAAATTTGTCGTTGTATTCAAAGGATTTGATCCCAAGGAAGGCGAAGGCGCAAAGCACAGTGATGACCATGTAAATGCGAAAGTGATTAAACTTGTTCATTTGCAGCGAGGCCCAAGCCATAACCACTGTAACGGACGAGGTAATGAGGACCGCGGTGTTAAAGGTGCCGATCGGGATATTTAGCAACCCTCGAGGCCAAGCTAGAGCAGTCTCCGGCCAGAATCCGACAGGGGCACTCACCCGCAGAAGAATGTAGGCAGAGAAGAGAGCACCGAAGAGCATGATTTCAGAGGCGAGGAAGAGCCAGATGCCAACCTTGGCATTGTAGAGACCTGTATCGGGTCGCGCCTTGTAAGTGTAGGGAATTTCCATTTGAAACTTAGAAAAGGATGGGCAGATTTCGCTTACGGCTTCTGGGTTTGTGGGGTGAAATCAGTTTTAGATCCCGGAACGCTGTACTCGTACGGACCACGGTAAGCGACAGGTTCCGAAGTGAAATTACCGTGTGGCGGAGGGGTCGGAGTGGACCATTCCATCGTGGTGGCGTTCCATGGATTATCGGAATGCACCTTCTTACCAGCAAAGATGCTGTAGAAAAAGTTGATGATGAACGGTAATTGGAACAAGCCCAAAGCAATGGCAGACATAGTAATCATCTTATTCAGGCTGAGGGCGGTGGGGTCAACGCCCAAGAAGTAAGTGGTTCCACCGTCGTACATCCGGCGAGACATACCCTTGAAGCCTTGGATAAACATTGGAGCAAAGACGCAATTCATAAAAAAGAGGGAACCGGCCCAGTGGATCTTCCCCAAGGTTTCATTCATCAGCCGCCCAGAGATTTTTGGAAACCAATAGTAGATCCCCGCAAAGACGGCGAACATCGTTCCAGGCGCAACGACGTAATGGAAATGTCCAATGACATAGTAGGAATCATGCAGATAGACATCAGAGGCATTGAAACCGAGAGGGAGTCCTGTGAGTCCACCGATCCCGAACATCGGAAGGAAACTGAGCGCGAAGAGCGAGGCTGAATTAAAGCGAATGGATCCGCCCCACAGAGAAATAAACAGAGCGGTCAAAATGATCACCGAGGGTATGGAAATCATCATGGTTGTGGTTTGGAAGAAGGTAGCAATCTTAGTGCCCATCCCGGTCAAATACATGTGATGCGCCCAGACAATGAAGGAAAGGAATCCAACCGACATGGTTGCATAGACCATACTCTTGTAGCCCCATAAAGGTTTGCGGGTGTTATTGGCGATGACCTCTGCGACGATGCCAATAGCGGGCAAGATCAGGACGTACACCTCAGGGTGGCCGAGGAACCAGAACAAATGCTGCCAGAGGAGGGGACTACCGCCACCGGAGACACCGAGTGCTGTACCATTGACAACCAAACCGGCTGGTAAAAAGAAGGAACTGCCGAAAAGATTGTCCATCAGTTGCATAATACCCGCGGCTTCTAGGGGAGGGAAAGCCAGCAGAAGCAAGAATCCAGTGATGAACTGGGTCCAGACGAAGAAAGGCATTCGCATCCAACTCATCCCTCGGCAACGTAGTTGAATGATCGTAGCGATGAAATTCACCGATCCGAGGAGAGAAGAAGTAATCAGAAACACCATACCAATCAGCCAATAAGTCTGTCCGTCGAAACGATTGACGAGGTCGGTAACCGAGGCAAGTGGGGAGTAGGAAGTCCAACCGGAACGGGCACTGCCGCCTGGCGTAAAGAAGGAGGCGAACATAATCACACCACCGAGAAAATAAGCGTGAAAGCTCGCCATATTAAGGCGAGGAAAAGCCATGTCGGGTGCTCCGATTTGGAGTGGGGTGACATAGTTGCCAAACGCGCCGAATAGAATGGGCACAATGGCCAGGAACACCATGATCGTTCCGTGCATGGCGCCGAAGGAATTGTACAAATCAGCCTGCATAACCCCGCCCTTAGCGAGGTCATCACCGAGGAATTTTTGCAAAAGAGACCCGACCACGGGGACCGGTTGCCCAGGATAAGCCAACTGATAACGCATCGCTAGCATCAGCAGGAATCCAAACAAAAGGAAGATCAGGGCTGAAACGCCGTATTGGATACCAATAATCTTATGGTCGGTACTGAAAATATATTTGCTGAAAAACCCAGGTTCATGGTGAGCGTGGTCATGACCAGCGTGGTCGTGACTATGAGAGTGTGGCTGTGTGGCTGTTTGCATAAGGGGATTCGGGTTAGGAACCGCTTTCCGGTGGCATCGCGGCAAAATTCAACACCAAGGAGGGCGGAAGTGGTAAATAAAATCTTGGGAAAAAACGCATTAAAGAGATCGGAGCCGCCGACCGAGGCTTCGGGGGCTTTGTCCGGTCCACGACCAGCATGGTCAGAATGAGCGGTAGATAAAGAATAGAGAACCAGAAGAGATGTTTTGCTGAGACAGTACTGAGTCTAAAAGCGAACCGGATAGCAAAGAAGAGAAAGAATCCCCCAAGAAGGAGCGCGGCAACGAGATAAATCCGCCCACTCACTGCCTGAAGAAAAGGAATGAGGCTAACCACAATCAACGCGAGAGTATTGCGAATAGCGGAGGCTGCGGTACGTCGGCCGTCTGGATCGATACCGGAGAGCATTTTGAAACCGGCCCGAGCATATTCCTCCCGATAAAGCCAAGATATAGCCATAAAGTGGGGGAGTTGCCAAAAGAAGAGAATCGCAAAAAGGGTCCATCCTTTGGGCGATAAAGTTCCAGTTGCGGCTGTCCAGCCCATCAAGGGAGGTAAGGCTCCAGGAATAGCGCCGACTAAGGTGTTAAGAACCGTCATTCGCTTGAGCGGAGTGTAAGCGAATAGATAAGTGACGAGAGTCATCGCCCCAAGAAATGCCGTGAGTGAATTGACGGCCCAAAGAAGCCAGAACAGCCCGAGGAGCGATGTGCCGACACCCAGCGCGAGCACGCTCAGTGGAGACATCTGACCTGAGGGGAGAGGGCGAGAGGCGGTCCGGCGCATCAACGCGTCGTGGTCGCGTTCGATCCATTGGTTCAAGGCAGAAGCCCCAGCAGCTAAGAGGGAAGTGCCAACCAGAGCATGCAGACAGAGTGTCGAATCGATGCCGCTTGGAGACCCCAAAAAGAAGCCCATAAGAGTGGTGATTAAAACCAAGAGGGTAAGACGCGCCTTAAACAATTCGCACAAAAGTGAACCGAGACTAGCGGGTTCTGCTGCGTCCGCTGCGCGAGGACTTAGGCGGGTGAAACTCTGGGTGATCACGTAACGGGATGGGGATGACCGACAGAGGTGGGCGTGACTCGGTTGGAGCTCTTTTGAAAAGAGGAAACTGAGCTAAAAGGATTTGAACAGGTGAGTGCGGCAACCCAAAAAGATATGAGTCCAGTGGCGAGCGATAAGGTCCCTACGGCGACGTGAGCGGTGGCAATGTCGGCGGGTTTATTCCAGTAGACCGTAAGGATACCGAGGAGAAACTGAACCCCGATGAGAGCTAACCAGATTTGCGAGAGTCGGGACAGAAGATGGCCTTTGGGCAGAAATCGGGTTTTTAAAAAGAGGGTAAGAACAGCTAACGAAGCGACGATAGCGTTAATCCGGTGGAGAACATGGATCCGAATTTGAAATGCCGTAACCGGTTCAATTTCATCGCGTTGTCTCGAGTAGCGGGCGAGGTCTTCGGGTGCCAAATCAGGCCACACTTGACCGTAAGCGAGAGGCAAATCGTGAACAGCAAGTCCGGCGTGTTGATGCCGCATCACAAGACCCAGCAGGAGTTGGCCGAAGACAAGCGAGAGAGTCAATACTGGAAGAGTGAGCGAGAGAGGCAATACTGGTTGCCAAGTAGTTGGTTTCCAAGCCGAAGACAGATGGATGGCTAGGGCTGCAACCAAGGCGAAAAAAAGTTGGCCGAGACAACCGTGAATCATCCCGAAAAGAACTCCACCGGTGGTGCCCGCAACGGCCCACTGATCGAGAACCACCCTTAAACCTCCGAGGCTGCCTTGAGCTTGAACGAGCCAAAATGCCAACCAACTCAGACGGATCGCTGTTTTGGAAGTGGGCAGACTTTTCCAAGGACACGCGGCAGCCAGTAGAACAACACTGCCGATACCCATTAAAAAGTGACCTTCACCCTTCCAACGAATTCCGAAACTTGCAACGAGAGTTAAGCCCATTCCAAATTCAACTAAGCCTATGATCGCGAGTGATTTACGAGATTCAATCCCGCCGATCCATCGAGTTAGCAAGACGACTAAAAGTCCCACCGTTGATGCCCAGAGACGGTGGGTGTGTTCGTCGAAAATGCCCCCAGTCATCCACGTGGAGACTGGGAGCGCAAACATATTGTAACCGAAACTGGTCGGCCAATCAGGGACAGACATCCCCACGCCCTTTGAAGTCACCAAACCTCCGATGCACACCAAGCCTAGGGTCGCTAAGACGACAAGGACAGTGAACCGGAACAGGGCTCGACTCTGATTTGGAGGGACCATTGAGGGATTGACCGCAACTGACCGCGGATTACTTAACCGCCAAGTCTAGATTCAAGGTCGCTTTGCCGCCCTTGATCTCGATATCGCCGGTGACAGTGCCCGACTTTAAGTGGTTAGCCTCCACGGTGTATTTACCATCAGGAAGATCGCCACTGATGGTGAAGTGACCATTCTTGTCCGATACAGCGAAGAAAGGATGGTCGAAAATGTGAACATATCCAGACATCCAAGGATGCACATTGCAGATCAGTTTAACGGCAAGTTCAGCTTTATCGAAGGTCTTACCATTCACTTGGCCTTTTTGGGCTTGAGCGAAGTTGAAACCCTTATTGATCTTGGCTTGGCAGTTCACGTTATGCATGAAGCTGTCGGAATTCTTGATGTCGATCGTTTGCCCGACCATCGCTGCAGAGATGAACGGCTCGTACATGCAACCAATCTGATCAATCAACGGTTTGGTGGTGGGGACAGCGTAGGTCTTGCCTGCCGGAATTCCAGCCTTGATGTAGACACAGACGTTAGCGAGTCCTTTGTCGGCCCCAACCAAATAGGTCCGCGTCATCACTGGGCTCGTATGGAGGGGACCGCAGAATTTATCCGCTAAGATAGGAGTAATTTCACGGGCCGGAGGCGCGTCACCAACCAGCTTAATTTTCCCTGTAACTTCCGCTGCCGAAGTGCTGAGAACAGCCACAGAGACCGCGATCATGCCTACTTTTAGTGTGTTTTTCATAATTTTACTCTCCGTCACCATCGCTAAAAACAATCTAAGGCTATCCTTGAAAACCGTTGGGTCAAGCAGCTTGTGAAACTTTTCACAAGCAATGATCCCTGAGGATTATATAATTTAGGTGGATTTGTAGGGGAGGCAAAAAGTGCCTTTGGGCAATGGTTTGGACTAAAGTTGTTTGATAAATTCCCAGAGAGGGCGGAGATCAGGATCTTCGAGTGCCATTTGTTTGAGAGGCCGGAAGCCGTTTTTTTTAGCAGCGCGCTCAAGCCACGATTGAGCCCCGAGTAAATCGCCCAGTTGACAGGCATAGCAGGCCAAATTGTAAGGAATCAAATCAGTATCAGGGAAGCGGTCAGCGAGAGGCTCGAGCAGGAGTAAGGCTTCCGAAGTTTGTTTAAGTTCGTGGAGGGTGTAGCTCTGATGAATCCAACCCATTGGATCATTGGGAACAAGAGAAATAAAAAGACGCGCGACCTCGAGGGCTAGGTCCCACTGATGAGAAGAGGCATGAATTCGCCAGCGAATATCTAGAACTCGAAAATGAACCAAAGCGGCAGGGCTCAAAAGACGAAGCTCCCGCGCGGCCTCAGTCGGCACGCCCAATTCGAGCCACCCCTCGGCCGCATTAACGAGGTGCTGATCTTGGAATTTCAATCCGTTCGTTGGCACAGAGTGAACAGGGTCGAAGAGGGGGGCAGTCGGCAAAACTGGAATCGAAGAAAATCACCAAGGCCGTGATTTAGCTCGATCCGGGCGTTTTTTGTAAATGGGCTCTAGAGTAGGATTGATCGTGCCCGCCGGCGAAGTTGGAGTTTCAGCGACCGTTTCAATCGAAGGTTCCACTTGAGCTTTGAGAGCGGCATCCACCACCCCGAGGAGAGTGCCTCGACCTTGAAGAGCCTTGGCAGAGCACGTGTAGGTTTCTGGAAGAGTTTCGCACCAGTCGGCGATTCGCGCCTTAAAAGCCTCGATGTTTTTTTGGACCGAGGTGGGATTACCTGTGTCAGTTTTGGTAAAAACGAGGACAAAAGGAACTGAGTTAACCGCAAGCCACTCCACGAATTCGAGATCCATTTTTTGAGGAGTTAAACCAGAATCAATAAGAGCGAAAACACAGCATAAATTGGGGCGATTCTGGAGGTAATCCATAACGGCCCGATTGAATCGAGCCATATCTTTTCGAGCGACGTGGGCGTAGCCGTACCCTGGTAGATCGATCAATCGCCATCGTTTGTTGATTAAAAAAAAGTTAATCAGTTTCGTGAAACCGGGTCTGGGGGAGACTCGGGCGAGATCTCGGGTTCCAGTAAGGAGGTTCAGCAACGAGGACTTTCCCACGTTGGAACGACCGATGAAAGCAAACTCGGGCAGCGACTCATCGGGACACGAGTCCAGATCGGGTGCGCTGCATTCAAATGTGGCGGTAGAAATATTCACGATTGAAAACCTCAGGTCGAGCTTCTCAGCAAATGGTTCACGTCGATATCTCAAAATCACATGAAAACGCGAGACGAGTCCGGAACCGAGTGCGGAAATAAAGAGATTAAGCAACGTTAGAAGAGACGCCACGGCGGCGAAAAATCGCTTCTCTTTCCGGTCAATCTTTTCGCTCTGCGGGTGTGTCGGCGTGTCGGCAGGTTTTTGCGACCCACGATCGCCCCGCTTCTCGTCCATGATCGGACCTGGCAACGAAGCCGACAGTCTTCACTCGAAGGCCTTTTCCTGCCACCCTCGAGACCAAAAAGCTCACTAGAAACCCGCTTTTCTCTCCAAGCTCTGAAGTAAACCCTGCGGGGAGCCAAGCGCTGCTCAGCGTCCGCTCCCCTGCAAGTTGGAATCAATCCATCTTATCAATTTCGTCGGGTCCGGGCACCGCATGTTTACCGGCCATCCGAGTGCGGCTGCCAGTAAGACGCGTCTCAGCCGGATTATTTGGCCTCAGCATCCGTTTCTGTCTCTCGCGTTCGCCCGCTGTCCTGACCACATGAATTGTTTCCCCAGTGTTGATATCAAGGCCCGTGACATACATGGCCGCAGAGCCAGTCATAGGGAGTGGAATAAAATCCTGCACCTGTTGTAAGTTCCATTTCTCCTTCTTGAGAAACTGTTCAACGGCTCCCATTTCCTTATCTGCGCAACCGGGAAAACTGGAAATAAAATAGGGGACCAAATACTGTTCTTTGCCCGCATCTTCGCTCAGTTCAAAGAATTTTTCCATAAACGCTGGGAAATCTCCCGCTGGTTTGCGCATCCGCCGCAACACATCAGGGCTCATATGTTCTGGGGCGACTTTCATGTGCCCAGAGACATGATTCTGCACGAGTTCTTTCAAATACTCCGGAGTGCGCAGCGCGACATCCATCCGAATTCCCGACTGAACAAAGACATGCTTCACCCCTTTTTGAGCTCGGGACCCTCTTAATAAGTCCAACCCTGGCTTTTCGTTAATCTCAAAAACCGGGCAGATTGAGGGCCACAAACAACTTGGACGGTGGCATTTTTTGCACTCCTCAGCGTGACCGTTTCGGGCCCCATATAGATTCGCCGTCGGCCCACCCAAGTCGGAAACCGTCCCTCGGAAAGTATCAGATTCGGCTAATTGCCGAATTTCTTTTAAGACAGAATCCACACTGCGACTGGATAGAAATTTACCTTGATGAAAGCCCAGACCACAGAAGGTGCAGCCACCGGGACACCCACGGGAAACGATCACTGAATCTTTAATCGTGGCCCAGCCTGGGATGGGATCCTTGTAACTCGGATGGGGCAAGCGCATATAGGGCAGCTCATAGATCGCATCGAGATCGGGACCATCCAAAGGCATGGCTGGAGGTTCCTGGAGCAAGGCTCGACTCCCGTGCATCTGCACCAATCGCTTACCGCTATACGGAGTCTGCTGTGCTTCAACGACCTTGGTTAATCGCAACAAGTGTTTCTTATCCGCCTGTAATTCCTCCCAAGAAGGCAGCACAATACAGTCGCTCAAATCGGCTTCAGCCGTCGCTTTGGCACCTAAGAAAAGGGCCGTCCCCGGAATGCCTCTGAAATCGCGATTCCCCTCTTTTAGGCGGCGGGTGATCTCACGAATCGCACTCTCGCCCATTCCGTAAACCAAGACATCCGCCTTGGCATCCGCCATGATCGAGGGACGCAGCTTATCTTCCCAGTAATCGTAGTGGGCCACTCGCCGCATTGATGCCTCCATTCCCCCAAGGACCACCGGTACCTTGGGAAAAGCTCGACGTGACATTTGCGTGTAAACGAGCGCCGCATGATTCGGCCGCTTCCCTGGAACACCCCCCTCGCTATAAACATCATCCTTCCGCTTGTGACGCGCCGCAGTGTAGTTCGACAACATCGAATCTAAATTACCGGCCGTCACACCGACAAACAAGCGAGGCGTCCCCATTCCAGTGATGGAATCAGCTTTCTTCCAATCGGGTTGGGCAATAATTCCGACCCGGAATCCCCTCGCCTCTAAAACCCGCCCAATCACCGATGCTCCAAAAGAGGGGTGATCCACGTAAGCATCCCCAGTGATGATTAAAACATCCAGTTCAGCCCAACCCCTCAAAGTCATTTCTGCCCGGGTCATAGGCAAAAATAGCGAAGGCTTCCGTGATGGAGCAAAAGAAATAGGAACAGCAGACATGACGCGCACAGATGAAACATCAGGTCAACCGGTTAGGCAACCAGAAGCAGATCCTTTTCATCCGATTACCGTCAAACTCCAACCAAGACAGATACCTCCAATGGATCGACCTTGTCACAACCCATTTGCGTTAGAATCGAATCTAATCAGCAACTTTCTCGAAGGAGAGAGGATCGAATTCACTCAAGGGCGCCAGCGGGTGAAGGCGGTCGCGGCGGACATCCCCAGTTTACGACGTTGCCATCTTTGACAGAACCCTCAACTCTTCATTTTTATGCTTCACGAATATATTGAGAAGGTCGTCGATCTCCTTGATCCGTCACAGAACCGACTTCGCAATCTGACCATCGAAGAGGCTCGGGCTCGTGTTTTTTCGGGTGACGCCAGTCAAGTGGCTGAAATCGAAGGTTCCTTTGCCTTATTAGCCCGTCAGGGGAAGACGGTTCGGATGGCACGATCGTTGGACCGCCCGATGCGTTATTTTCTGGCTAAACGCGCCGCAGGCCCGGCCTTGATTGTCGCCGATCGGATGGATGCTATTTACCAGCAACTCCAGCGCGAGGGATTGGCGGACCAGTTTCATCCTAGCTACACGCGAATGGTGCCTGCCCATTACATCATTGAGATTCAACTGGTCGGATGCCCAGATCCAGATCCGGTGTACACCCGCTATTTTACTCCGGTCCGAAATTCATTGCCTGCCGATTTAGACGAGATCGGCCGTCGCTATATCGGGGCCTTGGCGGATGAGGTAGCGACGCAATTAGCCTCAATTCCAGAGAGTGAACCGGTGGGAGTTGCCTTCTCTGGCGGGGTAGATAGTGGGATCGTCTTCCTCGCCACTTATTTTGGGATGCGACGGCTTGGGATGAATTTGTCACGGCTTAAGGCTTTCACTTTAAGCTACGGAGATGGCCCAGATTTAGCGCAGGCGCGTGATTTTCTCGGACGCCTAGGACTGGATCTTTTCCTTGAGGAAATACCGGCAACGAGTTCCGAACTAAACTATGCGGAGACCCTAAGAGTCCTCGAGGACTACAAGCCGTTGGATGTCGAGTGTGGCACCATGGGATTGGCTCTTTGCGGGGGAATTCGGCAACTATATCCGGATTGGAAGCATCTTTTTGACGGCGACGGCGGTGATGAAAATCTGAAGGATTATCCGATTGAAGAGAACCCAGAATTGACCATCCGCTCCGTGGTTCACAATTTGATGTTGTATCACGAGGGTTGGGGGGTGGGGCGGATCAAACATTCACTGACCTACAGTGGCGGATTGAGTCGTGGGTACGTGCGAACCTATGCACCTGGGCGAAAATTCGGCTTTGACGGCTACAGTCCCTTAATGTCTCGCCCAGTGATTTCTGTGAGTGAAGCTATGCCATTTATTGATCTGACTGGGTACGATGTTTCCACCCTCTATTCGTTAAAAGGCGAGGTGGCTCGACGCGGAGTTAAGCAAGTGTTTGGGGTCGATATGCCCGCATTTGAAAAGCGGCGATTTCAACACGGAGCCACTTGCAAAGAGACCTTAAGGACCCACTTACCTGAGCAGGAAGCCGTTTATCGGAAGCAGTTTCTTGCCATTTACGGATAGTCTTTGGCTGAACTGTGCTGCTGCGAAGCTCTGATCAAGAAATCTCGCGATCGGAACACCTGAGTAAAAAGTCAGTTATTTCATTGATGAATTAAAAGCACTCTTCCATTTAAGAGGGACACCTTCTCCACTTTTGAACCCTCCCTCTCCGCCATGTCTTCACCCTCTGTAACCCGTCGCCATTTTCTAACCGCCACCGGCACCCTCGCTGTCGGTTCAACCTTGGTTTCTCAGCGGAGTGCCGTGCAGGCGCAAAGCCCCTCCAAACAGATTGTTCTCGCTCTCATTGGTGCCGGAGGCCGCGGTTCGAATCATTCTGCTGGGATGTCCCGTTTACCGGGGGTGGAATTCAAATACGTCTGCGATATTTGGAAGGATCGCGGCGAGGGCATTATGAAGGACCTAACGACGGTCCAAAAGAGAGCGCCTAAACGCATTTCCGATATGCGAATTGCTTTGGATGATCGCGAGGTCGATGCCGTGGTGATTACGACACCGGAACATTGGCATGCCTTGGCGACGATCTGGGCCTGTCAGGCAGGGAAGGATGTGTACGTCGAAAAAAACCCATCCAATTCAATTTGGGAAGGTCGCAAAATGATCGAAGCGACGCGCAAGTATGGGAGAATTGTCCAAGTGGGTTTCCAAAATCGCAGTGGACCTTACGCGGCTTCCGCGCGGGACTATCTTGCCAGCGGAAAACTAGGGCAGATTGTCCATGTTAAAGTTTATAACATGCTTGATGGATCACGATGGAACCCTGTGCCTGACACTGCCATACCCGAGGGCCTAGACTGGGATGCGTGGTTGGGGCCTGCGCCCAAGGTTCCCTATAACCCAGGTCGCCATCTGAACTGGCATCCTTGGTGGGATTACAAAGGGGGTACACTTGCCGATGATGCCGTCCATCAACTGGACCTCACTCGGATGGTGCTCGGCGATCCGGCACATCCGAAATCCGTCCTTTGTATTGGTGGTAATTATGCGTATCAATCTAAACGTGAAGTGCCAGAATTTCAGTGTATTACCTATGATTACGGCACTTATGCACTGACTTGCGAGAGTGGGAACGCTACCAATTATATGCGTAAATTTCCCGGTGAAGTTCGCTTTGGGGATAAGTGGCCCCACTGGCCAACTTCAGCCACGCGGGTGGAAATTTATGGGACCAAAGCCTTAATGTATTTAGGGCGTCACGGATGCGGATGGCAGGTGGTCACCGAAGGGGGGAAAATAATAGATCAAGACAAGGGCTACTTCCCCGACAAGTGGCATCAACCTAATTTTATTGATTGCCTCCGCTCACGTCAGAAGCCCAACGCCGAAATCGAGCAATCTCATCACAGCGCCTGCCTTGTTCATATGGCGAACACCTCGTATCGAGTTGGTCAAAAGCAGCTCATTTTTGACGGTGTTCGCGAACAATTTACCAACAGCGACGACGCCAATTCCCTTCTGAAACCTGCGTATCGGAACGGGTACCGCATCCCTGATTCCGTGTAGTGATTCTGATTCTTTCCCTTGGCGAAAAGGCGAAGTTCCTACTCTCGCACTTTTAAGCTAAAGTCGCTCCGCCATGCCGCCGGCACGACCTCTATTCAATCGATCGACTCTGATCCTCCTTCACTTCGTCTTCGCCCTCTCAGGCGCAGCGGGTCTAGGACTTCAGATGGCTTGGACTCGACTGTTTTCGCTCGGGTTAGGCCATGAGATGCCTTCAACTTTCGGGGTTGTAACCGTTTTTTTTGCTGGATTAGCCGGGGGCGCGGCCTGGGCACAGCGACCGCAATTTAAAGCCTGCAACCCTCTTTTTCAGTGTGCGCGACTCGAGGGAATCATTGCTCTTTGGGCCGTGACGACCGTCTGGATTATTCCTCAAGCGGCCGCCTTATCGTGGCAGATATTGGGACCGACCCCGGTCCGCTGGCTGCATTGGCTCACCTGCTTTGTTATCCCAGCGGTTAGCTTACTCCCGGCCACCTTAGCCATGGGAGCGACCCTACCAACTCTAGAACGGTGGGTGTCGGTGCTCAAACAAGACGGTGCCCGATTGGGACCGCTTTATGCCGTCAATACTTTGGGTGCCGTTCTCGGTGTTGCAGCTTCCGTGTTTTTGATTCAGCCCTTCCTTGGTATGTCGGGCGCCATTCTATTCTTTGCAGGGCTTCATGTTTTCTGCGGTCTGCTCCTTTTCCAGATCGGATGGTCTCGCTCCCAACCGAACACCCAATGGACGGAGGGGGCCTCTGCGGCCAAGGAAAATGTCGATATCGGGGTGGGTGGATCACGTCTTCGATTGCTTCTTTGGGCGACCGGTCTACTGGGCATCGGTTATGAAATACTGGCCACACGGTTATTGGGGCAGGTATTGGAAAACACCGTCTTTACCTATGCTGGAATTCTTATTGCCTACTTACTAGCTACTGCGGTCGGCGCTGGATTGCAGAACCGCCTAGCCCCCGATGCGAGACATTCGTTGCCAGCACTCCTCGTTGCTATGGCCATTTCACTGGGACTAGGGGGGTGGGTGCTGAGGATGAGTCCTGAAGGGTATTCCATCTTGAGAAGCTTCTTAGATGGGACGTCGTCGGGGATGTTGTCGGCTGAATTTCTGGTCGCACTCGCAGTGATGGGGCCACCCGCACTCATCATGGGCCTTTTATTCAGTTGCCTCGCGACTGCAGCCCGACGATCTGAAACAGGTTTAGGGCGAGGATTAGCTTGGAACCTGCTCGGTGGCGCGATGGCACCCGCCTTAGTCGGACTCGGACTTTTTCCTTGGCTCGGATCACGGTGGACTCTTTTTTTGTTGGGATTTGGCTATCTCGGGTTGCTCCAGCGCATCGGGCCTCGGTGGTGGTTCGGTGCTGCAGTTGCCCTCGGCGTTCTCTTTCAATTACCGAAAGATCTTCATCTTCAATCTCCTACACCCGGTGGCCACATTCTTACCTTAATCGAAGGGCCTTCCGATACTGTCACAACTCTCCAGCAAGCCGATGGAAACCGCATTCTACGAGTGAACAACCGATTCACGATGGGTGGAACCGCCTCCACTCTTGCCGAACGTCGGCACAGTCATCTTCCGCTCTTGTTTCATCCAGCGCCGCGGCGCGCCCTTTTTCTCGGCGTCGGAACAGGCATTTCTTTTGCTGCGTTGGGGACACATCCAAGTTTAGTTGCCGATGGAGTCGAGCTGGTCCCGGAGGTGGCACTCGTCCAATCCACGTTTGCGCCGCACAATTCTTTGGCGCCCGGTCTTAAATTAGAAATAGCCGATGCACGTCGCTTTGTCCGAGCCTCCCGAGGCTCGTATGATGTGGTTATTGCTGACCTATTTCACCCAGCACGGGATGGGGCCGGAGGCCTTTATACCAAAGAACATTTTGAAGCGGTCCGTGCACGATTGGAAGTAGGCGGAATTTTTTGCCAATGGTTGCCCTTATTCCAACTGGATCTACCGACCCTCAAAACCATTACGGTGACTTTCCTGTCGGTCTTTCCCGACGCCGACGCACTGTTACTACGCTTGAATGCGGACACCCCTGTTTTAGGGTTGATCGGAGGTTCGGGGCCGCTTCGCTTTGCCCCCGATCTTTTCCAAAGTCGAATTGCTAATCCAGTCTTAAAGGAAGCTCTACGCCCGTTAGCTTTGGTAGAAATTTGGCCGGTCTTGGGAAGTTGGTTTGCCGATGCAACTTGGTTGCGAGCCTTCTCCCTTGGAGCACAAATCAACACTGATAATCATCCGATCGTACTTTTTCAATCACCTCGAACCTTGGCAGGACCCTTACCCCTAGGACAGACATTGCTAGGCCCTTTATTAGATCGGGCGCGGGCCGCACCGACAGAACTATTGGCTGGGGCAACACCCGATTGGAGGCAACGGTTTATCGCTTATTCGGAAGCGCGTGACGCTTACTTGAGAGGGTTGATTTTGGAAGCTGAAGGTAATGCAACGGGCGCGGAGGCATTTTTTCTCGAAAGCGTGCTTCGAAGCCCCGATTTCACGAGTGGCTACGCGCAAATGTTGAGCCGCGCCTCCCTTCGAGGACGCTCTGATCCGGAGGGAGCGCGACGAATTTTGGATCGCCTCAGCGCCCTCCGACCAAGCCAACCCGTTGCAACCGAGTTACGGCGCCGATTGGGATTATGAGTTTTTGCTAGAGGGTATGAGAGGTAGCCGCCGCGGCGAACAATGTTCACGGTGGGGTTCTCCCATTAAAGCGACATCCTAATTCTCCATCGTCTCAAATCGGGGCCTCGGACCCACCGTTGCCAGTTCTCACAACCGTAGACCCTCTCACCCAACTCAATTCCTATCGAACTACTGGGCTGGAATTTGGCCGCGCACAACTAGGTCATCTATATCACGCCGTATACTTCGACGATCTACATGAAATTCTTCAGCAAGTCGGGTGATGTTTGGGCGAATTTTCGAGCTCCGAAGTTGATTGAGGATAGAATGTT
>CAMDGV010000068.1 GCA_945898055.1 Akkermansia muciniphila | reverse complement strand
GGGCCGACTCGATGACGGATTGGAACCTCCGATAATCCGCGTAGCTGAGAACTTTGGCAAAGTCGCGACTGGACCAGAATTCGCCGCCTTGTGGATTGGTCCGACGGATGACCTCAAAGGGGGTGATTTCTTGGCTCATAAGGTGATATCTTCTGGATTTTGGTTCACGCGAAGGCGCGAAGGCGCGAAGACGCGAAGACGCGAAGTCCTTGTGATTTATCACGATGCGTTTACAGCCTTCCTTAAAAGTGGAGGCACCGAAATTGATGAGCAGACCCAGTGGTAGGTTGAGCAGTCGAAGATAGGTGAGAACCTGTTTCATTTTAGCCAACACAACTTCATAAACTGTTTCTAAAAGTCCTGGTCCGGCTTCAACGTGGAGTTTATAGGCGCAGTCCACAACAACGGCGGAAAGTTTTTCGATGTTCATTGGTGATTTCGTGCCTTGGTCGATGTTGTTCGTGGTTATTTGGATTGAAGTCTGTTTCTCACGCGAAGTCGCGGAGGAATTGAGGAGAAGGAAATTGCCTGGATTTTTTGCTTTTTCTTCGCGGCTTCGCGGCTTCGCGTGAGAGTTCATATTTTTCCCCTCGCGCCATCACATGGTAAAATGCCCCCTCAAATTCCAATCGAATGCTTCGTGCCATGCCGTCGGTTTAATCACTCCAAACAAAATCCCTTAACACAAAAATGAAATGAAATGCACACTGACCCCTATTTCCCCCGTGGACTTTTCTCACGCCGCCTATGATTCACTACTGCTGCGACTGGGTTGGATGATTACTCCGTAGCCAGCGATCCAGCGAAAGAGGACGAACACCCAAGTAGGACGAATCGGGAACCAAGGGAATTTGGCGTACGCTTAACCTCGTGCCGCAAAATTTGCTCGCTCCAGTTAGTTGCTTGGCTATCCACCCTCTGAATAAAAGTCCAGAAATGGCCACAGTCTGGAAACGCGTGTCGATCTCTCCCTGCGATCGAGGCAATGACCCGATTTGGGCTCTCGGCACCGGTGCCCTTACCGACTCTCGTGTCCCAACCCGCATAACCCCGTGGAATTGTGCTCCGCTGTCGGCCTCAAGAGATCAATCTGCGTAAAACCTCGTATCCGACCGCCGCCGCTCGCCTCCGTAAGGGTGGCGAATTTTATGGGCACAGGCGAGCGACGGAATGCCCCGTTGGTCGGCTAAGTTGTCTTCAACCAAAAAGAAGTTCCACCGCTGCCAACTTGCGCGAGTTCCGGTGGCAGGAGGTTGTGCTCCATTACATAAGCCACCGGCATGAACAACTCCATGCCCTGATGTCCACCAAGAAGATAGGCGGCGAGCAGGTATTGTTCGGAGTAGTAGCGGTTGTTCCAAGAGTCGGGATAATCGTGAGGCAAGAAAATGTCGTGCACCTGGATCAACACGCCCGGCTTCAGATAGGGAATGACGTCGAGAAACAGGGTGGTGACATCCGAGTTGGTGAACACGCGATGCGAACTGTCGATGAACAGAATGTCATCTTTCTCCAATTCGCTGAAGATCGCCAGATCCGTGGTTTCAAACGATTGACGAATCACGTCGTCACAGAGCGCGTTGATCTCTGCACGCGGGTGCGGATCGATCGAGGTGATCCGAGTGCCGGGCGAATGCGTGCGCTTGGCCGAGGCGGCAAATGTCGTGGAATAGCCACTGCCAATTTCAATGAAACGCTTCGGCCTGTGCGTGCTGATCACCGCGTAAACCATGATCGCATCGAGGCCTTCGAACCAACCGTTCTTCCACTGAAGCGAGGAATCCGCGGACAACGACTTCGCCAGCGGCACATAGCTCCGGAGGCGCGCGGCAAATTCATCGCGTCGCTGGGCGAACAACTGGTCCAACCCCTCATGCGGCTTGTCAGTCCAATGCGGCTTCGGGTTCACCGGATAGTCGAGCCCGATTCTCATGCCTCCTCCAACCTCGTTCATCGCGCCAAGAATGAGGTTCTGCAGTTTCGCATCCACCGCCGCGCGATCTTCTGGCAGACAATTAACGTTGAGGGTATAGTTAAACTGCATCGGAATTTATCTTCAAGACTGAGCGAGACTAGGAAGGTTTAGTTTTTGGGGACTACTGACTCCGAGCCTAAAATTCTTGAAGATGAACTGTCAAGGGCCCGCTGGCTGAGTCGTTGATGGTATTCAAATTTTCTAGTGCCTCAATGCTCTTTCAAAACTTTGTGCGCTATTAAAAGATCTAGGCATCGAGGATTTTTCATTTTAGGAATCTTTTATGGCGTTTTTGACAGCATTCGGACTGTAACTTGCACTGATCAAGTTGAAGGCGCTTAGACGGTGCTGACGTTGTAGGTAGAGGAATTTGCTTTTGCAGCGGAAGTCATTTTTGTCTCTTAGCTACTTTGCCCGACGTTTCGATCATCAATGCCGATTAAGAATTGCCGACGTCGTTCCCACTCGCTACGCCGAAAACCGTGATCACACGATCATCCATCAAGCAGCGGGGAGGCATCCTGAGGTCGAAGTGGCAAAATTGCGACCCTCTCCAGTTGATCCGCTCCAGCGATCCTTCTTTGGTTAACCTCTGGGGCACTGTCGCCCACCTGAAAACGTCCATTGTCATAGGTTAATTCGCTGCCCGTCCTCGCAGGCGTTGCCCCTAAAATCCTCGGGGCTTCAGCCGTCCCAACTTATGTCCTGTTTGACTGGAACTTCGCCCAAATGAGCATCGGATCAGAGCCGAGGAGTCCACTTTACCTTTATTCTTCGACTTAGATGATCCGCATCTCATCGGGCAGCAGAACAAACCCAATGCGTTGTTCTATGCCGATCGTTGGGGCTTCGATCTGTAACGTCTGCTTGTCAAGCAACTCCGATCCCTTTCACGGGTCTCTCCGGCACGAGTTGCCCACGCTCCGGATTGCGGTCGAATCAATCACCGACTTGCGGTCAAGGGGCAATACCTGGGTGATCCGCTTTTGGTTAACCCTCAGCAGCGCCCAACCGTCTTTGGTCCGATTGATAAGGCTCTACCCATCCCTTCAATGTCATCCCTTCGACGTCATCCCTTCGATGTCATCCCTTCGATGTTAATCTCATTCATGGCCAATCGGCCCCTACCTCTCACCTAACCTTTAAAAAGCAGTTATGACTTCCGACAGGCTCCAACGCCCTCGGATTAAACCCGGTGAATCAACGTGACGGGCGAGCTGCCAAAAAACGTTTAAGTTCCGTCGCCATCGTCCCTCCAAACCCCGAAACCTGCTCCAACTCTTCGATCGAAGCCAATCTCAGTCGTTGCACCGAACCGAACCGCCTCAGTAAGGCTTTCTTTCGCGTGTCACCAATCCCAGGGAACTCATCCAGCAGACTCTCGCTGATTTTCTTGAGTCGCAGCTGGGCATTGTAGGTGTTCGCAAACCGATGGGCTTCATCCCGCACACGCTGCAGCAACTTGATCGCTGGACTGTCTAAACCCGGTCGCAGGGGCAGCTTTTCGCCCGGTAGATGGATTTCCTCAAATTCCTTGGCTAGGCCTAAAATTGGAATCTTCGACAAACCCAACCGAGCCAATTCCTCACAGGCGGCGTTTAACTGACCGCGTCCACCATCAATTAAAATGAGGTCAGGAAGTGCAGGCCCCTTTTTCGGTTGAGGAACCCAAGGCGCCTTTATCTCCTCTGATTCACTCTCCCCATCGGGTTGGCACACTTCCAAGGTTCCCTCGTCCTCCTTTTCCTCACCGTCCAAAGCGGCCATCTCCAAGCCTGAAACCGTCGGCAGCTGGTGAGTTAGCCCCGTTACTTCTTTCAGCAAACGCCGGTAGCGACGACTCACCGCCTCCGCCATCGAGGCGAAATCGTTCTGCGTCGTCACCGTTTTCATCCGAAATCTTCGATAATTCGAGCGGTCCGGGCGCCCGTGCCAGAAACTGACCATCGAAGACACGATGAAGGTTCCGCTAATGTTAGAAATATCGAAGCCTTCAATCCGGGCCGGTGGCTTATCTAACCCGAGAAGCTTTCCCAACTCGCGGAGGTCGGACTCCGAATTATTGGCCATCGGTAATGTATACGGAATCCGTTCAAATTTCTCAGTCTTTAAGGTGGTCCGCCTTAGGTCTTCGAGCGCGTCCCGAAGTTGAGCCGCTTTTTCAAATTCAAGATTTTGAGCCGACTTCCGCATTTCACTCTCCAATTCAGTTCGCAATTCATCAGTACGCCCTTCGAGAAACTCGATCGCCGCTTGGACTTGCACCAAATACTGCTCCCGCGTGACATTCCCAATACACGGCGCTGTGCAGTGTTTAAGGTTCCCGAATAGACAGTGTCGATAGTCGGATTCGACGGGGGTTAACGGGCGGCATCCCCTCAACTTGAACTTGCGACGCATCAGGACCAGCACTCGACGGACGCTACTTGGATGAACAAACGGACCAAAGTACACGCAACCATCGTCTTTCTTCAATCGGGTCAGGGTGAACCGCGGAATAGGATCATTCATGTTCACTTTCAGCAGCAGGAATCTCTTATCGTCCTTGAGGTCGATATTGAATCGAGGCTGAAATTCCTTCACCAACCGACTTTCTAGGAGTAACGACTCCGGCTCGTTCTTCACCGTATGCCAGTCGAAATCGTAAATGGCATCCACCAGAGCGTTGAACTTCAGGTCCCATCCCATTCGTCGCGACGGATGGAAATAGTGGGAAACCCGTTTCCTTAAATCGAGAGCCTTACCCACATAGATGACCGTCCCAAATCGATCTTTGTGCAAGTAAACACCCGGTCGATGAGGCACTTGGGATAGCTTATTACGTATGTGCTCGGAAATTGGCATGGAACGAACTGACTCTCGTATCCTGCTCTGCCTTTTATCATCCGGCAACCTGTCACCCTCTTCATTTTGCCAATTAAGGGTTATAAACGCTTAACTGAGGCCGGTGCTCAGCCTCCCGGTTGGCCGATTCTTAGGCTTATCTCCACCGTCTATTTGCCGGATCGAGGTCGATTCTAACCATTAACCATGGGGATCGGGTGAGCTGAGATCGCTGCGACTCCCAGCCTCTTGCGAGGCCCTTACCCCGGCACGATCTGCCCTCGCATGAGTCGCGGGGACCCCCTACCCCTCCCCTGCCCCTACCCCTCCCCTACCCATCGACCGGCGTTGCTGCCTCGAAACCCACGGTGCCACCTGCGAAAAGACCGGCTGGCAACGACCTGCCCGAAGAAAAATAAAAAGCCTCACTAGAGTTCTGCCCAACTGCGAAGCACCTGTCTCCGGGTTTCGTGATGGCTGATGCGCGTTGCAGGCCTGTCTTCTACTCGGTGAAGGGCAGCCGCGTGATGCCCAAGACGTCATCGGGCGTCCGACGATCTTGGGGGACAGCGCAGCAGGTCGGACCCGCGATGAGCGCAACTGTCACTCGATCTTTCTAGCAGCCGCCCATGGATCTTCGCGGTCCGAGGAGGTGGCGAAAGATCACGCGGTGGCGCGGTTGCTCGCGGTGGATAGCGAATGGAGCATTTCAAGGGTCGGCGGCTGGTTGGGGTGAAGCTGCGCACGAAGACCGTCGAGCAGGTCGGAGCGGAGGATGACCTCCAATCTACGGCTCCGGGCGAATTCGGCGGCTTCCTGCGGCAGCGGATTCACCCGGATGGCAAGGGCGCGTCCGAGGAGACCGCAGACCTCCACCACCGCCAAGAGGTCTTCTTTGAGGGGCTTCATCTCCTTGTCGCGGAGCTCGTCGGTGACGCGGGCAAGCAGTTCAGCGATCTCCGGTGTCAGGGCTCCACTCGTCCGGATGGCGGTTTCGAGGCGCCCGACCCGGGATTCAGCGGAGCGGCGATGTTTGCAGTCGACGATCCATAGCTTTCCGCTCCAGTTGAAGACGAGGTCGAGCTCGCCTTCATCCTGCCAATGGCCGCGACCGAAGCCGGACTTGAGCCGGACACCGCGCCGGACCGAGGGAACGCCCAGCTTTAGGGCGACGAGCGCCGCCACGAGCTCCAGGGCGTCTCCATAGTTTCGGTCCTTGGGCGGGGAGCCTTCGCGGCACAGCCAGGGCGACGTATTCAATTGCTCCGGGTTGCGCAGTATTTGCCTCAGCCTAGCCTCCGAAAGGTCAAGTCCTTCGGCGGTGAGCGTCAACCGTTCGCCGGGACCGACAATCTCGGCCGGGTCTAGCTGGCAGCGCAAGAGTTCCAGCGGATCCAGATCGCGCGCGAGGTGGGAATTGAGGGTGAAGGAAGGCTGGGGCTGCAGGGCGCCCTTCACAGGGAGGAAGGGAAAGACGCGAAAAACGCGCTCCAGATAGAAGCAGGGCACGCCGCTGAGGCGGCTCCATTCGGCCGCCGCCATCGCCATAAGTTTGTTGCCCCCGGTCAGGTTGAGGCAGCAGTTCGAATCGTCGAGCTCACACGCTTCCGAGACGTTGGCGAGGCAGTTCACCAACGTCCCGAAGTCGTCATGTGGGACCAAATGCAGGCCCACGCCGCCTGGGGTCAGGCCGGAGCCTTCGAAGAACGCCTTGAGCCGCTCGGCGGGCCGCTTGGATTCCGTCTCGTCCTCGGAGTGGAACAACTCGACGCGGTCGGGGCGGTATTCGAGGACCGACAAGACTTGGGGCCAGATCTGGCGGGATGCGAGGGAGAGCAGAGTCATGGGTTGCCTTCTGGAGTCAGGAGTTGCAGGGCAAGACGGGACCAAAGCTCGAACCGTTCCAATCGCCATTCCGAGCCTCCCAATTCTGAGGAAGACAGCCAAAGCATCCCCTCCAATTCGGCACCTGGTTTCGCGACAGAGTCGAAGGGTTGGTGAAGGAAAACGGCGCCAAGATGGACTCGGCCGACGGCCGACTGGCTTTCGTGAATCAGTCCCAGGAAGCGAGTTCGACCCTCGGCCGCACCCGGATATTCCTCCATCAGTTCACGGCGCAGGCCGTTCCAGAGCAGTGCGGGCCATTGCATCCGGGCATCGGGCGACGGCGTGGAATCCACGGGATTCACGTGCCCGCCGAGTCCGAGCGACCACAAGCCGTGCAAACGGGCCTCATTCCCCTGACGGGGATAAGCGGCCAGCTCGTCACGATGGTTGCGCAGGAGCACGTAGGGAATCCACTGCTTGAACGACGGATCCACTTCGGCCTGACGGCGTGTCAGCCAGTGGGGAGGGATGGATGCCAGTTCCGCAAACAGGACCGATTCATCCATGGGCACGGCCCCCGCCCTAGGCAACCAAGCGGGCGGCAAATCGGAACTGCGGGCGCAGAGGACCTTCTCAGCGTGGTGGTCGATCATGGTAACGGGGGATGGCTCCCGCGAATTGCTGCGTGAGCAAGATGCGATCGTTGGCGTTCAAAAATGCAGCATCAATCGCATGACGCTGCAGGCGCAGAAGCTCCAGTCGGGTGAGTCCCGGACCGAGGCGAGCTGCCAGCAGGAGGTTCTCAGTAAGCGTCGCGGCAGAAATGCCGATGTTGTCGGTATTCACGGTCACACGGGCCCCCGCGCGCAGATAGTCGAGCAGCGGATAACGGTCCTTGGGCTCGGCGTCCGCCACTTTGTTGTCCAGCGAATAACCCCGGATTTGCAGGTTGGCATAGGGACACATCTCGATGCCGATGCCGCGGTCCGTGACCGAGCGGAGTAGTTCGGGCGACTGAGCGAGGCTCAGGGCATGGCCCAACCGGCGGGCGTTCAGGTCGAAGACGGCGCGCCATATCCCCTCGGCATCGTCGTTTTCTCCGGCATGGACGGTGAGTGCGAGTCCGCAGCGATGCACGGCGGTGAACTCCTCGCGGAAATAATGAGCGCGGGTCGAGGCATCCTCAAAGCCAGCCAAATCCACTCCCACCACTCGGCAGGTCTTCGGGTCGCACCAGTGTTCAGCGGCGGTCACCGCCAGCGCCAGATGACGCGAGATGCCCGCTCGAAAATCCCCGCCGAGCTGCCGGGTGCCGATGATAACGAGAGTGACCCGGCAGGGCTGGGGGGCCGCCGCATCGCTCCCCCGATGTTCACTGGCCTGTTCCATGGCCGTTTGAAAGGCGCCACGAATGTCCGTGAGCACCTCCCAAGGGGAACGGTTCCGCCTCGCATCGGCGTAGTTGGCGGGCGAACAACGAATCTCGGCGTAATGGAGCCGTTGCCCCAGAAGATGCTGGTAGAGCAATTCGCACTGGCGGCGCAGGCATCCCGGATCGCGCAAGAGAGCCGAGCCGTTGTTGTCGCCGAGGTGACGATAGAGCTCCAGGCCGATGGGTTGTGAGGGGATCGGCCAATCAAGTGTGGGCTCGAAGGCGCGCAACGGTGGTAGGCTGTCGGGACATTCCGCCGCCAACCGCACTTGCTCCAGCAACCTCCCTGAGGTGGCGAAACCACCCAGATGGCTGTGAAGTTCGACCTTTGGCAGCCGAGACACCCAATCGCGGTCCAGTGCGGACCCAGGGTCTAGGGGCTGGTGTAGCCACGCGAGGTCCGCCTCGGACCAAGTCGCCAGTTCCGTGAAAGGCAGGTCAGGAAGAATGTTCCACGCCCTAGCGATGTGATGCGATCGTTCCACAATCTCATGCAGTCGCTTTCGGAAATGGTCATCGTCCGAGCGCGCCCATCGAACCCCCAGTTCCTCGCGGTCCGTCGTGAGCGGGTAATCGTCCGGCTTAGCCAAGCGCAATTGCGGCCAGCCGGATTCAGGCCCAAGCCGAATCCATTTCAGATAGCCCCCATCGGCTGCCGCCCGCACTTCCTCAATCGTGTCGGGAAACCTCATCCTGCCGCTGGGACCTTGCAAGTATTGGTCGGCAAGAACATGGAACACTTGCTCCGCTCCGAGGACGGCCGCAGCCTTTTGCATGGCGGCTGACATGGTCTTGAACCCACCGCTGATGCAAAAGAAGCGCGATGCCGGAGCAGGCGCCGACGCAATCACCCAACGATAAAGCACTTCTTCAAATCGGAAGTGATCCTCTTCCGAAGCGAAGTCTTCAAACCCGGCAACCCGGGTGATCGTCAACTCCACACCTGGGGCCTGCGTGGCAAAATAATCACGGATGAGCTGAACGTCCGGCTTCTCGGTGGTGAGCACATGCACCGCTTGGAATCGGGCCTCTGGCAGAAGAAACGCCTCCGGCACCACGGCGGGCGAGGTGCCAAGGGAAATGAGAAGGACGGAACTGCTCGGGCTCATTGTGGGCGTCTTAGTTGCTTACGGGGGAGATGCAGACCACAGCACATATCAGGCTAGCCTAGCTCATGGGAACTTTGATAAACGCGAGTCGTTCTTCATGGCTTCGTAAAGTTCGAGCGAAACAGATCGGGGTTGGCCGTTAAGGTAGACCCGCTTTCCAACTGGCCATTTGTGGGCATCCACGAAGATCACGAGCGCGCGCCAAACTGGTTTTCCACTGGCAGCGATTTCGCGATACGGACGCAGGATTACGGGCGAGGCAAAGCGGCCTTTGGGTTCCCGTTGACCACCAGCACCAAAATCCCAGTTGTTGGTAGTCTTGATTTTTGAATATCTTTGAATGATAGGAAGGCCAATCGCTGGGCGATAGGTTTCGTGGGAGCTTTGGTTGAAGCCAGAATCGTGATCGGCTTTCGCAAACTTAAAGCCGGGAAAGGCCTGCTCGGCTTTATTGTCGGGAGACCTTCCGTGCGTCCGCCAACTTTTGAGCCAGTTAGCAAGTACCGCGATAGCGTCATTGCCATCCTTTGCAGGCAGAGCCCGAACTAGCAGCGACGAATCTGCAGAAAAGCAAGCGAGGGAGCTTAGGATCGATCTCGGCGCATCTGCAATCGCAAGCGCACCCATTGCCCGCCGGGAACGAAATCCCAATGCTCCCAAGTTGCCAAAAACCGTGACCAAAGCTTGGATATCTGACCACAGCGAAGGATCGCCACGCCATACCAGAAGCAGATCAAACTTCGGCAATGTCGGTTGATCAAATACTGCTCTTGACTTGTTCCTCAACGGGAACAAGACGTAACCGCGCGCCGTGCCCACCCCGGCATTCATCGCGTCAGAGTCTTTGGCCTGCGTTGATATCAGACGAGTGCCCAGAGTTGCTTTGACGCGGACAATCAGCTGGCTCGCTCTTCCCTCATTTCCATCGATTGAGCCGAAGATCATCGCCTCTTGTTCGCGAACGGGCCTTCCTGAAAGCGATTTGAAGCCGCCAAGTGTGCGGAACCACCAGCGGAGTTGCCCCCGAATCGAAGGCGCACGAATCTCTGCCAGTTGGTCTGGCTCCGCCCCGCCGCAGAAACAAGGTGTGAGGAGCTCGAATTGAAACGCTTCAGTCTTCATGGCTTGGCTGGAACAATGTGGGGAAACTTGCCGGAAAGGTGAGTGATGGCTTTGGCAATTTTAGACGCCGGCTTTGCGCGATCAACCGTGAATAAGTCCGGTGCCGTAACGCACAGAAAATGGAGCACCGTCAGCTGCACTTGTTCATCTTTCACCGTCCAAAACCGCTCATCGCCTGAGAATTGATTAATTTTGCCGCGCAGATCAGGGTCTTTTAAAGACGTCAATTCCTCAAGCAAACGGCTGTCAGGTTGCAGGTTCGCACGCTCTACGACACGTTTGACCTTCGTTCTGCGCACTTGCTCCTCCTGACCAATGCGAATTGACACATCCTCAAACCACCCGTATCCGGCGGCGGTTTTGGCGCCGAGACCAAAAAGCTGCAAGCCGTTGGTCAGCCAGGTGCGTGCCTTGGTCACAAGTTCAGAGCTGCAATCTCTTAGCGGCAGGACCGCAAAAACGAAGATTTGACCTGCGGCGACGCTCGGGAAGACTACTGGTACAGGTTCCTCAGTGTCAGAAGCCGTTACCGCAGGATTGAGGTAATAGTCGCCGTGGTGGCAGGTGACGACGTCCAGCTCTAGTGTCCCCAGATCGGGCACTTCCGAAGGTAGCCCGCTCAACTTACCGATATCTACCAGATACGATGGCACGAAGCTGACACTACCGCCGAAGGAATCACTGGCAGGCAGTCGTTTCCGAGCCAAGGGTCTGACGTCCCGCCATTGTTCCTTCCCTATGGCGTAGACAAAGTCTGAAATAAATCGACCGTCCTTCTGATTGTCGCCCCAATCTTGTTCACCCCAGCCGAATACCAGACCAATGTCGGCGAGCTTTTTCGAGAGATTATCGACATGTTCACCGAGCTCTCGTGCCTCCAGCAAACTCTGAATGGCCATGCGGCGGGCGCAGCCTTTGACGGCGGAGCCAGGGATGTAAGGGAGACCAAAGCGGTCAAGACAAAGCCCCGCATTCTCCATAACTCCCCCGGACATGTTAACCATCATGCGGGACTGAAGCTGGGCATAGAGAATCTCCGCAGGCTTGAGGTGCATTGCAGCCGTCCATCCCTCGGCTCGGAGGGAACTCCGATGGGTGCCGAAACCGTCGACAAAAAATTGCTTCCGGTCATCCTTTTTGAGGTCGGGCCTAGAGAAGCGATCGAAGTAAAGACTTCGACTACACTCCTTGACCGCCAACGGATGCAGCGCCGCTCTTGTGTCCGTGGGAACAAATGTGACATTCATATTGATCTAGGCTACGCCCATCAGTCCTCAGCCTTCTCTTCGGAACCTTCTTTTGCAGTGAATCGCTTTAGGTAACTGAGGAAGGCGAGAACTTCTGAAGTTGCGCGATGGAGATTTTGAGCATCAGATGCGCAGAGTTTTGCAATCAAGTCATCACAGGTTCTCGCGGTGGCCAGAATCGTGATCCCCAATTCCGGCGTCGCAAGGTGCATAGTTGCCCCGTCCAGCGCAGCCTTCATTTCTGGGCGTTTGGGTGTTTGGCGATCCGCCTTCTTTTCACTCGCAAAGGCGGTAGCGGCCAGTAGGCCATTGGTAAGGATCATGGCGGGCAGTTTTGAAACAGCGGTTTTGCTGGTTGTGGAAGCGACGGTAAGAGCGCGAGCAGCCCGGATTTGTTCGAGGTTTTGCATGGCGATATCCTTTAGCTGAGTTTCACCGTGCAGTAACCAAGACCGGTGGAAGCATCTCCTCCGAATTGAAAGACGCCTACCTCTTTGAGCTTGGCCTCAAATGCATTCAGGGCATCGCCTGCCTCTTTGCCCACATTGCTGCCAGTTTTTAACCGGCCTGCAGTGGCATGCATCACGGAGTAGAACATCGTCTCGCTCGGGACGTTTTCTTGGTTGAACAACGCGCCACCGTCGGCTGTGCCGGTCTCGTCGCTGATTCGAACATGCTGCGCTATCTCGCAGGCGTTCCGAGCGAAGAAGCTCATCATGCCGTCGCTAAGAATGACAAGCCGCGAGGACACTTCCCTCCACACCGGATCTTCTAAAAGAATCTTGGCGAACTCCGTGGCCAGCAACTCGGGCACTGTCCCCGTCTGACTCAAAGCATATTCCTCCAGCACGATCTTGCCACCGAGATCGAGAGGGGAATTCGCGCCTCCGTTATAAATCGCTTGTTCATCGGCCAGAGGTTTCACCATCTCGACCGTCGCGCCAGGCAGAACACCGTCACGTGCCGCCCGGCGGAGCATCAGTGGACAAGTAATCCATGCAAAGCTGCCCTTGGCGGATCGGATCGGGAAGGCGAGGAGTCGAGCCTCCCCGAATTGAAGTGCACCAGTAAACGCAGCCTTGTCGTTATTGGAGCCGAAGAGCCACGCAGAATCCAGCGCCTGATCGACAACTTCTTCGTCCCTCTCGTTCTTCTTCGTCGTGACACGGAGGAATTTCTTCGGCTTATCGCCAGTCCCTTGCTCCAAGTTTGCCTCCCAGTGATCCGCGAAGCTGCCTTTCAACGAACTCGCCGGGATAATCGGAAAGCCGGTATGGCGCTCGCGTTGCACGGGCTGGTCAATGGCGCCCACACTGGCACCGGCGCCCACATGCAGCGGCGTGCGGGTGAACAGGTAGAGAATTTTCGATTTGTTCATGGTTCTGTTATGCGTTGTTCGTTGTTTAAAGTCACTGGGTGGAACGTCCACCGACGTCCGGGAAGAATTCCCAGGTGCCACACACGCCAAGGCCAAAGCCCTTTTCACCCATCAACGTGCTGCGGCGGTTCTTAATGGTGGTGGAATTGGCGTCGCTCCCGTGCCAGTTAAGCGCGGCGGCCAGTTTCGCGGCATCCTCGGGGGAATTGGCTTCGAAGTAGTAAACGGCCCCCGCCGGCACGGCGAGGTGGGTAGACTTGGCGCCGCCGTTTCGTTCAGAATCGTTGGCACCGCCTTCATCAGGCAAGGACCACCCTGTGACAACGAGGGGCTTGGAGACGATGGCTGACACAAGCTTGGCGGAGATATTCCCTTGCTGGCGGGTGCGCTGTCGCCATGCCTCGCGGCTTTCAGACTCGCCTCGGGCAACATCGCCGGCCTTCAGTAGAACATCCCCGTTGTGTGGGTTGATCCAGTTCGGCAGCCATCCGCCGGGATGCGCGTTAATGTTTCTTCTGGCGTCTGCGGCGATGGACGGCCAGACGGCCGGGCTCAGCAAAATCCACTTCACGAGGGACCTGGTGTTCCGTTTCTTGAACCCGTCGGTTTTGCCGCAGGGCAGCGGGATCGCCACGCCGGCCACGCTCTTCGCGGAGCAGACACGCTGTTGGCCACCGACGATGATCTGGTGCCGACCGCCATTCAGCAGGGCTGTGATCAGGTCTTTGCCGTGTTGCTCGTGTTTGAACTCCTTGTCTTCCGCCGAGGCGCAAACACCAAACTGCCAGGCTTCACGAAGCCGAAGGTAATGGGCCGAGTAAAAGCTTTTGCCATCCTGACTGCCCGTTTCGGGATCGATCCCGATGCCGATGGAATGCTCGCGGTCCGAGAAGGCGGAATCGTCAACCATGTGTTCGGCCAGTTTATCAGGCGTAACAGTAGATGAAGCGGTTTCGAGGTAGGTCTCAAAAGCCTCCCGCGAAAGCCACGCCTTGGCGCCGGACTCCTTGGATGGAGGCAACCGGTTGGCGACGGCATATTCCAGCGGGTCCGAAAGACTGGACTGGACGGAGTCGAAAGAAGCGGTGGGCAACAGTCCCGGTTGCAGCGTCGCGTCCTGGAGATCTTGCGGCCTCGGAAAAAACCACGCATTCCCGTCCTTCACTGGAAAGGGTCCGGCGGTGACGAGCGAACCAAACTTCCGGTCGCGCTGCGCGTCGTCCGCGTATACTCCACGGGCACCGCGCCGGTGTGAATGAGCCTCCTTGGCGAATCCCGAACGATGCAAGGCGGCATGGAAGGCGGCGTTGATGACATTGGGCATCGGCCAGGCCGCGCCGTGGCCAGCGAGCGAACCGGTCATGGGCCTACCATCGCGGAAGAAGAGAACGTCGGTGGGTTGGAGAAGGATGGTGTTCATGGGTTTTGCCTTTCGGCTCAGGATTCGTTTTCGGAGCGAGTGCGGTGCGCGAAAGCGACCGTCTGGCACAGGCCGATCAGGGACTCCAAAAGAGTCTGACCCTTGGTTTTGTCAGGGCGTTTGTCTTCCGCCGTGAGCTTATCCCAATTGCCAGCCAGCTTCTCAAGGAATGCCGTCAGTTTGGGCTGGAGATTTTCTCGAACGGTGTTCGCTAGTCCCGACGCTGATTGTCGCGAAACAGCGTGGTCAAATTCCCTGTGAATCACCGAAGCAGCTTCAAAAGATTCCGCATCGTCCTGCCGGGCAAGCCCGTTTCCAGATGTTTGGTAAGGTTCAAGAAGCTCAACGAAACGATATGGGAATTTGGCGCTGAGTTCTTTGTTGGCGAGAGCGTCGGCAATGGCGCGATAAAGCTCCAAACCACCGCTCTCCCATTTGCAGCCCCACTCGATGGTTTCGCCGGAACGTTTAAAGAGAGTGACGGCGACGGAGGCTCGGTTGAGCCCCTTGGGATTCTTGGCCCGCTTCTCAGCGGCCTGAGCGGCGCGGACCACGTCTTGGAGGGGTGACTTGAAGTGCGCAATGGCAATGCCGACCGAGGCATCGGCCGCAGGACCGGGCACGAGGAAAGGTATGGGGCGGCCCTCGCCGTCAGCAAAATGCCGCTGGTCCACCGCCATGTCTCGATCATCCAGTCGAACGATGAACCCCGAGTGGCTTAGAGTTGCCGTGTCTTTCGTGGTAGTGGCAACAGCCAGAAGCCGGCCTTGGGCCGCCAACGCTTGAGCCGGCGGCACGTCCCGATTGGCTTTCTCGTTTTGGGACTGGAATCTGGTGGCGTGTTTCTTGAGGAATCCTCCCAGCTGTTCAGAGCCGGTGAATGCCATTCGCAGCGCCTCCGCGCAAACCAATGCGGCGTCGGCAGAAAGAAGGGCCACCACATCATCGCCGCCAGCGTAAATGAGGCGACCATCGAAGGCTTCGACGATGGGCCGGGCGCAGAGCAGTGCGAAGTTGCTCAAGGCTTCGCTGAACTGAAGATGGTAGCTGGGTGAGAGCGGGCGTTGAGATTCGAGAAAGCCATTGAACTCGGGCCTCTCAAAGTAGGTTTTGGCGCCGGATCGTTGAATGTTCGAGCCGTCTTTGTAATCCGCCAACTGGCTAGAGAATGCCGGCGTCTTTTCACCGCTGACCCACTTGCCGATTTCGTCGCCGTCGAAAGCGAGGACGGCGAAGTATTTCTCGGACGAGTCTGATTCCTCCGCCTTCTCGTTATCGGAATCATCATCGCGGCCGAACGGGTCATGCGCCGCCAGGCTCCGGGTATTCGGCATCGGGAAGCTCTGGGAATTCGTTTTCAGATTCCATGGCGCTTTGCCCAAGTAGGCAAGGTGCCAAACCCGCTTCACCAACGTGGCGGCGCCCAGCCAATCTCCATGTTTGAAGAGGGACTTCCACGCGCCTCCCATTGCCACAGTTCTATCGGTCCAGGTGGTTCCGCCCGCTACCGCTTCCTCACGCCCGGTCAAGACGTCCTTGTTGTTGAAGGTGCCGGTCTGCCAGCCGCCGGTGTTCGCGGCGTCAAAGCTCCGCGTTTGCCGGACCGCGTCGAGTTGCCAGTTGTTGAGAGCGAGAATGACGGACCAGCCGAGGCCGGTGTTGTTGAGCTGCGTTTTGGGGCCAGCGTTGCCGCCGACGTAGTAACGCCCATCGCGATGATCCGTCGGCATCTGGCTCGTGGCCATGTCCACCACGGTCTGCACGCACTGGCATGCTTTTCGAATGGGCATTTCCTCCTTGTCGAAGCCGTTGGCGAGATCCAACGCTTCCTCCAGTTTGTCGGGCCACGGCGTGACTTGCCAAGACACCGAGAGGAAACGCGCAATCTGCGAATCAAAGCGCCGCTGGCGATCCGCCTCAGTGATGCCATTTTCATCGCCGGTGAGTCCGACACTCTTGCACTCGTTCCAGACGGCGTCGGCAATCCGTTTCCATTCAGCCTGGATGGCCTCGTCGACCTTGTGCCCCAAGTCTGCCGCCCGATCCGCTGACACGACGGCGAGGAAGACGTTGGGAAGGTTGGGTGTGAGCAGCGCGTCATCCTCCCAACCCAGCGACTCCCAGACCGACTTCTGATCGCTGATGTTGACCTTGTTCCAAAGCTCATCGCGCCAGTGGAGATCGAAGAGCGGTTGCCCGCGCAGGTTGGGAAAAATGACGGCGTCGGGACCGACTTCGGCGGACAGGGCCTTCAGGCCAGCGGCCATCAGCCACGAGAGCAGGTAGCTACCGCTCCAGAGGTCGCGGATGCTGCGGGCTGCGGCGATAAAGTCCTGAACCGGCCCAAGCTGGAATTTGAGAAAGGCGGGTTGGAAAACCTTATTCTCCCCGACGCATCCATCCAGCGCGGATACAACCTGCATATGGGTCCAGATCGAGTGGTCCGGGATACGAGTGTCCGATGGGAGCAGCGCCATCCGGTAGTCGTTCTCCATCGCATGCTTCGGCCAAAGCCGCCAATGGGCAAAGAACCGGGCGCGCCATTGCTCGCTATGATCCGGCATCCGCGCGAGCGACTCCGGGGACAGTGCCGGCTGGACGGAGGATTCGATGGCAAAAACCTGCTCTGCTGATTTGAACTCGGCATGGAAAGGAAGTTTCTCGCCTGAGAGCGGATGCAGAAAGCCGTTCCGAATTCCGTCAAAAGCACACTTAAGCCCCGCACTGAATCTTGGAAACGGGAGGCGATCCATGGCAGCCGCCGCATGATCGGCGTGGGCGAAGTAGTCACCAATTTCCGTATCGATAAAACCGGCTTGGCTGAACGCTGCGTCCGACCGCTCACCGTGGGTGCGAATGTCGAGCGCCTTGCTCGGTGGGTCATGCAGGTAGGCGGCAAGTTTCTTTTTCCAGTTCGTCATACGCTCTTAAGCACTTTTTCGATCGATGCTCTGTTGCCTTGGGCGGAGCCCCCTCCACAATACTATTAGGCTTATTCGTTTTCTTTTATTACACAAGATCAACCTCGTGCAACAACTACCACTTAATTTGAGTGTGTTTTTACCAGACGCAGATCGCAGAATCCAAAAGTGGGACGTCCGCAGAGGTCCGCCGCGACAAGACAGAGGTCCGACTCACGCTGAAGCAGCATCCACGACAAACCCTCCCGCCTCTGCCCCAACGCATGCCCGCTGCGACGCGATGAACCCCACGCACGCCTGCTATTCGCAGTCGTCCGCCGGCCTCCCAGGTCAAAGAATTTGGACGAACGTCGCATCACCCAGGCGTGAACCGGGCGCGGTTGCCGGAATACGAATGAAAGGATCTGCCACCATACGATTCGGAAGGCGGTGGGATTGTGACCACTCCCTCTGGGCAATAGCTTTCGGTAGCTATCGGAGTGAGTTGAAATTTCTCAAGGAAGATTTGGCTTCCTTGACAGATGGAGGGAAAATACTTGCAAAAGTCTTGATTGTCCGACGGTGTCATCGGCCGCCGCAGGCCGCAGACTACGCGCGCAACCAGAATCTGCAGGTCGCTTTATCCTCAGATCGACAAATTCAAATTCAAAAAATACTGATCCCGTCATCCACTTCGGACATCCCTCGACGTCCTACCGATAGACTCACAGACACGGTCCGTGCAGAGACTGTCGAGTTATCAAAGGACTTCCGTCGATCCAAACGCACTCTTTTTCATGAATGACCAATCCGAAACCATCCTGCTCGCTGTCATCGGTTTGTCCCCAGCGGTTCTTACCGAAACTCTCTGGGCCCTCGCCCAGGAAGCGGATCCTATCTTGCCCGACCGTATCGTGGTGATTACCACTTCTACGGGGAGAGCTTTGCTCGAACAGAAACTCTTCACCCCAGACCCGTGTCTCAATGATCTCTGCCCTTGGGATGCCTTGAGACAGGCGCTCGCTCAGTCTGGGCATTCCCTTGAGAAGCGTCTCCGCTTTGGAGCGACGCCCTCAGATATTTGTGTCTTTACTGCCACGGATCCAGCAACGGGTCGTTCGAGGGAACTTTCTGATCTCCGCACCCCACAAGACAACGAGGCCGCCGCTGATTTTCTACTCGATCAAGTTCGAACGGTCGTCGAAAATCCCGACGCTCGATTGATTGCATCTATGGCGGGTGGCCGTAAAACAATGGGCGCACTTCTCTACGCCTGCCTTACCCTCGCTGGACGCGAAACCGATCGTCTCACGCATGTCTTAGTCAATGAACCCTACGAAACACTTCCCGGTTTTTGGTTTCCTGCTCAACCCGGCCCTCCACTCAAGGACCGACAGGGCAACCTACTTTCACCACTCCAAGCCCAAGTTGAATTGGCCGATGTCCCCTTTGTTCCGTTGCGTAACCTGTTCCAACGTGAACTCGGCCGTCCTGTTGGTACCTTCAGTCGCTTAGTGGATGCCTGCCGAGCTACCCTCCGCCGCCGGGCCGCAGAAGATCTCCAACTCACCATCGATCCTACTCGACACGAAATCGAACTCGGTGGCCGAACTCTCAAGCTAGCTCCCCTAGAAATGCTGACCCTTCTTTTCCTTGGAACTCGCGCTAAACGAGGTGAACGCGCCTTTAATTCTTACAAAGACGCTCAGGAGGAATTAAATAGCTTTCGCGAACAACAACGCGACTCTCGCCCTACCTCGATTCCAAGTGACTGGCGCCATAGTGAAGCCCTTCGCCAAATCTGTGATGATCGCACCATCATCCGATCCATAAGCGATCTACGTGCTAAACTTCGTACATTTGGGGATCTCGGACCTCTTTTGGCCGCCTGTTTACCTGAAAAGGGGCGATGCTCACTCGATATTCCCGGGCCGGCCATCTTTATCAAAGGCTAAACGTCCATCCTCTCTCCCTCTCTCTATCGGCTTCGTCGGATGTTCCGGGACGTCCCGTCTACTGCCCATTTCAGCTCTGCAGAAGACACTCTGAAACATGCCCTCCGCATGTATCCTTATCCCCGGTGCCACCATTAGGCTTTCTGGAGAACGACTCATCGTTGTCACCCCTGATGACGAAACCGGGCACGGTCTCAAACGCGAAATTCCCCTTCGGGATCTCGAACGCCTTATCATCTCGGAGCATGTCCAAATAACCAGTCAGGCTCTCGGCGCCGTCCTTACTGCTTTGATTCCAGTCAGTTTACTCGATAATAATGGCGACTTTCTCGGCAGTTTTCTTCCCCCAACCAATGCTCATGCCCAATCCCGATTGCACCAGTATCAGCGCACGCTCCAACCTGACTTCACCCGACTCATATCCTCCCGAATCGCCTCAGCTAAACTCTATAATCAACGCCGAGTTCTCCAACGTCTCAACGCCTCGAGAAGGTCCGACGCCAAATTTAATGCCGATGACACCGCCGCTGAACTGCCCTCCGATTCAGAACCTTTAGCCCCAACGATCACTTCCTCAAGCCACCCCGAACTAGATCGCACTCTCAGTTGGCTGGATGCTGCCTTTTCGTCAATTCGTGCCAGCCACTCCATTGACGAAATTCGTGGGTACGAAGGAGCGACTACCGCCCGTTATTTTTCAGCTTGGGCCCGTTTCCTACCCGAAAATTTCCCCTTTGAGCGCCGCAGTACTCGTCCCCCTAAAAATGCAGTCAATTCCTGTATTAGTTTTGCCGCAACAATTCTCTACAATGAAATGGTCGCTTTCCTTCACTCGCACGGCCTCGACCCATCACTCGGTTGCCTGCATACGCCCGAAAATGGTCGATGGTCCTTGGCCCTTGATCTTATCGAACCCTTTCGTCCTGCTCTAGTGGAAGCCCTCGCACTCGATCTATTTAGTCATAAAATACTCAATAGCGATTGTTTTGAGCACCGAGATAATGGCGTCTTTCTTAATGATATAGGTCGCCGCAAATTCTTTCTACAATATGAAAGACGAATGGAGCGGCATTTCATGAGTGAACTAGTCGGCCACCGCACTACACTCCGGCAACAACTCGAACAACAAAGTATGACCTACAAAATGGCTCTCGAGACACCAGATAAGTTTGAACCTTTCGTGATGAACTAAAGCACAACTCCAAATTCAACTATGGAAAACTCCGAACCCCAACTCGATACTATAGATGACTGGTGGTTCCAGGCCTTTCCACTTGCTCCTTATATCTCTAAGCCACCAGGCCCAAAACAAATGCTCAACCTTGTTGCCTATGACATCAGCAATCCAAAACGCCTCGCCCGGGTGGCCGCAGTCTGTGAAGACTTCGGAATTCGGGTGCAATACAGTATTTTTGAATGCCGCCTGCATCCCCGCGAGTTTGAACGTCTCTGGAGCCAACTTCTCGCGGAAATGAACCCAAAAGAAGATCGAATCGTGTCCTACCCTATGGACGCCAAATGTGCTCGAGAAACCCGAACAGCCGGTACGATGGTCTGCAGCGAACAGGTTCTCTGCTACCTTATCTAATCTTAGGCCATGCGTCCAGTCTAGGGCAGGAGGCGAGAAGCCCTAAAAGGACTGAGTCCCGTCCTCAGCACAAACTCCGAAAAACGATCAAAACAACCTCTCCTAATCGAAAAGCCTCAGAGCCTCCTCGATCACGATAATGAAAAAATTGAGTCCCGTCCCCAATGCGTCTTGCGCCGTTGCCCATCAGCGGATTACGGTGACGGGGTAACAAATACCGCAATAGCCGAAAGGCACTGAAGACGTCGGCATCTCGGTAGCCCTTGGCCAAGTCCTCCGCGAGTAACAAATACCGCAATAGCCGAAAGGCACTGAAGACTTTCCGAAAGTTTGCCCGTGTTCGGAGCAGTAAATCCGAGTAACAAATACCGCAATAGCCGAAAGGCACTGAAGACCCGTCCCGGCTAGAAACATCCCGCAAGAACGAGGCTTTCCGGTAACAAATACCGCAATAGCCGAAAGGCACTGAAGACTCCCCACTGGGAGACCGTCATCCATTGAAATGGGAACCGTGTAACAAATACCGCAATAGCCGAAAGGCACTGAAGACACCTTCAGTCGTCCATCCGCACCGGCTGAATTCCGCCTGTAACAAATACCGCAATAGCCGAAAGGCACTGAAGACTCGCGAAACTGTCCGCACGGACATGGTCACTCTCGCCTTGTAACAAATACCGCAATAGCCGAAAGGCACTGAAGACCATCTCCATGCGTTGCGCGACTCACAAGAATCGCCGCAATGTAACAAATACCGCAATAGCCGAAAGGCACTGAAGACCCCAGAGCCTCAGCCGCGACCTTGGCGGCTTTGGCGGCGGGTAACAAATACCGCAATAGCCGAAAGGCACTGAAGACCTCAGTCCAGAGCGCACAAATCTCGGTCATGCGGTCATCCGGTAACAAATACCGCAATAGCCGAAAGGCACTGAAGACACCGGGACGGTGATCCCATGCCACTCACGGGCTGTACCGGTAACAAATACCGCAATAGCCGAAAGGCACTGAAGACACTTTAGTCCTAATTTGCTCCCAATCGCCTCCCATGCCAGTAACAAATACCGCAATAGCCGAAAGGCACTGAAGACTCCGCCCAAATCCGCAACGCTCCCGTTGGGATCTCGTAACGTAACAAATACCGCAATAGCCGAAAGGCACTGAAGACTTCTCTGGCAGATGCCAGTGCTTCTTCTGAGGTGGCAGTAACAAATACCGCAATAGCCGAAAGGCACTGAAGACCTTCCTAGCGCGTTTACGGGCCTATTCGTTTTCTGGAAGTAACAAATACCGCAATAGCCGAAAGGCACTGAAGACCGGGAACTCCGATTGGACGGCTTCCCGGTATGCCCGGTAGTAACAAATACCGCAATAGCCGAAAGGCACTGAAGACCGGAGCGCGAACGATATTAGGGAAATGTTTTGTTTCGACGTAACAAATACCGCAATAGCCGAAAGGCACTGAAGACCGGTTGAAGATCATCCCAACGCTGCTGACCGTATGCCGGTAACAAATACCGCAATAGCCGAAAGGCACTGAAGACAAGGCTAGCCTGTTACCGTCTTTCCTCGCGGCCTTATGTAACAAATACCGCAATAGCCGAAAGGCACTGAAGACGATCTCATAAGAGATCCTGTTCCAACGCGGACAACGCTTGTAACAAATACCGCAATAGCCGAAAGGCACTGAAGACCTGCCTGCCCCCTGCCTGTAACAAATACCGCAATAGCCGAAAGGCACTGAAGACAGACCGACTTCGTCCCTACGATACCGTCGAACTTGGCTTGGTAACAAATACCGCAATAGCCGAAAGGCACTGAAGACGGCAGCGGTGATTCTCTTAGCCTCTAGCAGTTGGGCAAAGTAACAAATACCGCAATAGCCGAAAGGCACTGAAGACCCCTTAACGACTTTGAACGAATGGAAACTATCGGTCCTTGTAACAAATACCGCAATAGCCGAAAGGCACTGAAGACTCCACCCCGCGTCAGTGCAGACCGATGTGCTGTATTTAAGTAACAAATACCGCAATAGCCGAAAGGCACTGAAGACCTCGAAGGGTCAGATATTGCCAGCGTTCCGAAAGCGGGAAGTAACAAATACCGCAATAGCCGAAAGGCACTGAAGACCTCTTGGATTTGTCTACCGCCACTACTACTGACCACAAGGGTAACAAATACCGCAATAGCCGAAAGGCACTGAAGACGTGAGCGGGACGCGCTGAATGTGCGGGAAACGATCCGCCGTGTAACAAATACCGCAATAGCCGAAAGGCACTGAAGACTGTTTGCTCTTGTCAGTGGCCACAACGACTGCCCATAGGGGTAACAAATACCGCAATAGCCGAAAGGCACTGAAGACCCGCGAAAGTCCCGAACGAGCCGCCACGGGACGTAGACGGTAACAAATACCGCAATAGCCGAAAGGCACTGAAGACATAGCTGCCAACGAGGCAACTGATTTGAGACAGAACTTGAGTAACAAATACCGCAATAGCCGAAAGGCACTGAAGACACTTGGAAGTCCCGTGTTGTTTCAATTCCGTGCATAACTGTAACAAATACCGCAATAGCCGAAAGGCACTGAAGACGTCTAATACTGCTTTTGGGCAGTAGACCAGCTTTGAAGTAACAAATACCGCAATAGCCGAAAGGCACTGAAGACGCGCTGAATGTGCGGGAAACGATCCGCCGTGACCGTCGTAACAAATACCGCAATAGCCGAAAGGCACTGAAGACCGCCATTGCCTCCCGAGGAGTGAAGAGAGTGTAACTCTCTCGTAACAAATACCGCAATAGCCGAAAGGCACTGAAGACTTAACACCGGCTGGCTAAAGGTTAGCTCTGCCTCTGGCCGTAACAAATACCGCAATAGCCGAAAGGCACTGAAGACCTTGGATTTCTCCAACTAGCGCTAGGATCTCTTCTCGAGTAACAAATACCGCAATAGCCGAAAGGCACTGAAGACATAATGGGCTGGCCACTTTGCCCAGCCGTAACCGTCTTGTAACAAATACCGCAATAGCCGAAAGGCACTGAAGACGATTGTGTTCATTGGTTTAATTTCTTTGGTTTATTTTGTGGTAACAAATACCGCAATAGCCGAAAGGCACTGAAGACAGGGCTGCTGCCACGATGCAGCAGACTTCCTCAAGGGTTGTAACAAATACCGCAATAGCCGAAAGGCACTGAAGACGAGGAGTTCCTCGTTTGTAGCCTTGGGCATGAGGGTGCTGTAACAAATACCGCAATAGCCGAAAGGCACTGAAGACCGCCATCCAGCGTCCGTGCAGACCGACGCGAAGTATTTAGGTAACAAATACCGCAATAGCCGAAAGGCACTGAAGACATGGAAGCCGCGATTT
>CAMDGV010000067.1 GCA_945898055.1 Akkermansia muciniphila | reverse complement strand
TGGTCCTTATAGTTGGCAGGAATATCCTGCACTTCATCCTTAAGACCTTCGGTTGTCAGATCGCCTTCGCCCCAGACAACCGCCTTCTGATTAACGACGTCGATAATACCAGCAAATTTATCTTCAGCACCAATGGGCAACTGAATTGGGAAAGCGTAGGCCCCCAATTTCTTGCGCATATCGTTCAGCGCATTGGCAAAATTAGCTCCGGTACGGTCCATCTTATTGACGAACGCAATCCGAGGAACATTGTATTTGGTCGCCTGACGCCAGACGGTCTCTGACTGAGGTTGAACCCCGGCAACACCACAGAACACGGCAACTGCACCATCCAGAACACGCATCGAACGTTCTACTTCAGCCGTGAAATCGACGTGACCTGGGGTGTCGATAATATTAACACGATGCGCCAAAGCCTCGCGAGACTTGTAGAGCCCGTCATCCTTTTTCTGAGTCCAGAAGCAAGTCACCGCCGCTGAGGTAATAGTGATACCACGCTCTTTTTCCTGTTCCATCCAGTCGGTGACCGTATTTCCATCATCGACATCACCAATCTTGTGAATCAAACCCGTGTAGAAAAGGATTCGTTCGGTCGTTGTGGTTTTGCCGGCGTCAATGTGTGCGGCAATACCGATATTACGGGTCCGCTCTAAAGAATACTGCCGAGCAGGAGAATTTAGAGTGGAATTGATAGCAGAAACGTCGTCCATGTGCTCAGAGAAAAAGAAGATTGTTGGAGATGAAAAGGCCCCGATGAACCATCGGGGCGCTCTTTTAATGACCGACTACCAGCGGAAATGAGCGAAAGCCTTGTTAGCCTGAGCCATCTTGTGCACGTCATCCCGTTTACGAATCGCGCTTCCTTGGCCTTGATAAGCTTCCAGAAGTTCAGTGGCTAGAGCGTCACGCATGGGAACACCCTTACGAGCATCTGCGTAATTCACTATCCAACGCATAGCGAGAGACGTCTGGCGATCGGAGGTAACCTCCATGGGCACTTGGTAGGTGGCACCACCTACCCGTCGAGCTTTGGTCTCGATCCGAGGCTTGGCATTATCGACAGCCCGTTGGAGGACTTCGATAGGGTCAACCCCAGGGGATTTTTCAGCAAGAGTTTGAATAGCACCATACACGATACGACGTGCGGTGTTCTTTTTTCCGCTGAACATCACGGTGTTCACAAGTCGGCCTACGAGGACACTGTTGAACTTGGCGTCCGCGATGATGGAACGTTTTACGGCTTGGCGACGGCGCGACATAGAAAGAACGAATCGTTAAGTGAGAAAGATGGGAAGAGACGTGGAAATTATTTCTTAGGGGCAGCACCTTTGGCGGGAGCACCTTTTGCAGCTCCAGCTTTGGGAGCCTTGGGACGCTTGACACCGTACTTTGAACGGCTAACTCGGCGTTTCTCAACACCCGCTGCGTCGAGAGTACCACGAACAATGTGGTAGCGAACACCTGGAAGATCCTTCACTCGACCCCCTCGAACCAGAACGATAGAATGCTCTTGGAGGTTATGGCCTTCGTCAGGAATGTAAGCGATCACCTCGAACCCGTTGGTCAAACGAACCTTCGCAACTTTGCGCATGGCTGAGTTTGGCTTCTTCGGAGTACGGGTCATGACCTGCAGACAAACTCCACGGCGGAATGGAGCATTCTCCAAGGCCGGTGACTTCGACTTGTACTGGATCTTTGTGCGACCCTTGCGGACTAGCTGATTAATCGTGGGCATTGATGCCGGAAAGTTTACTGAATCGTCGGATTGACGGAAACAGGAGCGTTGAAACTATCAATTGGGGTCTTATGTGCAATAGGATTTTTCAGAAAAATTATTTTCGGGGTTTTGGGGGCTCATTTAATCACGTCGGAAAGTGAGGATCGGCATGTCGCGCAAACCGACCCGACGAACCACGGCGGTAAACCGACGACGTAGAGGACCCAATGTCGCCTCAACCTGAATTTCAAAAGTAGAGCTTGACACCGAGAAAGTAGCCATTGGGCTTGCTTGATCCGGCGCTAAAGGTGCTCCTTGGAGCCGAGCAATTTCTCCCATGCTGCGGGCCGGGGTGTCGTCCCAAGTGCCCTCCTGCTGGTCCAAACCCGATCTCTGTTCAATGATATTGCGTGCCATATTTTCATTACCACCGCAGGCCAAGACTAAGACAGAAAACGGAGCGGTATTGATGTTGACTTGTCCAGCAGAGATCGCACAGAAGACGTCAGCTAGCCCAACAGTGCCCGCCACGCTTTGACCAAGATCGGTTACTTTGCCAAATTGAGAGGTGCCCAGCGCCGAGCCGGAACCAACTCCACGACCCCGCGGTCCCCAGTAGAGTTCCGGGGTTATTCCACGTATTTTGAGCAGCTCAGAAATATCATCGATCGGCCCATTCTTGGCCACATACGGCGGGTCGAGTCCTAGATAAAAATCACTCTCTGCCGAAGCCCCCGGACCTGATTGATCATCTGGATCTATCCAATCACGGATAGCTGTAACACTATCCGCCGGATCGGTCCCAACGGCTCCACAGATTTGGAGAATCAATTCAAGAAGCTTGGGACTTCGTTGAGCAACCGTATTGATGTTGAGCTTTCGATCGGTATCGATGATATGAATGGAGATCGTGCCATCACCCAAGGGCACATCGATTAGGGAAACCCCTTCAAAGACATTTTCTAAAAGGTTGGTAGGGCCCGGGCCACCCGCCCAAAACTGATTCAGTCCATCATAGCCCTGTTCCCCTGGAATTTGCCTTGAGAGCGAAAGGACCCACTTTGCCATCTCGACCCCGGAACGTCCCATCCATTCTAAATCGCCCTCACTCTGTGTCCTCATCGCCAAACGCCCTTCAATACGCATGGTGTAGGCAAAGGCACCCACAATGACGGCCATAGCGAAAACCATAAGCATCACCACCAGCAACGCCACTCCTCGGGCCCTCAATGGATTCCTTACGATCGTCATTGGGTCCTCAATAAACCTTGGGCCTCACGCGGAACAGCAACGGTGGGCAAGCGCACGATTCGAGTCACCCGCTGGGCGGGTTCATCTGGCCGGAGACCCTTGCCAAATCCCAAGGTGACTCGAACAATAACCGGCAGTTGGTTGGTGGACATCCACTCGGTAGCGAAGTCTCGCTGTTGCGCATCCCAAAATTCTAATTGAAACAGGCTCACATCTCGGGCCAACACAGTGGCTGAGGGTTCCCCACCCATTTCAAGATTGGCCAACAGAGAAGTCTGGTCGACGACCAAATCTGTTCCTCCGGGCGGAACGTAGAAACTGACTCGTCGAATTTTCTCCCCACCGAAAATCCCACTCCCAGGAAATGAATCTGAGAGATCGGCAGCAAAACTGATCGCGGCAAATTGCCCCGACGTTTCTGCCTGGAAAAAATAGAGCTTCGGATTCCCAGCGAAGAGCGTCGCCGAGACGAGAGCATCTTCTAAAGTCCGCATGGCCATCCGAGCCCGCTGTGCTTCGGTGGTAGATCGAATCGCAGAACGCGTACTCTGAATGATTAATTTCCACGTCGAATGAAGTGAGGTGATGATGATGGCAAACATCAAAACGGCGACCATCACTTCCAACACTGTGAAGGCCGTCTCCTTAGCCTTGCGGAGCCCTATCCTCATTAGCGTCCGATTCCTTTGACATAGTCTCTAGGGAAATAGAGGACACTCAAACGTCGTTCGGTCGTTGCTCCGCCACCTCTTACCGTAAAGTCAGCCCGAAATAGTCCATTGGTGCCTACTTCAGAAACCATTCGAGACCATCCGTACCCTGGATAAAGCGTACCGAAATCGCCCGAATCGGACATCTCCTCCATTCGATTGGAAATAGACAGTTCAGCGGCTAGACTGCTCGCATCAACCTCAATTCGATTCAAGATTTTTGCTGACTTTAGCCCCGTCGAACAAACGTTAATAAACCCGAAAAGTGCCAGTGCCAAAATAGCTGAAGCGACGGCTACTTCGATGAGGGTAAATCCTCGACGACGACCTAAATGCACTTCGAAGTTCATCGGATATCCTCAATACTAAGCCGCGCTGTGATGACCTCAAGGATCAGCCGTTTAATTTCGCCTCCACTGCGCAAGTGAGTGAGTTCTCCGGCCATAGAGTCACAGGTACCGTTGGAAAAAAAGCGGATAGCCGCTAGTTCGGAAAACATCATATTCTGAGCATTTACAGTCAGCTTTCGAAAGGCCACTTCTGAATCGAGCACCGCATGAAAAGGGGGCTTCCCCGAGCGTTCAAGAGTGTCCCTCTGATGCATGGCTTCAAAGGACGCGATCGAAACACCATTAGTCGCACCCATCACCCCTTCCGGTGCAGGCTCAACCAAGATCTCCCCGGCTGCTCCGTAAATGACCACCTGCATCGGGCGATTCCCTAAAATAGCCCTCGACCGAGCCTCATTACAGGCCTCTTCGATCGCATCCAACGCCCGCACCATCGGAGATTTCTTCAATCCCATCAATCGAGGTACTGCCACAAACATCATGACTGAAATCAACATCACCGCCACCAGCAGTTCGACAAGAGTAAACCCGGCGACTCCAATCCGGCCCGAGGATCGAATAAAAGTGAGTTCTCTCATGATTTACCGTGTCGCTATGCTTTCAGTGATCTTAAACATGGCCGACATCACTCCTAAAAGCATGAACCCAACCACAAAAGCGATCGCCACAATAATCACCGGCTGGATGAGGTTAGTCATCGCGCCCAAGGCTACCTTTAGATCGTTTTCGTACATATCAGCCAAATTGGCGAGCGACGACGGGACGTCCCCTGTTTCCTCGCCAATTTTAATCAGATCAATCATCAACTGGGGAAACAGCCGACTTTTAGCCAAGGGTTGAGCCAAGGTCTTACCGTCAGTTACCGCTTCGCGTGTGCGACTGATCGCTTCTTTAAGTACGACATTTGGGATAACCTGCTCAGTAATCCGAAGGGCTTGGAGCACCGGAACCCCATTCTGCAACAAGGTGGAAAGTGTCCGAGCAAACTGACCAAAAAGATTGAGTCGAACCACCCCACCAACGACAGGCAATTTCATCACTAACCGATCCAATCCCGCGCGTCCTGAGGGAGTGGCTCGATAGCGGCGAAAAAGGACCACCGAGGCGACACTGGCCAGCAGCAAGGCCCACCAATAGCCACTGAGGAAATTGCTTATGCTAATTAACATCCGAGTCAGAGCCGGAAGCTCTATTCGGGTATTATCAAAAAGGGTCATGAATTTCGGTAACATGACCGTCATAAAAAAGATCACTAAAGCGCCACCGACAACACACACCACGGCTGGATAAATCATCGCCGCCTTGAATTTACTCTGGACCTCGGCGAATCGTTCGAAATGAACCGACTGGCGGCGTAAGACCTCTTCTAAAGCTCCCGATTGCTCACCAGCCCGAACCATGTTGATCACTAAATCAGGAAACACATGGGACTGCCTGGCCATGGAATCGGATAAGCTCCGGCCTTCGGTAACATCTTGCTTTAACTGCCGACTCACCTGAGAAGGAATCCCCCGAGTTGAAAGACTTTCCATACTGCGGAGAGCCATAATCAGTGGCATCCCTGCTTTTAACAGGTTTGCCAACTGATGCGTGTACATCGCTAATTCTTGAAGTTTGGGGCGGCGTGGTCCTCGGGTGAACAAAGCACGGAAACCCAGTTTCCCCCCTGATTTAGCATCAGAAGAAGCCGTAACTGCCGCCGATCGCGCCAACTTTGTGGGACCACGGGGCGCTGAAATTGACACGGGCATTAACCCGATACGTTCAATCTGCAATGCCGCCGCCGATCGATCGGCCGCTTCGACAGATCCATCGACTGCTTCGCCGGACTTCTTGCGTGCCTTATAATTAAACTGAGCCATCTCGCGTGGCCGTAGGATAACCGATCGCCAACGAAAGTTCCACTCTCCGCGTCACCAACCTGCCAAGGGTCAACTCACCGCCAACAACGACACTTTCTGCCCGGCATCATTCTGGCTCAGTCCCTGCCCTCGTGGATCCACTTGGAGAGTACCATCCACACAAAAGGCGTACCGGTGATGGCCATGCCGCAGTGATACCGTACCCAACCAAGATCCATCGATCGCACGATCAAGCAAATGGGTGTCGGCATTCCACTCATTAAAGTCCCCGACAACACTCACCCTCGAAGCTTGAGGAGCATGGCAGATAAAATTAACCGGGATAAGTGCCTTTATTGCCGCTGAACGGAAATTTCCTAAAGAACGGAGAGGAATCGACATCTTTATGTAAAATTTTAGGGACTCTTATGTGCCTGTGTTCGCACAACTTCACACACAGCGCGCTAGAGATGGCAAAGACGTTTCGAGATCAAGTTCAATCGAGTTTCAGCATCAACTTCTTTCCAATTTACCGGAGTGGAAACGGGAATCTGTCAGGTCACTACACACGCGTAAAAGTACAATTTAAAGAGCTTTACCGCTTAATTTACCCCATTTTTTATATTTTCTTTGGCTTAAGTGCGATTTCTATCAGTCGATAGGGCCCATCTTCACAACCACTCTCAGTTCAAGAAAAGCCCTCGGAATAGAGATTGCCGCGCTCCTCAAAAGGCCGGACTTTCCAACCAGTGACTGGGACCGCCATTAATGCTGCTCTGTTGATCGCGGTGACCTTGATCGCTCGCTTAGGCTATCCTCCGATCTCGGCTTCGCGATCGAATCAATTCCGCTGGCTGCTCGCTGGTCTTGCTCTCTATTCAGGTATTTCCGCACTTTACGAAGCACTCGAGGCCGCTCGCGGATCCCTATTTCGACTCCTAGCCATCGTCTTCCTAGCGCTGCTACTGGGTAATCTAGGCGGGCGCCTGATGGGACTGCAAAAACAACTGAACCGCTTGGGAATCCAGTTCACCAAACAATTTCCTTCCCCTAGAAGCCTCCAGAATTCCGCTTGGTCTTGGTTGTCACTCGGAGTTGTTCTCGCCCTAAATCCCATGACTCTACCTGCGGCCATCCAAGAGGGTCTTGGCGGACGCTGGCAGTCCTTGGTTGTTAAATCCGTGCTTGATGCCGCCACAATGCTCTCCTTTGGTCGTTCCCTGACTTGGACCGGTTGCGGCCTAATCATCGGGGTCATCGGGATGTGGCAAAGTTTCTGGAGCCTGTCCGCCTCTCTCACCTCGGGTTGGTTAAAGTCCCACGGAATGTTTGATGCCGTGCTCGCCGAAGCCGCGTTAATGGTTATCTGCACTGTCCCAGCGATTGCAGGGATTCGCAAAGCTTCACTTGCGGACTTGACCCCCGCCTTACCCTGCGCTGCCTTGCTCGCCGCCTTGTGGCCTTGAATTACCGTCCCAAAGCTTGACGGTTCACTCATCCTTCCCGTAACTTCTTTCTTGGTCGGTGGCCGTAGATCAATGGTAGATCCCCAGATTGTGGTTCTGGTTGTTGCGGGTTCGAGTCCCGTCGGTCACCCCACCTCTTTTTTTTGGATTCAGATCTCAGGCATCATTTCAGTTCAACTCGCCATCTCGCCAGTTCGCAACTGATCCGGCAATTCAGACTTCAAAGTTGCTCTTCCTTTTCCCTTTTTCGCTCCAGCGTTTGCGATTCTGCCCAACCTGTGGTGCGCTCTTTAAGGCCAGCCCTTTTACTCTTCAATCTGGGGATGAGCCGTCCAGCGTAAACTCAAAGGTCTCAGGCTGAGAATCAGACTGAAGTTGGCAATCAACGAATGACACGCCCCTTCAGTTCTCACATGGCCACGTATCTGAGGCTTGCCCCAAACGGTCTGGAGCAGGACAATCCCACCATGATCGCGTCCACCCTCCTCGTCCGTTGGATCCCCCTGATAGGGATTTTCCTGGGGCTGACATTCTCAGTGAGGACCGAGGAACCCGAAGAGCACATCCTCTTTAATGCCGCGCTGCGGGCCTTTAATTCCGGTTCATTCAACCGAGCATCCAGCGCGTTTACTGAATTCACTAACCGATTTCCCGCCTCAACCCTCAAGCCCTCTGCCGAACGGCGTGCCCTCTTCGCCCGAGGAGAAGCCCAACTCGAACAGAACGAAACCACCCTCGCAGCGGCAACGTTTGCGGCCTTTCAACGTACTTTTCCAACGGGAGAATTATCAGCTGACGCTGCCTTGCGCGAGGCTCTCATTTGGCTCCGCGTCGCTGACCCAACTCGCGCAACCGCAGTTCTAGAACGTTCTAGCGGCTCTTTTCAGCAGGCACTCGCTGCGGGTCAACCCGTGGAGATCCTTTTTGCTGGGCTATCCCTCACCGCCGAAGCCCATCTCGCTCTTAAGGATTACGAAGGAGCGCGCAAGGCGATCTTAGCCGCAACGGCATTTGCTCATTCTCCCGCCGAACGTTGGAATCGGACTCGGCTTGAACTGCGCATCATTGAGTCAACAACTAACCGAGATTCCCTCGTTTCAACAGCGCGCACTCTTCGTGCTCTCGCTAACGATCCATCCATCACTAACCGACGACCCGAATCAGTCTCTCTGCTGGGACGAATTCTCTTTGAATCAAACCAACCCGAGGAAGCAATCCTTGTCCTAGAGGGAAATTTGGGGACTGCAATTCCTCCTGCTTGGCGAACAGATTCCCTGGAACGTGTAGCGGACTGGTGGATTCAACGCGGCGAACTGGCTCGCGCCCGAGTTCAATTGGAAAAGGGACTCGACGCTAGCCAAGATGATCCGTCCACCGGCACGACTCGCCTCCGCTTGGCTCAGGTTTTTCTACGGCAACACCAGAGTCTAGCGGAGACAAACCGAACGACCCCTGCAGGATTAGCGCTGCTCAGCGCGGCGGCCGAGCAATTAGACCGAGCCTTCACTAATTCTCCACCCGCCTCACTTCTAGGCACCTTGCATCTAACCCGAGGGTGGGGATGGTGGACTGAAGGGATGGCTACTGGGTCTCGCAGCGCTCTGACCAACGCATTGCTCTCTTTCAGCAATGCGGTCACCCGACTCCAACCAGGGACAGAACGTGAAAAAGCCCGATTCAAATTTGCGGATACGGCGGCGGCGCTCGGGGACTCGGCGACCGCTCTGAAAGCCTTTATTGCCGTGACTGAAACTGCGTCCACCAATGCTGTCATTCGCGCCGAGTTGCTCGCTGCCGCCCTCGAACAGACCCTTGTTGCAGCCGTTGCGGCCACCAACGCGAGCGCGGGCGAAAAAGCATTCCGCCAACTGCTTGTGCTCCCCGGTACCGTCCTTTCCGCAGGTCGCGGCGCCCTCATGCTTGGAGGCACACTGGTCCGCCGTGGGAGCACTGAACTCGGCCGTGCCCTCTTCACTGATTTTCTCAACCGCTTCACCAACAGCCCAGTCCGACCAGAAATAGAACTAGAACTAGCGGCGATTGCCCTGCACGAAGAGCGCTGGACCAACGCCATTACCGATCTACGCCTTTGGATTGGGGCTCACACCAACCATGCATCGACTGCTCGCGCCGGATTCCATCTCGCGTACGCACTCGCTCGATCCGGGAAAGCCGCCGCCGCCATGGAACAATTTGTCAAACTAGCCTCGCAACACCCTGATGATCCGGACGCTCTTACGGCCCAACTCTGGTTGGCAGGAAACTTCTTCGGCCAACAGGACTATCTTCGTGCCGGACAAGCCTGCGCAGTGATCCTCACCAATGCGACGGCGCGATCGTCTGAATCTTCCGCCTGGTTTCGTGCCAAACTTTGGTCGGCTGAAGCAGGCCGAAAGCTTCAAAATTATGACTCCGCTAGCGACCATTTTCGTGAATTACTCAACGACAAGTCGACCCCTCCAGACATCCGTGCAGCAGCCTACTATCACTACGGAGAGATGCTCTTAGAAAAACCTCAAGTCGCCACTGCCGAACCTCTCACCAGCTTCAAACTGGCACTCGAAGCCTTCTCCAGAGTTCCCGAATTTACCAACAGTCCCTACGCCACTGCCGCTTTGTGTATGATGGCCAATTGCCACCTCCAACTCGCTTCCCTCAATCCTGCTAATTACGCCCGAGCCGCCCAACTTTACCAAACGGTGGCTCAAAACCAAACTTCCACTGTTCTCACTCGGACCCAAGCATGGCTGGGTTATGCTGAAGTCACGCGCAAACAGGCTGAAACCCGCTCCGGCAGTGAATCTCTCGCGCTGACCGCCCGAGCCATTAGCCTTTTTGAAGACGTCGCTTACGGGCGTCTTCTGCGATCCGGCGAGACCCTACCCCCAGCGAGCCTAGCCGAGGCCACTCGATCCGCGGGTGAACTTCTCGAACGTTCCGGACGGCTTCTCCAAGCGGCAGGTCTTTACGAAAATGCCGCTCTCGAACTTCCTGCTGCCGCCCCCGTCTGGACTCAACGCGCCCGTCGATTGAGGGAATCCCTCGCCGAACGGGCACCCTAATCTCGTTCGCGCTCTCAGTACCCCCCAGATTCGGGGGGATTTCAGCCCGCTTACCCTGCCCCCTCCGCTTCTTCAACTAGCGCAATCGCATGCGCTCGTGCCGCGGCGCCACCCCCTAGCATTCGAGCTAATTCCGCAATGCGAACCTCCCCGGTCACCGATTCAATCCGTGACTCTGTCCGGCCAGTGATTAACTCCTTGGAGACCACCTGATGTGACGACGCCTGCGCGGCAACTTGAGCAAGATGAGTAATGCAGAGCACCTGATGTTTCCGGGAAATTCGGGCCATATTACCGCCGACAGCCCAAGCAGTCTCCCCACCCACGTTGGCATCCACCTCGTCAAATACCAGTACCGGCACCTCATCCTGATCTGCCAAGACCGTCTTCAAGGCCAACATGACTCGAGCCAATTCACCACTCGAACCAATCGAGCGAAGGGGTCGCGGCGGTTCGCCTGGATTAGGCGCAAACTGAAATTCAACGCGGTCAAATCCATCCGCGGCAAAGTCACTCTCCGGCTCAGTCGAAATCAATTCCGCACTAAAGCGGCCCTGTCGAAACCCGAGGGTTTCTAACTCCTGAGAGACAGCCGCGTTTAATCCTGACAACAAAGCTTGGCGCGCTTTAGTCAGATGAAGGCCTGCGAAACGAATTTCGACTTTAGCGGACTCCAGTGCCGCCCCAAGTCTCGCCACTTCGACATCCCGCCCTTCCAGTTGCTCCAACCGCTCCGAGGCTTGACGAGCAAAGTCGAGAATTGCCTCCACGGAACCTCCATACTTTCTCTTCAAGGTCTGAATCAAATTCAAACGTTCCTCCAAAGCCATCAGTCGTGCCGGATCCAAATCGATCCGATCGGTCTGCCTCGATAAATCGGTGCGCAAATCCTGCAACAACGACACCGATTGCTCGTGCGCTAGTAACAGTGGGCGCATCGACTCGTCCAATCGCGTCAACTCAGTCAAAGCACGTCCCACCGAACTCAACACGGTTAACGCCGCACCGTCGCCGTCTCCCAATGCTTCCAACGCAACAGTCGATAGATCCAGCAAACGCACGGCATTTGACGCTAATCGGTGCTCGGCGATCACTTCGTTTTCTTCATTCGCTTTAAGCTGAGCCACCTCGATCTCCCTCACTTGGTGTCGCAATAAATCGACCTGCTGAGCATACGTTCGATCGTCAGAACCCAACTCGGTGAGCGATGCCGCCAAAGTGGAATGTAAGCGAACCTGATTTCGATAGATCTCGCGCTTGGATTCCAACCCGCCGTAGGCATCCAAAATAGATAATTGCCGAGATACTTGCAAAAGCGACTGATGATCGTGGGGCCCATGTAAATCGACAAGCCACCCGCCCAAGGCGGCTAGAGTCGCCAAGGTCGTGGGTGAGCCATTGACAAATTGACGATTGGTTCCCGCCGCAGTAAAGGCACGCTTAAGCACCAATTGCCCTCCATCGCACGGTTCTAAACCATGCTCATCTAAAAAGGCCGCTATGGGCGCGCGTACCCCCGTCACATCCAACACCGCTTCCACAAGGCACGCTTCTTCACCCGACCGTATCATACCACGATCCGCTCGGCGGCCTAGGACAAGGTTCAATGCCCCGAGGATAACCGACTTCCCCGCACCGGTCTCACCGGTAATTGCGACAAACCCAGAGGAGAGTTCCAGAGTAAGATCTGAAACTAGGGCGAGATTTTTAATCCGTAACGTGCTCAGCACGGCAGAAGCAGAAACGGACAACCCAAAAAACGGAATAGTAAAGCGAGGCTTACCCTCCGGATTCCATCGTCGCTCCTTTGACATCTCACCCTCCAAACTCGCACTCTCAGGTCATGTCGTTTCAATTTCGCTTTCTGGGGACGGGTACCTCCCAAGGAGTACCAATGATCGGAACAGAGTATCCGACAGGCTACTTGGCTAATCCAAAAAACCACCGCCTTCGCTCGTCTCTTTATATTAAAACGCCGGTCTGCCAGGTGGTGATCGATACAACTCCCGATTTTCGCACTCAAATGCTCCGCGAACAATTGGGCTTCCTCGATGCGGTCATTATTACTCACGCTCACGCCGATCACATCATGGGCCTCGATGATTGCCGCCGCGTCTGCGATCTCCGAGGTGGTACTTTAGATATTCATGCCACCGAAGAAACTCTCTCAGACCTCAGGCGCATTTTCCAATATGCCTTCGACGGTCGCCCAATCGCTTTTAATTATTTTAAACCGGCGCCACAGCCCATCACTGGCCCCTTCGAAATCGGGGATCTCCGCATCACTCCTTTCCAACTGCCGCACGGTCGAATTACCACCACGGGACTTGTCTTCGAACAAAACGGGATCCGACGTCTCGCCTACTTTAGCGATTGCAAGGAAGTGACCGATGAGGCGATCCACTTCGCCCGTGGCGTCCAAATAGCAGTACTCGATGCCCTCCGACCGAAGCCTCATCCAACTCACATGTGCCTAGATGAGGCCCTCACTGCTGCACGAAGAATCGGGGCTGGACACACCTACCTCACCCATCTGACTCACGATTACGATCACGACCTTGATCAAGCTGAGCTGCCAGACGGCGTGGAACTGGCTTGGGACGGTCTTCGAGTCAGTTGCCCCTAAGTCTCTAATGACCTTCACCTACCGACTCACTTGGTTCGCCTTTCGGGGTTTCGCACGGATCTGGTTCCGGAGCACTGTCATTGGGGCGAATCATGTCCCCTTGACGGGTTCAGTCATTCTCGCTGCCAATCATAATAGCTTCGCTGACCCTCCGTTAGTCGGATCGGCTTTACCACGCGAAATCAGCTATCTTGCTCGCGACACGCTCTTCAATAAACCTTTTCTAGGTTGGTACATTAAAAAACTCAATGGGGTGCCAGTCAATCGCGACGGTGGCGGTGGCCCCGGACTTAAGGCCATCCTCGACCGCCTTAACATCGGCAATGGCATCGTCCTTTTCCCCGAGGGGACCCGTTCTCCTGATGGAACCTTGCTTCCCGCAAAATCCGGGATTGGGCTGATCGTTGCCAAATCAACAGCACCAGTTATCCCCATCCGCCTCAAGGGCACCTTTGAAGCCTGGGGTCGCCACCTCACTTATCCGAAACGTAAGCCGATTGAAATTCACTTTGGAGAACCGCTCTACTTTGAAGAATTGCGGGCCGAACTGCTGACTGCCGATAAACCCCGAGTGAAAATTATCTATCAGGAGATTGCTGACCAGATTATGTCGCACATCGGACAAATGTAATTTTTTCAGACGATCCTCTGCAAAGGGCCATGCTCACGGCTGCATCAAGTCCGATAGAGAAGTAAATGATTGAGTTCCCGGTGATTGAGTCCCCGGTCAGACTATGAAATTCCCTGTTTTTTGTCGCACCTCGACCAACCGGTCCGCTGAATTCAGCAACAGATCGTTTTCAACCCGAATGAAACAAATCCTTCAATTACTCCTCGTGTTCGCGATTTTGGAAGGCACCGCTCGCGGAGATGGCGCAGAAACGGTGATCGGAAACCAATACCTAGAACTGCGTTTCCATCAGATGGGTGACCGAATCGCGGCAACTACCCTGCACCAGCGTGTCTCGAATCGGATAATCCCGCTGAGCGCTGATGACTTTTCGTTGAGTCGGGAAGGACAGGCACCGCTGCAATCCAAGGACTTCAAAGTACATCAGGTCCAGCGCACGGGAATCCCAGGTGGCCAGCGCCTGAGCCTGCTTTTGCGCGGTGGAGCGGGCGACGTGGCGGTAGTTTACGAACTGCTGGATGACGATGCCTTCCTGCGCCGTCATCTCGAGTTTTCCCCCACTGCGCCCATGCTGTTACGCCAGGTCGAGGTCTGGAGAATTGGGTTGGAGGGCCAGTGTCTCGACCAGGAAACCGGGCCTCCCGATGAAATGTTGAACAACGTTTGGGGCGTGGATCGCAAGACCGGTTTTGGCAAGCCGGTGTTTCTCGATGACACATTTTGGGGTCTGGAATTTCCCGCCGGATACAATCACTACGCGTCTGGATTCCTGACGCTCAGTCATCTACCCGGTCGTACGATCACAAATAAGTTTATTAGCAAGACAGCCGTTCTTGGGGTCACGCCTGTCAGATTGGTTGCCTCCAGATTTCGCGCCTATATCGCCCAGGGACGCCACCGTCCGGCTTTGCCGGCAGTGCAAGTGGACTACAACACGTGGACTACCGTGTCGCCCGCCACGGAGGCCAACAGTCTGGACCTGATTCGGCAGTTCAAAAGAAACCTGTTCGAGCCGCATCGGGTTGCCTTTGACAGCTTCACCTTGGATGACGGTTGGGATGCGAAGAAGAGCCTGTGGGATCTGAACACCAATGGATTTCCGAATGGATTCAAACCCCTTTTGGACGCGTTGCAGCCGATGGGAACGAAGCTGGGCCTGTGGCTCTCACCCTCCAGCGGGTATGAGCACGCGGCCTGGGGCGGAAAACAGGGGTATGCACGGAATGCGACATTCGACTGGTTTCTCTGCCAGAGTGATCCGGCCTATCGCCAGGCCATGAGCCGCATCGTCCCGGATCTGATCCGCAATCATGATGTGGGGTTTTTCAAGATGGACGGCTTCTGCGCCAGTTGCGACACCCCCTTGCACGCACACCATCTGGACGGCGATTTCGCCCGCGAGGCGAATGTGGAGGCCTTCATTGAAATGCTCACCGCCATGCGGAAGGCGAAGCCTGATGTGTATCTGGACCCGACCAGTGGAATGTGGCTCAGCCCGTGGTGGCTGTGGTCTGTGGATTCGGTTTATGCCGATACCTACGATGGAACCGCTCCAGCGTTAGTGCCTTCCCCCAATGGGTTCGACGGTGCGACTACCATCCGCGATGCGCTCTTACGGCGAAGAATGGCCGCAAATCCTGGATTCGATCCCGCCGCCATCGAAACTCTCGGAGTTTACCTGGACCCCACCCTAGCCATCGATCCCGCCAGTTTTTTTGATAGCTGGCATGACAACGCCATGATGGTCGCCGGCCGTGGAAACCGCCTGCTCACCTTCTACCTGAACCCGGCGAAGTTCCCGAATCCTGAGCGGGATTGGCCCTTCCTAGCGGGATTGATCAAGTGGGCCCGGCACAACGCTGCGACACTCGGTCAAACCGAAATGATCTTGGGCGACCCCTACCGCGGGGAAGCCTACGGTTATGCCCACTTCCTGGGAGGCCGCGGAATCCTGGCGCTGCGCAATCCCTTCATTCAGCCCCAGACGGTGCACGTGAAGTTGGACGAATCCTGTGGTTGGAAGTCGAGCGACGCTGGGACCGGGACGTATGCCGCCACCGTGGTCTTCCCGTATTATGAGACTCTGCATTTGGGTCTTCGGCATGGCGATTTGCTCCCACTGCAATTGCAGCCTTACCAAACGGTCCTCATCGAAATCGAAGCCAGCGGAAAATTATCCGTCCCCTTCGCCGGGGTGCGAGTTCGCGAGATAGATCGCTCGGAAAAAAGAATCTCCTGGGAGGCTTTTGGATCCCCGGGGGCGAAACTCTCGGTGCCGGTTTCAGGATGGGTCAAGCCCAGCAAGATTGAATGGGCGGGTCGGCCGCTCAAGAGCACTGGAAGCGCGGGAAGCAGAAGACTGCCCCTGACTTTTCCGGGTGAAGCGCAGCGCAGTTTTGTCGAATCCGGGCGCCTCCAGACGGCTCTCGCCACGGACAGCACGAGCCAACTTGAAGGCACAGGAACGGTGACCATCGCGAAGGGAACGAAGGCATTCCTCTATGTGCTATGCCAGGATCCGTCGCCCTCCGATCTGCAATTCCAATGCCGGGCGACCCTCAACGGAATTCCGGTTCCTGCCTCGGCTCTCCACACACTCGTGGGCTCGAAAGCCACTCTGCGGGAGGTGCGAGAATTGCCCTTGAAACCGTGGGTTTTCTTTCGGTTTCCCGTGCCGGAAGGGAAAAATACCCTTCGAGTTACGATCAGTCCCACCACTCCGGAGACGAAGGAGTTTGAGGTTCAGGCTGGATGGTGGCTCTGGACGGAACAACCCCTGCAACGAGCCGTCCTGACCATGGAGTTTGATCAGAGTTTACCGTCGGCCTTGGCAAAGGTTCTCCCGGTTCCGTCCGGGATGGAGGTCCAAAGGCAGGTCATTCCCCTGCAGGGGTTGAAGTCGTTCACATCAAGATCTTCAATCCGACTGACCGAGTGAGCCTTGAGGGGCAGACGACAAAACACCCACAGCATCCCCCGATGAATCGACGACGAACCCGCTTTGGGGAAGCCAATCCAATCAGATCGCCACAGACCTCAGCCAATCGAGCACGTTGCTCGGCGATTTTCTTATATTCCGCGTCGCCAAGATTGCGGATCTACTGTCACGGTTCGCCTCAAGTCGTCTCGCAGCAGCAATCGCTTGGAGTGGCGTGCCCTTCCCCCTCCGCGTCAAAAAAACAATTTCCCTATCAATCAATTAATTATGCGAATCATTTTAGCTTTTCTCGTTGTGTTTGCAGGCTTGAGCTGCAAACCAAACGTTGACGGCACAAATTCGAAGAAACTGAGCAAAGATCAAGTAAAACAGCTGAAGTCGCGTGCTAACGAACTGCGAATTTTCGGGGATTCGAATGAGGGCAATGCAGATCAGTTTGAACAAGGCATTCGCCTTTTACAGAAGGATTATCCTGCCGAATCACACAGTTACAATCTCATGATGACGGCCATCACCCATCGAGAATATTTCCAGCAACCGGACAAAGCAAAAAATCTGGCAAATGAATTGGTGGCTGGTTCAGCCCCAGACGAAATTAAGACCTTGGCCCGTGGAATAATTCATCGCTTGGAAAGCTTGAACAAATCAATCTCGTTGAAATTTACTGCAGTTGACGGACGCAAAGTGGATTTGTCTGAGATGAAAGGCAAAGTGGTGTTGGTTGATTTCTGGACCACATGGTGCGGACCGTGTGTGACAGAATTACCGAGAATAAAAGCCGCCTATGAAAAATTTCGAGGCCAAGGTTTTGAAGTTATTGGTCTTTCATCCGATGAAAACAAAGACACCTTGCAGCGGTTCCTCAATAAAAACGGGGTTTCTTGGCCTCAACATTTTGATGGGAAATGCGGTTTCGAAAATAAGTTCGAGTCCGAGTTCGGCGTCAATGGCTTCCCTCACATGTTTTTGGTGGATAAGCAAGGCCGTCTTCGATTTGATAATGTGAGGGCAAAAGATGGCTTTGAAGAACAAATTACCAAGTTGCTGGCCGAACAGTAACTGATCTGTTGGAACCAACTTTCAAAATTTATACCAATAAAAGCCCGTTTTCCCGTCGACGTCAAAAAAGCCATCAATAGACACCAACTGAAACTGGCTTAAACAAGACCTAAATAGGGGTTATTGAGCACTATTTCAGAAGAGGAACAATCGAAAACTCTCCGGTAACAATGTGCGATTTGAAATAGAAAAGTCGGAGGAAAAAGGGCACTTCTCAATGTTGCACTTCCCAAACCAAGGTTCCTGAGTATCGTCCGCAGTCCCGATCCGTTAGGACGCTCTCGGCCGTGCCGATGAGTGAAACCCCGGACGGCCCCGTACCCCGATGGACGCCGAACACATTCGCAATTTTAGTATTATCGCCCACATCGATCACGGTAAGACCACTCTTTCCGATCGATTACTCCAAGCAACTGGCACCGTTGAAAACCGTCAGTTGACGGAGCAACATCTGGATGCGATGGACCTTGAGAAGGAGCGAGGCATTACCATCAAGGCTCACCCGGTGACTATGTATTATCGGGCAAAGAATGGAGAACGTTACGAATTAAATCTGATTGATACTCCCGGACACGTTGACTTTGCTTATGAGGTCAGCAGGTCGCTCAGTGCCTGTGAGGGAGCCTTGCTTATTGTGGATGCGGCCCAAGGGGTCGAAGCACAGACTGTGGCGAATGTCCATCTGGCCACCAAGCAGGGGTTGCAGATCATACCGGTGATCAACAAGATTGATTTACCGCACGCCGACATACCCATGGCTCGACAGCAATTGGAGGATATTTTGGCGATTCCAGGCGACGAAGCTATTTTGGCCAGCGCCAAGGAGGGGATTGGTATTATTGAGATTTTGGAAGCTGTCGTGCATCGACTAAGTCCGCCCAAGCCGACTGGAGCGAAATCATTTCAAGCACTGATCTTCGACAGTTACTTCGATACCTACAAAGGTGTGGTGATTTTGGTCCGGGTAACCAACGGAGAATTGCGGCCTGGAATGAATGTAAAACTGCTTTATTCCGGCAAGACGGTGGAAATTAAAGAGGTCGGATCCTTCAATCCAAAGCCTTACACGAGAGATAAATTGGAGGTGGGTGAAACCGGCTACATCACGGCAAACATTAAGACTCCGCGAGAAGTAAAAGTGGGTGACACGATTACCGACCCGCGGAATCCATCGGAGGAATTGCCTGGCTTCCAAGAGATTCATCCCATGGTGTTCTCAGGCATTTACCCGATCAACACCGCCGATTACGAAGGCTTGAAAGTGGCGATTGCCAAGCTGCAATTAAATGACTCGGCGTTGACCTTTCAGACGGAGAGTTCAGCCGCCTTAGGATTTGGTTTTCGATGCGGTTTCCTTGGCCTTTTGCACATGGAAATCGTGCAAGAACGACTTCGGCGCGAGTTCGACATGGACATCATCGCCACCTATCCGAGTGTGGTGTATCAAATGCAGATGACCGATGGGACGATGAAAGAGGTTGATAATCCAGCCTTCATGCCTGACCCAGCTCATATTGAGTCTATTCTCGAACCCATTGTGAAAGCGTTTGTGATCACGCCAGGAGAGAACATTGGCGATATGATGTCCTTAATCTCCGAAAAACGCGGATCGATTCTTACTACCGAGACCTTGGATACACGGCGGGTCATGCTGACTTGTCGGATTCCGATGAACGAGATCCTCATTGATTTCCATGACCGAATTAAATCGATCACCCGTGGCTATGGTTCAATGGATTATGAACCGGCCGGTTTGGTGGCTAGTGAAATGGTGAAGTTGGACATGTTAGTCAACAACGAGGTGATGGAGGCCTTTTCCAGTTTAGTCCATAAGACCAAGGCGGAATCTCGGGGACGCGCCCTAGCTGCCAAGTTAAAAGAAGTCATTCCACGCCAGCAGTTCGTGGTTGCCATTCAGGCGGCCATTGGCGGGAAAATCGTCGCCCGCGAAACGGTCAGTGCGATCCGCAAAGATGTGACCGCCAAATGTTATGGTGGTGATATTAGCCGTAAGCGGAAACTGTTGGAGAAGCAGAAGGAGGGTAAGAAGCGGATGAAATCTATCGGGTCAGTTGAAATTCCGCAGGAAGCCTTCGTTGAGGTCTTGAAGACCAGTTGATGAGTGATCGGTAAATCAGCTGGGCTTGTTTTTAGCCATCATTTTGCCATTTGGCTAATTTCAGGCTTTCGTCTGAAACCTTCCTCGGGGACTCTAGCTCTATGCTTCCCCAGTGGTTGATTGGAGTGTGTCTTGCGGCATCCACCTTCGGTGCGATGGCCAAAGATTTGACAATTGCGGTTATTCCTAAGGGAACGACCCATGAATTCTGGAAATCAGTCCATGCCGGGGCAGTGAAGGCGGAACGTGAACTCACCGCAGCAGGCACCCCAGTGAAGTTATTTTGGAAAGGTCCTTTGCGTGAAGATGACCGCGACCAGCAGGTGCAAGTGGTAGAAAATTTCACTGCGCGCGGGGTTAGCGGTATTTTGCTAGCGCCCTTGGATTCGCAGGCTTTGGTGAATCCAGTTAAGTCGGCGATCAAAGCGGGAGTCCCCGTCGTGGTCTTCGATTCTGATTTAAAATCCGACCAGCAGGTCAGTTTTGTGGCGACGGATAATTTCAAAGGCGGTCAGATTGCTGGGAGGCATTTGGCCAAACTAATCAAGGGAACAGGCAAGGTGATTCTTCTCAGGTACCAAGTGGGTAGTGCCAGTACCGAGGCTCGGGAGGCTGGCTTTTTGGATGTAATGAAAGAATTTACGGGAATCCGGTTAATCTCAGTGGATCAACACGCTGGTCCGACCCGGGAGACCGCTTATCAGGCGTCTCAGAATCTACTCAACCGACATGGGCAAGCGGTGGACGGGGTGTTTTGTCCAAATGAAACGTCAACCATTGCTATGACCAAGGCCCTGAGGGAGATCGGACGCGGAGCTGGGAAAGTGAAGATGGTGGGGTTTGATTCAGGATCACAGTCGGTTGCGGATTTACGTAACGGCGATGTACAAGCCTTGGTGGTTCAAGACCCCTTAAAAATGGGGTACCTGGGCGTGAAGACTTTGGTGGCGCATTTGCAGGGGTTAGCGGTGGATAAACGCATCGATACCAGTGTGGTCTTAGTGACGGGCGAGAACATGAAAGACCCTGCCGTTGCCTTGTTATTGAACCCGCCATTCAAGGAAATATTAGGAGAATGAGGGAGAGACTTTTGGAGAGCAGCGCTGGGAGAAGTGACGGGGTGGTAACTCGTCTTACTGCAGTCTTTGAAACAAACTGCTTGTCCGACAGCCTACTTTGGACGAACAAACGGTCGCACAGTTTTTGTTGATCATGAATTCTCCTCTTTCTGACGCCGTTAAGAATCCACTGAAGAGCTTGGACGAATGGGAAGATTTTGTTGTCCAGCATTACCCTGAACCGATGTCAGACGCCCCCAAGGCCAAGGTGGCGGTGGGGCATGCCCCAGACAAGACCGAGACCGAATTTCGTAATTATGAAGCAGAGGCCCGACCGACAGTGCGTGAATTCTATCGGTTGAACCATACCTTCCAGACTTACGCTTTTGCTAAGGCCAAACGAGATGAATTTTTGGGATTGAACCGATTGAAGATGGGTATCTGGGAAGCAGCCGAGTACCTGAACACCTTGGTGGATGATTCGGATCCAGACACCGATTTGTCGCAGTTGGAGCATTTGTTGCAGACATCCGAAAGGCTACGGGCTGAAGGTCAACCGCGGTGGATGATATTGACCGGGTTTGTACATGATCTCGGCAAGATTCTCTGCCTTTGGGGTGAACCGCAGTGGGCAGTGGTAGGCGATACTTTTGTGACAGGGTGCGCGTATTCACCGAAATGCGTTTTCCCTCAGTTTTTTCAGGCAAATCCAGACAGTCAGAACCCTCTTTACCAATCTGCCAACGGGATTTACGAGCCGAATTGTGGTTTAGATAAGGTGCAGTTGTCGTGGGGACATGACGAATATATCTATCAAGTCTGCCGAGACTATTTGCCGAAGGAAGGATTGGCGATGCTTCGCTACCATAGTTTTTATCCGTGGCATCGCGAGGAAGACTATTCGCATTTGACCAACGCTGCGGACGAAGCACTTCTACCTTGGGTGCGGCGCTTTAATCCCTATGATCTCTACACCAAGAGCCACGCAAAGCCCGACAGCAAGGCGCTACGCCCCTTCTACGAGGCGCTGATTGGGGAATATTTCCCGGGCAAAATCTGCTGGTGAAATGTAACCGTCCGGTCGTCACGTCGAGCGGGTTGAGTCTGAGTTGTGCAGTCTGGGTGTAAGTGTACCCCAAAACCCATGGTTCTCTCGTTGCCGGAAGTAGGATATTCCGCGATCGAAGGCGGGGACGAAAGTTCGACCAACCGGATTAGCCTTTCGCCGGTTTCCAGTTCCAAGGCAAGAGCTCGGCCCCCGTGAGGCTCGTTGCCTGTGGAATACGCCGCAACCGATCCATCAACTAGGCCACCGGATCTAAAAACCCAACAAATATTGATAAGAAATTACTTTTTTGACGGGGAGGATAAGGTAGATGTTGGTTGAAATTGGAATTAAGTTGGAAATGCTTGAGAGGCCTTTGCCGTTGATTTGGGTCGGGGAATTAAGTGTCGGGGAATTAAGTTGAGTTAAGGGAGCCGTTTCTTAAATCTCAGAAATATGTGGCGACACTTTGCAATTTTTCTTGGACTTACCCTCTCAGTATTTGGAGACGCTCTTTTCGACAAGACGCTTAAGGAAGCCAAGAACGGAGATGCGCTCGCGCAAGTCAACCTTGGTAATATGTATCGCAAAGGCGAAGGCGTACCGGAGGACCTCGTTGAATCCGTGAAATGGTATCGGAAGTCTGCGGAGCAAGGAAATGCGCTCGGGCAATTCAACCTTGGTAGGATGTATGACAACGGCGATGGCGTACCGAAGGACGACGTTGAGGCCGTGAAGTGGTATCGGAAGTCTGCGGAACAAGGAGATACGTTCGCGCAATTCAACCTTGGTAAGATGTATGAGTTAGGCGAAGGCGTACCGAAGGACCTCGTTGAAGCACACGTTTGGTTTAATCTCGCGGGAACTAAGGGAGAGGGATTCACCCAGGAAGCCCGTGCTGCGGTCGAGATGAAATTGACGAAGTTCCAGATAGCTAAGGCGACAAAACTGGCTCGCGAACGGTTTAAACGGTTATCGAAGTGAATTACGAGCCTTGAGAAATTGCACGACTGCCCTTCCGCAGCGCCAACGGCGTGCCCCATATTAGCCTAGGGCAACGCCCTAGGTTGCGGTTCCGAAATCATCCAAACCCTGAAGGGGCGTGCCAAAGATGGGTTCCGCACCCACGTGCACGCCTCGCAGGCCGGGCAGAGCGCCAAGGCGGTGCAGAAGGTGCTCTCCTATTCCTCCGAGGACGAAAAGAAGGACGAGGACGAAAAGACGGTGGAGGAGCGCATTTTAGAAGAGCTGAAAACCCTCAGCCCACAAAAGAATGTGAGTCACTTCGCCTTCACCGCCACGCCCAAGCCGGAGACGCTGCAACAGTTCGGCACCAAGCAGGCGGATGGCTCCTACAAGCCTTTCAGCCTCTACACCATGCGCCAGGAGATCGAGGAGAAGTTAATCCTCGATGTACTGAAAAACTATACCACCTGCGGCCAATACTGGGCGCTGCTGAAGAAGGTGAAGGACGATCCCGAGTTCGACGGCGGCAAGGCCAAGTCGCTACTCAAGCAGTTCGTCAACCGCCACGAGCGCACCATCGCCAAGAAGGTCGCCATCATCGTGGAGCATTTCCAAACGTCCGTGAGCGACAAGCTGGGCGGCAAAGCCAAGGCAATGATCGTCACCTCGTCCCGCCTGCACGCGGTGCGCTACAAGGTCGCCGTAGATGCCTATTTGAAAAGCTCGGCAGCCCCGACAAGGCGCTGGGAGCCTTCACTGATGTGGTGAAAGACCCCAAGGACGGCCAGGAATAAACCGAAGCCAAGATGAACGGCTTTCCCGAGGCAGCGACGGGGATCGCTTCGAGGCGGACGACTCCCGCTTCCTGATCGTCGCCAGCAAATTCCAGACGGGATTCGATCAACTGAAGCTGCTGGCCATGTATGTGGATAAAAAACTCAGCGGCGTGGCCTGCGTGCAAACGCTCTCCCGCCTGAACCGCACCACGGCGGGCAAGGAATAAACCTTCGTGCTGGACTTCGAGAACAGCGCCGAGGACATCGAGAAAGGTTTCCAGCCCTTCTACGACCGCGTCACGCTTTCCAAGGAGACCGACCCGAACCAGCTCTACAACATCCGCACGGATCTGGATAAATTCGCGATTCACACGGCGGCGGATCTGGAGACGTTCGCCAAGCAGTGGTTCGCTGCCGTTGTTTTTCCCTCCGCTGATCCTTCTAAGGCGGTTGTCTCAATTAGCCATTCGACTTTGCACGTGGATAAAAGATTTTTCTAATATTGTTGGCCAGTGTGCCGGGTTCCCACGACTAACCTTCTGAAAACCATGACTATGGATTCAGATCAGCAAGCAAAAGAATGGTGCCAGAAGGCCGCCCTAGGTGACCGGGACGCCGCCGGTGAATTACTGAGGCATTTTCATGTGCTTATC
>CAMDGV010000066.1 GCA_945898055.1 Akkermansia muciniphila | reverse complement strand
GTGGCCGGGCATTGCCCTCTGGCATCGCCTGCCGCTCCGGTTGCCCTCCGGCAGAGCCGTATCCTGCTGACGATGCGCGAGCGTCACTAACAAATCGCTCATTGCCAGTCACTTTGCAGCCAATTCAAAGAAATCCGGTTTTGCTCCGTCTCTCTGTCCGGTTTTGCTCCGTCGCTGTCCGCTTTTGCTCCGGCCCCGACAGTGCCAGATGAAAGCCCCAAGGGGGCCAAATGCGATAGCCCAGGGTGCAACCCTGGGTCCGAAGAGCCATAGGATCCTCAGCCCTGAAGGGACGAAATGAAGTTTAATCCCACACATAACGTTCATCAAATGAGATACTGTATTTGTTCAACAAGCGGCGGTATTCTTCTTGAAACGTGATTTTGTGGTTCTTCGTCGAGAAGACCAGGTGAACGGGGATTTGGGCGAGTGATTGCGGCATGAGGTTACGCCCCTCAGGGCTGGGAAAGGTGTTTGGGGCCATTACCAGGGCGTTGCCCTGGGCTATCGCATGACGCACCGTTGGTGCTGATAATAATCGGCACATCCCCGAGCCATTCCACGCCGCTGGGCTTGTATTTCGAATAACGCGGGAAGCTCATGATTGGGTCTCCTGTTTCAGGTCTTGTCAGAGTGGGATGATGGCGCGGCGGAAGGTGGCGTGGTGGAACATCATTTCAGGCGTTTGATGTTGTTGGCGGAGAGGAGGGTGCGCATCTGGGTGATGGCGATTTCGTTCAGTTTCAGCACGCGCTCCGGCTGGGGCAGTCCTTGGCGGATGAGCACGGCGTTGAGGCTTTCGAGATTGGTGAGGACGACGAGCTGCTCCAGCGGGGCGTGGTCGCGGAGGTTGCCCTCGGGGCCAGGGTGGGCGTCGCGCCATTCTTTCGCGGTCTGGGCTTTGGTGATGGAGGGTGGGATGCGTGTTTCCTTGATCGCGTCGGTGTGGATGCGGTAGTTGATTTTGGCGAGCTAGCGCTGGAGATTCCAACCGAGCTGAAGGCGGTCGTTTTCGTCGTCCTTGAGGCGCTGGAACTCCTTGATGAGGTAAAGTTTGAACTCGGGGCTGAGCTAGGAACCGAATTCGAAGGCGATGTCCTTGTGGGCGTAGGTGCCGCCATAACGTCCGGCGCTCGCGATCAGTCCTTTGGCTCCGGTCAGGTCGATCCATTTCTTTGCCGAGAGGAAGAAACTGTTCCGGCCGGCATCATTTCTAATTCCCTCGAATTCGAGGGAATTAAAACCTGGGTTATTGATACGTTCCCAAACACCGAGGAACAGAACGGTGTCCTTGTTCTTGAGCCATTGCTCAATCAGGGCGCCGGCTCCGTCGAAGTTCCGCACCATGTCGGTGAGCGAAATATAGTCACCACCCGGCTGAGTGAGAATGCCGCTGGATGTGCCTTGAGCGGCGAGCACGTCGATAATCCATGGTTGCCCTCGACCTTGAGACACTAAGAGCTAGGAGACGTGGACGGCTGATCAGGGCGTCATCGCCAAGAGTCTTTCGCAACGGACAGATCTAGCTTTGACATTTCCTTGAAAAGGTTTGGAGTTTGGCTGAATTTATCAGGGTCTAGCCATGAAGTGTTTCCTCCCCCAATTAGACTTGAAAGCAAAGGTTTGTACCCTATTGGGAAGGACTTTCGCCGCCCTATGGTTTGTGCTGATTTGCTTGAGCGGAGGGGTTTGGATGGCCTTGGCGGAAACTGGGCCTTTGGACCGGGCGATAGCCACGCGTGCTTCGACCTCGCATTGGGCGTTTCTGCCGCCCCGGGATCCGCTTCGGGTGAGTAAATCCTCTGGATCGGCGGTTGCTGCCGCGAATAGCATTGATGGGTTGGTGGGCGATCAACTCGATCGTTTGCAAATCAAACCCGTTGGTTTGGCGAACAAAGCCGCCCTCTTGAGGCGAGTAACCTACGATCTAACCGGATTGCCGCCGACGCCGGCAGAGTTGAAGGCGTTTTTGGTCGACAATTCTGGGGGAGCTTATGAAAAGACCGTGGATCGTCTGCTCGCCAGTTCGGCTTTTGGGGAAAGATGGGCGCAACATTGGCTCGACTTGGCTCATTACGCAGACTCGAACGGATTCGAACTGGACGCGGACCGGCCTCATGCTTGGCTCTATCGGGACTGGGTGGTTAAAGCCATCAATGAAGACATGCCCTACGACCGCTTTTTGACTCTGCAAATTGCCGGCGACGAAGTGGAGCCTGGGAATCAGGAAGCAATGATCGCATCAGGCTTCGCCAGAAGTGGTCCCTTTGAAATTGTTTCCGGCAATATCGATCTAGAAGTCCGTCGCAATGACGAATTGATCGCGGCCACCAGCACCGTAGGGTCGGTTTTTTTGGGTTTAACCATGGGCTGTGCCCGGTGTCATGATCACAAGTTTGATCCTATTCCCACCGCCGATTACTATCGTTTACAGGCCTTCTTTGCAGGAGCGAGGCACATTGAAACTCCGATTCATTCGCCGGAGGAACGGGTCCGTTTTGATTTTGAAAAGAAGCGAATTGAGGCTTTGCTGAAGCCGCTCGAGACTGCGAAAGCGAAACTGGAGAAGCCTTACCGGACTCGACTGCAACAGGCGAAGGAAGCGACCTTGACGGGGCGCGAGCGCGCAATTCGAGCCCTTCCTCGAGAACAGCGGACCCCGGCGGAAGCCCGTCTTTTTGAGGGAATCAGTGTTGCTTTGAATGTGACTTGGGAGGAGATCGCAGAGGAAATAGCGCACCATCCGAACGATCATTCAGTTCGTGAATCGCTCAAACGCCAACTCTACGAACTCGGATTAAAAATGCCGCATCCGCCGGCTCAAGCCATGTCGATGATGGAGAGTGAAAAGACTCTGCCCGAGACTTGGATTCTTCGCCGGGGTGACACTAAGCAGAAGCGTGCGGTGGTCTCACCAGCCCCTCCCTCTGTGTTATTGAGCACAATGGGTGAGGCTAGCTTCAATGCTACTTTCAGCGCAGTGGACGCGAAACATTCCGGGCGACGCCTTGCCTTAGCTCGTTGGTTGGTGTCGGGTCAAAATCCCCTGACGTCGCGGGTTATTGTAAACCGTCTTTGGCAGCACCACTTTGGTCGAGGTCTCGTTGCTACTCCCTCCGATTTTGGGACAAAGGGTTCATCGCCGTCAAATCCTCAACTTTTAGACTGGTTGGCGTGCGAATTGATCCGCCACGAATGGAAACTTAAATCGATCCACCGATTGATCGTGACCAGCAAAACTTACCAGCGGGCCTCCGGTGAGATTTCTCGAAGTGGAGAAAAGAGAGATCCGGAAAACCAATTTCTTTGGAAAATGACCGCACGCCGAATGGAGGCTGAAGGCTTAAGAGATTCCACCTTGGCCGTGGCGGGGATTCTTAACCCCAAACGGGGGGGACCCGGCGTTCGTCTTCCCTTGGAGCCCGAGGTTCGTGATTTGATCTTTACTGAAGCCGAAGTTGTGGATCTGTGGCCCGTCGACCCAGATTTAAAAGAACAGGCGCGCCGTTCGATTTATGTGCATCGAAAGCGCAATGTTCACTATCCCTTGTTCGATGCTTTTGATGCTCCTGATATGTTGACCTCGTGTTCGCAACGCCCCGTGAGTACCCATGCGCCTCAGGCTCTGGTGATGTTGAATAGTGGATTTGCTCAGCAGACGGCGGCGACGTTTGCTCGCTCGCTGCTTGACCATTCGCCGGAGGTAAAAGCGCGAATTCATGAGGCATATTTGCGTTGTTATAGTCGGTTACCGACCGCAAAGGAGCTGCGGTGGACCTTGGAATTTTTACGAACAAATCCTCGGACCGACTTGGATCGATGGACCGATCTCACCTTAGCGCTGATTAATAGTAATGAGTTTATTTATGTTCCCTAAACCACCGGTCAAGCCTCGGTTTCCTGTGACCGAGAGTCGAGCCCTCCCAGGGGGATCGAGGCGTCAGTTCTTAGAGAGTCTTGGACTGGGGTTTGGGTCGGTGGCGTTGACCCAGTTACTGGCTTCCGAGCCTTCAACTAAGCCAATTGTTGCGCCTCACCTTGGCCATCTTGGCCCCTCCAACCCGCATTTTCCCGCTCGTGCAAAACGGTGTATTTTTCTTTTTATGGTGGGCGGGCCAAGTCAGATGGACCTGTTTGATCCCAAGCCTGAGCTGAACAAGTTAGACGGCAAACATCTGCCTGCGAGCTATGGCAATGTGAACAGTCAGTTTTTGGAGACGGATCCTTTGTGTCTGGGTTCCACGCGACGCTGGGGTCGTTACGGGCAATGCGGTATGGATATGTCCGACTTAATTCCGCAAATGCATCAGCACGCTGATACGATTGCCCTCGTACGTTCGTGTGCGGTAGACAGTGTGATCCATGCACCTGCCCATTACCAAATGAACTCGGGTCGAGTGCTGATGGGCTTTCCCAGTCTTGGCAGTTGGGTCACTTACGGTTTGGGTAGTGAATCTCAGAACTTGCCGGCTTTCGTGGTGATGGCCCAGCCGCAAGGCACGCCTGAAGGAGGGGTTCCTTGTTGGGGTTCTGGGTTCCTTCCCGCCTCACATCAAGGCACATTGTTTCGTCCAGGCTCGAGTCCGATCGTCAATCTTGCCTCAGCTGACCCTCAGTTTGACCGCACGCGTCAGCGACGCATTTTGGATTATGTAGGCACGCTGAATCGGCGTCATCTCGGGGCTGGCAACAGTGAATTAGAAGCACGAATCAAGAGTTATGAACTCGCCTTTCGGATGCAGTCCGAGGCCCCGGAGGCCGTTGATCTCACCCGCGAAACGGCAGAGACCCGCGCCCTGTATGGGGTTGATAATCCGCGGACAGCAGAATTTGGGACCCGCTGTTTAATTACCCGTCGACTCATCGAGCGCGGCGTCCGGTTTGTTCAGCTTTATTCGGGTGGCGGTCCTGTGGCTTGGCAATGGGATGCCCATGATGATGTCAATGCAAACCACGAAAGGATGGCCGGAGCAACCGATCGTCCGGTCGCGGGATTGCTGACCGATTTAAAAAGGCGAGGGCTCCTCGATGAGACGCTGGTGATTTGGGGAGGGGAGTTTGGCCGGACCCCGGTTAGTCAGAAAGGGAGTCGCGGACGAGACCACAACGCTACCGGTTTCTCCATGTGGTTCGCGGGGGGCGGGATCAAACCAGGCACGGTTTACGGATCTACCGATGAAATTGGTCTTCACGCGGTCGAGAATCGGGCCCACATCAATGACATCCATGCGACTATCCTCCATTTAATGGGCATGGATCATCTTAAATTAACTCATTCCCATGAAGGGCGGGATGAGCGCATTACCAACGTGGCTGGTTCGGTAATGCAGAATCTTGTTGCTTAAGCGCCGGCTTGGGTTGCGAGTTTTATTGGGGAGGTCTCGGAGGGGGGCAGATCGGGCGATGATTGAGAGCGCACTTCAATGTTCCACGCGGGTTGGGCTGAGAGTAGCGACAGATTCGCAGAGTAATTTGGCTTTTTTACTCTCTTCCCCTGTTCACTCAGCTAAGTTCTTGGCGTGCCAACTTACGAATATGTGTGTCAAAAGTGTGAGACAGTTTTGGAGATTGCTCATTCGATCTCGGCAGCGCCTGTGCAGGTCTGCACTCCCGAGTTATGTCCAAAGAAACGGTGTGGCAAAGGAGTCTTAAAACGAGGATTAGGCGGAGGAGCGGGTCTGCTTTTTAAAGGGTCAGGCTTTTACATTACTGACTACCGATCCTCGGCTTATAAGTCATCGGCATCGGCAGATTCGACGGCGTCGGCAGCTCCAACCAAGGTGACGCCAACCGCACCCTCCACTTCAGCCCCAACTCCCTCAACTCCCTCAACTCCATCGGCGCCGAAGTCCGATAAGTAGTCGCACTTTCATTGCCAGTGCCGAAGAGATGCCCGAGTCCTTTAAATCGTATCGTCCTATGGGTGCCTTGTCTTCATTGGTTGATTGGCTTTGGAGACAGTTTCGGCATGGACTTTTGGATTTGTCGATGAATTGGCTGAGGCGAGAATCCGTGGTTTTTTTGCGGTATACCTTGAGCGGATTCATTAGTTTTTATTTCGTTTTTGGAGGCCAATTCTTGGGGCGAGCACAGCCCTTGGGGGTTCCATCGAGAGGCGGTTTGCCTGCTTTAAATGGGAAGCTTCCAGAGTGGTGGCCACAGACCCCCTTTGCGGTGACCTTACGAAGTCGAACGGGGCAGTTTCAGGTTCGCGGACCCAGTGTACCGACAGCTTCGTCTTCTTCATTGGCATTAAGTCGACGCCTTTCTCCGAGGGCGCCGACCCTTTGGCAGATTCCGAGTTCTGGGACTTCCGACAGAGTCGAGTTAGATCCCGCTTCGGTGGCCATTGCCTGTGAGAGAATTCGAGTGAGTATTGATCGTCTTTTGGGGTTAAACGGGACTCATTCGGCCCACATCTTGATCAATATAACTCCTGAGGTGAGTAAGACCGCTCAGCTTAGAATTGAATCCACCCCCTTTTCAGACTGTTGGCAATTCTCCATCTCGTTGCCGCTTTCCATTGAGTGGCAGCGTTTAATTCGAGCCATTGTCGAAGTTGTCTTGTTGGATGCGATCAATCAGGGGGCCAGCACGGCAGTGCTCCGGTCGGTTCCACTGTGGCTTTCTGAAGGGACTACTTTCCTTTTAATCAGTGGTTCAGGTCGGGAGCTAGCGCCTGAATCCAACCGCGAGTTTAAGGAAAATCAGCGGCTCATTGATCCGACGGCCTTGATTATGAAGCGGTTGGAGGGGCGATTACCGTTAGATTTGAGCGGGTTGAGCTTTCCCAGTGACGAGCAGTTAGGCAGTGCTGCGAGCCTCGCCCTCTATCAAGCAAGTGCTGCACTTTTTCTCCAAGAGTTGATGAAAGTGGATTCGAATCGGGGAGCCCTGCGTTCGTTTGTGATGTCGCTTCGACGGCATCTAAATTGGCAAACCGCCTTTTTGGAAGTTTGGAAGGGGCGGTTTCAATCCTTGTTAGAGGTAGAAAAGTGGTGGGCTGTTCAAGCCACCGGAAAGATGCTTCGAAACCCGAGTCGACTTTGGTCTCGGGACGCGACCGTGGTCGAATTGACAGGGATATTGACTGAAACCGCTTCCGGGGTCATCGGGACCAACCTTGGGCCGGTTCGAATACAGAAAATGTCGGAAGTGGTGGTGGCTTGGCCCTACGCGGATCAGGTGGTGATTTTAGACCGGAAATTACAGCAACTGCAGACGCTTTTCCTCTTTGCAGATGCAGACCTGGTAGACTTAGTTCGTCAGACCTTTGGCATCCTCGATCGATATCGATTTTCACGAGGGAATGGCGGCGGCGCGACTCGCCGAGGTGAAGTGGATCCTCGAGGCTTCTTGCTGGCAAATTCGACCGCGCGCCAGTTGGCATCATTGGAGACGTCGCTGAGTAGTATGCGCTAGGTCAATCTTCTTTCGGGATATGGATTGGCTCTGACCACCGGCTTTGGACGGTTAGGCGAGGAGATCTTGGATTTCATCCCAAGTTAGGGAGTTGGCGAGCGCTTCTTCACCGGTCAAAGTGGAAGCAATCACTTCCCGTTTCCGTTGCTGAAGTTGGAGGATCTTTTCCTCGACTGTACCGCGGGTAATTAGTTTGTAACTTGTGACAACTCGCTTTTGGCCAATTCGATGGGCTCGATCGGTGGCTTGATCTTCAACCGCTGGGTTCCACCACGGGTCAAAGTGAATGACCGTATCGGCTCCAGTAAGGTTGAGACCCACCCCGCCTGCCTTCAGCGAAATGAGAAAAACCGGGGGGCCAGATTCATTTTGAAACCGATTTACTTCTCCGGCGCGGTCTTGGGTCGATCCGTCGAGATAACAGTAAAGAACCTCGCGCCGATGAAGTTCATCACTGATCAGGCTGAGCATTCGGGTGAATTGACTGAAAACGAGCACTCGATGTCCTCCGTCGAGGATTTCATCCAATAACTCACCAAAGAGTTCGAATTTCCCTGATTCCTCATTTTTTTTGGACGAAGCTGGTTTGGTATCTTTGTCCTCCAAAAGACGTAAATCGCAGCAGACCTGTCTGAGTCGAAGGAGGGCGGTGAGGATCACCATGCGACTTTTGGCCAAGCCCTGTGCGGTCACGGCATCGTCAACCTGACGACGGGTCGCGGCAAGGACCTGAGAGTAGACGGCAGCCTGCGCTGAGGTGAGATCGCAATAGGAAACGTGTTCCAGTTTGGCGGGGAGCTCCTTCGCGACATCTTTCTTCAATCGTCGGAGCAAGAACGGCCGGATTCGTTTTGCCAATCGGGCGAGGGCACTCTTATCTCGATCTTTGGTAATGGGTATTTCGTAGCGATCTTTAAAATCATCCGAACTGCCAAGATAACTCGGCATGAGAAAGTCGAAGAGACTCCAGAGATCGAGGACAGAATTTTCCACCGGCGTCCCGGTAAGAACGATGCGGTGGTTGGCTCGAAGAGTTTTAACGGCTTTGGCGTTTTGGGTTTCCCGATTCTTAATGTGCTGAGCTTCGTCCAGAATCAGGGTATCGAAGCTGTAGTCGAGGTAGAGAGGGAGGTCTCGCCGGATCAATGCGTAGCTGGTTATAACAAGATCATGAGTCAGAATCTTCGCCATACTGAGGTGGCGCTGAGGGCCTGAGAGAATAAGGACGCGTAATTCGGGCGTGAAGCGGGCTGCTTCTGCGGCCCAGTTGCTGACCAGAGAAGTCGGGCAGACGACCAGAGAGGATAGTGAGGAAGATCGGCTGGAGACGAGATGCGCCAGAACTTGGAGGGTTTTACCTAAGCCCATTTCATCGGCCAGCACTCCACCGAATCCGTTCTCGCGTAGAAATCGAATCCAACCAACCCCCTGTTTTTGGTAGGGGCGCAGAATATCATCGAGCAAGCCGAGCGGTGGGCAGTTGAGTTCGGCTTCACCCGTTTGTTGAGCGACCCGATGATGCCAAGCGGCAGGTGCCTTTAGGGAGTAGCCTTGATCGTGGAGAGATGTCTCCAGAAACCCAGCTTGGACTGTTTCAATACGAAACCGTCCGTCACGTTGGTTGGGGGCACAGTCCATCAGGACCTCTTGAAGTTCCTCGACCGCACCCGTATCGATCACCACAGTTTTACCGGATCGAGTGCGTCCCCGACCGCCCCCGAGGATTAGTTTTTGGATATCGGCCGCGCTAAAACGTTCTCCCTCCGCGGTCTCGTAAGCAACCTCGAGATCGAACCAACGTTCGCCACCGCCCGCGGTGATTTTGAAGCGAGGGGTGATGCGTTCAAGATTCTTTTTAGTACTGAATTCGAGGCGTTCTTCGAGAGAAACGGTCCATTTTTTCTCGAATCGAGGATGAAAGCGAGCGAAGTAGGTGAGGACACGGTCTTGTCCGACCATTTGCCAACCCCCTTGAGAATCAGGCCCACTGAAACCCGCTTCCCGGAGTTGCATAAAAGCAATATGTTCCGAACCGAGATCGCGAGTGGAATAACGACAGATATGGGCAGGGTCAGGCAACCACGTTGGTTCGTCGCGATTGGTTACGCCCACCGTCATAATACGCGGGCCGTAGGCGCATTGGAGGGTGGCGGTCAGTTGGGCTAATCCACCGGCCAGATTCAGTAGAAACCGAGGGGGTTGAGGTTCAAGAATAAAATCAGAAAGCGCAAAGGAAGAGCTAAATCCGGTATTCAAACTCAGTGCGGGCCAAGCTTGGCTTAAAAAAGAGGGAACCCGGATTCGGGGAATTCGTTGGGGCCGGATTAAGACGTCGCGGAGGTCATTCGATAAGCCGAGGGGTTGGAGGAGGCGGAGGGAAAGAGCCCAGCTTATCTCCCGACCGACGAGCAAGACTGGGACAAAGGTCGGTTGTTTTAGGCTCAGTAGAATTTGACCATCCGATTCCAAAACCGCGTTCAGACCAAGGGCGGCTGGGGTGAGAGAAATCACCAAAGCGTGAGTGCGACCGAGGGTTAACCGAGGATGATCAGCCAGAGACGGAAGCAGGGTAATCAAGGCTTCGGCATCGAGTTGGATCAGGCTAGGGGTATCGCCACCGGAAGCGAGTTCGGCTGCATCGAGCAATCGGGTGTCCTCGATTGACAGCCGATAAGGGCCTGATCGAACCAGAGAGGCTAGCGGCACTCGGCCTTGAGTGGTGAGCCCTTCGAAAACAAGAAGCACGCGGCCTCGAGAAAGAGCCTCGGACAGGTTTGGAGGAAAGATCAGACTAATTTCCAGCGAAGTGCCAATCTCAGATCTTCTTAGCCGCACCGGATCTTTATTTGAAGCAGGGGTTCGTTGGTTATTTTGAGGAACCTTAGAGGCAGAGGAGGCAGCGGAGGGGGAAGGTTTAGCGACCGGCGGTTTGAGGTGATGGAGACCAACGGCGATGGAGTGAGCGCAGAGCGTGCCCCATTCCCGAGAGGTGCGGCAGGTGCAAAGATTATCAATATCCAGAGCATGGCGAATGGATAGACCGGCTTTGTAACTGGAGGGATCCGACTGGACCACGCCCTTCAAGAGAGGTGCGGACCAATCGGAAGAGAGAACACGGCCGGCGGCTAAAAGGGACCGAGCCTCTTTCATAACTTCCCACCCTGCGGCCTTAGCCAAGAAGGCTTCGTTGAGTTCAAACTGCGACACGAGGAAAGTCTGTCACCGTCAGGGACGGGGTTGAAGCCTTGAAAGTATCCCGCTCAGCGTTCTGAGTTAAGCGGCGTCGATAAGTTATTACCCTTGAGGCGAGAGCTTTTCGATTGAGTCGACGGGATTAATTGGAAATGACTTACCGAGAAGGGATACTTTATCTGGGGCATTCACTGGTAAGATACCGGGGCTGAATTCCTCACCAAACAAGTGGATTAAGGCACGAGCGTAGCGTTCATTTTCCGCTTCAAGCCGTTCTAGTTCAAGAGTCACTCCGCTTATATTCCAATTTTGAAGTTCGACCGCCACCCGAGACAAAGAGGTGGCGAGGCGCTGATCGCCAACCAGAAGAATAGACCCTTTGAGGGCATCGACCTTGAGCGTCGCTGAATTCCAGCGATCCCGACTGATGCAATTTCGGACAAAAGTAATAGCTAAAGTAACAGAACGAGACAAACCGCAGGCCAATTCGAAGTAGGCGCGATCGTCCAGACACATTTTTTCTTGTGCTTCAATAATGGATGATTGCTTCCGCTCGTTTTGAGAGATGGCGAACTGAACCGCAGAGTGGACTGTATCGCGGCGAAGCGGTTTCTTTAAAAACCGACACACGTTTAATGCGGCGGCTTTAGAAACGTTTTCTCGGTAGGCGTTGGAGGTGACCATGATCACTGGGATGCTGATAAACATGGGCAAATCTCGCAATTTGGCTAAGAATTCAAACCCATCGAGATTCGGCATCATGATGTCGCACACGATGATATCCGGATAGGGAGGGGCTTGCAGAGAATTGATCGCCGCAAGTCCATCATCAAATTCGGTGGTGGACACCTTTAGATCTTTGGGAAGAAGTGCCTTAAAAATCATCCGGCAAGTGCGGTCGTCATCCACTAGCATGATTTTGATCTCGCCGTCAGTTGACTTCGAATCGGCAAACTCCTCCAGGATCGGGCGCGAAATTACTCGACCAATGGCCGCCATGATCTGCCGGATATCTTTCACCTCTTCTTGGTCTAAGGTGAGGCACACCTCGAGTCGGGTACCACCGGCAAGTGAGACTTGAGATCGGTCGCCAGACTGAAGAATCAAGGATCGCAAAGTCTCTGACACTTCCAGATAAGGTCTTCCTAGATTCTGTTCATCAGTTTGCGACGAAGAGGGGTCCTCAGAATCGAACGAAACTGACCTTCCTCCGGCTATTCTTCTCCTGAGTTGATCATTCGCCTCGCGCTCTTTGTCGAAGGAAAATTGGGCGACGCGCAGTTCAGATTCCAGCGTAGTTATCTTTTGGATAGCCTCGGTTAAATCTGCGGAGGCAGTTGCTTCATCGGTATTTGTAGCCCGTTCGGCCGGCACAGAATCGAGCAGGGTTCTAACCTGAAATCCTAGGCCCGCATTGATGATTGCCGCGAGAGCTAAAATCCAGATGATCACTGTTTTGTTGATATTTTCATTCAGACTTAAGCCAGCGGTCAAAGCCATCCCGAGAGCCGCAAGGGCAGTGACGAGGAGTAGGGTGATTTGAAATTTGATTCCTGAGATGCCCATTTGCAGTGATTTAAGATTGAGTGAAATTTTCGTGAAGTCTGAAGTCTGGGATAAAGTCTTAAGTGACCGTAGTTCATTCCGTTGTCACATTTACACTGTTATTCTCTTTCTCTTTTCCACGAGGGAAAAAGATTAGTTACGAGTTTCAAATAGTGTCACGACTTTATTCCCAGACACCGCAAGGTAAATAGTTGCGGCTAAAAAGTTTCGAAGCTTAAACAGGGTTGATCGCCGGCGGTCCTCCTACCTTTAGGCTTGGGTCTCCATTCCAGACGGGAAAGGGTGCGACTTCTAGAGCTTGCCCATCGCATCAGATCCCCGGTTCATTAGCGGTAATTACTTTGAAAGGGTTAGAATTCTAGTAACGAAGAAATCGAAAGAAGTGGGCAGATTGAGGGGTTGCTTTGGCGAATTGATGGCCAGTGCGGACACTGAGGATGGGGGGCGTTGACCGGTCAGTGGCAGTGAAGCGAGAGAGATTGCGGACCAAGACACCACGTTGTCCGGATTTAAGAATTGCGCGATTGGTGGGCGCCCAGTTAAAGTCGAATCTTCCCCGAAGTTGCATTCCCACCAACGAAAGAGGTGGAGCACCTCGGAATAAGCCGTTTGATAAATTCAAGAGTGTGAGCATCACCCCAATTTGTAATAAAATTTCACGATTGCTGCCGAGACCCTACCTCCGCTACGTTTTCGCCGTGATTCAGATCCGCAGCTTAGTCGCAGACCTCGTTACCCGTGTGGGTTGATGCGGTACGGCTCTTTACTCGGATAACAGGTCGCCCGCGTCCCCAGCAACGGATGGCGGGCTTTGGTTTTTAAGCGGAGTTGCTGTCGTAGACGGGCAACCGTCCGGCCTTTGCTAGAAAACTGAAGACTTACAACCAGAACGTCATGCGCCATACCATCTCTGTCCTCGTCGAAAATAAGTTCGGCGTCTTAACCCGCGTCGCCGGTTTGTTCAGCGGCCGCGGCTACAATATCGATTCCCTGAACGTGGCTCCAACGCACGATGCGACGTTGAGTCGGATGACCATTGTCACCCGTGGCGACGACGCCACGGTCGAACAGATCTGCAAGCAACTTGAGAAGCTCATCGACTCGGTGAAGGTCATTGATTACAGCAAAACGGACTATATTGACCGAGAATTAGTCTTGGTAAAAGTCTCTGCAAGTGGGGCAAACCGTTCGGAGATTTGTCAACTGGCTGAGTTATTTCGAGCGAAGGTAGTTAATGTCCAAGCCGACAGCATTGTCATTGAAATCACCGGCGCCGAAGGAAAGATCAATCAATTCCTGTCACTTCTCACGAACTTTGGAATTCTCGATTTAACCCGGTCGGGGGTGGTCGCTTTGCCACGGATTTAATTTCGCTCGATGCCATAAGTTCCCAGTGGAGAGTTCATGATGGCCAAGCCGACAGGTAACTCAGAGATTGGGGTTACCGGGTCTTTTCTGGTGTTTTCTTGATGTCCGGGGGGAATATCCCGGAATATTTGCACTCGGTGATTCCGCCTGAATTTGTCGAGAAAGCTAACGAACCTGCCGAGCCTGACGGAGCTCTACAGCCTCAGAAGAATCTGCGGAAATCTGTGTCCATCTGCGGATCAAACTTCGGAGGCTGGTTTATCCGCAAATTCACACAGATTCTAAATTCCTGATTGCCTATCACTCTTTATGACACAGTTACGACTTGCAGCCTGGGCTGAATGCTGGTTTGCTGAAATCAGCATCAGGAACAAGCCCGCTGAACCGGGTGAGTAGCAACCGAGCTGTTGAAGCCAGCCACGGTGCGCGAGCGGGGTAACCTGTTCGATGTGCGAAGCGCGTTGCGTCTCGAAAACAAAACCTTCACGGATTACGAAGCCGCCACCTGATGCAAGGTCGGTGGCTTTTTGTTTCCGCAGGCATAATCCCCTGATGCGTTGACCAAAAGGCAAACGCATATGACTCAGCCCACGCTGGCGATCCGGGTGAACCAAGCGAACCCAGATCATCACCTCTGGAACAACCACGGCACTTGGTGGTGCCATTTCACGCTCCATCTGCCGGACTGCACCAAGGCACGGTTCCGGACTTCGCTCGGCACCGCTTGCCCCGCTGAAGCGCAACAGTTACGCGATGCGTTGCTGGCGTTGTTCGGCCACAAGACGATCTCAGGGGGGGCGCAATGAGGAGCAAATCTATTAAACCTGCGGCTGGCCAGTCGGCGATCCATCCGCACAAGGAGGAACGAACAATGACCTCGGTTCTTACTCAGCCGTTGGGGTTGGAAGGTTGGGCCGCACTGGAGCCCGTGGTGCTAGCGGCGTTGGCCTCGGAGGATCCGTTGATACTGATCGGTCGGCATGGATCGGCCAAGAGCTTCCTCCTGGAGCGATTGGCTCAAGCGCTCCGACTCGATTACCGATTCTACAACGCCAGCCTCGTCAACTTCGATGATTTGGTGGGCATCCCGGTGCCGGATGAACAGCAGCGCTCGCTGCGCTATATTGCCACGCCCACAGCTATCTGGGATGCGGAGGTGGTATTTATTGATGAGATCAACCGCACCAAACCGGAATTGCAAAACAAGCTTTTCCCCATCATTCACGAGCGGCGCGTTCAAGGGCAGCAGCTGGAGAAACTCCGGTATCGCTGGGCCGCGATGAATCCGCCGGTGCGGTCCGATGACCCGAGCGAAGAGGAGGTCTATCTCGGTGTCGAGCCGCTTGATCCAGCCCTTGCCGATCGTTTCGCCTTTTTTATCTCAGCTCCCTCGTGGCAGGACCTGACCGATGCCGAGAAGCGGGCGGTGCTGAGTGATCAGTTTAAAGGGGGGCATCCGTTCCCGGTAGATCCAACGGCGCTCGTGGCGGAAGCAGCGGGACTTTACAAGGCGTTCTGCCAGGACCCGCCCACCGGGTTGCAGGATTATTTGATTGGATTGGAGAAGCTGCTGGGCCAAGGGCGACTGTATCTGTCGGCGCGGCGCATCACCGTCCTACATCGGAACATTCTAGCCGTGCAGGCCGCGAGGGTCTGCCTGCAGCGACGCACGACACCCGATGGCCCGGTGCCCGAGTGGGTTGAGGCAGCGTTGCTCGCGCTGCGCCACTCGCTGCCGCAACTGGCGCAGACGGGCGCGCTTGACCAAGCCGCGTTGCTCGCAGCGCACCGACAGGCGTGGCAAGTGGCGAAACTCGACAAGGAAGATCCGTGGCACGAACTGTTACAGGTGCGGGATCCCTTGGAACGTTTCATCCGAGCGCTCCGATACGGCGAGCGGATTGCCAACCTAGACTTGGGCCAGCTTATTTTGGAGGCGGTGGCGGCGCAACCGACCGAGGCGCATCGGGTGGCGGTTGCGCTGGCAGTTTATCTGGCGACGCATCGGAACCGTTCGATTCCCGGCACGGTGGTGGAAACGTTGGCGGGTGAAATCGAGCGAGTAATCCAACCGCGGGAGAAGAAGGAATCCGTGCATTCCTCCGGTGTGTCTATCTATCGCGAGGCAGGCCAACTCTGCGCGACGCTCGCGGACTCGGGGCACACACAGGCCGAGGTGCGTGATCGTTACACGCGGAACCTCCTGCAAGGACTGTTGCCGGATGGGTTTCAAAAAACCTCACCATCGGCCATTAAGGCCTTCTTTGAGGACGTATGGCAGCGGTTAGAATTTGCGCTGAAGGAAACCCATCTGAACCCCGGCGCAAGCCAATGAGCGGCTCGGACCACATCCTCCAACGGTGGTCGCAGGTTGGCGTGCTCCATAATATGAGCGTCCCGCCGCGGACCGAGGTGCGGATTGCGGTGCGGGCCGTTTATGGCGTCACGGCGATCAGCTTGCGCCGCGCCCTCCGGTTCAATCGTGGCGCTGATTCGGAACGAATCATTACGAGATGGCGACGGGCGTCGCCTGTCAGTGACCAAGCTAGGTTCCCCAAGCTGGGCTGTTCGCCAAAGCAGGTTGAGGAGGCAAACCGAGCCTTTGGCGGGGTGCTCATCGGATGGATTGTGACCCGCACGGATTCCACCCCTGATGCCGAGACGCCCGTGTGCGAGGACCTCGCGCTGACCCTTGCAATTCTATCGCGCCGGATCGGAAATCTCTACTTGGGCCACCGCGCACCTGACTGGTCCATCGCCCACTTGTTGGAAATTGAATTTTTGGTGGACGACCCGCGCCTTGCCCTCACGCGCCGATCCTCCACATGGGCCGGACAGCTCGCATTGAGCCCTGGCGGCAACGCAACGGTGAATCCCAATCCAAAAACCACACCATGAACCACCTCTTCCATTCCAGTCGCAGTGACAGTGAACGCCACCTGCGCGAGCGCATCTTCAGCGTGCTGCCAGCGGCGAGCTTCCACCTGGATCGCCTGCTGCAGTTGTTGGATATCGTCGAGAGCGACCGCAGTCCCACGGCTTGCATCGAGTGCTCGACTCAACCGCGCCTGCATATCAACCCGCGATTTTTAGCTGAGCAGTGTCCGCAGGATGAAGACCTCTTTCTGCTGGTATTGCACGAGCTTTACCACGTGGTGCTCGGCCACACGCGGCTCTTCGCACGGATCACGCCGCTGGACAACCTCGTGTTCGATGCGGTGATTAACGCGATGCTGTGCCATCAATTCCGCGAGGGACGTTACACGCAGTTTTTCCAACGGATGAACTCGTGGGACTCGTTTCCTGCGCGCCTGCTGCGTCCCCCACCGGGTTGGCCTGATCATCCTGAACCTTTGCCGTCCGATGCCAGCGCTGCGGAGGTGCGAGTGGTGAAATTGCTCTACGGAAACGACACGACCACGGTCACCTATCTGGATGTGTTCAACGCACTGAAAGTCAGCCTAGCCCAAAGCGGCGATGCCATCTCCACAATCGGCGTCACCCTGCTGGGAGATCACTCCGGGGAGAACCAATCGGGCGCGGATGACGAGGCGGTGCTGCACGATGAAACCCTGCGGCAGGTATTTCGGAAAATCGTCGAAGGATGGCCACCGCCGCCCAAGCCGATTGCGGGACGGGACGAAGGGCGTACGCCGGAGGAGTTTTATTTACCGCCAAGCGATACGGCCCAATCGCAGTTCCTGCAGGCCTTGGGCCGCCTGCTGCGAAAGGCTGGAATTTTGCAACCGTCGTCGATTTATTCCACGCGGGCATGGAGGAAATCGGAGCAGGAGCGGGAACAATGGACAGTTCTCCCGCAATCGCGCGATCGCCGAGCCGCAGCTTGGGTACAGCTGACAGGAGCGCGGCCGCTGTTTTACCAAGCTCAGACGATTCAACCTCGACGCGTTCTGGGGCCGCAGGAGGTAGCGCACGTCTACTTCGACATCAGCGGTTCGATGACGGAACTGTTGCCCTTGCTGGGTCAAGCACTGGACCGGCCTCATCGCCGAGGTCTTGCCCGCTTGCACGCCTTCAGCACTGTCGTGGCCGCAGTGGATCCGCGTCGCCCCCTCGCGAAGCAACCGATCAGGAACACGGGCGGCACCGACATTAATTGCGTGCTCGACCATCTGGCGGCCCTAAAACCCCGAGAAACGCCGCGCCGCGTGCTCCTGCTCACGGACGGTTACACCGGCCAACCGCGCCACGAAGTGATGAAGGAACTCGAGCGGCGTCATGTGCAGTTCTTCGTCGGACTGGTCGGTAAAAACGTGTCACGGGAGCTCGAGCCGTTGGCCAAACTCGTCGAGCAACTACCTTGGAAGTGATCGCACTCTGAAATAAATTATCATGAAGACTGAAACTCATCATCTCGCCGAATACGTTTCTCCAGGCCATCCAGATCGATTGGCCGATGCCATCGCCGAGGCTCTCGTCGACTATGCCGTGGCGCAGGATCCTCTGGCCCTCGTGGGAGTGGAAGTGGCCGTGCATACTAATCAGGTGTTTATCGACGGCCGCGTCGCATGGCGCAGCAAAGATGGGCCGCCCCACCCGCCGGTGGCGGACTTGGTTCGCGATGTGTATCGGCAGGCGGGCTACGGCTGCTGCTGGAAACCTGAGCCGGAATCGCTGGTCGTGACCGACGATCTCTGTCGTGAAGCGTTGTGCGAGGATGAGGCGCGACTGCGCCGTTTCTCCGATGATCAAAACATCGTGTGCGGGTTTGCCACACCTGACGTGAAGTCGAACCAGCTGCCGCTGGCTCATTTTGTGGCCAACCAAATCGGTCGCCGCCTCTGCCAGTGGCGCGAAGGTGGAATCGTAGAAATCGGAGGGAAGAGAGGCAGCGCCCAGACATCACTGGGGCCAGATTTCAAGCTGCTGCCGCATCTGGTGCGATGCGCCGACCGTTCAGGAGGTGTGCGCTGGCGTTGGCAGCGGCTGACCCTGAGCATCCAGCACGTGCCGGGGCTTTATTACGAAGACCAGCACCGCATCCTGTTGCCGTTGCTCAAAGAGATCTGCGAGACGCTGGCAAAGGAAACAGGGTTGGTGGGATTGGAAGATCTTAAAACAGAGGACGTGTTCCTGAATGGCGCAGGCGATTTTCAGGTGGGCGGTCCGCATGGAGATAACGGCCTCTCCGGCAAGAAACTGGTAGTCGACCATTACGGTCCCGAAGTCCCCATCGGCGGCGGGGCGCTTTGCGGAAAAGATCCGCACAAAATCGATCGAGTGGGACCGTTGCGTGCGCGGCAACTCGCCCGACAACTCGCCCGAGCACATGATGCCAACGCACTGGTTCGGCTTGCTTGGGCGCCGGGGGATTGGCATCCGTATTTTGTCGAGGTCTGGCTGGATCGGGACGGGCACCGAACGCAACTTGCAGACAGCCATCTGCCGCCACTGGACTGGTTTTCCATCGAGACCATATTCGCCGATCTGCGGCTGGAGCAGATCAAGTGGCGCGAAGCGATTGAGGCGGGCTATTTCGTAAACCCAGCGCACAGCTGGGAACAGTGAAGGTGAATCCTCACTCCTTGTCTTGGAGCCGTCCATGAGGGTGGTCGTGATGTCGTGATTTGGTTGCGGGCTCTGAATCGCCACAGCTTGGCCATCCGGCCCGCTGGTCTGATTCCAGCCTGACAAGCGGGGGAGATGTCTGGCAGCCTTTGCGTGTGGACAAAGCTGCTTACCTAAACTCTTCGTCAGTCACCTCATTTTTACTACTGTTGGTCCTCCTCTGTGTCGGCTCCGTTTGCGTCGCGAGCGCAGCCGAATCCGCCGACACCCGCGCCGCCTTTCTCAAGCTCCTCGAGCGCCCGCGCGTCGAATTGGCGGCCGAGGTCAAACCGTCCACCGGCACGAACGGCCTGCGTATGACGTACTTTTCCTTCGCTGCGGAGGCGGGCGTGCGCGTGCCGGGTTTGTTGGTGAAACGCGGCGAGACGGAAGGGCGTCGGCCGGTTGTCATCGTGATGCACGGCACGGGTGCGAACAAAGAGAACCAGTTGCCGCTGCTGCACGACCTCGCTAAGTGCGGCTTCCTCGCGGTGGCGATTGATGGTCGGCACCACGGTGCGCGCACGAAGCCGGGCAGCGGTTCCGCCGAGTACCACGAGGCGATACTCAACGCGTGGTTCGGCAGCAAGAAGCTCCCGTTCCTCTACGACACGGCGTGGGATGTGATGCGGCTTGTGGATTACCTTAGCACGCGCGACGACGTGGACGCTGCGCGCATCGGGCTGATCGGCTTCTCCAAGGGCGGGATGGAAGGTTACCTTGCCGCCGCCGCCGACCCGCGCATCGGCGTCGTCGTGCCGTGCATCGGTGTGCAGAGCTTCAAGTGGGCGCTGGACAACGAGAGTTGGCGTTCGCGGGTGGACACCTTCAAACCGGCCATCGAGGCCGCCGCGAAGGACGAGGACCAAGTGGTGAACGCCGCGTTCGTCCGCCGCTTTTATGACCGCGTCGTCCCCGGCATCTACGGCCCCTTCGACGGCCCTGCGATGCTCCCGCTCATCGCTCCGCGCCCGCTGCTGGTCATTAATGGCGACGCCGACCCGCGCACGCCCTTACCCGGTGTGAACGAGTGCCTCGCCGCCGCGCGCACGGCCTACCGGGCCGCCGATGCGGAGGTGAAATTGCAAGTCATCCTCCAGCCGAAGACCGGCCATCAGGTCACGGTGGAAGCACGGCAGGCGGCGATGGACTGGTTCGTGAAGTGGCTGCGGCCGTAAGCCGCAGGTGGGCGGGCGTGTTCGAGAGTTCGAGGATGCCAGTGACGACGTAGAGTTCTGCGTGCTTCTGTTTCTCGTCGAAGTTCAGCCCGTGATACGGATTAAATTTTTCGCCCCTTGAGCTTCAACTGCCGGGCCGCGAAGCTCCCGACCATCGCCTCTAGGTAGTCAGCTTTTCCTCTCCACCTAAAAAAGCAATTTCCTATCAATCCATCAGCCCGACCCGCAGTGTGGATATCGTCGGCACCTACCAGACGCGCGATAGCGGTTTCAACTACAAGCAACTCGGCGTCGTCCCGAAGCCGGTCTCGGCTTACCGATAGAACTCGGCCGACGGCGATGGGGTGCCGGCTGTTACCCGCCCTGTCCTTATTTTTCGTCCTTCTTCTTGCGCGCCTTTTTGAACTCTTCGATCTCCTTCTGGCGATCGAGGAACGATTGGCCGTGGGTGATCCATTTTGGCGCCGGGTCGCCCTTGAGGTAATGGCCGAACCATTCCAGCACGCGATGGTGGTAATCGACCTGGTTGGGTTTCTTCGCCAGGCCGTGGTTCTCCCCCGGATAGACCAGCATGACGACCGGCTTCTGGGCCAGGCGGGCGGCGTTGTACATTTCGACGCCCTGCTGCCAGTCGACCGCGCCGTCCTTGTCGCCAAACGCGATCAGGAGCGGCTTGGTCAGTTGGTTGATGTTGAAGACCGGTGAATTGCGGATGTAGGTCTGCACATCCTCCCAGAAGGGGCGATCCATCCGCCCCTGGCTTTCGTGGAAAATCCAGGTGTCGGTTTGTCCGCTGTTCCAATAGATGCTCATGGACATGCTGATCATGTCGGTCAACGGCGCCCCGGCGACGAATGCCGCGAATACGTCGGTCTGCGTGGAGAGGAAGGAGGTTTGATAACCACCCCAGGAGTGGCCGACCAACCCCACCCGCTTGGGATCAACCTTTCCGCTCTCCAGGACTTTCTTCACCGCGGGAAGGACACACGCCTTGGCCGACAACCCGGGGTTCTGCGCCCGATAAACGATGTCCGGTTGGAAGACAAAGTAGCCCTCGGCATTGAATACCGCCGGGCTGTAGGGATTGCGCTCGCTCGGGATGGAGTATTCATGAAGTCCCTGGGAAACCAGTTCATAAATCAGGACGATCATCGGGTACTTTTTACCCGCTTCGAAGCCGGCCGGATAAAACAAGGCACCCTGCAAGGCCTCGCCGTGGTCGTTGGTGTAATTGATCAGCTCCGAGCGGCTCCACAGGAAATTCGTCTGGGACGGATTGGTCTGGGTCGCCTGCTTCAACTCTTGCAAGTTCCGCCCGCCGACGAAGACATCCGGTGAGTCATCAGCGCCTTCTTCGACATAGGCGTAAACATCAGCCTTCTTGGATTTCTTCAGCCCGCCCGCCTGACGTTCCTTCCAGACCAGTCGTTCCACGGCCTCGCCCGGTTGCAGGCTGGCGAAGCCGAACTTCTTCGAACGGTCGCCATAAAGCTTCAGGTACATCATCGCTTTGGGATCGATGAACTTGTCGTCGTCGGGATCGAAGACGATTCGCCGATGTTCAATTGATTGAGCGGCGCCGTCGGTCAGGCGCTTGGCACCCGAACCGTCGGAAGCGAGCTGCCAGATATCGAAACGATCATAGACCAGCAGATGCTTGCCGTTCTTGGTCCAGCCGGCGACGCCGTATGGTGGCTTCTCGTCCGTCAACGTGGTCAATTCCTGATTGATGAAATGGGCGTCAACGGACTCGGTCAAGTTGCGATGCCGGTCGCCGGCGATGTCGTAGATCCAGACGTGTCGGTCGCGAATGTAGGGGATAAAATTCCCGTCGGGGCTGGAGGCGAACCGGAATTTGTTTTTCTCCAAAACCTTGCGGCGCTCGCCGGTCGTCACGCTGATGAGGTAGCCGTCGGCGAGGGTGGGGCCGAACCGCGTCTCGGTTTCGTAGGGCGTATGGTCGATGCCGAGGGCGCGTTTCTGTCCCTCCAGGAGTTCCACGTCTTCCGTCAGCTCGTTGCCCAACTGGACCAAGCGGTTCTCCGCGACCCGCCAGGCGACCAGGAAATGTTTCTTCCGATCCTGATCTTCCGTCTTCTTTTGCCGCGGAATGATCTCCAGGTCGGTCGCGTGCCAGACCTCGACCCCGGCCGGCTCGTCGAGGGTTTCCTTCAAGGCCTTCGTCCGAGCGGATGAGTCTTCCGCCTCCTTCTTCGCGGCTTCCTTCACGACCTCCTTCGCGCGGACCTCGCTCGGGGCATTGGTCGTGGGAGCGGAGGCGGTGGCCGGCGGGGCGGGGTTCGCCGGCCCGGAGTTGGTGCCCGTCGTTGCGCCGACCTGGGCGACGTCGTTCGTCGCCGGGCTTTCGGAGGGAACGGGCTTCGCTTGGCCCTCCCCGGCTGGCTCCGTTACTTCCTTCATTTTCTCCGCGCCTTTGGCCCCGACCGGGCCGGAGTTGGTGGATGTTTGGCCCAGGTGCTTCGGCTTTTTCTCCCAAGCCTTGATGCCGAAGAAGAGGGTCTCGCCGTCTTCCGACCATTTGAGGCCGCCATAGTCGACTAGGCGGAAGTCCTGGGGAAATCCCTCGTGCCGGATGGGATCAAGAGTCTTCTTGCGTCCTCCGTCAGTCTTCAGTCCCCGCCAACTCAGGACTTCGTGGAAGACGTCCTCGCTCTCCTCCTTCGACTTGATTTCCTTCAGTACGGCCAGGTCGTCGGCGTCCTTGCGCCACGCGAGATTCTTGTAGGTGGCGGTGGCGGAATCCAACGTGCGCAGGAGGCCGGTCTGGGGATTAAACAGCTGAACCCCGTTGCCGGCCTGGTGCTCCGCGTCAATGATCAGCGCGAGCAGGTTCGTTTTGTCATGCCAGCGATACTCACGGACGTTTCCGAATCCGGTGTCCAGCCCGGTCTCGAGATCTCGGACGATCAGGTCGGTGCCCTGGTTGGTCCGTCCCTCGGCTGCATACATCCGCCGGACGATATACCGTCCGTCGTCGCTGAAGGCGAACGTCTGGACGCTCTTGAATTCCTCGGTCTTCCCGTTGCTCAGGCTGTGCAGACGGAGTTTGTTCCGATCGGTTTTTTTGTCTTTCTCCAGCTTCTCCCGTTCTTTGGGCGCCACGCCGATTTCAAACGCGAGCCATTGACTGTCGCCAGAGAACCTGGCCCGGGCGCCGAGTGGAAAAACCTGCTTCGAGTCGGTGGCCAGCATCCGGAGCTGGAGCTCGTTTTCCTCATTGACCCGGGTGACGACGACCGCGAGCCACCGTCCGTCGGGAGACAACTCGGTGCCCGAACTGCTCAAGTTTTCCCACGGTCCATAGTCGGCTGGTCGGAGGGGGCGCGGAGACTTGGCGGGCTCGACGGTCTTCGATGGGACCGCGTTCGTGGGCGGCGCCGGTTTCGGGGCGTCCGCCGCCAGAAGTCCGGCCACATCGAATCCGGCCAGACCCAAGGCCAGCGCGAGCCGCAGCGGTCGCCGCGGGAGAAAGAAAGTTTGGAGGTTAATGGATCGATTCTGAATCGGACAGCGGACTGGAGACAAGGCAAAATCCGGCGGGCGGCACGTGAACACGTGAAGGGCGCAAGTGAGCGTGAGGTAGCGGTGCCTGCATAACACATACCCATCCACTGCTGGAGCCGATGTAGGTCTTGCTCTCCGCCCGCCAGTTCCTTCAAATCCAGTCACCACCATGTCATTTGAACAACACAAAGCCGCTGCCTGGCCGCCGAGCACGGCAGCCACTCCGTGTGAACATGAAACTGAAACGACTAACCGGTGAAAGACCGAGCACGGTGCTGGCATGGCACCGTGTAGCTGAAGGTAACTGCGTCGCCGTGAGGCGGGGTGGGGAACAACCTGAAGCGAACCTGTCGTCCCAAAGCAGTCAAACAAGACGGCTGAATCCGATTCGGCCTTTCGGAATGGCGAGCCTGCGGAGTAAAGGCGAAGCCCTAGCTCTGAGCCTGCCTGAAGCGATCACTAAGCATGACCACACGATCGCCAAGGACTCCGAGGGTGGTTGGGATGAGAAGGCAGGGAAAGCCGAGCAGTTAAGTGTTGAGATCCTTCCCGGTGCGACGGAGAGCGGGGAGGAAGTCAGAGC
>CAMDGV010000065.1 GCA_945898055.1 Akkermansia muciniphila | reverse complement strand
AGAAAGTTGTCATAGGACATTTTCTGTGGGGGCTGAGGCTTCGCTCCATCGACCCTGCGAACCACCCTGAGGTCTCCGGCATGGACGTCGAGAGCGAGTTTAATTTGCCGATAGAGAGGCGGCTGAGTTGGTGGAGCCTCAGGGAGAGGGTCGACTGCAATGAGAACTGGCAACGGTGGGTCCGATGCCACGCTTAGAGACGGTGAAGAATTCGAATGTCTTTTCATGGGGAGAGGCCTACTTTGAACTTTGTTCCGAGCGGCCGCTAGGTCTCATGCCATCTATCAATTCCTCACGTCGAATCCCGAGCACCATGAACCTTAGCCTAAATCGTAATCCTTCAATAGTCTTGGAGGGCGAGACCGCCTTTGGGCGCCACCATTGGTGCCACGCTGATCGGGTCGGTCCGACCTCGAATCCTGCGCCAGGGATACAGGAAACTGCCGAGGCTCCAGGAGCTAGTGACGAGGCGGATGCGCTTCCCAAGGTAATTGAATCGACGCTGGCTTGCCTGATTCTGGCGCTCCTAGTTTCCTTCCCCGCCCGCGCCGTTGAGCCCACCCCACTCTCTTTGAACCGCACCGGGCCTGACCTGAAGCTTTCCTGGCCAGCCACCCAACCGCAGCCGACTGGCTCGGTTCGGAGACCTTACTTCGAACTGCAACGCAGCAGCGATCTCACCCGGTGGCAGCCGTTCGGTGAACGCCAGCGGGCTACCCTAGCCGCGCCGGGTGATTTGCTGAGCGTGATCGATCACAATTCAGCAGCCGCCGGATTCTTTCGCTTACTGACTCTGGAGCCCAATACGGTGGCTCGACTTGGATCCGGCGGCGCGGAAGTCTTCGGCTATGGCGCAGCGTTCGAGGACGAGTTGAAACAAATCGGACAGATCTCGCCGGACGAGTTCGCCGCAAAGTTTCCGAACCCCGCGACCTATCTGCCCAAGCTGACGTGGGACCCCACCACCGCTCAGTTCTGGGGCGAGTTCAACGCCGACATCGACGCCGTCAACAGGGGCAAGGAGCAGGGGCAGGGCGGCTACCGCTCCTTTGACACGCGGCTCAATCCGCCGGAATTGGCGGTGTTCAAGACCAACGGCTTTGTCGTCAGCGAGCGGCTGGGAAGCCCCAGCTTCGGCCGGACATTTTACGACCTCTGGCATAATGACCTGCCGGTGTTCATCTCGACGGATGCTCTGCTGCAGGCGTGGCACCGCACCTACGACGCCATGCTGCAGGAGGTCGAGGAGACGTATCTCTTTAACTCCGTGGGCACTTTGCTCGACGGCATGGCGGCCCAGGTCGCGGCAGCGGATGCCACCGCTGGTCCCGGCGTGCTGCACGACAGCCTGCGCGATGCCGACTGGTTCCTCGCCGTCGCCCGCTCGCTGCTCGCCGGCACAAACCAGGCGCCGGCCGCTTCGGTCCTCGGTCAGAATGCACGCGTGGCCGCCACCCTGGCCGATATCCACGGAGAACAACTCAAGCGGGTGGACAACTTTATGGGCTTCTGCCGGATGGTGGATTTTTCACAGTTCAAAATCCGCGGGCATTACACCCGCAGTGAACGATTGAGTCGTTATTTCCAGTGCGTGATGTGGCTCGGCCGGATTGATATTCCGGTGGCCGGCGGGCCGTTTGAACGGTGTTCTGGCGACCTGCGCCAAGCCTCGCCGCGCGAGTTGGGCACTGCCATCGTATTTTGGCATTTGCTGCGCCAATCTGGGAAATTTCAGACGTGGGCGGACATGGAGAAGGTCATCACCGCCTTCGTGGGCTGGACCGACTCGCTGAACTTCGGTCAGCTCAATGGCTTGCTCGCCGGGGCGGGCATTCGCACGCTGGCCGACGTGCCGGACGTGGCGACGCTGAAGCGGCTGCAGGCCGACCTTGTGCGCGGCGAACTGGGGGTGCAGAACATCCGCAGCGACTGGTTCAGTCAGCCGCTTTCCGGCCCGGAGCGTTCTGGGCTACCGCAAGCCTTCACCGTGTTTGGCCAGAAGTTCGTCCCCGATAGTTGGGCATTCTCGCAGACGGTCTTCAGCAGCATTCTGTGGGCGGAAAACGGCGTGACCAACAAGGTCCAACGCCGGGTACCGGGCGCCTTGGATGTGGCCTTTGCCACGTTGGGTAACGACCAGGTGGTGCCCGAGTTGGTAGCGCAAATGAAGGGCACCTTCGCTGATACGAACCGTCCGCACGCGCTTCGGTTTCGGGATGGTCAGCCCTACCAACACAACCTAGCGGCAACGCGCGCCGTGATGGACTCGCAAACTTCCGAATCCTGGGGCGAAAACATCTATCTCAGCTGGCTGGATACGCTGCGCCAGCTTTCGGCCCCGACCACCACGGTGAACTATCCCGAGGCGATGCGAACCCGGTCATGGGCGATGAAGACGCTCAACACTCAGCTCGCCTCCTGGACCCAACTGCGGCACGACACCATTCTCTACGCCAAGCAGCCTTACTCGAGCGGCTTGGCGTGCGTCTATCCGACTGGCTACGTAGAGCCACGTATCGAATTCTGGCGCCAGCTCCAGACAATGGCCGGGCGAGCAGCGGACTTGATTGAAGGGTTGAACTATGAGGGAACCTATAGCTTCTATACCAATGGCCCGCCCCAGTTTGACCCTGACACCGGAGAACTGATCGAGGTCGACCCGGTCACCGTGGTCAGCTTGGCCTCGATTCAGAACCGGCAGGTCGTGCATTTGCGGAGCTTCGTGGCGATCGCCCAACGATTAGAAAGCTTGGCGGAAAAAGAACTGGCTCAACAGTGCTTCACTTCCGAGGACCTGCGGTTTATTGATGGGCTGATGGAGACTGCCAGTTCGATGAGCATCGGCTGCGCATCTTTCGCTGCTTACAACGGCTGGTATCCCCAGCTCTTCTATCGGGCGATTTATTGGCCGGATGACGCCAAGTTTAGGTACAGTTATGGATGCGAAGCCTTCGATGGCCTCGTGGCGGACGTCCATACCGATGTGCCATGCGGTGACTGCGGTGGCGATCCGGGCAGTGTGCTGCACCAAGCCGTGGGCCAGGTGAACCTGCTCCTGGTCGCGGTGGACAGCGGCGGCGAACGTTTCCTTTGTGCCGGTCCGGTTTTGAGTCATTACGAAGTGGAAGTAACCGGCGACCCCCGCCGCCTCTCTGACGAGGAGTGGCGGAGCATTGCCGCCTTCAAACAGTTCCCCGACGACGCCGGACCAAGACGCTTCGAAGGACTCACCCCGCCGCCGTGGACCCGGAGCTACCTGGTGCCCCGACCAACCGAATAAGTTATACGCGGTCAGAGGGATCTCCTTGGGGCTATATCCCCTCGTGACGTTTCTCTGTCGGGGCGTTTATCTTGCCCAAGGAACGACCGTCCTCCATAGCGCGTCCTCCCGCGTTTTAGGTGGCCGCGAAGCGTTGTGGAGGACGCCGAGCCCTCCCGGGCGTTTTAGAACGTCCTCACCCTCGTTTGCACTCGTGTTTTGACCCGTCGCGGCGTGCTAAAACAGTAGAGTGGGCAGATAGGCGGGATCTCCGCTGGCTCGCAAGGCGAGGGCATTGTGCGACCGGGGGATGGGGTGAAAATACCAAGGCTGGTTAAAATACGAGGGATCCCCCATGCGCTTGGCGAGAGCCTTCCAGCCTTGTTCGGGAATGCGTTTGGACTTCGGACAATCGCAGGGAGCCGTGGCGCTGTAAGTCCCGAGCACCGGAAGCGTCACCACGACATCCGCCGACCCGCCCGCGCGCCAACGGTTCAGGCTAAGCTGGCCTTGGGCGGCGTCTGTTTTGGCAAGGGTCAGGGCCTGGCCCATTTCAGTGCGCCGATCGTAGGAAAATGGATTGCCGCCGACGCCGAGAATCACGTCACCGACATCGCGAACGTCGTCAGCAGGAGATCCCTTGGCCACCTTGGGGATCGCGATCTGGCGGGCGTCGGTGGGGTCCATCTTGTCTCAATAAATCCAGCCGCGCAGGCCGGTGGCTCCGAGATTCCAGTCGTGCTTCGCGCCGGCAGGAATCTTGGCGCCTTTCGTAAAGTCAAGGTTGGTTATCTCCGCCCCGAAAACCGGGCCGGACGTGGCGAAGATGGCGAAGAATGCTAGAGCAAACGCCCTTCATGGGATGTGCTTTTGGATCATGTTTCGTTGTTTGTTCTGCGTGATGCTTTCTCGACCGCGATGCGTGTAGGTTGACTGACTTCATCAGCGTGACGGTAAACTCGCCGATGAACGCCCCGTGGTTTTCCTTTTCCATGGCGAGCTACACGGTGGATGCGAATCATTTCCCCTCGACACCTTCCCTTTTTGATGGGGGATGTTCCGCCCCTGTCATTTCTGCGCCGTCTTCGGAAACGGAGCTCAGCCTTAAACCCGTCGTGCCTCTCTCCCTCTGCGCTCACCGGACAGGTGCCGGACCAATCGGACCACCCTCGATGCACTCAGCGTTGATCAAGCTGCGCTTGCTCACGTACTTTCCTGCACGTGGGACGATGGCGGTGCCAGATATCCGCGGGGTTCGGTTACTCTGTCCCATTTTGAGTCATCCAGATTAGATTTTTTAAATATTTCCCCTGCGAATTTCTGCCTAGTGAGCCATGGTTTGCGAGATAAACGCTCGCCAAGCATCTATGAAGAAATTCCTGATCCTCGTCCTTTCCACCTTTTCGCTCTTGCAGTTCGATGCCAGTGCGCAGTCGGAAAAGATAAAAGTCTTCATCCTTGCCGGCCAGTCCAACATGGAAGGGCAGGGCTCGGTCGATCATAACGATGAGAGGGACTCCAACGGAGGCAAGGGCAATCTGGTCTGGTCCATGAAACACTCGAAGAGCGCCGACAAGATGAAGAAGCTCAAGAATGAAAAAGGGGAATGGGTCGTCCGAGATGATGTGCAGATATCATTCAAGGTGGGCGGCGACAAGGTCCTGAAGGGTGGCCTCACGGTGGGCTACACCGGTTATGCCGCGGACGGATCGAGAAGGCACATGGGACCCGAGTTGGGGTTCGGGTTTGTTCTAGGCGACTTCTACCAGGAGCCGGTGCTTTTGATCAAAACGGCCTGGGGCGGCAAGAGCCTGTATGAGGATTTCAGGCCGCCAAGTTCCGGTGGCAAGGTTGGCCCCTGCTACACCTTGATGGTTGAAGAAATCCGCGCCGCCTTGGCGGATCTCGGGGATCAGAAATATGTAATAGCGGGTTTTTACTGGCAGCAGGGCTGGAACGACATGTGCACCGCACCGGCGATACCCGAGTATGCGCAGAATCTCGTCAACTTGGTCGGCGATCTCCGCAAGGAATTCAAAGTGCCGAACATGCCGGTGGTTGTGGGCCAGCTTGGCAATGGCGGACCGGTGATCGAGGGCGCGATGTTTGAATTCAGAAAAGCGCAGGAAGAAGGAACAAAGCAGATCCAGAATGCTTTGTTCATCAAGACCACCCATTTCGCACGCCCTGCGGAACTCTCGCCCTGTCCCACGCATGGACATCACTGGTTCGCCAACGCGGAGAGTTACTTTCTTATCGGCGACGCGGCCGGTGAGGGAATGAAAAGCCTGTTGAAGTAATCCTTTTACGTGGGAGCCTGCATCATGAAAACATCGATCAGAACCATCGGCCGGTTGGCCGCATTCGCGATGGGCCTCACCCGCTCGCTTTCCCTGATGCAAGCTGCGGAGCATTTCTGGGATGAGATACCGCTCTCGCCCAGCACCACGATGCCATCCGAAGTTCTGGACGGTTACTGGAACAGCGAATTCCAGAGGGTCAATCGCGAGGTGGCTGCCGCGCAAAACAGCCGGCTGGTCTTCTTCGGTGATTCGATCACTTGGTCATGGTCGCTTGGACCCGCCACCGGCCGGGAGCTTTGGGAGAATCACTTCGCCGACTTCAAGCCCATCAACATGGGCAACTCGGGCGACATCACTCCGGTCATGCTTCACCGCGTGACCCGTGGCAATCTTGCTTTCCCCGATGGCAGGCATCCCAAAGTCGCGGTGCTGCTGTGTGGCATCAACAACTTCGGCGTGACGCAAAGCGCCGGCGGCAAGGAAAAATGGGAACTGGGTGCCGACTGCCCGCCGGAGGACATCGCCAATGGGCAAAGGGCGATCGCCCAGGTGTTCCGTCGCAAGCTGCCGCAAACCCGTTTGATCATGATGGCATTGCTGCCCGTCGCGGATCACGCGAAGTGGAAGAGATGCCAAAAGGTCAACGCCCTCCAGGCCGCCGTCATAAGAGACTCCACCGAAGTTGCCTTCATCGACCTGCAGGATCGTTTTCTCTTAGCCGACGGTTCCATCAACAAATCCCTCTTCACCGACGGCCTCCACCTGAGCGCCGAGGGATACCAAGTGTGGGCGAAAGGCATCGCATCCAAGATCGACGAGTTCATGAAAGCGCCGCCGCTCAACCCTGTGAAAATCATGGTCATCGGCGGTGTCGCCACCGAAGGCCTGGACTCCACCGGTTCCTACAGATGCTACCTCGATGGCCTGCTGCGACGGAAAGGCCACCCCATCGATTTCATCGGCAGTCGGCACAAGCACAACGGCGACAAGACCGAGGCCGATAGCTACCAGTTCGACCCTGATCACGAAGGACATTCTGGGAAGAACTTCGCTTGGTTCGCGAAAAACATGCCTCGCCTCCTCGAACCAAACACCCCAGATATTGCCGTGCTCCAACCCGGCCATGACGACATCGCCGAAAACATCACCGCCGTCATCACCGCGCTCCGCGCCAAAAACCCCGAGGTGAAAATCGTGCTCGCGGAGGCCAACCACACCACGCATCGGTTCGGCAAGTCTCCAGTTGTAGTGGCAAAGATCGGCCTAGATTTGGAAACGAGAGTTCCCAGTGCGGACGAGGGGCGGAAGGTCGCCACGATTCTTGCCGGAGCCATTTTACCACTCCTGCCCTTGCAGAAAACTTCCAGCACCCCTTGAAAGCGAACCTCGTGAAACACCCCATCCACTCCTGCTCACTTGCAGACTCCTTGCCACTGCCCTCCCTGTCGCAGAGAAGCTGGACCGAGGCCTAGACCGCATCGACTCTCCCGCTGTCGGCAGCGGCTTGTGCGTGCACAGTCCTTTTCAGTCCAACCTCGTCGGGCAACGGGACCAACCCATTCCAATCCGGGGCTGGGCCGCTCCCTGTGAAAGCGTCTCCGTGTTTATTGGTGACTAGACCGACTCGGCCACCACCGCCGCCGACCCAAACCACGGAGCATCGAGAAAGCAATTTCAAATAAGTTTATGCACGCAATCCTTCCCGTTCCCAATCAACTCACCATGAAAATTACCATCACACTTATCACCACCTTCCTCCTCGCCATTCAACTCCACGCGAAGCCGCTCAAGGTATTCATCCTGGCGGGCCAGTCGAACATGGAGGGCCATGCGGAGGTGCGCACTTTTGACTATATTGGCAAGGACCCGTTGACGGCACCCCTTCTCAAGGAGATGCGTAATCCCGATGGAACTCCACGGGTATGTGACAAGGTCTGGATGTCTTATTTGACCGGCCCTTATGATGGCAGTGCAAATGGCGAGGGCCTGGGAAAATTGACCGCCGGTTTTGGCGCACGTGGCGATCAACCCACCAAGGATGGCGGCAAGATCGGTCCCGAGTTTACCTTCGGGATCTATATGGAGAAACAGTTGAGCGAGCCAATCCTGATTATCAAGACCGCCTGGGGCGGCAGGTCACTCAACACCGAATTCCGTCCGCCCAGTGCCGGGCAATACAAGCTGCCCAAGGAGATCCAGGAACTTTGGGATAAGCATCCCCAGGGCGCTCACGGGATTCCTAAAGCCGAAGACCGAAAAAAATGGCAGGCTGACAAAGATGCCGCCTCGGGTGTGTTTTACCGGATGATGGTCGACCATGTGAAAAAGGTGCTGGCAGATCCCAAGCGAGTCTGTCCGGACTATGACGAGAAGGCGGGTTATGAAGTGGCCGGTTTTGTCTGGCTTCAAGGTTTTAACGATCTGGTCGATGGAACTACTTATCCCGGCCCCGACCAACCTGGAAAATATGATCTTTATTCAGACTTGCTGGCCAAGTTCATTCGCGATGTTCGCAAAGATCTGTCAGCCCCGAAGATGCCATTCGTGATCGGTGTACTGGGAGTCGACGGTGAGAGCAAAAATGTGAATTTCCGCAAGGCCATGGCCGCCCCAGCCGCCCTGCCCGAGTTCAAGGGTAATTTGGTGGCGGTTGAGACCGCTCCCTTCTGGGATGATGTCATTGCCGCCGCACAGCCCAAGCAAGGTGAGTATGACACGATCGTCGGGACCGCTCACACCTTAAAAAAGGATGGAACGGTCGACAGGGAACGGAAATGGGATAGTTACTGGAAGACAGTTGGCAAGCCTCTGCCAGAGGAACGGATCTGGCACTTTGCTACCATTGATCCCACTGAGAAGAAGGACAAGATGGAGAAATATGACGCTAGGCGATTCCGTGACATCACGCTGCCAGCCGAGATGGAGAATTGGCCCAGGCCAGACTTCGATGACAGCAAGTGGACATCCGGCAAGGCCCCCATCGGCAAGGGCGTCTGGGATCACAGCGGAATTAAATTGGACAAGTTCCCCTCAACCTGGGGAGAGGGCGAATTCCTGCTGATGCGCACAACGTTTGAAGTAGAAGACCTCAACTGCGATTCGTATCGCCTCGCGATTTTGGCGAGACAAGGATTCCACGTTTATTTGAACGGACAAAAGATCCACACCTACATCTGGTGGCAGGACAAGCCGCAATTCGGTTCCATCGTCCTCGAAAAAGAACAGGTCAAATATTTGAAGAAGGGGAAGAACGTCTTGGCGGTCTATGCCAATGACCAATATGACCTTGAATCCCCGGGACATTATGCCGCGATGGATGTTTGGATTGAGGGTATCACCAAAGCAGACCAGGAGAAGTTCGATCTCGCCTTGGAGGAAATCCTTTCTCCCAAAGACAGGGAGGCCCTCAAAGGCTCTTCCAATGGCGGTTACCACTATTTGGGCAGTGCAAAGATCTTCGCGCAGATGGGCAAGGCATTTGCCGAGGCAATGGTGAATTTAAAGAAATAAACAAGAAGATGGCTGAGAAGCAGCAGGATGCTGGTGAGGGTCAGCGGCGGCGGAGCAAGGCCAGCAGGCTGACTTCACCGAGCAAGTCTGTGGAGGACTCGGGGACGAGGGCCGCGTCTAGGCGGACAGTGTCGTAGTTGGTCTGGACGCCGTTCGGACCCGTAATACTCCCAATTAGACGAATTTGCAGGTCGCCCGAAACGGCCGCGCAATAACACGGATTTGAAGACGCCCCTGCCTCCGGGTTTCGATCCGCTTTTGGGTGTCATCGCGAACATCCCCTCGCCAGAATAGGGTGTTCACAGCGGTCGTGAGACCTGCCAGTAAGATCGGTCATTGCCTGCCCGGAAACCCGGGTTCGTGGCGCCGCCCGGCTTGCCGTCGGGTTGGGGCTGGCTGGCGAGGACGGCGATGACGATGGGGTGGATCGCTGAGCGTCTGGCGATGGGCACGCGCGGTTCTCTGAACCCTCTCCTGTCTCGCCGGAGGAAGCTGGGCGGGGAGTAGCCAATATCAAGAACTGACCCATTTACACATCTCCCATTGATCCTCGATTGGATGGTCGAGCCATTCGCGCCCTTGGCGCATTTCGTCGGGCGAAATTCGACTGATGGCGGATTCAATTTCCTGCAGGGTGCTCAGGCGAGAAACGTAGTCGGGAGACGGCAGGATTCGGTTCGGGAGTTTGGGGCGATGTAGGCACGGATGCTACCCTTGAATCTTGGCCATTGCGGCGGAAAACAGCTCGACGATTTGACGGATTTTTTTGGGTCCGAAACCAGGTTTCATTTTCAGGCGCTCCCATCCCAGAGCGGCCACTTGACCAACTACCCAGCCACCAGAGGTTGGCGGATATTCCCGACCCATGCGCACCGCCATCCCCATGATCGTGCGCTGGTCATCGAGGAATTTGGGCCGGATGCGTTCCCATTCCTGTTCGACGGCTTCCATGTCGGAACGGGGCGCTTCGAAGGCGTGCTCGCTCCAGGTTTTTTCCCACGTTGGATCGAGGTCGAACTTCGTGCTTCGGAATTTTTGCCAGCACTCTTCTTTTTTTGCGGCTTCGGTGGGGTTGCCCGATTGGCCTTTGATGTAGGCGAGAGCTTTTACCCCAACCGTGGCGATGGCATCGGCCAGTGCGTCGGGCACGCCTTGCCTTTCCCAGATTTGGTTCAGGTCGATCTTGCGTCCCGATTTTTCCACCAGCCACGCGAGTGCGAAAGCGACCGTCTGCGCGCGCAGGCTGCCAGAATCTTCCGGGGCGAGGCGCGCACCCGCTTTGACTAGGATCATCTTGGCGACGACTTGCTTGAAGTAGTTCAGGTCTACGACGGGCTCGCCTTCGGCTTCGTGTCGTTGGGCGAGTTGGAGGAAATTCTTCTCCGCGCCGCGGCACACGAGGTAGGGCAGCGCCGCCCAGGTCTGCTCGTATTTTGCGAGGTCGGTCTTGGTGAACTTCTGTATCGCCGGGTTCTGCTTTTCCCAATCGCGAATGCGGGCCGGCGTGCCTTGGCGCATTTTGTCGTCGAGATAGGAGCCGCGCGCGCGCTCGTAATACCAGTGCGCGCCGCGGTCTAGGCCGCTGACGGCGGGCGCCCAGACCGTGCGGGAAAGCTTTTCGAGATCGAGGTGGAAGCGGCCGTTGGCGGAAAAATCTGCCGCGTTCACCTTATTCTGGCTGTTGGCGTATTTGGAAATGAGCGGGACGATGTCGGCGACTCGCTCGGGATTGGTGAGCACGGTGAGCTTCACTTGGACGACCACTCCAGAGATGTCGGTCTGCTCTCGTTTGAAGGCGTGGTAGATGCTCGCGGTCGTTTGGCCGCCGTTGACGATTTGGAAATCGCTCACGCTTTTCAGCCGCACGTGACCGTCTTTTATCGATTCCACTTCGACGGACGCGGCGGTGCAGCAAAGGCCGTTGTTGTAGGCGAGAAAGCGGTGGGGCTCCTCCTTCAGCGTCTTTTGCAGGCCCTTGTTGATTTTACCTTTCGCTTGAAGGAAGGCGCGCACGTTGCGCTCGAGCAGACGCTGGCCGTGCTCGCCATAGATGCGCGCGAGCACGGGAGCCGGCAGGAACCCGAGGAAGGTGCGGTATTCGCCGGTGGCATCGCCAATCTCCAACGCAGGCACGGCACCGCCGTAGGTTTGAACGAAATCCAGCTCGATGACTTCGCGTGCGCCCACTTGCAGGCGACTGAGTTTATCCAAATCCCACAGAACATACCGCAGCTCGAGGCCCTCGATCTGCCCCCGTTCGATTTCGCCCGCCTTGACAATGCCGTCGGTCAGCAGGAAGAGGCGCACGGTGGTGAGCGCGTCCTTGGCTTCGTGGATCTGGCGCGCCGCTTCGAACACGGGAAACGAAGTTTCCAGCTTGGTGTGCCAGCCATCAAGCGCGCGGCGGAGGAAGCCGAGCAGGAGCTTGAACTGCCGCGCCGCATCGGCCCGGGCGACGGGAGTCGGTGTCTCTTCGTTGAGGTAGTGCGTGACGAACAGGTCCAGCGTCGCACCGTCACCGGACAAGCTCCACGCGCTGAGTTTGGCGGCCGGGGCCTTGCCGCGAATCGGATCTTCAAAGGCGCACTGTGCGCCGTCGCTCGCCTCGTTGTGCTCGATCAGGTGCTCTAGCGCCACGGCGGTAAACGCCTCTGCGAGCAAAGGCGGCGTGCCGGTCTCAGGGGCGCACTTGATGCGCACCTCTTCTTTGAGATCGATGTGGAAGGCTTCGAGACGGGAGGGGGATTTGGACATGGGGTGAAGCGTGGGAAGGGGGTCGGTTTAGGTGGAAAGCGGGACCAACGCGGCGGTGAGCGTGGCGGGTGGCGTGGTGAATCCGGCGCAGGCTGCGAGGCTCAGTTGATAGCTGGCGTCGCCGACGCCGACGGGAAGATCGGCTTCGATGATGCGGGGGAATTCCGGTCGGACGCGGAAATCATCCGCCTGCCGCACGGCGTAGCCGACGCCCGCGTAGCGCGGCGCATGTCGGTCGAGATAACCGACGGCGAGCAACGCCTCCTCGAAGGGCTCGCGGGACGTCGGCCAAGCGCCGAGGGCTGCCCGCACTTGGGCGACCAGCGCGGGCAGCGTGGCCGGACCACCTTCCTGAGTCTCCAGCATCAGCACGTGGAGGAAAAGCGCGGGTGCGAGGGTATCGTCGAGTTGACGTTCGCTGGTGATGCGCACGGTCTGCGGCTGCTTAGCCAAGGTCGTCTTCACTTCGATCCATGCACCGGGAAACTGAAAATCTTGATGCGCGCCGGTCGGCCCTTTCCAGCCGACGACGGCCGCGCCGCCCAGCGCGGGAAGCAGGCGCGTGTGCAGGAAATGGAGTTCGCCCCACAGCCCGCGTTGCGCTTCGGCGCTGAGTCCAACCGCTGAGGCGGCGAGGAAACGCTGCCAGCGGGCGAGTTGGCCGATGAAGACCGCCACAGCCTTGGCCGGTTCTCCGCCCTCCTGCTCGACGCGTCGCGCCAAGTCTTCGGCGAGGGCGGAGAACACATCGCCGAAACGCGGCTCGCGCAGGGCTACGCCGAGGTGCGCGTGCCCGGTGAGTTGCACCGCCAGCACTTCAAGCCCGGTGCACACCGGCCACTGGTGGCGCGGTGGGATCGCCGTTGCGGGCACGCGTAAAAGGAGTGCGCGCTTCGCACCTTCGACGGCGACGAATAGCGGATGGCCCTTGATCGGCCGCGCAAGTTGCAGCCGCCAACTGTCGCTACCGACGGCCTCCGCTTCGAGGGCCTGCCATTGTTCATCAATTGTCATAGTCTGAGTCCTCGTCGTTCATCGCTCCCCAGACAGTATTAACTTTATACTCAACCGTCGCGGCGGTCTCACTTGTGGGAAAACTCAGAGCCAAACCAATAAAGGGAGACGTATCTTCTTCGGACATTACCGGGCTGTCCTTCGCATACAAAGGGTAGATTAATAGGAGGCCTTGTTTTTTTTGGCGCAGTTCACGAGCTACACGGCCATTGGGGGCTTTTCCCAATGTCTTGATTTTATTTTCGTCGAGCCAGCGTTGCGAAAGCGCCAACGCGACCTCCCAAGCGCTTTTTCCAACTTGGCTATTTAACCAAGCCTCATCGGCTAAAAGAACATTCTTGTCCTTCAGGTTTGTCGCCCAATCCGCTGAAAAAAGAACGTTTTGAAAATCGAGCGACTGATCCGCCGGATCAATGATGTTGGCCTTCTTTAGGACAAAAATATCGGAAACCGGCCGGTCTGTGTCGGGTGTGCGGCCAACCCGGCCGATGCTGAGACCGCTCTGTGGCGCCTTCCAAACGAAGGTCGAATTTGCAACGCCCATTAGACCAACGGTCCAGTTAGTGAGTTCGTTTTGCGAAGTTTGTTTTCGGATGAAGGCGGCGAGTTGTTTCCCACTGGCTCGCGCAGATTCTGCCGGGAATTGCATCGCCCCGATGTAGTCCGCCACCTTCGTTCCGGGAACGTCGTTCCATCGACGAGTGCCTTTTAGTGCCCCGGACACAGGTGATGAAAGGGAAGCTAGAAATGCATCGGTGGCTTTGGCGTTGGCCTGCACGCGGAAGAGGTCTCGGGGCAGCAGTCTGGTTTGCACGAGCACGCCGGCCCAGGAAAGCTCCAGTGTTTGGCTATGCGTCATTTTGTTGAGGGCGGTTACAATCATGCCCTCCGCATGGGTTCTTACTCGGAGGCCATAGTTGGCGGGCTCTAGGTCGTCTTCCTTCATATGGTCGAACTCCCGCCGTAGTTCGATTTCCGCAAGAGCGATGTGCCGATACCAATCAGTCAGCTCTGTCGTGGTGTAGAGGCGGCAAAGATCAAGGTAGCCCGGACGATAACCGAACCATCGCCCCATCTGCATCAGGGTGTCATACATCCGAGTTGTCCGGAGGAAGTAGCTTACGGCGAGACCTTCAAGTGTGAGACCACGCGAGAGCTTGTTGCCTCCGACTGCGATGACGCTGCGGCCTTCGGCCTCATGGTCTTTGTAGTCGAGGGCTTCCTTTGCATATCCATTGATTGGTAGAACAGCGATTTTGAAGGCTGCTGCGTGGAGTTCCGCAGCCACTTGAGCCCATGTCACAAATGAACCGGCCTCTTTGCCCAACTGCTCGGAAACAGGGATGAATTCCGTTTTCCAAAGTTCCTCCAACTCGTGCAGCAAAGTGGGCGTGCGTATTCCGTCGCCATCAGAAATGCGGCGTTGAAGCCCCGAGAGTTCAGTTTTCACCAAGCCAGCCACCCGATTCTGGACGTCAACAAACCGCGTTACATGCACCAGCATCGAACAGTGTTTTTTGCCCTGGCCTCGTGCTCGTCTTGCCGCAGATGTGAGGATGAAAACACGAATGGCTCGTTTGAGCGAATCAGGCAGCCGCACTGGCACATGATCCATTTTGTGCTTGGGAGGAAACATGTCCACTGTCGAAAAATCAGCGATCCGCCTGACGATGGGCAGGCCGTCATGGGCTTCAATTCCGGCATCTACGTCACCCCCGAGGCCAAACACTTTGGCCGGGCCAACATAGTCACTCGGGGCCTTTACGTTGATGATAAAACTGCGAGGAAAAATATCTTCACCATGTTTATCCGTTTGCCCCTCTGGGTTGATGAAAATATTCGCGAACGGAGTGGCCGTATAGCCGACGTAGGAAGCTTTTTCGAAACAATCGAGGATCTCGCGGATTTTCCCGTTGATAGCGGAAACGCTCTCTTCCCCATCGGAGTCTTCCTTGCCGGCCTTTGTGTTAATTGACGCGTTGTCGGCCTCGTCATCGATCAAAAGCAAAGGGACGTCCTTGACGATGCGCTTACCCGTTTCCGGTTCGTCGGTTCCTGCGACTTGCAGGATCCATGTGAGCAAGTTCCCAAGTGGACCTGAGTCTGGCCGGCCATCCTTCCCTTTTCTTGTGCTTTTCTTCACCACCAAAATGACTGGCTCTCCACGAAGCATGACCATCGCATTTTGTTTAGCGTTAAAGTCTCCACCTTTTTCCACGCGACTGGTTAGCGGATGAATCACCATACGTTCAGGACTTTGGATGTTTCCGACTCCCACTGTGCGGCTGGTTTGATCCCGCTTAAGATTCTTTTGTGTATCAAAACCGAGCACTCCTTCGTCGATGCGAATCTGCGTCTGGCTTCTCAGATTATCATGCATTCCGGCAAGAACGATGATCAGTTTATATCCGGTATCTACGGCCTTGTTGATAAGCCCGGTGTAGTTTGCGGTTTTTCCTGACTGAACGCTTCCAACTACCATGCCTCGACGGTCCCATTTCCCCGGCCGCACTGGATCTTCCAATCGCGAAAGAACCATATCGGTCAGGTCATGAAGGTCGTTGACGACGTTCGGTGACCAACGAAGTTCTCGTTCAAGGTAACTCTCGTAACGCCTCCAGAAGGGCCAGGTTTTCATCGAGGCCTTTTTGTTGTGAAGCCACGGCAGGTGTTCTGGATCTTTGGCGTCGAGAGCGGTCGCTTTTTCAGCAGTGATAGAAAAAAGATGCATCAGTTCTGCCATCAGCTGTTCGCCATCCACTACGCCGACTGGTCGAAACCGCTCAGGCAATTTTTGAGCACTCTCTTTCACATATGTGATCACGTATTCTACGACGGATCGAAAATCGTCCTCGGTGTGGCTCTTTTTCCCTTTAAGGTGATCGACCGCCATATTTCGAGCGATGGTGTAGGCGTCATCAGATGTGTTCATGGGGTAGATTCGTCGAGGGTGGCGAGCAGCGCGGGGAAAAGTTCAAAGGGCCAATGGGTGAGGAGCCGGGTTCGTGCTTCTTCAGCGGTGCAACCACTGGCGCGAAACGACCGGAACAACGTCAGCATCACTTCCATGATCTGGGTTTCGTCAGCGCCTTCGAACGGCTGCGGCTGGCAGTCGGGCTTTTCCGTGCTGGAAATCGTAATGTGCTGAAGCGGAATCGTCTCTTGCAGCAGGCGTAGAAGAGCGGTGAGTGCGGCCCGATCACCGGTGCTTTCCATTGCTTGCCGCACTAATGGATGCTCGCGGTTGATCTGATAAAACGTCCGGTCGTGCTTCGCCATCGGTGTCCAGAGATGGGTGCGCTCAGTGGAGGATTGCGGTGTCAGGCGAGCGCCGCGGTGGGTGTAAACATTTTTGGCCTCGGCGCGGGCGCGCTCGGCGATGCGTTTCAAATCGTCGCGGAGCGCGAGGGGCGGGGTGGCGCGGGACTTGGTGACGTTGATCTGCCAGTCGTGGTCGAGGGTGTTGGGCAGTTCGATAGCGATGCGCGCGAGCTTGAGGTGTTCGTCTTTGGCCCAGCCGAAGCCGAGCCAATCACCCGCGACGAGCAGGCGGTCGCGGCGGTAAACATAGAAGCCTTGGTGGGCGAGCCAGCCGTGCGGGCCCGCGCCATGCTCGTGCTCCGCTTTCGTGAGCCGAGAGAAATGCGGCAGCACGAAGGGCTGCACGGTCACGCGGACGCCGTTGAACCGGAGCGGATCGGTGGGCAGACGGTGGGTGGCCTCGTGACTTTCCATGAAGGGGTCCCACGGGGTGAGCGGACGGTCGTTGACGAAAATGCGCACCGCATCGTGCCCGGTCATGAGCCGGTGGAAAACCATGCCGAGGTGGCGGCGCACGCCTTCGATGCGGCCGAGGAAACGTTGGTGATGTTTATCGCTCTGCGTCTGCTGGTCACGGGTCAGGCGGTCGAGCTGTTGCCAGAGGACGGTGGTGCCGTGGGGCAGTGTGGCGAGGTGGGCGAGGTGTGGCTCGGCAGACGAATCGGCCGAGTGGAGAAGACGCCAGTCGTCGGTGGCGGCGATCGTGTCGAGGTCCCAGCAGCGGGTTTCCAACGCCGCTCCGTCGCGGCGGCTCCGCACGGTGAGGCGGCGGCATTGGGAGAGTGAGGCGGTTTTAAGACCGAGTCCGAAGCGGCCGAGATCGGACGGGGCGCGCGGGACCAACGGACTGTGACTGCCAAAGCGCATCGCCTCGACGAGTTCGATTGCGGACATGCCGTGCCCGTCGTCGATGACTGCAATGACCGAGTCTGCGCCGGCCCACTCGAAGCGCAGCCACACTTGGCGGGCTCCGGCCGCGATGCTGTTGTCCACCAAATCGGCGAGGGCGGTAGGGAGGTCGTAGCCGAATGCGCGGAGACTTTCGACGATCGACGCGGCGTGCGGCGGCGTACGATCGAAGGAGTCGGCAGGCATCGGCTGGCTTCGTTTACCGAGCTACGTGGAGGACCAGGGCGGAGTGGCGTTGGGACTCCATGCCCGCGCGCTGGGCAGAGACGCAGTAGAACGCTTCGTCGGGAAATTCTTCGACCTTAAAACGGCGCCACGCTTCGTGACCGAGGGGTTCCAGCACTACGGGCCAGCCGCTACGGGTGTAACGGGATTCGAGCGCGGGCACGGGTGCGGGCGAATCGTGTTTTTCGACGCCGTGTTCGAGGGCGTTTTCCGGGTGAAGATCGGGGAAGAGCCAGAGCAGAGCGTGCCAGCCGCGCAGGAATCTCGCCGTGGGCATGGCACGCATGGCCGCGCGGTCTGCCCGCATGAGAGGGTCCAGCCAGTCGGCGGCTTCCGACTGCGTACCAGGGAGGGCGAAAGCGGGCTGGGCGGGCACCTCCGACTTCGGAACTGAGGCCGCGACGGTATCGGGCCGAAGAAAACGTTTCACGGCCAGTCCCACTGCCTCGCCGATGAGGGGAGGGACGGCGTTGCCGATGAGGCGGAAGGAGTGCGTGCGCGCTTCCGGGAAAACGAACCAGTCGGGAAAACTCTGCACGCGGGCGGCTTCGCGCGGGGTGAGTGAGCGGTTTTGCACCGGGTGGATGAACATGAGTCCGTCTTTGCTGAGATGCGCGACGATGGTGGAGCAGGGGCGGTTCCGATGCTGGCGAGTGTAGCGGTCTTTGAAGCTCGCGCGGCTGTAGGGGAACTCGAATTTCACGCCGCGTTCGCGATGGGCGACGGCGGCATTTTCACCTTCGTTGAGCAGAGCGAAGTCGCGGAGGTCGCGGTCGCTCTGGGGGCGGGCGACGTGGTTGAAAATCGCAGGGGAGGCACTGACTTCGGCGACGTTGGCGAGGTAGTTTTGGCGGAAGAGATCGCGCGTGCCGCCGAGGAATTGGACGGAGCGGCGGTGCTCATCGTAGGGGACTTGGTTGTCGCCCGCGCCGGCGGCCAGCACCGGGAGATCGAGAATGGCGTCGCCCAACATGGTTTCCAGCAGGGCGCGGGGAGCGGGCGTGAGTTCCGCCGGGAAATAACCAGCGAGGTCGGCGCGGACGCCGACGATGAGTTGGCGACGGCGTTTTTGCGGGACGCCGAGCTCGATGCCGCGCTCGATCTGGGGGTGGACGCGATAGCCGGGGCGGCCGGCGGAGCGACCGAGGGCGCGGGCCTCGGATTGGACGGCGGTGAAGTAGCGGCCACCGGCGGCGGAGCGGAGGCCGAGCACGTTTTCGATGACGAAGACCTTCGGTTGAAAAAATTCGACGTGATCGAGGAAGTTACGGAAGAGGTGACGGCGGGGATCCTCCTTGAGGCGTTCGGTGCCGTGATTGGAGCCGTCGCGCTGGCGTGCGGTGCTAAAGCCTTGGCAGGGCGGACCGCCGACGATGACATCGACCGAGCGAGTGCCGATGAGGGCGCCGAGTGTTTCGGGGGCGAGAGCGGTGAGGTCGGCTTCGAGCGCGAAGGCTATGGGCTTGAGGCGGGTAGGGCTCTGGGCTTGGAGATTGGCGCGGAGGGTGGCGACGGCTTCGGGGTTGAAGTCGATGGCGGCGAGGCAGTCGAAACCGGCGCGCTGCATCCCAAGCGTGAAGCCGCCACAGCCGCAGAAGAGGTCGATGAACGTGGGGTCGCTCATCGGTCGATCCCCTCGCAGAGCTCGGAGACGGTGGTGTCGAGCGCTTTCGCAATGCGCGCGACGCTGCGGATCGTCGGGTTGCGGCTCCCGTTTTCGATACCGCTGATGTAGGTCTGATCGAGCTCGGCCAGTTCGGAGACGCGCTCTTGGGTCAGATCCCTCTTCACGCGCAGGGCGCGGACGTTTTCGCCAAATCTGGTCAGAGCCACGTGGCGTTTTGTCATATTAAACGGTAACAGTTTATCGACTATAAGTTAATAGACTATGAGTCATAAATTAGTTAGCTTAGTCAATATTTTCGAGTCATCTCAACGGTCATCGCAACGACCTCTACTACCGTCAGCTATTGATAGGAATTAACTGATAGAGTGGGGGTTAATCCTCTTTCAATGGATCGCTGGCTACGGATCACTCCTCCAACCCAGTTACCACAGCCCACCCATTCCATCGCCTCCCAAAACAGTCCGGCCTTCGTTCCCGTGCTCTGCACGTCGTCAGCCTCGGCGAGCTCTGCCGACGGGCCGGAAAGTGTTGCCCCATTCGGTTGGGGCCTTCGACTGCCCCCAAGTTTGGATCCCTCAACCTTGCGGTTCATTCTTGATCTTCTTCCCAAATGCTGAGCTTTCTTTCCAACACTCGGGTCTATTTCGCGGTCGGTCAGACCGATCTTCGCAAGTCCTTCGATCCACTGCCCGGGGTGGTTCGCAGTTCACTGCAATTGGATCCTCTTTCGGGTCACCTTTTTGTCTTCAGCCATCAGCGTCGTCATCGGGTCTAGATTCTTTTCTGGGATAAGTCGGGCTGATGGCTTTGCGCTCAGCGCCTAGAATTAGGCACTGTGGCCTGGCCAAGCTCGGCGGAGCGAGTTATCGAGTTCTCAAATCAACTCTAAAGTAGTTGTTGCGGCGGACGGCGAACCGCGAAAGACGCCAAAGACGCGAACGGGAATCCGGTTTTAATTTTCGCGGGGGCAGCGGTGGATTTTGGTGGCCGTGCGCAAGCACCTTCAGAGTTGGTGAATTTGGGAAACGGTTTCCCTTGTTCAACGACAATTATTCTTCCACCAAGCCGCGGCGGCCAATCTCCAGCGAGCGCAGGCATTTTCGCAGGCTTTCCTTGAACGTGCGGCCGATGGCCATTGCCTCACCGACGGATTTCATTTGAGTCGTCAGGGTCGGATCGGCCTGGGGAAATTTCTCGAAGGCGAAGCGTGTTCTGCAAAGCGGTATTGTTCTTGAGTTCGTCGAGCAGGTAGCCGACGGCGAGTTTGAATGAATCGACCATGCCGTTGACCCCATGGACTAACTGACTAATGGTTTCGCTATGAAAAAAGTGAATGTTCACGAAGCAAAAACCAACCTTTCCAGCCTGCTGGCTAAATTGGAAGCGGACAACGAAACCATCGTCATCTGTCGCAATGGCGAGCCGGTTGCTGATCTCGTGCCGCACCAGCGGGTAGCTCGGATTAAGCCGCATCCCGTTCTCGGCAAAATCAAAATTGGATACAACCCCGTCGAACCACTTTCCGCAGATGAATGGCCGGAGGCGGCTCAATGATTCTGGACACCTGCGCGCTGCTCTGGCTCGCCAGCGACGATAAAAAGTTAAGCCGCTCCGCACTCAAGGAGATCGATGGATCTACGGCGGTTTATGTTTCGGCCATCAGCGGTTTTGAGATCGCCATCAAGGTTGCCAAAGGAAATTTAAAGCTGCCAAGTCCGCCCCAAGAGTGGTTTGAAAAAGTTGTAGAGCATCACGGGTTGGCGGTTCTTCCGCTGGCATTGAACGTCTGCCTTGCCGCTGCCCAACTTCCGCCGCTCCACAATGACCCTTGCGACCGATTCATCATCGCCGCCGCCAAACTGCACGACTTGACGGTGGTGACGACCGACGAACAGTTTGAGCCATATGGCGTGACGGTGATTGGATAACTTTTTTGCGCCGATGCGCAGCGATTTCCCAGCCCCGGCGGGGCGACATCTTGGTGGAACTAATAGGAATTTGCTTTTTTGCAGCGGAGGGCAAATTTTATTTTTGCGGCGATTTTATTTTCGTAGCGGCTTTTCGGACTGGGTAACAGACGGGGCCGAGAGCCCCTCTCTCAGCTGAATTCGAGAACCAGAGTCGGACCGTCGACCAGTTGGATTTCTGGTGCATTGCATAGCGGATTTGGTCGAACTAGGAAAACTTTTCCGACCCCTTTTCCCCCGTGATCGGATTTCACCCGGAAACATCAGTAACATTCCTAAGAATGTCACGATGAAGCAACTGGCCCCATTGATTTCATATTCTCCACGCGGACATCCTAAGCGGAGGTCTCAGGAGATAGCCTCAAAGTGGGCAATCCCGAATCAGTTTCCCATTGGCGGTGAGGATATCAACACCACCGTTGATCATGTCTCCGTCATCGGTAAGAAGTTTCAAATCGTAGTGTTTCGTGATCTCGATGATGAGTTGAGGCGAAGCAATCTTTCCTTTGTGTTCTCTGTGTTCTTTGTGGCTGAAACTCTTCAAAGCGCGTATTTTTTGATACTAATAGGAATTTGCTTTTTTGCAGCGGAGGGCAAAGGAGCACAACGAACACAAAAGGAGGAAGAACGGGAAGGCGGCGAAGTAATCTTTCCTTTGTGTTCTCTGTGAGGTTGCTTCGAATTGACGGACTGAAAGAAATGGATGGTTTGAAAAGATTCATGTTTTGTGTTCTTTGTGATTAAGAATGAGCATTTATTCCAACCCGCCCCAATCGATGGTGAGATTGTGTTTGAGGCGATTGTAGAGTCCGGGCGACACGCGTTTTTCCCGGTGCTGCAAACGGCCTAACACAATCCCGGGAGCGATGCCTTGTTTTTTCGCGAAGTTCTGAATCGCTGTGATGGTGGGGCGAGCAGGAAGATGGGTTAAGAACTCGTTCCATGCCGCTGGTGGAATGAGAAACTCGCCCGACCATTGATTGGCCTCCTGCTCCTTGGGATTGTCGAGGCCACGGTATTCGACGAACACATCGCGCTTGCCATGCAGCAGAATGTGCGCGGCTTCATGAAAGAAGGTGAACCAGAGGTTATCATCCGTCTTGTGGCGCAAGCTGAGCTGGATGAGAGCCTTTTCCGGCGTGAGCCAACGGGTGAAGCCAGACACATGGGTTTTAGGAAGCTCGGGCACGAGGATGACGGCGACGCCCGCCTCCGCACAGAGACGACAGACTTCGGGCCAGACCTCGGCGGGATTCCTCACGGTGAGTCCGCGAATGGTGGATAGATGGCGGGAGAACTGTTCCTTATTGTAAGGTTTGCACACGCGCTTCTGGGCGAGGAGTTCTCCGGTGCGCAACCACGCGCTGAGGTCGCCTAAGTCGCTCTTGAAACTAGCCGACTCTTTAGCGGCACCACAGAGTCCACCATAAGCACTTTCCCATTGTGTAGGACTGGCCACACCAAAAAATCGCAAGAGCTGGCCGACGCGCGCCCCTTTGTCCGCCACCATGGGAACCATTCCCAAGGAGGCCATCTTGGGATAGGAAAAGCGCTTGAGCCAGCCGACATCTTTTTGCTGCCGTTTCTCGTCCTGGACGCGGGCGCGGTGAGCGCGGTAATTTGTCTCGGCATTGTTCCAGAAGGAGGCGGGAACACCCGTAACCTTCTCAAGTTGCAGTGCGGTTTCGGGCATGATCTGAGCCGTGCCTTTGATGATCTGGTTGATGGTCTTCAACGGGCGACCCATGCGCGCGGCAAGCTCCTTCTGGGTCAGGCCCAAGGCATCCAATGTTTCGAGCAGTGTCTCTCCCGGCGGGAAAGCATAGTCATGGGCGAAGGCGAAGGTAGTGCTCATGGTCAGTGGGTATCTGCGATTTCAACAATGGTGACTTTGGTGATCGGTGGCCAATCGAGGCCTCCGTCTTTCTTGAGGGGCGGCTCATCATGGTTTGGCACCAGCAAAAGCCGGTAGGGCTGTTTTACATCGACGGAAATCTGTTCGTCTCGGTTGGCTTGGAGTTCGTGGACACGTGTTTGGGGTAATTTGGAGAATTCGGCGAGGTTGGACGCGTCATGGATCTGTTGGAGGCGCAGCAGGATGCGTTTGCCGTTGTCAGTCCCAAACGCACGTAGCGTGTCCTTCTGGTTGTTCAGTAGCTTGGCGAGCTTTTTGGTGGCGAAGGAAAGTTCCATGCGCTGTTGTGTGGCTCAATAAATGATTTACCCCAAAGGTCAACCCAATTTCCAAATCAGATGAAACAAGACTGTGTCGCTGTTGTGCTGTCGGAGCTTCCCTTCGATCTTGTCGATCAGGATTTCACGCTGCCGACCAATGGCATCTTGGGCTTCGAAAAGCGAGCGGCGTTTGTCGTTGCGTTGGGATTCGATGGCTTTGATCTGTTTCTGGCTTTCCAGCTTTTCCTCCAGTGTCAGCGCAGTGACCGAAGCCCGGCGGGTTTCCTTGAGCTGGCGGTCGAACTCCTTGATTTCTCGTTCGAGGCCGACTTTGAGGTCATCGGCCCAGCCGTCGAGTTTGGTGGCTTCGGCTTCGTAGAAGAGGGCGTTACGTTCGGAGACTTGGCGCTGGATTTCGGCCTGGCGTTGAGTTTTAACCACATAGAGGACAGAGAGCACAGAGGAAGAAATACGTGGTTCGGGCCCGGGAAGAGTTTTTGTGTTCTCTGTGTTCTTTGTGGTTAAAACGATTGCTGGCAGAGTGAGCATGCGGCGGACTTGCTCCTCATCGAGCATCATTCCCTCATTGGTGCAGCCAGCGAAGATAAGGTGATCCTCGGCCTGATCCATGGATTCCACGGTGAACATGGAGACTGTGAGCGAGCCGGATTTTCCTTGGAGGGGTTCGAGGATGCTGATCTTGCCATCGTGATCGGAGTAGCGGAACTCGACTTCGGCAATTGGGAGATCGCGGGATTTGGCGCGGGCGATGACGTGTTCGACGAGCGGGTGGCCGAGGCGGTAGAGGTGAGACTCACCCGAACGGCGGGGCAGTTCGTATAGGCCGAGGGGGATACTTTTAACCACAGAGAGCACAGAGAACACAGAGGGAGAATCAGATGACTCGCCATTCAAAGTCTTCTTTGTGGTCTCTGTGTTCTTTGTGGTTGAATGGAAACTTTCAGGTAACGTAAGCAGGTTAAAACTTGAATCGTTGATAAATTCCGCGTGGCCGCTCAACTCGTGACGGGTGAGCTGGATGAGCTGGCGTTCGAAGCGGTTAAGGAAGGCCTTGGAATCGTCGAGGCGGATCTTGAGTTTGTCCCGCACCTCGTCGTCGAAGTTTTCGAAGAGCTTGCGCCGGGTGGCGGTCATGGCCTCGTTGATCTCGAAGTCGAGCTCGAGCTGGAGCGCATCGAAGGCGGTCTTGATTTCCTCCGGCCTGCGGCAGCCCTGATGGATGGCGGCGATGCGTTTCTCGAAGTCCACACCGGATTCGATGGCACCGAGCACCTCGTCGCTGGAGCCGAAGACGCCGGTGAAGAGTTGGAATTTCTCGTCGAGGAGATGGAAGACGCGGAGATCCGCCTCATTCTTGCGGTTGAGAAAATTGACGACTACCACGTCGTGCTTTTGGCCGTAGCGATGGCAGCGGCCGATGCGCTGCGGGTTCCATGGCAGGTCGGTTTCAGCCGTGCCTTGAGCGTCTCAAACATCAGTGACTGGCTCAGATTGGTGAATTGTTCGCGAAAACTCTTCAGATCGCCGAAGGCGTGTTCGTCGATGAAACTGACGAGGCCAAACAACTCCAGCAGCGAGTTTTGCAGCGGCGTAGCGGTGAGCAGGAGCTTGTGGCGTTCCTGCAAGGCTCCCTTGAGCGCGTTGGCGATGACATTCGAGGGCTTGTAAACGTTGCGCAGGCGGTGGGCTTCATCGATCACCACCAGATCCCACGGAGTCCGGTGGACATCGGCGGCCGGTGCATCCCGATGTTGTTGGCAAAGTTCAGTTCCAAAGGTGGGAATAATCGTCATTTTTCACCAGCACGGTCAACCGGAGCAAGGAAGTGAGGCCGTCGCGGGTCCAAAATTGTCCACAGCCTCGAAGTCTGCCTTGAAGCTGTT
>CAMDGV010000064.1 GCA_945898055.1 Akkermansia muciniphila | reverse complement strand
AATGCAGGCGAATACGGTCTAAAGTGTAGGGAATCCGAAGGGAAGACTTAGGTGGGTTTGAGTCCTCAAAAGAGGGAGAGAAATAAATAGCCTGCCCCATAGTTTTGCCCCTCCTAATCCTCTTCCCCCTTTGCGTCTTTGCTTCTTTGCGTGAGACCTCATCCGCCCTTTCCCCTCCACGTCAAAAAGCAAATTCCGATCAGTCTCACGCCCGCTTTGCGCAAGACGCCAAGACGCAAAGGATTCAAGGGAGAGAAATAAATAGCCTGCCCCATAGTATTGCCCTCTTGCGATAACCGCTGCCCGATCCGTCCACGATCAGCGACTTGGAGCGCCCGGAGAATAAGTGGCCGAAGAGCTTGGGCCGCCGGTTGAAGCGACTCGGGTCAGTGCCCAGCAACCCTTTCATCTCGGCGACCCAATTGGGCTGCGGCTTCTCGACCACCCAATGAAAAGGATTCGGCCTGAGGACATAGGTGTGAACCTACCAGTCCGTCTTGGCGCAAACCTCGCCCAGCGTCTCGACGAAGCGCTGACGATCCGCAGCATCCATCAAGATCAGTTCGCCCCGGTCACCGCGATTCATGACGTGATAAATCGCGCCAACCTACTCGACTCTCAACTGGCGGGCCCTGCCGGGCGAGTGGCTTTGGCCGCTTCACATGTTAATATTAAGAACTGATCCCTTTACCCGTAATGCGGTCCTCTGGCGGAGTTATGGGGTGATGGAGGAAAATGTGCGGTTGCGATCTGACTGAAGCACCGTGGTTTAGCAGGCGGGCGGGAAAACCCGCCGCCGATGGTGGACTTGTGGACGCGCTGGGATCAGACCGGACCGAGTTCCTTCAGATCGTTGAGGTGCTCGACGAGCTTGTGAACGCCTGTCGACGGATTATGCCGTTCCGGGTTGTTGACGCCAAGATCGGCCCAGTGCTTCTCAAGACGATGCGCATTGCGAAGGGCCATGGGTTGCTTGGCCTCCAAGCGGGCATACATCAATGCATCCGCCTTTTCGTAGGCAATTCCCAGCAGTGGGGCGAGTTTCTCAGCGTAGCGGTCGCGCGACAGCGCGGTGTCGAGGTAATTGAAATGCAGCAGATACCAGAGCTCAAAGGCTTCGTTCGCCCAAGCCACGCGAAGGCCTTCATCGCGGGCACGCTCGAACGTCCGGTGGTAGCTCTGTACCGGAAAGCTATCGCGGTCGAAGACGCACCACACCGATGCGTACGGTGCATCGTCACGATGTGCCCGGTTCCGCAACGCGATGGCCTCCTCGACAAGACTCAAGGTGTTCATCCCGGTGCCGATGGCAACCACCTCCGATCGGGATGAGTCGAACGATTGGAAGTAGTCCCGTGAACTCTTTTCGTCCTCGCATACGATCAGCACCCGCCGCCGCGGACGCGCATTTCGATCCCGAACAGTGCCGCCCTTTTCCCATGGCTTTCTACCGGCCATGATGAATTGCCTCCTCCAGGTTCCCTAGGCGAGGAACTCCACCGAATTGCCCGAGCAAGTACTCCTTCGAAAACTTTGCCTCCTTGCGCACGCCATTGAATTCGTCGAGGCAGTACAGGCGAGAGGCGCCACGGCGATCCTTTTCGGCGAACCAAACCTGATCACGCCGGATCCATTTCGGGTCGAGCAACCCCTCGTCGTGCGTGGCGTAAATCAACTGCGCATTCTTGCGATTGGCCGGCCCGTTGAAGAGATCTACTAAAGCTTTTGTGAGCAAGGGGTGCAAACGCGCTTCCAGCTCATCTACGAAGAGGATCGAGCCTTCGATCAGCGTGTGCAGGAACGGTCCAGTCAGGGCGATAAACTTCTGGGTGCCGGCCGACTCCTCCGATTCAAAGTCAAACTCAACGCTGCCGACAGGTGCTTCGTCGGAACCGTACTTCCGGTGCGAAGTGGTGACCATGAAGGCGCCGGTCCCGATAGAGTTCAGGATCTGGGTGCGGATGGACTCAGGAACTCCCGCCGGGATGATTGAAGCCATTTTCTCGGGGGAGGCGTCCCTGCGGTGCAAACCATCGATGCCCATGTCCGCCTGTTTCACTAGGTCGAGGATCATAGGACCGTAAACCGCGGCAAACTGCGGTTCAGACAGCAGTCGCACGGTAAACCCCAGCGTTTCCTGGTCATGAATGCCCGAGATATTCCGGAACTGATTCATCCAGCCGACGATGGAACCGGCGATCTCGCCATTGAACTGCGCGACGACGGAGAGGAAGAGGGCGTTGGGGCGGGTCAGTTTCTCGACTGGCCGACCTTCGCAAAACGCTTCACCCACATCGATGCGGGTGCCTTCCCGGGTGAACAGGTTCGTCTCCCGGATCGAATCCCGCTGGCTGAACAACCACTCAGAAGTCACCGCCTCGGAAGTCGCCTCGAAGCCGTAGCGATAACGGGTCCCGTTGTGCACGAAAACCGCCTCAAAATGACTGGGGGCGCGTTCGCTCTCGGTCTGAAGCCGAAACGGGACCACCGGGATCCGGTCCCCGAGTTGCAGGCTCTTCGACGAATTCTTTACCAAGTCCCGAAAGGCGGCCATCGCCGAGAGGAAGTTGGACTTGCCACCCGCATTCGCGCCGTAGATCGCGGCCGTGCGCAGCAACCGGTGGTCGCCCGTCCGGACAACGTGGCTTTCCTCCAGCCAATCGTCCCGGCTAGCCTCGAGCGAAAGGGTGGCCCGGTCCTTGAAGGAACGGTAATTGGCGACGGAGAACTCGATGAGCATGGAGGCGCAAGATGGAACCGATTACGTCAAAAATTAGAGCGAAACGCCGTGAATTGCAAGCAAACTGCACTTTTAGTGTTCTCGTCGGATTTTCTTCCGACAGGCGACAAACTTCCGAGGAGAACCCTGGAGCAGCACCGAGCTAAGGATTGCGGACCGAGGCGTACGAGGGAACCCAGATCGGTACTCGTTCAACCGGGTCCTCCGCGACCTGTACAAACTGGATCAGACCTCAGAAAATTCGGGGTAAATCCCCAAAATCAGGTAAGACTTCAAATCTCTTAATTTTGGGTAATTTTGCTGAGGCTTGCTCAGGTTTCAATCCGGACTTTGAGGTCGAGTTCCTCAGAGGTCATGATCCAAGCCGACAGGGTAAAACTGGAACATCCATCCTAATCCCCTTCCCCCCTTCCCCCTTTGCGTCTCCGCGTCTTTGCGTGAGACCTCATCCGCCCTTTCCCCTCCACGTCAAAAAGCAATTTCCGATCAGTTGAATCTCACGCCCGCTTCGCTCAAGACGCCAAGACGCCAAGACGCAAAGGATTCAAGGGAGAGAAATAAATAGCCTGCCCCATAGAACTAAATAGCCTGCCCCATAGTTTTGCCCTGGAGGCCATGATCCAAGCCGACAGGTTGAAACTGGAACATCCATCCTAATCCCCTTCCCTCTTTGCGTCTCCGCGTCTTTGCGTGAGACCTCATCCGCCCTTTCCCCTCCACGTCAAAAAGCAAATTCCGATCAGTCTCACGCCCGCTTCGCTCAAGACGCCAAGACGCAAAGAATTCAAGGGAGAGAAATAAATAGCCTGCCCCATAGTTTTGCCCCCGTCGTGGTCTCACCGGGTTCCACCTTGATGAGGCCGACGTCGAGCAACGTGGCGACCTCGCGCGAGAACGTGAGCTTCCCGGCGACGTGAAGCATCCGCAACGCGGCCGCCGATTCCACATCATAGGTGACGACGTGTCCCGAGCGGACCTGAACAAAGTCCCCCGCGCGCGGCGAGCGTTGGCCGGCCCAAGTCCGGGCGTCCGACCAGTTGCCGCTCTGCGCCGTGCGGGCGTTAAAGACCACCGGAGCCGCCGCGAAGACCGCCGTCGCGAACAGCCACGCGCCAAGAGTCGGGAAGAGCTTCATGATGATGAACCTTGTCCGGTCGGGCGTGGTCACTTCGTCCTCTGCACGCCGAGTTCGATCCGGGTGTTGTTGTCATCGCCTTCACCGTAAATGGTGACGATCGCCCCTTCCTTGACGGTGGCCAAAACTTTCTCGGCGGCACCGACCAGCTTGAAGTTGCCGCCATCAATGCTTTCGAAAACCGGCAGGCCTTCGGGAAACTTGTTGAAGTGAAGCGTGCTGCCATAGCGTTTAAGGAACGCGTCGGGGAGGTCTTTGCCCATGATCATCAGCCGGTCATTCTTGAAGGCTATGAAGGTTCCCGTGACGCGTTCCTTTCTGGCACCAACGCGGATGAGGGCCCTGCCCTGGGTGACCATGACATAGGCGTCGGCTTCCACTTTGCTCAAGCCTTCAGCCGTGCCCGATGGTTTGTATTCGCCGGTGGCGTGGTCCCAATAAGCGACCTTGGTTTTATCGGTGAGATTGTTCCAGATGAGGATGCCGTGATTGCCCCTGAGGGTGAGCGTGCCGTTCTTAAAAGACACAAATCGGCCAAACCCATGCTGCTCTTTCTGGTCGGTTGCCGTTGGCGCCTCGGCCGCTATGATCGTCGACGACGCGACGCCCAGCAGGAGCAGGGCGATGATGCAGGGCACGAGGTGGTAGGTGAGGATGGGGCGGGATACGGATTTCAGTTTCATGAAGCGTTTAATTGGTGTTTTCGGTTGAGGGACCACTGCGGTGCGGACGCGGCGCTGGTCTGGGTTACTTGCTCTTCGGCACACCGATCTCAATCCGGGTGATGTTGTCGTCGCCCGCGCCGTGAACGGTGAGGATGGTCCCTTCCTTGACGCTCGACAAAGTCGTCGTGGGCGTGCCGACCAACGTGAAATCGCCGCCATCAATGCTTTCGTAAACGGGGACGTCGGCGGCGAATTTGCTGAAGTGAACTTGGTTGCCGTATTTCTTGACGTAACTTCCGCCCAGGTTGGAGGCGAGGAGCAACAGCCGGTCCTGCTTGAATGACACGAAGGTGCCGGTAGTGAGTCCCTTTCTGGCCCCGACGCGGATGAGCGCCCGGTTCCCGCCCACGATGATCCACGTTCCGGCTTCCACCTTGCCCAAGACTTCGGCGTTGCCCGAGGGTTTATACTCGTTGGCAGCGTTGTCCCAGTGAACGACCGGCGTTTTCCCGGCGATGTCATGCCAAACCAAGCCGCTATAGTTGCCCTTGAGCGTCAGCGTGCCGTCCTTGAAGGAGACGAACTTGCCATAGCCAGACTTGTCCTTCTGGTCGATCAGCGCCGGCGCTGGGGCCTCGGCCGCGATGAGCGCCCACGGCGTGGTGCCGAGCAGGGCGAGCACGAGGCCGCAGGTGAGGAGGCCGCGACGGGATGCAGATTGTAAGGAACGCATGGACGGGATGAACGGTCTGGGATTCTTGAATTACCCTTACCCCTAACCGCCGCGTCAAAAAAGCAAATTCCTATCAATTTCTGTGCGAAGAAAGTGCGTCAGCGCAGGTAATCTAAGAGCGACATGGACAAGATTTTGCCGCTGCTCTGCAAAGCCGCTTGATAGGAGAGTTGGGTCTCGTTCAATCGCACCAAAGTTTGGGCCAGGTCCGCGTCGGATTCGTTCGAAATCTGCTGATCTAGCCCACCCAAACGCTGCTCAGCAGCGGCTCCCGCCACTTCAAGGCGAGATTGGAGCGCCGCATTTTGGCTAACATGACTTAGAAGATTGTCGCCGTCCGCTTGCAATGCGGGTCGGGTCGTCGCAGCAATACCAGTGATATCACCAGCCCTTAGACGATTCTGCAAATCGATGAGGTGCTTAAAGAAATCAACTCCGGAGCGCGAATCTGCCAACAAACCAGGTGCGCCGCTCCCTGAAGAGTTCGCCCCAACAGAATGCGCGACAACCGTGGATCCCTCCGCTATTTCGATCGAAGGCGCATCGGCGTTCCCTTGAAACAGTACTCCCACAACTTGCCCCTCGGTACCCATCTGGATTGCGTAGGCCGGGCGGCCCGTCTGGGTCCCTCCTAAAAGTGAGTCCCCACGGTTAGTGGTGTTACCCGTGCTCACCGCCTGCTGAATCATCTGGGTCACTTCCTTGGCCATGATATCCAGTTCCTGCTTCGAACGACCACCATCCGCTCGAGTCGCAATTTCACCGGCCCGATCTGAGATCCGTGCAAGTCCGCGAATCACCCCGTGAGTTGCGGAGGCGATTTCCTGCAAACGACCGACGTTTCGCTGATACTGACCGACTCGAGTCCCTTCGCCTTGTAAATCAAGCACCCGACGCATGGCGGCGGGGTCGTCCTCAGGGGCGGAAATTCGTTGCCCCGTGGCGGCCTGCACTTGGTACCGCATTTGACGATTGGCCAACCCACCCAATGTGGAAATCAAACGGTCTGGAAAAGAATTAAAGGAGAGTCTCATGACTTATCGGTTAAGTTTAACGCTTCAAGCCCAGGGTAACTTCCAACATTTCATCGACGGTAATTATTAGCTTAGCACTGGCTTGATAGGCCCTCTGGAACCGAGTCAAATTAGTCATTTCCTCGTCCACAGAGACTCCGCTGACAGAATCTCTCTGAGAGGTCAGCATCGTGGAGACTACTTCGTGATCAGAAATCTGTCGATTCACTGAAGCGAGCGATTCGCCCAGTGCGGCAACTGCCGCTCCGTGACGGCCCGTAAAGGTTTGTCCACCCAAGGCGGTGAGACCTCGGGAACTCAACTGAGCAAGGGTCAGGACAACCTGATTATTACCCGGTGAAGCCGCATCACCGGATGCCTGAATTTTTGCCGGATCGGCAATCAACGCCGGATTAACTCGGATATCGGTTGCCGTCGTCCCCACAAAGAAAGGTTGTCCGGTGGTTCCGCCTAATCCAAATCCGCCCGCGTGAAGTCCATTTACCTCCACAATCAGCGACTCAGCAATGCTACGCAACGCCAGCCTCAACTCTCGAACTGGCCCCTCTCGGACATCGAGTGTTCCGTGCAACGACCCACCTGTGAGCGGCAAGGCTGTGGTGGTGCCAGACGCTCGGATCTCCAGTCGTCCACCGCCCGAATCAAAGGTTTCCAGGCGACTACTGACCAACCCTGATGAAACAAAAGAAACTCCACTAATCGCGATATCAACAGCGCCATCGGCTCCTTGGACCGAATCAAAGCGGACCAGTTTGGATAATTCCTCTAATTTGGCCTGCCGATGATCCCGAAGGTCATTGGCTGGACTGGAACCGGAAGCTTCCATCCGAGAAATGCGCTCATTGAGTTTGGCAATATCGCCTAGGAGATGATTAGCCTGCTGGGCATCCGAGCCCAATGACTCGTTTAATTGCGTCTCAATGCCACCGAGATTGGCGTCGATCTGATTGAATTGACTGGCCAGATCACTCGCACGACTCAAGGTGACCTGACGTTCCGAGATCGAAGTTGGATTGGCCGAGAGCGACTGGAAGGCGGTAAACAACTGGGCTAAACCTGCAGAAATCTGACGTCCACCCCCCAAACCAGCGCCGGCAGCGACATCACTACCCGACGATGTTCGATCTAAGTTCTGACCTAGGCGGGCTTGAGCATATTGCAAACCTCGCTGCTGTGCTTGGAGCGAGCCACCGACGCTTCCTTCATTAACCAGTTGAGAGTCGAGCAATTCACTTCGGATCTGCTGAATCGCGACCACTTCAGATCCGGTCCCATACGAGCCAAAGCGACCGTCGTTACCAACGGTCGACTGGATAGCCACACGCTGGCGCGAGTAGGCGGTGTTACTGGCATTGGTCAGATTATGCCCAGCAACCTCAACGCCTTGGCGTTGGGTGGCCAATCCGCGCGCGGCAAGATCTAATGTTCCTAAAAGTCCAAGCATGGAAGGGGTTCCTTCTTAGCCCACAGCTTCGTACATAGAACGAGGGGCACCGGTAGCCGCCATTAACGCTCCATCTCCCGAGTAGGTGGTGGGCATCTTCACGGAAAAAAGACTTCCCAACATCCGCTGCATTAAATCGACCGTGCGGGTCAACAGGAGATGGTTCTGGCGCGATCGATTACGAACTCGCACAAGAAGTTCATTGTTCTCATCGACGAGAGCTCGCAGCAGCGGTCGGTAATCGGCGGGAAGCAAAGGTAGAATCTCTTCAAAGGAAGATGCGGCGAGGAGCCCGACGGCCATCGCCATTGATCGACACGCGCGCTCTCGATCAACTCGGGCTGAGTCGATCAATGCGGCCTGCTCTTCAATGGCGGCGGTACCCGAAAGCACCCCGACTGAATTACGATGGAGGACACTGTCCTGCTGTTGGTCGAGACGCGCTAACATCTCGCCGTATTGCTGCAACTCGTAGCGGAGTGCCTCAATGAGGTCTTGAATGGATTCTTTCACGACTATAAGTGGGACCCGAGTTTAACCGGACCTGGTTTGGAAATGGTTTTCTGCAAAGAGGATTCAATAGAACGAGCGACGCCAATGCCCCCGGCTCGGCTCATCTGTTCGGCCATCCGCTCAACGGACATGTCACGCACCATATCGGCTCCAAAGCCCTTGCCGAGGAGTGGCTTGGCCAGCATTGGCTTCTGGGCGTCATTCAACATTTGCCGAAGAAAAACTGCCTCAAACTGTTGAGTAGCGTGACGCAACCGGCTTGCTTCAGTTGCGTTTTTGCTCGGTTTGAGAGCGGCTGAGGGATCGATCGGGTGCGGCCGACTTAAAAGTGGATCAAGTGTCATAGGTCAACGGAGAATAAGTTCAGCCTGAAGGGCTCCCGCCTGTTTCATGGAACCGAAGATGGCCATCATATCACGGGGAGTGACGCCCATGGCGTTCAACCCCGCTGCCACCCGGTCCACAGTCGGTAAATCATCAATCACAATCATCCGACCCTTCCCTTCATTTAGCTTGGTGTCGGCGCGATCAGTCACTGCCGTTTGGCCTCCTTCGTTTAAGGCATTGGGCTGCGATACGTCCTTGGTATTGGCTATCGTAATCGTCAGATCACCGTGAGAGACGGCACAACTAGAGATCTTCACTTGAGCTGTCGCCACGATCGTACCAGTTCGTTCATTGATGACGATGCGTGCCGGCACGTCCGGGTTCACTTCGATTTTTTCGAGACGCGATATAAAATCAACCGACGCAGTTTCGACTCCCAGTGGCAAGCGAACCTTAACCGACGTGGAATCCATTGAGCGGGCACTATTAGTGAAGACCTCGTTAATCGCTGCGGCCAAGCGAGCTGAAGAAGTAAAATCAGGCTCTCGCAACAGCAATTCGACTTCTTGATTCTCAACAATCCGAGTTGGGATTTCGCGCTCTACCAAGGCACCGCCACTGATTGTCGCGACGGTCGGATGATTTTTTTGAACGCTGGCCGAATTATTTCCACCGATGAACCCACCGACCGCCAAGGGCCCTTGGGCCACCGCGTAAACTTGTCCATCAGCACCGTACAAGGGGGTTTGAACCAACACCCCACCTTGAAGACTTCGCGCATCGCCCATGGCTGAAATTGTTACATCAATTTTCTGCCCGTTTTTAGTGAAAGCTCTAATCTCAGCCGTCACCATGACCACGGCAACATTTTTGGCCACCAGCGTTTGAGCCGGCACTTGGACTCCAAATCGTTGCAATAAGTTGGCAAAACTGCGGAGAGTGTAGATCGGATTTTTATCACCGTCACCGGCCAATCCAACGACGATTCCATATCCCACCAATTGATTGTCCCTTGCTCCAGCGACGGTTACTAAATCTTTAACTCTGGATCCGAGAGCCCAGGCACTGGGTGCGACGACCATGAAGCCTAGGCACAAAATTGCAGCGGTTTTAAATCGGCGCCGTTCGCAGCGGGCCCGTTCGAATAATTGAAGAAGAAGGCTCATATCAGAACGGGGTTACTTTATCAAAAGCCCGAGAAAACCAACCTCGGCGCTGGCTATCAGTGACCGAGCCTTTGGAGACGAATTTAATTGTAGCATCCACGATATTGAAGCTGAACACGGTGTTGTTCGGCTGAATGTCCTCTTGGCGGATGACACCCCGCAAAACCGCCTCTTGCTGCTCGCCCGCCACTGAAGTGGAACGTCGCCCTTCCAAGACTAGATTTCCATTAGGCAACACTTCAGCAACCCGCACTGCGATTCGTGCATTAATTGTTTCTGAATTATTAATCGTCCCACCGCCTTCAAAACTCTTGTCAGATTTCAACGATACTTCCTTGGTGAAAAAGGCGGCTATACTCGCGTTAATGCCGGTTTTTTTAGCCGTTTTTGTATTATTGGCCTTAGCCGCTTCATTGCTCTCTTGCACCACCACCGTCACGATATCGCCCACTTGTCGTGCTCGGGTGTCCGAGACTAAGGCACGAGCGGACTCATCCCGCCACAAAGACCCGGTGGCCGCCGCCACCGGCCTGCTAAAAGCCAAGGCACCGACCAAGGACAGTACCGGATAAAAAATAGAGAGACGATGGAGGATCATGGAGTTAATTTTAAGATTCAGAGAGGGATAATAACCGTGCCTTCATTCTCAATTCGGCCCCTCATTTCATGCCGGGTCCGCACGTTCCGAATGCGGATTAACTGACCTGGAATTCCGTCTTCTAAGGCTTCCACTTTGGCAGTGATTTCCATCCGGCCACTCCGAACAATTCCATCCACCATTGCCCCTCGAGCAATCACTGTTCGCAGGCGGATCGATCGGCGAGTCAACACCTGACCTGAGTTCATCGACTCCCCGATTTCCCAGGCTCCAATATTCTCCGGCAACTGAAGCAGCGCCTCTTGAATGCCGATCAGATCACGCCGATCTTGCAGAGGTTCGATCTCTGACAATGGGGTTCCTCGACGGATTACATTCGGGGCAATCCACACTGAACTCCACAACTTGATCCCCACGGGTTGAAACCATTCACCTAAAATTTCGGAATTCGATTTAAGTTGAAAATGCAGACTCATTGAGGCTTGAAGCCCTTGGGTTGGCGACCCTAACAATTGAAGTTCAAGAGGACCGTCTAGCATCGAAACAACCTTCCAAGGGCGATTGAACCGAATCTCCAGTTCACCTCGGTCACGAGCGAAACGACGCTGGAGCTCGAAGGTCAACAGTTCTCGAATTTCTTTTTCCTCTAGATTCCTAACCTTTCGAACAACCTGAGGAATCGCGGCGAGCGGGGCCTCTCCACTTTTGTTCCTTGCGAGGACGGCCATTTCTTGGGAGACGGCTGGAGCTAAAGCGGCCACCCGGAGGGTGTTGGTCGCGGGCGCAATCAGGGGGATACCCTCGGCACCGACCAGTGAGACTGTCAGGAAAACAGCTGAGAAGAGTGGAATTAAAGTTTTCATCGGCGGAGTCCGTTCGCTAGGCCCATCATTTCATCAGCGGATTGTACCGCCTTCGAGTTCACTTCGTAAGCGCGTTGAGCCACGATCATGTTCACCATTTCGTCGACGACCTTGACGTTCGACATTTCTAAGTAGTACTGGGCCAACCCACCAAAGCCATTTTCATTGGCATTACCGGTTTCGGCCGCACCCGAGGCTGGGGTTTCAGTATAGAGATTATTGCCCAAAGCGGTTAGACCGGCTGGGTTCGCGAACCGAGTCAAAGTTACTTTGAAAGTAATCGACTGCGCCCCCTTGGCCGTCACCGTTCCATCTGCCGCAATGGACACGTCTGTCGTCCCTGGTGGAATCGCCTGAAACCCACCACCCAACTGTTGCCCATCGCTGGTCACCCAATTCCCAGTCGCATCAATCTTCAGAGCACCATCACGCGTATATCCCTTTCCATTGGGCAGGGTCACCTCGAAAAAACCATCCCCAGTAATCGCCACATTAAACTTATCACCCGTGCTGGTGAGTTCACCGGTTGTGAAGAGTTTCGGGGTCGAGACCAATCGAGAACCGTGACCGATTTGGATGCCAGAAGGTGCAATTTTGCTGTTACCTTGCTCGGCTCCTGAAGCGCGATCGGTTTGGTACAACAAATCTTGGAATTCCGCCCGGTTTCGCTTGAAGCCGGTGGTGTTCACGTTGGCCAAGTTGTTCGCCACAACTTCCAAGGTTTTTTGCTGCGCTTGCATACCCGTCGCAGCGGAATAAAGAGCTCGAATCATAACGTGTTAAAATTTCAGGAAGTTGTCCCACCGAGTTCAGAAATAGCCCGCCCCGTTCGCTCATCATGGGCTTGAATAACCTTTTGATTCGCCTCAAACAGGCGCATTGCATTAATCATACTTACCATTTCTCCCACCGGTGAAGCATTCGATCCTTCGATAAAGCCGCCGCGAATGGACGGACTCGGATCATCAGTGATCTTTACGGAAGCGTCCGGAACCTTCCAAAAGCCGCCACCCGCCGCCACTAACTTAGAAGGATCAGCGAAGGTCACCACCTTCAGTCGACCACGCCCTTCAGAACCTTTGCTGACGGTTCCGTCCCGAGAGATTGCAACTTCTCCGCGGCTCGCTTTATCGAAGGTGATTGAACCGGTGTCACTCGCTACGGGATGCCCCTCCTTACTCACCAACATACCCGCAGCATCCAAGCTGAATGAACCATCGCGGGTGTAACCCGATTCTCCAGTGGGGAGGGTCACCTCGAAAAACCCGGGGCCATCAATCGCCGCATGAGTCGGGACCCCAGTACTCTGCAATTCACCGGGTGTGAAGACAGTCGCCGTCGCGGCACGAGGCAGTGTGTACTTTAAATCTCTTCCAGCCTCTTTGGGCATCAACCCGACCTCAAATGAGGTAAAGGACATTTCGGTGCGCTTAAAGCCGGGCACCGAGGCGGACGCCAGATTCTCAGAAATGACCTCCTGCCAGCGAGCGTTCGCACTCAGCGCCGCGGCAGCTTGATACATTCCAATATTCATACAACCGACTAAGCATTGAGAATGCCATGATCAGAATATCCAATGAAATCAAGGTTTCCACCTCATTAACTCGCCCTAACTGGGGTAAGATCGGCAAATATGTCCGGTTATTTTTGCCGAGCTTCCGTCTCAAATTCTAGCACTAGATCCTCTTGAGCCTCTTCTTGCCGACTCGATCCCCGCGCAGAAGGAGGCTTCTAAACTCACCCGACTTCCGATCGGACCGCTGTTATCCTTTCTGGACGTCTTACAGCTTGGGCAGCGCCGAGGTAATTCACTGTTGAATCTTGATTTGATCATCGAAAAAAGGGACCCTGAAATCCACTTAAATTAGTCGAAGGCGGTTTAACGAACCTCAGATTTTAACGGTTTTCTATCACCGCAGGTGGATATGGCTGCTATCTCTAAAATCCTAAACCTCGGAGCGGGTCGTAAACGATTAGAAAACGCGATCAACCTAGATTGCGTTTCCAGTACCGGACCTGAAATCGTTCATGATTTGAACGTTTTCCCCTGGCCACTGAGGGACCGTTCTTTTAAGGAGATCCATGCCTATGATGTCCTTGAGCATCTCGACGACTGTGTCAAAGTGATGAACGAGATTCACCGAATTTCCGAGAACGGTGCTCAGATTAGCATCACTGTGCCTCATTTCTCTTCTGGAAATGCCTTCACCGACCCCACTCACCGTCATTATTTTGGCTATCGCAGTTTCGAATATTTTACTAGCGAAAGCCCCTTTTCATTTTACACAGACTGCCGATTCAGGCATCGAAACCGGAAACTTATTTTTTATCCAAGCCTGATTAATAAAGTAATCTGGCGCTTGGCGCAGCGCTGGCCTGAGGCCTACGAACGTCGCTGGGCTTGGATCTTCCCAGCTTGGTATCTTAGTTTTGAACTGGAGGCAGTCCATTTCGACACCCCTTCTCCTAAAGACTAGCCCGAAGCAAAAATCTCAACTTCAGAGACGGCTTCATCTGATTCGATTCCAGTCGATTAGACTCGAGACCGCACCAGGAGGGTCGGCCGCGGCCGCCGTGAAACACTTCTCTCACGAGCACCCTGCCTTTCCACCCATGCCCCTTGAGCTAAATAGCTTTAACAGCTTTAACAGCTTTAACAGCTTTAACAGCAAGAGGCTGATTTGCCGAGGTCAGGCAAAAATAATTTCCCCATCATGACGGGTTGTTTCGCGGAAAGCCGCCAATAACCGCGCGGTAATCGGGCCGGGCCGGCCATCGCCGATTACCCGTCCGTCCACCTTCACCACTGGGACCATTTCTGCAGCTGTCCCGGTGAGAAACATTTCGTCTGCGGTATAAATATCGTAACGGGTTAAATTGGGTTCCCCACTCGGAATTCCCATGACCCGAGCACAGTCAAGAACCGTGTTGCGAGTAATTCCATAAAGGGCACCGGCGCTGAGTGGCGGAGTAAAGAGCCGTCCTTTTTGCACGATAAACACATTGTCACCCGTGCATTCTGCCACGAAACCATCCGTATTAAGCATAATGGCCTCCTCCACTCCAATCAGGTTAGCCTCGATTCGAGCCAGGATGTTATTAAGATAGTTCAGGGATTTAATCGCCGGATTCACCGAGTTCACCAAATTACGGGTGGTGGGAACCGTTGCGATGGTCATGCCTTCAGAGTAGACCGCATCCGGATAGAGTTGGATTGTCGCTGCGATAATAATGATGGACGGTTTCGGACACCGACGCGGATCGAGTCCGAGGGTACCCTTACCACGCGTTACAATCAGGCGGATATACCCCTCCCGAAGATTATTAGCCCGACAGGTTTCGAGACAGGCCTCCACTAATTCCGCAGGAGTCATAGGGATTTCCAAAAGAAGGGCCTTGGCCGACCAATAGAGGCGTTCAATATGTTCACGGAGTTTAAAAATCCGATTGTGGTACATACGGATACCCTCAAAAATGCCATCCCCATAAAGGAGCCCGTGATCAAACACACTGATCTTGGCATCGGCTTCGTCCACAAATTGACCATCGAGATAGACCTTCATAACTTCTTGGGCGAAACGATACGGGAGGCACCACATCAGGGGCAAGCCATGGCACGCTTCAGTCCAAAGAAATTGATTAAAGAGTCCGCTCCACAGACTTCCCTTAGCGCTTCAATTGATCCGCGTCTCGAGTCGCTTTAAATTCAGAACCAACCCGCCACTCCGGCCAACTTTGACTCGTCGAAAGTCCCCTTCCTACCGCCTGCAATAACTTCAAGTCCTCAACCGCACCGGAGAGGTCCCAATCGGGTTTCACCTCGTCTGATACCTTGTGATAATCTCGGTCAATGTACTCGTTGACCTTCGTTTCGCCGTACCCATCCGGTTTACCCCGAAAATCCATTCCCGAGGTGACGTAGAGGCTGGGCACCCCTTTCTTCATAAACTCAAAGTGATCCGAGCGATAAAACATCCCTCGCTCCGGATGGGCCTCCGGCAGGGTCACCCGCCCCTGCTTCCGAGCCTCTGTCGTCAAAAGGTCTTCCAATGACGAACTACCGTAACCGACAATCCGGATATCTCGAGTTCGTCCCCATTGATTCAAACCGTCCATATTGATCACGGCAAGGGTCCGGTTTAAGGGATAAACTGGATTAGCTGCATAGTAAGCCGAACCGAGCAACCCCCGTTCCTCCGCAGTGACGCTCAGAAAAAGGAAGCTACGTTTAGGTCGTCGTCCTTCCCGAGCAAAACTTTCCGCCAACTCGAGAAGTCCAGCCGTACCAATAGCGTTGTCCGCAGCTCCATTGAAAATCGTATCTCCCTTCAGACGCGGATCACGACCCAAATGATCCCAATGGGATGTATATAAGATCCACTCCTTCCGACCGACTGGATCTTGTCCTTCTAGCTGAGCGAGCACATTTCGGGACTGGACCGATCGAAAGGTCTGACTGGAGGTAAAAGCTGTTTTTTGTTTTAGGGTAAAAGGTTTGAAATCGGAGCGGAGCGCCGACTCCTTCAGCTTCTCATAGATCATCCCATTCGATTCCAACAAGGATCGAGCGCGCTCGAGGCTCATCCAACCGGCGATTTGAGTTTTAACCGACCGATCATCCTCCAAATCAAACCGTTCGCGGTTCCAACTATTAATCACCACAAACCAAGGGTAAGCCGCCGCTGGCGTTTCATGAATCAAAATGGCGGCGGCGGCCCCACGACGCCCAGCTTCTTCAAACTTGTAGGTCCACCGACCATAATAGGTCATAGCCGTTCCCTTAAAAAAAGCGGAATCAAGAATTTTAGGGTTTTTGGGATCCGGCACGGGAGGATCACCCACCAAAATTAAAACTGTCTTGCCTCGCACGTCCACACCCTTGAAATCGTCCCATCCGTATTCAGGGGCAGAAACCCCATAACCGACACAAATCAACTCGCTCGAAGCCAATTCAACTCGACGCGTCAGGCTCGGCGACCAGGCCACAAAATCCTGCGGTCCCGAAAGGGCTTGTCCGTCGAGGCTAAACCTGACTTCGCTAGTAACTCCCACAATCGGCACCGTTTGAGTCCAAGAACCATTGACCCCGCCCGGTTTCAAACCGAAAGAGCGAAACTGGTTGATAAGATACGCCACGGTTGTCTCTTCCCCGGGTGAACCCGGTGAACGGCCTTCGAACGCGTCAGAAGCAAGGACCTGTGTCTGACGAAGCAAATCTTTGGCGTTGATGGATGAAGCGGCGCGGGCTTGGAGGAAAACCGACGACAGTAAAACGAAGGCATGATAACACCCTTTTAAATACATTCCCTAGGGTCCCTCGCCCTCGGAAGTGAGCCAAGCGCAAATCCCTTTTCTATAAACCTCACCGGAACGTTACTTGTCGATCGGGCGGGAACCTGTTTCAACTAATCAGAATGTCCACTGCGACTCGAATCCACCGCAAAATGCTAACTCCTTGGTTTGCACGCTGTGGTGTTGTCACCCTGCTTCAACTTGGGCTGTTCGGCGAACCGCTCAGTTTACCCAGCAGCGCTCGATCCGAAACCGAACGCCGATCCCAAGTTTACGGCACTGCGCGTGAAGCCTATCTACGGGAGTCGACCGATTCCCAGCGGGCCTGGGAATTGGCCCGTGCGTGTTTTGATCGCGCTGAAGGTCTCCGGTCTGCACCGGTCAAAGCCGCCCTCGCCACCGAAGGTATTGAAGCCTGCCAGAAAGCGCTGCAAACTCAACCCGCCTCGGCGTCACTGCACTATTATCTCGGACTGAATTTAGGGCAATTGGCTCAAACCCGAACCCTCAGCGCCTTACGACTAGTCCGACAAATGGAGCAGTCTTGGCTCACCTCTCGGCTTTTAGACGCCGCCTTGGACCATGCCGGTCCGGATCGATCACTCGGCATCCTTTACGCCGAATGTCCACGAGCGCCTTTCGGCGTGGGTAATCGAGAAAAGGCACGCCATCACTTGGAACGAAGTGTCGAGTTAGCGCCGAACCATCCGGAGAACCGAATTTATCTGGTGGAACATTTGCTCAATTGGAAGGACTTTCCAGCCGCACATCGCCACTTCGATTCCTTGGAAACTCTGCTCCCAGCGGCGCGCCAGCGTTTGTCAGACGACTCCTGGACAGCGGCTTGGGTTGATTGGACATCGCGAATTCAAAGCCTACGAAGTCGATTAAATAGCCACCCCTAAATCAGGATCGAATCTGCCACTGTCTCAACCTACCCTCTTACTATGAATAAACCTTGGTGCTCCCTTTCCACCATTCTGCCTCTTTTGCTACTGGGAATGGGCCCACTAGCATTGGGCGGCAACCCGCCCGCACCGTTTTCGCGATCGCCCTACGTCCAAGCAGTCAGTCCCCATCAAATAACCATCGTCTGGAGGACCGAGGGTCCCGTGACCCCGGTCGTCCGCGCTGGACTTACCCCAGGCAATTTAAACCTTGTGGTCTCCCGTGGGTCAGTGATTGAGCGGGCGTCTTTAGGTAAAAAAGAATCGGAAGTGCCAGCGCATTGGAAAAGTATCCGTACCCCTAAAAATCTCGCTCTCCCAAAACTTCATAGCGCCCCCATTGGAACTTTCCAATACGAAGCTAAAATCACCGCTCTTAAACCATCTACCACCTATTATTATGCCGTTTACGACGGAACAAAACGTCTAACGCCCGAGAGTGTTGAATACCAATTCATAACTCAACCTGAGGCAGGAACACGACGTCCGTATCGTTTCTGGGTTCTCGGCGATAGTGGCACCGGTCGATCAAGTCAAAAGGCCGTTCACGACGCTATGCTCGGATTTATAAAACAAGATGCAAAGCCTCTTGATTTCTGGATTCATGTGGGAGATATGGCCTACGGGACAGGGCAAGATACCGAGTTTCAGACCCGTTTTTTTGAATCTTATGAGCCGACCCTGCGCTCCTCGGTTTGCTGGCCCACCATGGGCAATCACGAAGGATCTACCTCGAAAGGCACCACGGGTGTCGGCCCCTACTACGATGCCTATGTGATGCCGACTCAGGGGGAATCAGGAGGTGTGGCGTCAGGCACAGAAGCTTACTTTTCCTTCAACCACGGAAATATCCATTTTATTTGTCTCGATTCACATGACCTCGATCGAAAACCAGAAGGTGCAATGGCCAAGTGGTTAAAGGCGGATCTCGATAAGGCCCACTCCGACTGGCTAATCGCCTTTTGGCATCACCCTCCCTACACCAAGGGAAGCCACGATAGCGACAAGGAGAAAGATCTCATTGAAATGCGCAGCTACATTCTTCCCATTATCGAAGCGGGTGGAGTGGATCTCGTTCTCACCGGCCATTCCCATATTTACGAGCGATCCATGCTGATCGACGGTGCGTACTCCACCAATGCAACCACAGCAGAAACCTTTGTCTTAGATGACGGCGATGGTGGGCCAAACAGTGACGGAGCCTATCGTAAAAGTGCGGGCCTGAACCCGCATTTGGGGACTGTTCAAGTCGTCACTGGCCACAGCGGCCAATCACTCGGACGCACGGGCACTAGCCCCTTAATGCGTCGAACTATTTTGGAACACGGATCGGTCTTAATCGATGTTGATGGCGACACTCTGACGGGCCGTATGATCAATAAGAACGGGACCGAGCGAGATGTCTTTAGCATTATTAAACGGGGAACAGTCGCGGTCAACCGACTCCCTCTTCCTTGGCAACCGCCTGAGTATAAAAAACCCTCTTCAACGCCCAGTTCAACCGCTGAAGCACCTTTAGATTTTCGAGTTTTGATCCCGCGCGGTGCAGAATGGTCCTACTCGACAAGCGCGACTTCCAAGGGATCACTTTGGACCTTAATCGACTTTGATGCCTCTGATTGGAAAGTGGCTCCGGCAGCTTTTGGCCGCGGGCAAGGAGTCTTTGCCACACCTTTGGCTGGCGGCCGTAATGGCCCTCGATCCCTCTGTGTTCGTCGAGAATTTCAGATCATCCAGACCGACCGAATCACTGAACTTGGATTGCGAATTAATTATGCTGACGCCTTTATTGCCTACATTAATGGGCGCGAGGTTGCCCGGGTTGGTGCGGGACGGGGAAATGGTCGGAATATACAGCATCTGAACCCACGAGAGGGCTCTGGAGTCCAGTACTTCGCCCTGAAAAATCCGGGTTCCGCGCTACGGAACGGCACTAATGTTTTCGCAATCGAGTGCCATGCGGCCAGCGAAGATTCTCTCGATTTCCTGCTGGATCCAGAACTCATCGCTGAAGACTGATCTCTGCTATGAGAATCCTCTGCAGTTGCCAACGCCTCCATTTGGGCCTCTGGATCGGTCTACTGACTTTGATGCCGGGTCGATTAACGGCTCATGCGGGACCCGAGCATGAAATTGCAGAATTGACCGAAGAGATTCTTTTCTTTGGAGCGACGAGCGACCGACTCCTTCAGCGAGCTATCGAGTACCGAACCTTGGGCCGCTTGAAGGAGGCAGAAAAAGACCTCAAACAGGCGGTCAGCCTACAACCCAGTCAGATTGGAATTCGGAGGGAATTGGCTCGAGTTCAATTCGGGATCGGCCAAACCAAGGAGGCTTTACAATCCGTGGAGTCGGGCCTCCGAATTTCCGAAAACGATCTCGATGAACGAGCCTCACTTCTGATGTTACGGGGAGAACTACAGGTAGCCGATGGGAAACACGAAAAGGCTCTCTCTGATTTCGATGCAGCAATCCAGTTGCACCCTGCGAATGCCGATTGGTTTCTTTTGCGAAGCGGCCTTCAACGACGTTTAGGCAAGCATGAGGCACGCTTAGCGGGATTGAAGGAGGGAATTCGAAGGACAGGATCTGGAATGTTAGAAATTGAACGGACTGAAGCTCTCCTCGATGCCGGACACTGGGCTCTCGCCTTGAAGCAGATCCAACCAGAACTTGAGGCGTCTCGATTGAAAGCCTCTTGGCAGATACGGCGGGCGCGGGCACTGATCGGTTTGCAACGGCGCGCTGAAGCTGAAACGGATTTGAAGTTGGCAGTGACTGAAATTGAACTCCGACTAGGCCCCGGTTTAAAAGAGGCTTCCTTACTGGGTGATCGTGGATTTGCCTATGAGTTGCTGGGACAAACCAAGCAAGCACTCTACGACTATTTAGCCGCTATGGAGGCGGGAAGTGGACTGGAAGTTCAAACACGGTTGAAGGCCTTGCAGGCGGCCCCTAATCCCTAATCCCTAACCACGGAGTTTCAGCGCCGGCCTCGCTTAGCTATCTGGGCCTCTATTTCGGTAGTAGTCGCCGGTATCACGAATCGGCCTTCAGCTACGACTCCAATCCCATGACGACCCCATAGCGCCCAGCGTGATTCCTAGAAGGCGATCCAAAATCAACCAGAAAAGACCTACCGCAGAAGCCTTCAGGGGACTCGAATCTCTTGACCTAATTTCAATTTTCGAGAATCGATATTCGGGTTGGCAGCCTGTAATTTTTGTAAAGTTACCCCATTTTTTTTGGCGATGGAGGCGAGTGTATCATGAGCTTGAACCCGGTATTTGGAACTTGCAACCGAAGCACGCGGCGACACGGTCCGCTCAGCAGAGGGCACTAAACGCAGAACAGGAGTCACTTTTGGCGGAACTTCGGCAGCAATTCCGGCTTGACCGACAGAAGACGGGGGGCTCCCTCCACTGACCACCCGCATCGATGATCGAACGGACTCGAGTTGCGCCGTGAGAACAACTATTTGATTAGTCAAAGCACCCAAAGCCTTCTGTAGATCGCTATTCTCTTTCCGAAGCTTATAAAGATCACCTTGCGTCTCAATTTTTCCAATCTCCGCCGCATACTGTTCCGCCAAAGCAAGGCCGGTGGAATGAATCATTTTAGGAATCAAATCATTGGTGGAATGCGCCATTTCTATGTAGCGACTCAGATGATAATAGGCATAACCGTACTCAGGCTGTTTGGTAGAATCAGAATAAATGAGACCCAAGCCTAAGTGCGCATCTGCATTCCGCGGATTTACAATCAAAGCCCGTTGGTAATATTCAATAGCTTTATCAAACTGCTTAATTCGCTGATACGCATCAGCCTGTTGGTAATTGGCCTCTTTTTTAGGATCGGATTTAGCAGAACTCCACGGGAAATTGGCATTGCTGAGTTCGCCTTTGCCCGAACTCTCCGGCCGATTTAAATCGCACCCAACTCCTAGTCCGATCAGCAAAACCATTTGGCACAAAAAAAGACGCGGGCTATGAGTTGTCATAAAGAAAGGTCAAACTCGAAAAAGTGGAGACTTCAAAGGTGATTTCCAGTGGAACAGCCGCTTTCGGTCACAAGATCGGCCAGCAATCGATTCCATCGACGAAGTTCTGCAGCAACAGCTTTGGGGCCGGGCGCACCGATCAGTTCTCGCCGTTTCATTGCTTTATCCAAATCAAAAATCCCTCGAACATCAGCTCCAAACAAAGGCTCGATCGTTTGAAATTCAGGCAGTGAAATCTGATCTAAGGTCTTTCCTGACTTTTCAGCATAGGCCACCACCGCGCCCACAGCATGATGCGCGGCGCGGAAAGGAAGCCCCCTAAGTACGAGGTAATCAGCTAAATCGGTGGCGAGAAGCTGGGGATCTCCCGCCGCACGTCGACAGACCTCTTCTCGAACCCGGGTCTGATCCAACATTCCTGCCATCAACCGGGTCGTCGATCGCACCGTATCGACCGTGTCGAAAAGCCTCTCTTTATCCTCCTGCATATCGCGGTTGTAGGTCATGGGTAATCCCTTCAGCAAGACCAGCAACGACATAAGATTACCAATCACTCGACCTGACTTCCCACGGGTCAGTTCTGCAATATCTGGATTTTTCTTCTGCGGCATCAGCGACGATCCCGTCGTGTAAGCATCGGCAATCTGAATGAAACCAAATTCAACCGTTGCCCAGAGGATAACGTCCTCAGCGAGTCGACTGAGATGAACGGCGAGAAGTGCAGACGTAGAGCAAAACTCGACCACGAAATCTCGGTCAGAAACACCGTCCATAGAATTGCGAGTCAATTTAGGTCGACCACGGTCGTCGAGAAAACCAAGAAAGGCCGCCACGAGTTCGCGGTTAATAGGCAGTGTCGTACCGGCAATGGCTCCGCTCCCGAGTGGACACACATTGATCCGTTCCAATCCGTCATCGAGTCGACTTAAATCGCGCTCCAGCATCTCCACATAGGCAAGGCAATGATGAGCAAAGAACACCGGTTGGGCGCGCTGCAAATGAGTGTACCCTGGAATAATAGCCTGAGGATACCGCGTCCCCAACTGAACAAGCGATCGTTGAAGAAAACGAACTTCGCGTTTCAATGCGACTACTTCATCTCGGAGCCACAGACGGACATCGAGGGCGACCTGATCATTTCGAGAGCGGGCCGTATGCAGTTTGGCTGCCGATGGAACCCGAAGGGTTAATTCCGCCTCGATGTTCATATGAACATCCTCGAGTTCAATCTTCCATTGAAAGCTCCCTGCTTCGATTTCAGACCCGATTGCTCGCAAGCCCGTGATGATGTCGTCGCATTCTTTTCGACTCAGAATACCGATCGATTCGAGCATCGTGGCATGAGCGGTCGAACCGAGAATATCCTGGCGCCAAAGACGCCAGTCAAAAGAGATAGATTCTGAAAAAGCAGCGACATCCGACGACGGACCACCCGAGAAGCGACCCGATCGCGAGACGACCTTGATTTTCTGTGACTTAGCTTTCTTCATGCTTCGATGTGCCTAAATCTTCGCCACAGGGCAGTCGAAGTCACGCTGTAAGACGCTTCATTGAATCCAAAATAGGAAAATTAAAGCCCTCGGTTGCCGCTACCCTAAAGCCCGTCCACTCTTCTCGCGTGATGTCTAAAGCGGAAACCGTGCGGGAAAATCAAAGAATGATCTCCATCCACGGCGCGCGAGAACATAATTTAAAGAATCTCTCCGTGGACATACCTCGGGGGAAGTTCGTGGTCGTCACCGGGGTCAGCGGATCCGGAAAGAGCACTCTGGCGTTTGATATTCTATTTGCCGAAGGCCAACGACGGTTTCTCGACTCGATGAGCGCCTACGCTCGGCAGTTTGTCGAACAATTGCCCCGACCCGATGTCGATCTTATCACCGGTCTGCCACCTACGGTCAGTATTGAGCAAGGAACGACCCGTGGTGGTGGAAAAAGTACCGTGGCCACAGTAACCGAAGCCTACCATTTTATTCGACTCCTGTTTGCCCGTCTCGGGACGCTGCACTGCCCCGACTGTGGGCTGGCGGTTCAAGCTCAGGTGCCTGATGCCATCCGCATGACCCTTGACTCTGAAATGATCCGACGAGGGTCCTTAACTCTCCTCGCTCCGCGTATTCGAAACCGGAAGGGCTTTCACACCGATATCGCCGAGTGGGCTCGCAAACACGGTTACCAACAGCTTCGCGCTGATGGTCTACTGCATGCGGCCGATGCTTCGTTCAGGTTAGACCGTTTCAAAGAACACGACGTCGAAATAGTCACCGGCATCGTGGACGGCAAAGAAACAGTCAAAGCGCGTGGAGACCGGGTCGAAGAGACTCTGAAATTGGGAGCCGGAGTTCTCTTCGCCTTAGATAAAAAAAACAAGGTAACCGTCCATTCTATTTCGCGGGCTTGCCCGAAATGCCAACGCTCCTTTCCTCAATTAGATCCCAAAAATTTCAGCTATAACTCGAGCCAAGGTTGGTGCGTAAAATGTCGAGGATTCGGTGAACTGTTTTATATGCCCGATGTGGATCGCGGTGCCAATGCCGGTGCCGTGGAAGAATCTTGGTACAGTTGGGCAGAGGAACGAGAAACCTGCCCTGAATGCCTCGGATCTCGTTTAAATCCGGTGTCTCGTGCTGTCCGACTAAACCTCAATGCCACCGATCTCTCCGCCGCAATCGAGGCTCGGTCCGAGGCAGACTTCCCTACCGTCGACACCTTGGGACGTTGGTCAGTGACAGCGGCGCGCCTGTGGTTTGATTCGCTAAAACCAACGGGGCGAGCGGCCGACATAGCCCGAGATATTCTTCCGGAGATCCAAGAACGGTTGAAATTCCTCTGTGAAGTCGGGCTCGGTTATCTGCAGATGAGCCGGAGCGTCACCACTCTGAGTGGTGGAGAGGCGCAACGCATCCGTCTTGCGGCCCAATTAGGATCCAATCTCAGCGGAGTCCTCTATGTCTTAGACGAACCAACGATCGGTCTGCACACGCGCGACAATCGCCAACTTCTCGATGCCTTGGAAGCACTACGAGAACGCGGAAATTCATTGATCGTTGTCGAGCACGACGAAGATACGATGCGCCGAGCCGATTGGATTTTGGATCTTGGCCCCGGTGCAGGTGTCCAAGGCGGGGAGATCGTTGCCGCTGGTACGTTAACAGACTTGATGCAGCATCCGGAATCGGTCACCGGACGATGGCTCCGAGATAAGCCATCGTATCCAGCGCGCGGTCAACGTCGTCCGGTGGCGGATAAACTCCTTAAAAGAAAAAGAAAGCAAGAAACCCTGCCCTCTGCCCTTCACCCTTGGCTTGCTTTAACCGGTGCCTCCCTTAACAACCTCAAGAATGTCTCCGTTCGCTTTCCTCTCGGTCGCTTTATTGTTGTCACGGGGGTGAGCGGTTCAGGGAAAAGTTCCTTAGTTAAGGACTGCCTTTTCCCAGCGGTCCACGCCGCCCTTGATAAAAAGTCGGTGGCAAACGGAAAGGATTCAAAGCGACACCGATCCTTGGACGGCTTTGAGGTGCTGCATGCCGTCCATGAAGTGGATCAATCACCCATTGGTCGAACTCCTCGATCCACCCCAGCAACTTATGTCGGCTTCTTTGATGATATTCGCGACCTGTTTTCTCAGGTTCCAGAATCCCGAGTGCGCGGATACGGTCCCGGGCGGTTTAGCTTCAATTCTGCCCAAGGACGCTGTTCGAAATGCGAAGGTGCTGGATCCGTAAAACTAGAAATGAATTTCCTCCCAACCGCACGCGTGCCCTGTGATGGGTGCGACGGACGACGCTTCAACCAAGGGACACTCGATATTCGATTTAACGGTAAAACAGTGGCCGATGTTTTGAGAATGTCGGTGTCTGAAGGCATTAAATTCTTCGCCAACCAGACGCGACTCCGACGCCCCTTGGAGGCCCTAAGAGATACCGGTCTCGGTTATTTAGAACTAGGACAGCCCAGCCCCACCTTGAGCGGGGGTGAGGCTCAACGAATTAAATTAGTAACCCATTTACTAGGAGGCCTAAAATCCGCTGCAATCGAGCAGGAGACTGCAGATTTAACCACTCGACGTGGACTAGGCCGTCCTCAGAAGCGAGATCTATTCATCCTTGAAGAACCAACCATCGGATTACACATGGAAGACGTGCGCCGATTGGTGGAGGTGCTTCAGCGCTTAGTAGACGCAGGACATACGGTGATCGTTATTGAACATAACTTAGACTTAGTGGCTGAAGCAGACTGGGTCATCGATATGGGACCTGAGGGCGGGGGAGAAGGAGGACGCGTGGTCGCCGAAGGAACACCCGAGACCGTAGCCGCTGCTCCGGGTTCGCACACTGGATTTTATTTAAAACCAATATTAAATGCTGCCCCACGGGTCCAATGAACACCGATAAATTTAGTCGTCACCGTTGATTAGGACTAGACGTTAGCGAGCGCCCACCCCATGGCTCGCTCGTTGCCGAAAATAGGATCAGACCTCAGAAAAATGAGGGTAAAGCCTAGGAATCAGGTGCGAGTTCAAATCCCTGAATTTTGAGCGATTTTTTGCGAAGGCAGACTTCTCGTGGGGAATGCCAGACGATGAAAGTAGCGACTTGTTTCCAGAGTTGGTTGCTGCGG
>CAMDGV010000063.1 GCA_945898055.1 Akkermansia muciniphila | reverse complement strand
CTGGCCGAAGCCACGTGCCGATTCGGACGCGCTCGGGGCGCCGTGATTATCAGCGTCGGAGCGGAGTCGTCAAAAGTCTCAGAGCGATTCGCGCGGCAGGCCGAATCCGCAGGGGCAGACGCGGTCATGGCGAAACCGCCCGTGTCCGTGGGCGTGGGCGAAAACAATTACCCTCCGCGTCAAAGAAGCAAATTCCTGATATCAGTTCAGTTCTCAAACACAACATCACGATGCTATTCCAGATAACGGCAAGATTCGGGATGCACTGTGCGCAAACGTAGCTCCAGCGTAATGAGCATGCGCCGCTTGTCGTCGGCACCCCAATACTGCGACACAAGTATGCTTCCATCGTTCTAAAATGAGAGCAACCCTTCGTTGAATAGCGCATCGAAATTTGGGATCAGCAACAACCCGTTGAAGTGGTCAACCTTCTCTTGCACATTGGAATCGACCCAAGGTTTGATATGACCAGAACGCAGCACGCGCGGCTCTTGAACCCTCGTCACGGCACATAAGCCCTGCCACAGTCGCAGTAGATGTCGCAGTCGATTGCCACGGAACAATCGCTGTGCGATGAATGATCAATTTGTGTACGCTTGGTGCTCGCTCTCGTTCCAGTATCCAGACTTCACCCCGACGGCATCGCTTCTCGCGTCAGCGATTGGCCGGGGCATTTCAAGCCCTTCGCCGTCGAGGCATGACGCCGTTTTAAGGCAGGCGACCTGACGGACAAAGCTCTACTGCTATCAGGCTTGCAAGGACCGCATCGGTGCGGGGCGCGCGGAACCCATGCGGACGACGCCTTGGCTCTTGACCGACCACTTCGCGGTCTGATTGCCATGCCTGACGTTTTCACCAAGGCGAGGCGTCCCGAAGTCATGTCCCGCATCCGCGGCCGTGGAAACAAGGCCACGGAACTTACGCTCGCACGACTGCTTCGCACCAAGGGCATCACCGACTGGCGTCGTCACCAGCCTGTCTTCGGCAGGCCCGACTTTATCTTCCGCCAGCAGCGCGTCGCCATTTTCGTGGACGGCTGCTTTTGTCACGGCTGCCCGAAGTACTCCAACATGCCGGCCAGCAACCGCGCCTTTTGGATGAAGAAGCTCACCGGCAATCACACCCGCGACGGTCTCGTGACCCGGACTCTTCACAAGGATGGCTGGCGCGTCGTCCGCGTTTGGGAGCACAACTTGCGGAAGCCCACCCGTGTTCTCGCTCGGATTCACAAAGCATTGACTGTTCCGAAGCGCCGCATCGGGAAGTGCTCGCCTACACGCTGCTTCAAATGGATTTGCTTCGAGTAAACCAGAATGGATCCCGCGTTACCAATACCTCGCCTTCTCCGGCACCACCCAGCACACACCGCCACGCGGATCAGCCACGTCGCCTGTTCGCCGCGGGATGAAATTTAAATAAAAACGCGGCATTTTCCCCTCCCCGTCAAAAAAGCAATTTTCTATCATTCCCCTCATTTCTTAGTATATTTATCGACGGTTATTTCGTCGCTGCGATTTAGTATAATGAAACTCGTTCCATTCAGGTTTTTCGCATTTGGCCGTTCGTGGGCCTGGATTTGGATCGTTCTTTGTGCCCTCGCTGCTGGATCTTCGTCTCACGTTTTTAGTGCTGACATCGATGCATTAAGATGGAAATGGTCCAATCCGACTCCCTTTGGGAATTCGGTGGCTGGCTTGGCTTGGCGGACCAATCGCCTCTATCTCAGCGTCGGCGACCAAGGTTCGATCTACGGTGCTGAAACTCTTCCCACTTGGCGCCGTTTGTCGACGGATACGACCCTCTCCCTCCGGGCTGTGACCTATTTTGGCGACCGTGCCATTATTGTAGGGGCAGCAGGCGTGATTTTATGGTCGGATGGGGATGTTTTCAAAACCGCGGTTACTGGCAAAACGAATTGGTTGGAAGGCATAGCCGCCTCGCCGGATCGACTGGTGGTGGTTGGCGATGCTGGACTCGTTTTAGTGAGCACCAATGGAATAAATTGGGTGGCCGGTTCTTCCGGCACTACTAATTGGCTACGGAGCGTCGCTTATGGTTCCGGAGTCTTCCTCGCTGTCGGCGAACAGGGGTGGGTAGGCAGCAGTCCAGACGGTCGGGTCTGGACTCAAAGAGCGACTGGGCGCACAACCGTCGCCCTAAACTCAGTTGTTCCATCAACGACTGGTTTTTTTGCTGTTGGTGAACGGGGAACATACCTCTCCAGTCGCACGGCCTCGCTCTCTCAATGGGATTCCAGCCGTATCAGTACAGAATATGCTCTGAATGCCACCGTGGCCGTGGGTTCAGAACGGGTGGTGGTCGGCAATGGTGAATGTTGGTTTGGAGTTCAAATCGGCACCGCATTTATTTGGTCCAACGAAGTTAATTCGCTCCGCTCCGCCCCAGCTCCAGTCGATAATTATCTCAGCCTTATTGCGACAGGAACCGTCCTTCTTGCAGGGTCGGATAATGGCCTCATCGTATCGGGTACTCGGTCATCTTCGGTGGCCGGATATAGTTGGTCGTATACCGAACCTACTACCCTGTCGACCCTTTGGGACTCGCTTTTGGTGCTCGTTGCTCGGACCAATACTACGGTCGCTGCTCCAAGCGGAATCCCTGTTTTCTCAACCAACCAGACCCCTTCTGAGTTTGTCTTGGCGGTGGGCCAGCGGTCAGCTTTTGTCGATAGTACTGACGGAATAATCTGGGACCAAGGACTGGTCTCGACTCGATTCTCCTCCATTGATTTCTATGGGATAGGAGGACGTTCGAACTTACTAATCGCCGCTGGCGCTAAAGGAACTTTGGCAAAAAGTACCTCTGAATTCCTTCCGATTGTCACTACGAATTTATTCACAAACGGAGCTGTGGTTCTCCGTGTTCTGTTGACGAATCAGGTTAATTCTTTGGGAATTACTTGGGATCCTGTCACATCCCCAGTCACTGCAGACCTTCAATCGGTGGCCGCTTCGGAAGAACTAATTGTGGTCACAGGAACTGCAGGAACCGTGATCACCAGTCCAGATGCCGCAACTTGGACTCGGCGCACCTCAGGGACAACCGCTACCTTGAGTTCGGTGGGACACTGGGCGGGCGGATTTGTCGCCACCGGCGAGCGGGGAGTTTTGCTGACCAGCTCCAATGGAATTCGATGGAATGTTTTACCGCCCACCACCACCAACTGGTTGTGGCGAGTTCGATCGATCGAAGGTCGATTGCTAGTGGTGGGTGAGAATGGGACTTTGCTGATCAGTACGAATGCGACCTCATGGCAATCTCAGCGGGTTGGGCAGACAACGTGGTGGAATGACGTCGTCCATGCTTGGGACAAATGGTATCTCATCGGCAATTCAGGAACAGTGGCCGTGTCGACGAATCTGATCTCTTGGACACTCGCTTCCGCTCCCACCTCTCGTGACCTCTATACGGCAACTGTGATTGGGAAACGGATAATCGCAGGAGGAGAAAATGGAGTTATACTTAGGGCAAGAGTTGCGCCATTCGAAGCTCCAGTGAAGCTTGCAAAATACCCCAAGTCGGCCGTCGACAATTTTTTTGTCTTCTCCGGCGAGCAGGATCAACCCTTTGTCTTTGAGCGCTCCATCGATCTTCAAGATTGGATGCATCCGGATCTTTTAGAAATTACTGATGTTGAGGGTCTTTTGTTTCTATTCGATTCAGAGCCCAATGGTTTAACTCAACAGTTTTACCAAACACGATCTCCCTGAGATTTGAGTCTTAAACCCGAACCTCGAAGTTGAACCCTGACTTTCAGGGATAAAATGCGCCAATTTTTAGATCAGCCAGCCCGCAGTTGACGCCAAATAATGAGTGAAAGCCCAGTCCGTCGAGATTCGCATCAAACAATCCAATGACACATTTATCAGGGATTGGCGGTTTCCTAAACTTCTACCCTAGGAAATGAGTCCCGGTTCAGGGTCAAGAACGACGCCCGTAGGATGAACCAATGTTCACAGAAATGCCCTAAAATTTGGCATTTTCGCACTTGGGCGAGACTCTTTCCTGACTGTTGAGCCCCTCCATAAAGGCGGTCGCCAGACCTTGAGTCCAATGGGCCAGAATACCCTCCAAGTGCCCTTCGATCATCCGGGCCGCCGTGCCATCGGCTCGAGCAACTCCCCGGTCTGCTCCCGCATCGCCTAGCCCCACGCACACCCGTTCACCAAAAGCTTGCTGGCCTCTCCGGCGTCCTTCCATTCGTAGATGCCTTAAAGCACCAACCGCAATTCGTAGGCCATGCCAATCCCACACCGCTCTAGGGCGAGCGCTCAGGCCAGGATCGCCTTCACGACGTGGCCGTGGACATCGGTCAGGCGAAAATCCCGTCCGCCGAAACGATAGGTGAGTTTCTCGTGATCGAGTCCGAGCAAGTGTTGCACGGTCGCCCACAGATCGTAAACCGTGCAGACATCCTGCACCGCATAGTAGCCAAGTTCATCGGTGGCGCCGTAGGCCGTGCCGCCCTTGATGCCGCCGCCGGCCAACCAGACGCTGAATCCAAAGGGATTGTGATCGCGACCATCCGTTGATTGGGCGAACGGCGTGCGACCAAATTCGCCCGCCCAGACGATGAGGGTTTCGTCAAACAGACCCCGGGCCTTCAGATCTTTGATCAGCCCTGCGATCGGTTGGTCCACTTGGAAGGCCATCTCGGAATGGCCCGCTTTCAGCACGCCATGTTGATCCCACGGGTTGCCGATCTGGCCGAGATCGGAAGGGCGCGGCAAACAGGTGAGCTCGATGAAACGCACGCCGCGCTCAACGAGTCGGCGCGCGAGCAGGCATTGACGCGCGTATTCCGCCTTCTCCCGCACCGGCGAAGTCAGTCCGTAAAGCTCCTTCGTGGCCTCGCTCTCGCCGCGGAGATCGATCAGGTCCGGAACCGCCGACTGCATGCGGTAGGCGATCTCGTAGTTCTGGATCGCAGATTCGACCTGTTCGTCTCCGTGCAGGCGGGCGAGATGACGCTGATCCAGTCGCCCAATAAACCCCAGTCGTTTGCGTTGCAGTCCGTCGGCTTCGCGCGGCGTAATATTGGCGAGAGGCTCCTTCTGAGTCGGGTCGATAAACGATGCCTGATGGACGGCCGGCAGAAAACCGTTGCCAAAAATGTTCACGCCGCCCAACGGAGCGCCGCCGCTGGACAGCACCACGAAGCCAGGCAAGTTTTGATTCTCGCTGCCCAATCCGTAGCTCGTCCAAGCGCCCGCGCTGGGATATCCAGCGAGCGAAAAGCCGGTGTGGATGAAGTAATTTCCTTGGGCGTGTTCGTTCGCCACGCTGGTCATCGAGCGGATGACGGCCAAGTCGTCCGCGCACGCGCCGATGTGGGGAAACAACTCGCTGATGGGCAAACCCGACTGTCCATGGTTCCGAAACTGCCACGGACTGGCCATGATGTTGCCGTTTTGATTGAACATAGTAGGCCGAACCGGCACCGGCATCGGCTTGCCGTGATCGCGTTTCAGGCGGGGCTTGGGATCGAATGTGTCCACCTGCGAGACGCCGCCGGACATGAAACAGAAGATGACGCTCTTCACCTTCGGTTGGAAGTGAGGTGGACGCGGTGCAAACGGACTCAGCTTCTCCAGACCCGCGGGCGCCGCCAGGGATTTGCCTCCCGCGACGAGTCCGGACAATGCCACCAACCCGAAGCCGGTCGAGCACCTCGCAAGCATATCGCGGCGCGAAATCATTCTCTCGTGAAATCTCTCCAATCGTGAACGATCAATCGACATAAATGAACTCCTTCAGACAAAACAGGGATTGCGCGAAGTCCTGCCAGACGCGTTCGCTCTTCTCAACCTCGCCCAGCGGGATCGAATGTTCAGCCGCCAGTTCCGCAAGAAAACCCCGGGCCAAAGCCAGATCCTCTGCCGTGGCCGCGCGTCCCAGTGCCTTGACGAACATGCCTTCGACGCGTTTGTCCTGGGAGCGACCCTCGGCGACCAACGCCTTCGCCCACTTGGCCGACTGATCGATCAAAAACGGATCGTTGAGCAGGGTGAGAGATTGCGCCGGAACGTTGGTCGTATCGCGCTTGCCGCGCGTGCTCGCAGGCTTGGGTGCGTCGAACGCTTCGAGAAACGGATTGGCAGCATTGCGGCGAACGCGCTGGTAGACGCTGCGCCGCCGGTCGCCGTCGAGCGGGCCCTTGGCCCCCCCGCCCTCTGTCTTGGCGACGTAATACACGTTCACCCCCGGGCCATACATTTTCAGATCCACTTGGCCGGACACAGCGAGCACAGTGTCACGAATCGCCTCAGCTTCCAGCCGACGCACCTGCGCATGTGACAGAAGTTCGTTCCCGGGATCGATTCGACGCGCGTCGACGGAGGCCAGTGCGGTCTGCTGAAAGGCTCGCGACAGGAGGAGGAAGCGGATCGTTTCCTTGAGCGACCAACCGTGCTCAATGAAACGGGACGTGAGGTAATCGAGCAGTTCCGGATGCGTCGGCTTCTGCCCCAGTCGGCCAAAATTGTCCACCGTCCCGACCAGGCCGCGCCCGAACAGGTGATGCCAAAGGCGATTGACCATGACCCGAGCCGTCAGGGGATTGTCGGGACTCGCCACGTTGTCGGCGAGTTCCAGCCTTCCGCTCAACGACGTTCGGAAAGGTCGATTGTCGAACATCTCTAGGAACCGGCGCGGGACTGCTTCCCCCGGTTGAGCGATCTGGCCGCGCACGAACAACGGCTGATTGAAGGCCTCGGCTTCGTGCACACCCGGCGCGCGGCGCGGAACCGGGATGTCCGCCTCGAGCCGGCGATAAGTGGCCACAGATTCCTTCAATTGCGGGAGGCGCGGCAGCGAGGCAGGCAACAAATCCCGGCGGACAAAGTAGTCGAGGAACGTCCATTCCTCGTCGCTCAATTTCCCCTCGCGCCAGTGCTGGACGGCAGCCGTCAAGCGACGTGGGTAGAGTTCGGCCAACTCGGCCACCGACCTAGGCGCTTCGCCCGCCAGCAGAACGGCCACAGGCACGAGCAGTTCTTTGGGTGGTTGGGTACCGTGGTGGAAAACCACTTCGCCGGCCCCAAAATAAGCGCGACCTCCTTCAGCAGAACCTGCGTTGGGGGAGTCATCGGCGGTGACGAACTCGAGGTAGGCGTGGGCGCCCTTACGATAGGCGGTGTCGAGACGGAGCCACTTCATCTCGTCTGCATTCAAATTCACAGCCGGGTAAAGGCCGCCGCCACCAATGGCGTAATTCTCGACTACGAGCCGCGCCATACTGCGCTCGCCCAGAGCGCGCACGCTGATGCTGTCGGTTTCCACCTTGAATCGGGGCGAGGTAAACACGCCGCTTTGTTTTCGCGTCAGCGCGTGGTTGAACACGCCCACCGGATAAAGGCCGCGCAACACTCGGTCCCCTTTGATCTCAACGCAAAACTCGCCGGCCGGAACGGGCGCATCGGCGTCACCGCCCGCGCCCTGCCCCGAAGCTGTGCCGGCTATGAACCAACGGCCCGCCTCCACGCCGCGCAGGTCCCAGCCGTGGGTGAAATTGGTCCGGTTGAACTCGCGGCGGCTAGTCAGCTCGGTCTTCCAAAACGCCGCGAGCTGATCCCATCCCTCTCGAAACGCGTTACCGGTCAGGCCAGATAGTTTCACCCACGGATGAAGCGGACTCGTGTTGCTCTTCTCGGCGTCCGCCAGCGCGGCATTCCACGCCTCCAGCGTGGTCGTCGAATCGAGTTGCCGGGCCTGGTCCGCCCGAAGCCGTTCCAACTCCCGCTGGAGGGCCGACCGTTTCTCGAGCTCTGCGGGTGTCAGTGATTTGGCCAGCGTGACCGCATCCACGCTGATCGTTCCGGCCTTGAACGAAACGGATACTTCATCCGCCGTGAGGGCGCGGGAATAGAGCCGGGCTTCCTCGATCTCGCCGGCCAGAGAGGTAATGCCCGTGGCCAGATGACGTTTGCCCATCACCACCCGGGCGCTCCCCGCGGCGAATGGTTGCAGCGTCCCTTGCTGGTAGTTTGTGCCGTAGCGGGTTCCATTACGATAAAGCGTGATGGAATTGTCGGTTCCATAAACCGCCGCGAGATGGATGAGTTCACCGGGTTGGGCTGTCTCAGTCGGACCACCGACATCCTGAGTGCGTCGGAAAAAATCGCTGCCGGCGATCCAATGTGCGGATTCCCGTTCACCGAAGACGATCGAGTCGAAGTTCTCGCTGTCCGGCGTCTGCACGGTCAGCGCTCCGCCGCCCTTTTGATCCAGTCCGGCCAAGGCCACCCAGACTTCGAGCGTTTTTTCCCGCAGATTGGCCGGGAGCGGCTCGGTGACGATCCACGCGTTCGTGCCGTTCAGGACGAGACGTCCACCACTGACGACCGCGCCGCCTTCGGCCCGACCGTGCATGGTCCCGACGGCATCGCGCAAATCCTCCTCGAAACTCCATCGGGCCAGTGGCGCCGGCAGCTGATTCGAAAAAACCGCTCCTCGCTGCCGGGCCAGTTTCGCACGCGCGCGGAATTCAACCTCCGCGATCTCCGAGGAAAGCCGGTGAATTCCCGCCGTCACGCGTTCTGTTTCCGCAGTACGGGCGGCCTGCTCGAGCAGTTCTGTGCCCAGCCCCACCGCTGCCGCGCTCCAGGCCTCACCCAGACCCGCGCGAATTTCTGACTTCAACCCCGCGAGTTCGGCACGGTTCGTTCGTTGCAAGGCCGGATCGTCCACCACCACCTGGCCGGGACGACTACTGGCGAAGACGCCGTAGAGCGCGTAAAAATCCTTCTGACTGATCGGATCAAACTTGTGATCGTGACAGCGCGCACAGGAAACGGTGAGCCCGAGAAAAGTTTTCGAGAAGACATCGATCTGGTTGTCAACGACCTTCACCTGATCATCCAATGCGTCCACTGGAACGAACCCAAGCTCGACCATCCGCAAATGCGCCGGTCCAAGCATCGACTCATTTAATCCCTCGGCGTGGTTGAGACGCGGATTCGGAAGCAAATCCCCGGCGATGTGTTCGCGAACGAACTGGTCGTAGGGCACGTCGGCGTTGAAGGCACGAATGAGATAGTCGCGATAACGCCAGGCCATCGGCAGTTCCGGGTCCCCTTGGCTGCCGTGCGATTCGCAGTAGCGAACCAGATCCATCCAGTGCCGCGCCCAACGCTCCCCGAACCGCGGCGAGGCGAGCAGCTGATCCACTCGCTTCTCGTAGGCATCGGGCGAAGCGTCGCGAAGGAAGTCCTCGATTTCGTCGACGGTCGGAGCCAGTCCCGTCAACGCAAACGTGATACGACGCAGCAATGACTCGCGGTTGGCCGCAGGAGATGGCCGAAGTCCGCGTTCCTCCATTTTCGCGAGAAGAAACCGATCAACCGGATGCTCCGACCACGCAGCGTCCTTCACTCTGGGTATAGCCGCCTTTCGCACCGGCTGAAAACTCCACCAATCTTTACGCGCTTTGAGGGTTTCCTCCCAGCCTAAGTTGTCCGTCGTCGCAGCCGCCGTGACCGTCGGCGGCTGGTCGCGCGGATCGATCGCACCTCGGGTTATCCACGTCACAAAATCCGCGATGACAGATTCCGAGAGTGGCGGCCGGTCCTTCGGCATTTTGAAATCCGGAGCCTCATGTCGGAGGCTTTGGATGAGCAGGCTCTTTGTCGCATTACCAGAGATGAGCACCGGTCCGGAGTCTCCGCCCTTGAGAAGTCCGCCTCGATAATCCAAGCGCAGTCCGCCCTTCTGCTTCTTCGCTCCGTGACATTCGTAGCATTCGTTGACCAGTGTCGGCCGGATGCGTTGCTCGAAAAAATCGAGCGGGTCTGTAGACGCCGCAAACGCGGTTCGAACGGAAAAGATCAGGACACCCACGGCAATCCAAGCAATCCCAGTCGGCGTGCGGACTGACCGACTGATCCCGGGAATTTGAGAGGAAATTGCTTTTAGGAGGGCGCGGGAAAAAGCCAAGGCGTCGGTGGCAGCCGTAAACCGGAACCCGCCGCGACAATCGACCAACTTAACCGGTGTTGGAGCCAGCGCTGGGTTAGGCAACATCATTTCTTTCTGTCTCAATTATCTGACGTGACAACCGCCGTCGCTCCCGCTCGCCGATGGCTATGACCCCAACGAATCCCAAAAGGCCCAGATTCGGTTTTGGGAAGGCCATAGCGACGCACACCAGGGCAAGAACCCACAGGGCTATAGTTAGGAATCGCCGGCGGGCCTCCAGATCACCTGCTGCCCTGCGACACCAGACAAACGAAATCAAGCATGAAACGGCGAACACTCCGACCAGTGTAATATTAAGTAACAACGTGGTATTCATAAACAGGCTTATTGATGTGAAATTGCTTTTTCGATCTGGAGGAGAAAAAGAACAATTGGTTTTTGGTGGCGCTAGTTTAAGACGATAGATTCCTCGATGATAAGCTGTCAATGTGCCCGATGACGGTTTTTTGGCGGTCTAGCTTTTATCACCTTAGTTTTTGGGGTGTGGGGTGCGTCGTCAGGGTGATAATTCATAGCCGCAACATCTTCGCCTGAAAGAGTCGGCTCAGTGCCGTGGGAAATCTCGCTTTTAGTTTCGTGCTTCATCGGTGATTGCCGTTCATCGATGCCAAGCATCAAATCGCCCATAACAAAATTCTGCTGATCGATGGGGCCGTGGTCCTCACAGGCTCATTCAACTTCACCCCGATGGACAGCGGGGCGGTGGAGTCCTTGGGCAAACAGTTTCAACGCCGTCTCCGAGGCTGTCTTCAGTTCTGGACCCGACCCGGTCTTTCTCACCTTCTACGGCTCTGCGTCCTGCTCAAAAGCAAGGACGATCACCTCCTCTGGAACTAGTTACCGACAACTCGTGAACGCACCGGTAGTGTTAAGGGACTTCTTTTTTTTGAGCTTTCCACCGATCCGGGCAAAAAGGTAGTGTCTGCCCGAAGGTTGAGCTTTGCGGAGGTTGGTGACGCTGGTCGCCTCCATCTTTTGTTGAGGATCAGCCTTCTGGGTGGTCGGTTTCACTTGCGCAGGGAAAAACGGCAGTATGCAAGTGGCAAATCGGAGATCCCAAGACTGAGCGAAAAGCTCAGTAAAAACGAGTCGTGGAAGGGTGGCTGAGTGGTTGAAGGCACCTGACTCGAAATCAGACGTAGTCGCAAGGCTACCGTGGGTTCAAATCCCACCCCTTCCGCCAGCGGTTCCTTGAAGTCCGAAGTAAACCTCGAAGTGATTTTAGCTAGAGGCTCCTCCGATGCCTTTAATTCGATATCTTCCCGTCTACTAAGGCTCTCCTTTTAGCTATTTTCTACCTAGCACTCTTCCTTGTGGCGAAGTTCTTGCGACTCGCTACACTGAGGAACCTTTGAATCTAGCGCGGCTATTTATTCTACTGATATTATGGGTTCCTTGGGCTCTGGGTGCCTCGACGAACCGTGTGTTTTGCGGTCTTCGCTGGCGTTCTGGGTTAGATCGGCATGACGCAGCCATCCCAGGGTGGCCAGTGAGTCAAGTTCTTGGACGGCTCAAGGCTCAAACCGGTTGGAAAATTCTGCTGGAATCCGGAATCCAAACCCAAGTGAAGGCTCGCTTTGCAGGTTTAAGTACTCGAGACGCATTTCCTCGGATTCTAGGCGGACTGAATTACTCGTTCACGCCTTCCTCCAATGGGATTTCTCTTCTGCGGGTCTTCAGATCTACCGCTTCGTCTGCTGGAGAGGAAATCATCGCAGACGTTGATGCTGGTTTGATCGGCAATGAATTGATTGTTCGTTTGAAAGCGGGAACTGATTTGGACGCCTCAAAACTGGCATTGAAGTGGGGAGCAGAGAGTCTCGGAACCAATGGATTTGCCGTTCTTTTGAAGTTCGAATCCGAGGCAGCAGCGGCAGCGGCGCTGGCTAAATTAGAGTCGGATCCAGAAGTCGCCGCCGTTGAGAACAATCGAGAATTTGCTCCGCCAGAAATTCCAAGTCGACTGACCGAAGGGCGCCCCTCTCCGTTGAATTTAGCTCCTACAGTGACACCCGACGGGACGCGGCGGGTGATCGCCCTTATTGATTCAGGTGTTCAGCCGATGGGCCCCGAGTTTCAATCCTTTATGTTACCCTCCGTCCCAATCGTTGCCGGCGCGGGTGTATCGGAGGAACCCACCCACGGAACATCGATGGCCGAGGCGATCCTCCGCGGACTGGCAGCGGCTTCACCCAACAACCTGAGTTCAACACGCGTCCGGCCTTACGATGTTTATGGTGCCAATGTGTCCACCTCCACTTGGGACGTAACTCAAGCGGTGGTTGCTGCCGTTCAAGAGGGGGCGACCATTGTAAATCTGTCGCTAGGAAGTTCTGAAGGCAGCCCCTATCTCCGAGATGTCATTCGGTCTGTGACGGATCAGGGAGTTATGGTGATCGCGGCGGCAGGCAACGAAGCTGGAACGGCGCCCTTTTATCCTGCAGCTTATGAGTCCACCTTGGCGGTAACCGCATCAACTTCGTCGCGAAATGGGCAATTGGCTGGGTACGCTAATTTTGGGACATTTGTGGATCTGGCCGTGCCGGGTTCGACTCAGGTGACAATCAATGGAGCTTCTTGGACAGTACAGGGAACATCGGTATCGGCCGCGTTTGCCTCGGGAATGGCTGGAGGGTTGGCCATGGATCCACGGATGAACTTGACCCCTATTCGAGCGACTTTAGCCACTCGGTTTCCCTTTCGACGCCCCTGAGGCCGTGTGCCGATTAAGGTTTCCGACGAAGCCGCAAAATGAGGACTGACGGTCCTTTTTCGTTACAGAGGGCTTTGAATTTTCTCAGCACTGCCGTTGGCATCCCAATCAGCGAAGTCTCGGCCAGATCGAGATTGCCATCGCCATTGAGATCGCCGGCCCCCAGACAAATCCAACCGCCTGTGACGCCTTGACGGCGGGTCCTCGCTTGGAACTGGGGGGTGTTTATTCGTAAGTGTAAGCCCAACCTCAGGGTTCCCTCGTTGCCGAAAGTAGGATATTCCACGATCGAAGGCGGGGACGAAAGGTCGACCAAAGTCGCCAACCGGATAGGGCAACACTTTCCGGCCAGTCGGCAGACGGCGATGCTGACGGCGTGCAGAGCACCGGAACGAAGGCCGGACTATTTTTGGAGGCGATGGAATGGGTTGGCTGTGGGATCCGCTGGCTAAAGGGTGTAGAGAGTTCAAGGCCCACACCAGAGGCCACCTAGAATTACTCATCGAAGAGAGAACACCGCTGCAGAAAGTAGAGTAGAATCGGTTGATGCCCAGTGGGAAAATCGAATCGATTTTAGCGGATCTAATCAAGTACACGATTGCAAGGTCAGAGTCATTTCGAAGACTCGTGGTGTGCAACGTACCGGTCAGAATGTGGGAGGATATCGAGGAGAAAAAATCCAGAGCGTGGCGGTGTTAGAAGACTGCCGCAAATTCGCCCGCGAACGAGGTTTTATTGAAGACAGAGTCCTAGCCGAAGACGTTGAACTTCTTTTTCTGAGAAGACCTGCAGAGGGATCGGTTAATTTGTATATCTCCGCCGGAATTCACGGCGATGAACCGGCGACCCAAGTGGCAATTCGGGAACTCGTCCGCCAAGATGCGTGGCCTAGCGGAGTCAATCTGTGGATTTGCCCCTGCCTGAATCCGACCGGTTGTCTTAAAACGACAAGAAATAACGCCTCAGGCATCGATCAGAATCGCGACTACCGCCACTTGCGATCCTCTGAGGTCGCTGCACACGTTGATTGGCTCGGTAAACAACCCAGTTTCGATCTTCATTTGTGTCTGCATGAGGATTGGGAAGCGGACGGTTTCTACCTCTACGAAATCAATCCGGAGGGACGCCCTTCAGCAGCAACGGAAGCCATCAACCAAGTTGCGGAGGTCTGTCCAATCGATAGAGGAAAACAAATTGACGGGCGAGAGACGGCTGAACCGGGGATTATTCGGCCGTCAATTGATCCACTGACTCGATCGGACTGGCCTGAAGCCTTCTGGCTAGTGCAACACCGATCCCAATGGGGCTACACATTGGAGAGTCCCTCTGATTGGCCCATGGAACTGCGAATTAACGGACTTATTCGAGCAGTCTTAACCTTGATTGCCCCGGTGGACTGGAGAACCGGTGGAAAGCCTACGAGGTAATAAGTCCATTCGATCCTGAGACAAAAACCGAGAACCGGCGCTGAAAAAGCGGCTGTCCTCGGTCATCCGTCAGAGATACTTAGCGGACTAATTCGTAAGCTGCCCCCTTGAGGTACTCAGTCTCTGGGATGCTAGGAAGAATCGGGTGATCAGGCGATTGCGAGTAGGTGGCGATCCGTCGGAGCAACCGACGTTGATCAAAGGCAGCACTGAGGGCTACATCTTCAAACAGTTTCGTATCGACGTGATGCGAGCAACAAAAAGTGACTAATTTGCCGCCTGGCTTAAGAAGTTTGAGGGCGCGAACATGGATTTCTTTGTAGCCCCGAAGCGCATCACCCACCGAAGCACGATTCCGAGTGAAGCTAGGCGGGTCGAGAATAATGAGGTCAAAACGAGCCAAGAGGCGATCGTTTGGACCGGTAGTAGTGTGCCCCTTCAACCAATCGAAGACATTCCCAACCTCGAACGTGGCGATATCCGAGACCCCATTGAGAACGGCATGGGTCCGAGCAGCGTTAATGGCCGACTCGCTTTGATCAATACCGAGGACCTGACGTGCACCAGCCTTGGCAGCAGGGATAGCAAAGCCACCGAGGAAGGTGAAACAATCAAGGACATTGGCATCCTTGGCGAGCCCAGCGACCAAGTGGTGATTGACCTGTTGATCTAGATACATCCCAGTCTTGTGACCATCGCGGAGATCCACTGTGAATTTAAGCCCATTGATACGAACCTCAATCGATTCAACCGGTTCACCCGCGAGAACGCCGCTGACAGCCTCGAGTCCTTCGAATTTGCGGGAGGCTGTTTCGTTACGTTCAAGGATTGAGCGAGGCTTAAAAACCTTTTGAAGCGCGGCAACGATGTGATGCTTCCTCAGGTCCATTCCGAGTGAACTTGTCTGAAGAACAATGACGTCTTCATACTTATCAACGATCAAGCCGGTGAGGAGATCGCTTTCTGAATTAATGACCCGAAAAGAGGTTGCTTCCGGCATGAATCGTTGACGAAGAGCGAGCGCAGCACGAATACGTTCTTCAAAAAAAGCCTGATTTACTTCGACTCGCTCGGTATGAATCAAACGAACTTGAATCTTCGATTTGGAGTTAAAGAAACCCACGCCCAGTAAGCGCTGGCGGTGGTCCTTGACCTGAACAAGGCTGCCATCTTCTGGCGGTTGAGTGGCGCGCAGGATGGAAGCGGCGTAGATCCAAGGGTGTCCTGCGACAACGCGATCTGCTTCTCCGGGCCTTAAAACGACTGTGACTAGGGGATTTTCCATGGTTTGTAGACAAGCCGCTTTGAGCGGCGGTCAGCCATTAAGCGTTAGTTCGGCTTTCAGTGAAAGGCCTTTCTTGAGGTGCTCGATTCACTGGCTTGCTCCAACCTCAAACCAAACGCCGCCCAATGCCGAACGCGGAGACTTCATTTTTATTAGCGCAAAGGTGAAGGAGATGAAATACCTCGCAAAGTTTCGGCATCTCCGATTTAAGCTCGTCAAGCAGAGCGTACTCAGTGTCACCTCTAAATTTGATAGTAACAACAAACTGCCGGCAGCGTCGTTCACGCACCCAATCGATCAGGAGTCGGATACTTCGCTCTGGGGCCGCGATGACATCGCAAAGGAGCCAATCAACCGGACCGGATGGGGCGAATTGAAAAGCATCCCCTTGGACAAATTTGACGAGCGAATGACGCATCAGATCCTCTCGGAGCGGAGATCGGTCAACGGCAATCACTTGAGCACCGCGCTGTGCGGGAATATAGGTCCAACTCCCTGGCGAAGCCCCTAAATCAACGCAAGACTCTCCTTGGCTGATATATTTTCCAAGGCGATGTTCCGACTCCACTAATTTTGCGAAAGCCCGACTAGGGGCGCCCTTATCGACAGCGATGGGTATAACTCCCTTTAAAAAGGGAGAAACCGTCCCTATCCACTGGCTGGGCATTTGGCCTGTGAGATGGTTAAGAAGAGAGAGGTACCCCGTTTCGGGTGAAGTCAGCAACAGTTGAACGAGTCCCTCTTGCGCTTGAAAAGGAGGACTCACCGCACGGGACCCTAGTGGATTTGGGACACCGTTGAGTGGAGCCATATCCAACTGTTTAAGGAGAGATCTATTCCGCTTTTTTAATTGAGCAACGACCCCCTCGCGAATCAGTTGGCACCGATGATGCCCGGCCTCAGCGATGCCATATCGGGCCACGACATGCAGTCGCCAGGGGATGTCATCCGGAAATTTCTGAATGAGTTCGGTCGCGAGAGATTCTGCGGTAAGGCGGATGGAAGGGATCGGCCATACTACAGCCTTCGGAAGACACTGATGTGAAAAGACGGTCGGCCCTCGATAGATATCCGGCACGTTCTCGACTGCGAGCAAATCGTCCGCAATCCACGCTTGGGTCGTTCCCAGGGAAGCTCGGGAAATCTCTTCTGAAAGAAAACGGCCCATTTGAGGCGCAGCTAGAAACAAGTGCATGTCCAAGAAAATAAGAGACAGCTTTTAGCTTAATTTGCCAGTTGAACGGTAAAGTTCACGAAGGAAGTTCGCAGAGATGACCGACATTGGCTTGGGTGTTGAATCGCCCGCGTTGTTTTTGATCAGACTTAGGTTCCTAAGCTCACGCAGTCGGGTCCGCTTTTAGTTAATCGAGCACTTCATCGTTTCCCTTCGATCGATTATCGATTGAATTTCAACAAAATTTGTTCAATCGCCTCTTCAGTGAAAGTTGTGATTCTCTGCGGTGGACTAGGGACTCAACTGCACGAGGAAACCGAGGATCGCCCTCAGCCAAGGGGCCAATCGGAGGGCACCCCATCCTTTGGCATATTCCAACTCCGCCCGTGTTCTCCACTTAAAGCGATCAGAGCGTTTGGAGTTTGATGCGGATTAGAAAAGCGGATCTACCCCACTTCCGGTCTTGTCCAGTCCGACAAATCAGCGAAAGGTTTCTCTATGCTCCACTTTCGCCTCGTCACCCTCCTTCTCCTGCTAATCTCCCTGCCTGTCGCGCGGAGTCAAAGCGTGAGTTTACTACCGCGTCCGATTAAAGCACTTTTGGTTTGTGGTGGATGTTGCCATGACTACGACGTCCAAAAAACGGTGCTAAAGGCCGGAATTGAAGCCCGTGCACGAGTGATTGTGGATACTGTTCAACAAGGGGGCACCGCGAGAGAGAGTAAAATCCCTCTCTATGCTGATCCCCTTTGGGCCCGGGGCTATGATGTTATTCTCCATGACGATTGTTTTGGCATGGTGGATGATACTAATTGGGTGGCAGAAATTCTGGCTCCGCACCGCGCAGGTATTCCTGGAGTTAACTTGCATTGTGCCGCCCACAGCTACCGGATGGCCCCAGATCTAGAATGGCCAAAATATCTTGGCATACGTTCGCTTAAACATGGCCCAGCCTCTCCCATTGAAGTGCGAAGTTTAGCGGTGACTCACCCTATTTTAGCTGGGCTTAGTTGGAGGGACTGGGAGACAGGCAAGGAGGAGCTTTACAATAATTTCACCATCTATGAAACGTCACTTGCACTTCAGCGCGGACGACAAGGAACCGAAGATTGCGTCGTTACTTGGGTTAATAACTATGGGAAAACTCGAGTCTTCAGCACCACCCTCGGTCACTTTAACGAGACCGTCTCGGATCCGCGCTACTTGGAGCTGGTGACACGCGGTTTATTGTGGGCGTGCGACCGATTAAACGCCGACTATCTTCGCCCAATTCCCGTTATTCCGACGGCTAAACCCCAATTCTGAAGTGAAAAAGAAGCGCCTTGATCTAAGCCCTTGTAACTAGAGGAATTGGTGCCGAATCAAGCGGAATTAACCTCGAACAGAAAGCTCTGAATCCAATTACCTTCTCATTTCGGCCGGTCTGACTTTGCTTTCGATGAAACTCTCAAGTCCCCTTACCCCTCAGTTACTAGGATAATTTTTTTGGACGACCCATCGCCAACGATTAGCACTTGGATCTCGGCGATTCGCGCTGATTCTGCGGCAAAGCAGTGAAGTCTAGCCACGTCGGATGGGTCCGAGGAAGACGGATTAAGAACCATCCGTTTGGACTTACGCTGGCGCTCAACTGCAGAGTTCAAATTAAAATGGGCGAGCTTGATCGAGAAAAATGCCGCCGAAGAAATCTCTCCAGCGGCATTCTGACTCAAAAAATTCCATCCCCTATTTCGGACTGCTCAAGCACTTTCTCAGTGCCAACTTTATTATCGGTTGCCAGCCAAGAGACGTTGGTCAAAGCGATCAAGATTCATCACTTTGGTCCACGCAGCCACGAAGTCGTTGACAAACTTTTTCTGGGCGTCGGCAGAAGCATAGACTTCGGCAATAGCTCGAAGTTGGGAGTTTGAACCAAAGACCAGATCAACAGAAGTTGCGGTCCACTTAACCTGACCCGTCTGACGATCCTTGCCTTCAAACAAGTGCTCGCACCCTGATGACTTGTTCCACTCTGTGCTCATATCGAGCAAATTAACGAAGAAGTCAGTGGTTAACGCCCCGGACCGTTTCGTCAAAACACCGAGTTGATGGGATCCAACATGCGTATTCAACACCCTCATGCCGCCGATCAGGACAGTCATTTCCGGCGCAGTGAGAGTTAGTAATTGGGCGCGATCAATCAGCGTTTCCGGTGCTGGCCGATCAAGATTATGGCCGAGGAAGTTGCGGAAGCCATCAGCTTTCGGTTCGAGCACTGCCACGGAGGCTACGTCGGTTGTTTCCTGTGTCGCATCAGTGCGACCTGGGGTGAAAGGAACTTTGACGCTTTGCCCTCCTTTTTTGGCCGCAGCCTCGACCCCTGCACATCCGCCGAGCACGATCAAATCGGCGAGGGAGACCTTTTTGGCACCCTTGTTAAACTCCTTTTGAATCTTCTCCAGTGTGTCCATGACCTTCGCAAGTTCGGTTGGGTTGTTGACTTCCCAATCTTTCTGGGGCGCAAGGCGAATGCGGGCACCATTGGCTCCTCCGCGTTTGTCAGACCCGCGGTAGGTCGAGGCGGAAGCCCAAGCTACCGAGATCAACTGTGAAGTGGACAAGCCTGATCCGAGGAGTTTGGCTTTCAGATCGACAATGTCCTTTTCGCCAATCGGCTTACCGGTGGCCGCCGGAATCGGGTCCTGCCAAAGTTGAGGCGGAGGGACTTCTCGACCGAGAGAGCGAGAATAAGGCCCCATGTCGCGGTGAGTTAGTTTATACCATGCCCGAGCGAAGGCTTGGTCAAACTCCTCCGGCTTGTCGTGAAACCGTTTGGAGATCTTTGCATACTCGGGATCCATCTTCAGAGCTAAGTCCGTGGTGAACATGATCGGCGCGTGTTTCTTGGACTTGTCGTGAGCATCAGGGACGGTGCCTTGCGCGGATTTGTCTTTGGGAGTCCACTGCTGGGCTCCGGCCGGGCTCTTGGTAAGTTCCCAGTCATAGTCCATCAGATTGTTAAAGTAGCCGTGCGACCATTTAGAAGGTGAACTTGTCCATGCGCCTTCCAAACCGCTGGTGATCGTGTCGCCCGCATTGCCCTTGCCGTGCTTATTTTTCCATCCAAGGCCTTGCTCCTCAAGCGGGGCGCTTTCGGGTTCCACTCCAACATTCTTTGCACTCGCTGCACCATGGGCTTTCCCTAATGTGTGGCCCCCAGCGATCAGGGCGACGGTCTCCTCGTCATTCATTGCCATACGTCCGAAGGTCATCCGAATGTCTTTGGCAGCAGCGAGTGGATCCGGTTTGCCGTTGGGCCCCTCTGGATTGACGTAGATCAGTCCCATCTGCACCGCGGCGAGAGGGTTCTCCAGCTTCCTATCGCCACTGTAACGTTTATCAGCGAGCCACTCGGTCTCGGGTCCCCAGTTGATATCTTCCTGAGGTTCCCAGACATCGACGCGGCCTCCTGCAAACCCAAAAGTCTTGAAGCCCATTGACTCCAATGCGCAGTTTCCAGCAAGAACCATCAGGTCAGCCCAAGAGATCTGTTTGCCATATTTTTGTTTAATCGGCCAAAGCAACCGACGCGCCTTATCGAGATTGGCGTTATCCGGCCAACTATTGAGCGGAGCAAAGCGCTGAGTGCCGTAGGATGCGCCACCTCGACCGTCGGTGACTCGATAGGTGCCAGCACTGTGCCATGCCATGCGGATGAAAAATGGACCATAGGTGCCGTAATCGGCCGGCCACCAGTTCTGTGAGGTGGTCATTAGCTCTTTGATGTCCTTTTTGAGCGCGTTCAGGTTGATCTTCTTGAACTCCTGAGCATAAACAAAATCGCCGCCCATGGGATCGGTCATGGTCGAGTTTTGAGCGAGAATTTTGAGATTCAACTGATTGGGCCACCAGTCTCGGTTCGACAAACCGGCGGCGACCGTGCTCCTGTTCGAGGGAGCCAAGTCACCCATCACTGGGCATTTACCTACCTCGGCCGTTGGATTTTTAGGTGTGCTTGTTTGGGCGAGTAGCATCGCACCTTGTGTCCCTAAGCCGAAGCCCAGTGCCAAGGTCGAATGCCAGAAGGCCCTCCGGCTTTTCTTTAGACGCTGGACGTAACTCCGTAAGGCTCCTCTCACTGTCAGGTTTTTTCGTGAGTTTATCTTATTTTTCATATTTTATCTTTGCCGATCAATAGAGAAGTAAATTGGGAAGACGTCAACCCCTGAAGGTGATCATACGACTAGATTTCCCGAGCAGATCGCTTCCACCTCATCGAGTGGAAAAAATAATCTGTCCCAGGCCGTCAAACAAGAATGTTTCCGACTAGGTTGATGGGGTAGTGGTTGCCCCTAATCACAAACGCGTGCAGCACCCAACCCGACTTCGCGCACGCCTCGAAAAGGCAGGTCTCGAACGCGATCTGGGCCCCCGCGATTCCGAAGACGTGACGCCGATCGTTGCCGCGATTGATGACGTGATAACACGCCCCGGGGAATTCGAGCCTGAGCTTGCCCGCCAGGCCGACTTCCTGCGCACCCCTCCGCGGCCCGTCAAATGAAAGAACTATGACCTGCCCACTGCTTGGCCCATGGGAGTGATGGGATTCGAGCAACCCGGAGCCCGCGACCATCTTAGCCAGAACCACGACGCCGAGGACGAGGAAGAAGGTGGACAGCAGCCATCTCCTCCGACTGGAGGGAACCGCTCCGTTGAAGTCATTTGCCGCGATTAAGCGTATGCAATTTTCTGTTCCTGGAAGCTCGTCAAAAGAGTCCACCCGCTAGGCTCGTTTCAAGTCAGCTAGCCGATCCGTGCTATCGGCGAACCGTTCCGTCTCGACACCCACACAATTCAGCATCGTCAGCAGTAAATTCGACAACGGCACCGATTCAGCTAAACGCAGGTAGCGCCCGTGCTTCAACCCCAAGTTCGCACCGCCAGCAAGCAACAATGGGTAGTTGGTGTTGTTGTGGGTATTGCTATTGCTGCTGCCATATAACACGACTGAATTGTCCAAGACTGAGCCGCCTTGATCGGGGGCACTGGCCAGTCGCGAGATAAAATAGGAAAACTGTTCGACCATTAATCTGTCCCATCGTCCAAGCGCTTCGGATCCACCTGGCTTGTCATAATCGTGGGCCAGCGAATGCAGTGAGCTCTTGAAACCCTCTAGCTGCGGAAACTTGCCTGCCTTGGACGATCCATCGGCCATGTTAGTGATTTGGTAGGTCGCCACTCGCGTAGAATCCGTCCGAAACGCCAAGTAAACCAAGTCGTACATCGTCCGGATATAGACCAACGGCGCTTTGTCATCGGAATCCAAGCGCAACATGGTCCGTTCCTCGTCTCGCAACTTGGGTCTGGGAATCTCCATCCACTTCTGCGCTCGCTCGACACCCTGTTCAATCTGACGCACTGAAGACAAATACTCGTCCAGCTTTTGTTGATCCTGATTCCCCAGTCTCAGCCGCATCGATTTGGCATCCGCCAAGATTCGATCCAGCATGCTGGCTTTGCTCTGCAGCAATCGATGCTCAGCAATCAAATCTTCGTCGCCAGCACCAAAGAACCGATTAAAAACCTGGAGCGGTTGGTTCAAAGCCGGAATGGGACGACCCGCGGCATCATAGGAAAGCGTGCTGGATCGCGTCGGTTCTCCGACGCCACCATCGGTGGAGATCACCAACGAGGGGAAGCGAGTCTTGTCGCGCAACGACATCGCGGCAATTTGATCCGCAGAAACCGTGTTTCTCAGGAACTTATTGTTCAAGTACGCACCGGTGAGAAACGTATCAGCTGTGTCGTGAGCCCCCATCTTGCGCCCCATGGGATGTGATAGTCCGCCGATCACCGTCAGCTTATCGCGAAGCGGTTGAATGGGCTCCAGCGTATGGGATGATTGATAGTCGCCCCCTTCAGACTGCGGAAACCAACGCCACTTCGCATCGCCACCTTTCGCGTTGGGAAGGCTGACCCCAAAGCCGAAGTACATCGCGCAAAATCGTTTGGCGACTCCCTTCGCCTTGGATTTCTCACTGCCCATACATTCCAGCCAAGGAAGTCCCAGTGAAACTCCAGCGCCGAACAGGCCGGTGCCCCGCAAGAATGAGCGGCGGTCAAGGTGCCAAGATTTTTTCTTCATGTGCGTGTTGGTTAAACAGTTCACTGGAAACCACAAGCTGGACCATCTCCTGCATCCGGTATCCGGCGGCAGCAAATTTTTCGTCCAGCGCTTTGACCGACTTTTGGTCCCGCAAATCGAGCGACCTTCCCAGGGCATAGGTCAACAGCCGACACATCAAGGATCGCGCGAACTGCTCGCCATACTCGCGGGCCAGTCGTTCCTTGAGTTTATCCGGTCCGTCCAGCTCTGTGCCATTGGAAAATGAGTCTTTGGCCACCACCGGTGAAGTCACCATCTTGTCGCCCTTTTTGGTCCGGATCTCGGTGCGCCACAAGCCCACGGCATCGTAGTTTTCCAAGGCGATTCCCCACGGATCCAGATCGCGATGGCAACTGGCACAAGAGGGATCGCGGCGATGAGCCTGCAACTTTTCACGCATCGAAAGCTGATGAAATTTTGGATCGATGGAAGCCAAGCTAGGCACGTTAGCCGGCGGTGGCGGTGGCGGGTCGTCCAAGAGGCGATCGCGAATCCAAACGGCACGTCGAACCGGATGCGAGTCTGCGCCCGTCGAACCCGCCAACAGGAAGCCTGCCTGTCCAAGCAATCCACCTCGGTGCTGGTCCGCGGGAATCCGCACGTGGCGAAACTTCATGCCAAGGACTCCTGAAACCCCGTAATGCCGCGCCAAGGGTTCGTTCAACATCGTGAAATCCGCCAACAGAAAATCTTGGATTCTTCGATTTGCACGAATCATCTCCGCAAAAAACGCCCGACTCTCGCCGATCATGTCCGTCTTCAGCCGTGCATTGAAATTCGGGTGGTAATCCCGACTAATCTCGACGTTGTCAATGAGGTCCAGCGACAACCAACGATCGGGAAACTGCTCCAGAAATGCCGATGACTTAGGGCTGCTCAGCATCCGTTCGATTTCTGAGCGAAGTATTTTCGGCTGCTTAAGCAAGCCGGCGTCCGCCAGATCAAACAGTCGTTCGTCAGGCATCGAACTCCACAAGAAATAGGACAACTTCGAAGCCAGCGCCCCATCGCCGGTCGGGCGCGATTTCGTTTGAACCGATAGCGGCTGCTGAGCGCCTGGAAAAAATAGAAAATCCGGCTGAATCAACACAAATGCCAGCGTCTCGCGGATCGCGTCTTCAATCCTGGGAAAGTCGGCCTTGATCCTGTCATGGAATTTCAACAACGAATCCACCTCTTTGTCCGATACCGGCCTTCGAAACGCCCGCCTAGAAAACCTCGAGAGAATTCGTCGCACATCGGATCGCCGGACTTGTTGATCGGATGCATTTTTCGTGACGATGTTCGCATGATGCGCCGGCGGCCAAGTATCAAAGATCGGTCCATGAAACTCGACTGATTGCACCTGCAGGACAGGCAGGTGAGGCTCGGCCGGGTAAGTAAATTTATCGTCTTTCCCTTTCGCCCCCTTCGACAGTTTCGAACCATCGTCATAGACATTCCGCACTCGCACCACCAAGCCCGGGATTTTTCCTTGCCCGCGAACCGGAAGCGGAAAGTCCTCGATCCGGCCCTTGAACTCATAAACGTGATCGCCCGGGGCATTGACTTCCGCCACCGGGAATTCGCGAAACAGAATTTCCGTGTCCGGTTGATAGCCAACGGCGACTTCCAAAAGTGGGAAGCCGCAGTTGGACTGGAGTTTAGCCTCCACCGCCACGCGAACCAAAAACTCACCCTGCTCCGGATAGTCCTTCTCTATCTTCGCTAAAAACTGTTGCTGCCTCCCAAGTTCACTCGCGATGTGTGCCTCGCCAAGCCAATTGGAGACGTTGGAGCGATCAAAACGGTGATGAAACTGTTCCGGCCGCGGGTGGGAAACGATGACCCGTTGCAAAGCGCTTCGTGCGCATTTCAGATAGGCCTCAAGATGCACCGGGGTTAGTTCCAGCAATCGACTGTCATTAGAGAATCCGTCTGAAGAAATGGGGTCAGCAGGCAGATCGCGGGCGAAATCCATTTCGATTTGAAGCAGATCGCGCATCGTATTCTGATACTCTATCCTCGTCAGTTTTCGCCGGAGAACCGGTCGATCAGCACTCGACGATTCAACGAAATGCTCAAGCTCAGCTTCGATCCACTTTACGAGATAGGCCCGGTCGTCGGCGACGAGCGGTTTTTCCTTCGCAGGCGGCATCTCGTTATCGCGGATCGCGCTCAGGACGAGTTGCCACTGTCTGGCGGCGTCGGGATACTTTTGCAAATCCACCTGAAGTCGATCCAGTCGTAGCCCCGCTTTCGGATCGCTGGCCCCGTGGCAGGTGACGCAGTTTAAACGCAACAGTTCCAGGACGCGTTTGCGAGCATTCTCGTCATGTTTGCCAGCCACGACACGCTCGCCCAGTCGATCTGCACCGAGCAGTTGAAAGCTAGGGATCAAAATCAGGCTGATGACTAACCGCCACCATTTAAGAATAACTGCACTGATAGGAATTTGCTTTTTGACGTGGAGGGGAAAAGGCGGATGAGGTTTTTGGTAGAATCGTTCCGAAATATATATTCGTAGAGGATACGCTGTCAATCTGCTCGGTGACGGTTGTGCTCGGTGACGGTTCTTTTTGGCGATCTAGCTTTTAGTGCCTGAGTTTTTCTTGGGGGGTGGTATGGGTCGTCACGGTGACGATTCAAAGTCGGGCTTTGCCATTTTAGGGCTTTTTAATGCCGCTTTGGGTTAGCAAATTGAGGTGCGGCGTCTCGACCACCCAATGAAAAGGATTCGGCCTGAAGACAGAGGCGTGAACCTGCCAGTCCGTCTTGGAGCAAACCTCGCCCAGCGTCTCGACGAAGCGCTGGCGATCCGCAGCATCCCTGAAAATCCGTTCGCGCCGGTCACCGCGATTCATGACGGGATAAATCGCGGCAGCCCACTCGATTCTCAACTGGCGGGCCCTGCCGGGCGAGGGGCTTTGGCCGCTTCACCTATCAATATTAAGAACTGCCCCCTCTACTTCACACACAACCGACGACGCACCTAGGAAACCTTCAGGCACTAAAAAGTTAGATCGTCACAAGAAAACTAAGCCAACAGTCACCTTGACAGCTTATCTTGAAGGAAAATAGGGAGTTCAAATTAGCCTTCAAAAACCAAATCTCCCCTTTGCCCTCCGCTGCAAAAAAGCAAATTCCTATTAGTTTCTGGATTTTGGTTCACGCGAAGGCGCGAAGACGCGAAGTCCTTGTGATTTCTCACGATGCGTTTACAGCCTTCCTTAAAAGTGGAGGTACCGAAATTGATGAGCAGACCCAGTGGTAGGTTGAGCAGTCGAAGATAGGTGAGAACCTGTTTCGAGTGGACGGGAACTAAATTCGCAACCTTTGCCCTCCGCTGCAAAAAAGCAAATTCCTATTAGTAACAAGGCCGCCGATCCGTGCATCCCGAAGTTGTTGGTGGTTTAGCTGGACTATCTCTTCGGTACGGGCCACAGTCGGCGCATCGAAACTGAATTTGCATTACAGGGGCGTCAAATTGCGCCCGGGGATTTACCATGGCTGCAGGGCTGGATTGATGCGAATC
>CAMDGV010000062.1 GCA_945898055.1 Akkermansia muciniphila | reverse complement strand
TCAGGCTGCGGAGCCCTTTGCCGAGTTCTGGGCAAAAGGAAACTGGTGCATCCATAATCGGAAATCGTTCCCTGACCCGTTTCCTAACCCCGTCTCCAGATTTTTACTCACGCGGAGCCGCGGAGAGCGCGGAGGTCGGAGGATTGGATTCTCTCCGCGAACTCAGCGTGAGATGTGTTAGTTCATGCTTGTCGCTGTTCGTGGCGCGTGGACGGCCGCAGGATTCTACCTCTTCGCCTTCGCCGGAGTCGCCGGCTTCGCAGATTTCACATGGCCCGGATCGGCCGTCAGCGCGTCGATCTTCTTCTTCAAGTCATCGAACTCCTTGCGCAGATCCCGGTTCTCCTTCTGGAGCGTGATGACTTCGCTGCGGAGCGAGTCGGACTCGGCAGCGGGCTTCTTCGTGTTATTGATGGCACCAACCGCACGTTCCGCCGTGGCGCGAAGCGGACTTTCCTTCGGGGCGTTCGTGAACTTCTCCAGCGGACCTAGCGCCTTTACATCGCCCAATGTTCCTAGGGCCATCACAGCGGCGAGCTGCACGCGGCGCTTTGAGCTGTCGAGATGCTTGAGCAGAAACTCGCGCACGGTGTCCTTCTTTTCCTCATCCTTCGCAAGCCGCGCGAGCGTGTCCAAGCCGCGTGCAAAACCGCCGCTAGTGAACGCTACCTCCTGCTTCTGCAACACCTCGAGCAACGGCGCGATGTAGCTGGCGTCCGCCTGCACGCGGATGGCGCTAATAGCCGCGTCCGCCGTCGCGTTGCGATACGAGGCTGAGCTCAGCGCCTTGAGGATCTGCTCGCGCACTTCCGGCTTCGCATAGGAACCGATTGATGCGAGCGCAATCGCCTGGATGTCTGGGTTCTGTTCGTCCTTCAGAATCTTCTGCGTGGCCGCATAGCTCGCCTCGCGATAGAAGCCGCCGATGTCAGCAGTGACTTGCCGGCGCACGCGGGCGTCACTCTGCTTCGTCGAAGCGATCAAAGCGTCGAGCGCCTCATCCGTCTGGATGGCGCGAATGGCCTGAGACGCTGCGAGGCGCACGCCGTAGAACGAATCGTTGTTCAACACCTCCTTGAGTTTGCCCAGCGCCTCCGCCTTACCGCTGAGCTGTTCGATGGCGAGCAGGCGACCGAGCAGATCGGCTTTGTCGACGAGTTGCAGATGCAACATCGCGGTCGGGACCTTGAAGTCGATCTTCGCCAGCAAGGTCTGGTTCGGATCGATGCGGACCACCTCCGGCGCCTCAGTCAACGGCACGTAGAAGTCCTCCGCCTTTTCCTTCACCACCAGCGTGCGCTCAGTGACGACGCCGGACTTGCTCTTGAACCGCACCGGCAACGGGACGTTGAAGAGCAGCACGTCATCGCTGAGCTTCTGCACCTGCTGCACGGAGACCTTCGCGAGCTTGGTACGTTCGTCCCAGCTGTAGCTGATGTTCAGCTCGGGATGATGGGCGTGATAGACGTACTGGTTAAAGAACTGGTCGAATGAGCGGCCCGAGAGTTCCTCGATCACTTTGTTAAAATCGTCCGTGGCGACAGTGCCAAAGGCGTGGCGTTCAAGATAGGTCTTCACGATCCGGCGATAGAGATCTTCGCCGAGTTGGCTGCGGACCATGTGCAGAATCCAGCTCCCCTTGGGATACGCATGGAAGCCGAACTGGTCGTTGGGGCTGTTAAAGTCGCGGCGCACGATGGCGTTAGTGTCGTTGGACTGGTTCAGGATGGCGTTGGCATTACCGCGCATCTGGTAGAGGAAAGCATCGCGCCCGTTTTTATGACCGGCGTAAAGCGCGTCGTAGTAGGTGGCAAAACCTTCGTTCAGCCAGAGATGCGACCAATCCTTGCACGTCACGAGGTCGCCAAACCATTGATGCGCCAGTTCGTGCGCCACGAGGCTGGTACTGTCGCGGAGATTCTCACTGGCGTCGCTGAAGAGCGTGCGGTCATTGAGAATCGTCATCGTCGTGTTCTCCATGCCGCCCCAGCCGAAGTCTTCGACGCACACCTGATCATACTTCGCCCACGGATAGAGGACGCCGATCTCCTTCTCGAAAAAATCCATCATGTCCTTCGTTCCACGAAAGGAACTTTGTGCCTGGGCGATCTGCGAAGGGGGCGTCCAGAAGGCCATCGGGATGTCGCGATGCGTGTCTTCGATCTTCTTGAAGTTACCGGCACAGAGCGCGATGAGGTAATTCACGTGCGGCTTGTCTTGGAGCCAGCGCACGGCGACAAGGCCGGTGGCGGCGTCCTTCTCCTCCGACATCTTGCGGCCGTTCGAGATCACGACCATGCCTTCAGGCACGCGGCAGGTGACTTCGCTGGTGAACTTCTCATTCGGCGCGTCGAAACTGGGAAACCAATGACGCGCCTCGAACGGCTCGCCCTGGGTCCAGAGATGCGAATCGCCCGCCGGATAGCCCATCTCAGTAGTGCGGAAGTAGAGACCTTGATCCGGCGTGGCGCTGTAGTGAATGGTCACGCTCGCCTCTTTATCGGCGGGAATCGCTTCCGCGAACGTCACGATGACGTGCTCGCCCGTCGCCTGATAGCCGAGGATCTTCTCGCTTGATTCGACCGACGCAACGGCGAGATCGATGCCGTTGAGCTTCAGTTCGGCGAAGGGTTTCGCGATGGGCTTGAAGCGAAGCGTGACCTGGCCGGAGACGGAGCGCGCCTTGAAGTCCGGCGTGACATCGAGCGCCAGATGCAACAGGTCGATCTCACGGCTCGGCGCGTATTTCAGAAAGTTCGACGCTTCGGCGCTCGCGGCGAGCCATGCGTGGCCGTGGGCACAATAGAGATGCTCCGTTTCCGCCCGCGCCGGCCGGTGCGAGATGAGGAGAGTGAGTGCAAGACAGGCGAAAAGGGCGAATCTGGTTTTCAAAAATTATTAAGAGGAAATTGCTTGGGCGTGGAGGGAAATAAAATGAAGTTCGCGCGATTGATTCCAGACGTCAATGATTCATCCAAGTTCGCTTTGCGGAGCGGAGTCGAAGCCACAGCAGACCGGCATCCGGCATCTACCCAGGATCGGTAAAGTTGCGACTATTTCCGACTCCATTTCCGACTCCATCAACCTCTCCAGTGTTACAGGGGCTTTACCCTTTTTAACGCGCTTATCCCTTTTCTTCCTCCCGAAGAAACAGAGTAGCTGAAACAGAATTCTAAAGAATGGAGTCTTCGCTTCACACCGGACGACTGGCGCCCCAAAGAAAAATGAATTGAGCCTCGACCGAAGGCTAAAGTGGCGTTTCCAGGTCGCCACTTCCTAGAGCCCGCTCTAGGTGTGATGGAGGCCTTGATTTCCAATCAAAGCAGTGACAAGGCCTCTTATAAAATTACTCAGTGAGGGAGGTTCCGCCCTAGTAGTTGAGTTAGGGCAACAAAGGTCTCCACCCCCAATTTCTCAGCACGCTCAGTGGCCGAAATGCCGCAGGCCTTAAAACTCTCAGCGAGAAGATCGGCTGGCCACTGTTGTTTAAGCAGTTTGAGCATCATTTTGCGTCTTTGTGAAAAAGCGAGTTTGACCAGTCGAACAAAGTTTTCTGATTCCGCAGGCCCCAATAAGGGTGCGGGCCGGCGAATCAATGTCACACAGGCGGAGTCCACTTCGGGTGCTGGATAAAAACAACCGCGTGGAATGCCAAACCACTCTTTTACTTCGAATTGGAGTCCTAACAAAAGAGTGAGAATCCCGTAGTCGTCGGTGTCTGGCGCAGCAGCGATGCGACGAACAACCTCGGCTTGGAGAGTCGCTACCATCCGATCCGGCGGCACGAGGGCCATAGCTAATTCAACCAGAATAGGTGACGCTACCGAGTAGGGCAGATTGGCCACTAATTTCCACCCCGTCCAGTCACGCCGCGTTGCCTGAAGCCAACGGAGCGCGTCCGCATGCAGCAATCCTCCTTCTTCAAAAGAACCGATCGATCGATTCTCGGTCACCGGTTCTGCGGTCGACTCTAAGGAGGCGGCGTTTATCTCAATTTGCCCTCGAAATGAAGGGAACCGCTCGCGGAGGACCTGAACCAATCGTTCATCTTTCTCAATCGCAAGAACGGACGCGGATTGGGTGACCAAGGATTCAGTGAGTGGACCCAATCCGGGCCCTATTTCGAGAACTCGATCGGTCGGGATCAAACCGGCCGAAGCAACGATCCGTCGAAGTTGATTTCCATCATGGAGAAAGTTCTGGCCGAGAGATTTGGTGAGCTGAATATTACGGGATTCAAGCAGTTGCCGCATTTCATTCAGGGTCACGAACGAGTCCTTTTCATTTTCGATTTTTTGGCTAAAACAACTGGCGGTCTCAACTTCTGGTTGATCACCTCATCTAAGACCGAGAGAGTTTTGATCAAATCGCTTTCAGGAAGGGTGAGCGGAGGAGTCAGGCTGATCACCTCAGCGTGAGCGCCTTCGGGCAGAAGAATGAAACCTCGCGCCAGCATTTCTTTAATCACTGCAAGTGAAAGAAGGGTGGCGGGTGATCCGTCAGCATTCTGTAATTCGATCCCCGCCATTAGCCCCAGAGCTGAGACCCGACGAATGGTGGCAGGATAGCGATGGGCTATCGCGGTGAGGCCCGACTCAAGGATGAGTCCGAGGCTGGCCGCTCGTTGGGGCAAGCGTTTGCTCCGGAGTTCTTGGATTTGAGCGAGAGCCATTGCGCAGCCAACGGGATGGCCAAGAAAGGTACTGGTGTGAATGGATTCCCCATTGGAGGGCGGCCATCGGTCCATCCAATGGGCGCGACCGACACAGGCACTCAGGGGAAACCCTCCAGTCAGGGCTTTACCCAGACAAATAAGGTCTGGAATCACTCGGGAATGTTCGCAAGCAAACCAAGTCCCAGTTCGACCGAAACCCGTGTAAATTTCATCGAGAATCAGCAGAGCACCGTGGTGATCGGCGAGAGACCGGAGCAGTTGAAGAAACTCAGGAGGAGGAATTCGGATACCGCCCCGAGCTTGCATGGGTTCAACTAAAATCGCCCCGATATCACCGGCCGCAAAGAGGTTTTCTAATTCTGCTTGATGCTCTAAGGGATCGTATCCCGCCTGATTCGGAAAGGAGGCAAACCGTCCAAATCCGCCAATCTGATTTAGGAATGGTGCACGAAAATGATCTCGCTCGGTGCCGTTTAGGGCTCCATAGCCAAGACCGTGGTAGCCCCCGCGAAAGGCGATAATGCCCGATTTGCCCGTAGCGATTCGAGCGGTCTTCAGGGCGGCTTCAACCGCTTCAAAGCCGGACGATCCAAAGATGACTTTGCCGCGGGCTCGTGATCCACTCCGAGCGGTCCAGCGTTCAAAGGTTATTCGACTCAGTTCCCGAGCCAATCCAGCTTTTAGAGGATGGGGATGCACATCGCCCATGGCATGCAAAAGAATCCCCATTTGCTGTCGACCCGCTCGAACGACCGCAGGATTCGCGTGACCTGCGGCAGCGACACCGAAGGCAGCGGTGAGGTCTAAATATCGGCGTCCTTCAGCATCAATGACCGCGCAACCACGCGCCTGAGTCCAAACAATTGGCCACCCCCCGTCAGGATCGATAAACAGGACGTTTTGCGATTCATAATGGCGCAACTGCCGTAATGTTTTGGACGTAGACCCAAGCATCACACACCTCGTTCGTCGGGTGACCAGATGAATTTGTGCATCTGTAATTGGAACCGTGCCGGGACATGATCAGCAATCATCGCCTCAACGAGTTCTTGGCGGCGAATCGGACGATGCCCTAGTGGAATGGCTTTCAACGAAGGATCCTTTTGATGCTCCAGTAACGGCGCAACCCAAGAAAAAAGAAGCGGACAAAGACGATCCAACTGATATTTGGCAATGGTTTCTTTGGCCCACGCATAATCTTCCCATGAGCCGATGACAAACTTCACCTCATCCGTGGATTTGAGATGTTGGATATTTTCCCAGCGATTACGGGAAACCTCGCCACTCCCAGGACATTTTAAGTCCATAATTCGCCGGATACGTGGGTCCAGTTTAGAAATAGAGTGCGCGCCGCTGGTCTCGACTAGAACGGTAAATCCATCATCAGCGAGTTGCCCCATGAGTCGCCCCGCATTGGGTTGAAGCAAAGGTTCGCCACCGGTAAATTCTACCAGTGGAAGCCTGGGCCGCGCCAGATCGTTGCCCACAAGAATCGGCGCAGAAGTTAGGGCACGTTCCGCTTGAAAGTAGGGCTCCGAAAGTCGAAGAACCTCAGCGCGTACCTCGGAAAGTGCCCATTTACGGCCCTCAGTGAAGGCATAAGCGGTGTCACAGTAGGAGCAGCGTAAATTGCAGGCGGTAAGCCTAACAAAGACGCAGGGTAGTCCTGCAAACGTACTCTCGCCTTGGAGGCTGAGGTAGACTTCATTGATGAGGAGAGTCTCCGGCACGGGTTGACCTTAGCAGCGAGTCTGATCCGAGACCACAGAGTTGAAGCGTAAATCTTGGCAAGTGTGGTCAACCGAACTGAACGTTTCATCTCCATTAAACCCGCTCCTCTCGTGGATGCCGAAGCTCAGAAGACCCTAGGTTATTTTTGGCACCTCCCACCTGTCGAGTTGACCTGTGGCACGCAAGCGTTCATCAACAGCCTGCATCCAATGAATCGCCTGATCATTAGTTCCGTTTGCCTGCTCACACTGGGATCTATCGTCAGTCGTGCTGACCTTCCTCGGCATCCTAAATTCGGCTTTCCTATTTATACAAATGCGACCGCCGGACGCCAACTCAGCGGTCAACATACACCTGCAGCAACGCCAGCCCTCTCGCCCGCTGAGGCTCAAGCAAAGTTTACTTTGATCAAGGGCTTCGAGGCACGCCTTTTTGCGTCTGAACCCGAAGTGGTTAATCCCGTCGCTATGACTTGGGATGATCGCGGTCGTCTCTGGGTAATCGAACTCTACGAATATCCACTTGGGACAAAGCCGGGCGAGAAAGGGCGAGATCGAATTAAAATTCTTGAGGATACCGACGGCGATGGACGTGCAGATTCGGTGAAGGTGTTTGCGGATGGATTCACGCTCGCCACCGGCCTGTTGCTCGCCAATAACGGGGTTTATGTCGGCGCAGCTCCTCATCTGTATTTTTTACAAGATACCAATGGTGATGATGTGGCCGATACTCGGACGGTGGTTCAAACGGGCTTCGGTCTGGAGGATCGTCATGAGTTATTGAACGGATTTACTTGGGGACCTGACGGGCAGGTCTACATGACCCACGGTGTTTTTACAGTGACCAAGGCAGTGGATCCCGATAAGCCGTCGACCCCCGTGGTGGTGACGGCCGGGGTGGCCCGATTTCAACCCGCCACCCGGAAACTAGAAGTTTTTGCTGAAGGCACATCAAATCCTTGGGGCGTCGATTTTGATGGTCGCGGCAATGCGTTTGTCAGCGCCTGCGTTATTGATCACTTTTTTCATCTGGCACCCGGAGGATTATACGTCCGGCAGGCGGGGCAACCTCCCTATCCCTACGCCTACGAATTACTCCCCAGCATTGTTGATCATCGCCACCCGATGGCGGCCTATGCTGGCGTCGATATCTATTTGGGTGACCAGTATCCTTCAGAGTTTCGGGGTATGGCTTTACAGGGAAATATACACGATCACGCCCTCCATCGAGATCGTCTAACCCCGGTCGGCAGCACCTTTAAGGCATCGGCTGAAGGGGATTTTCTTCGAGCGAACGACGGATGGTTTATGCCCGTCAGTACTCAAACTGGGCCAGATGGCGTCGTGTGGGTGATGGATTGGTATGATCGATATCCTTGTTACCAAAATGCGGGCGCCGATCCTCAGGGGGTAGATCGTGAACGCGGCCGAATTTGGAGGATTGTTTGGACCGGTGATCAGCCCGGAAAACCTCTGGCTCCGCGGCCGGCCAATCTCAATCTCGGACAGGCGACCACCTCAGATTTGGTGACAGTTTTGTCCCATCCTAATGCCTGGCATCGACGAATGGCCCAACGGATTCTCAGTGGACGTTCCGATGTTTCTAAACAGAAGTCAGCGCTGATTTCGCTGATGAAATCAGGTCGAAATGAAGACGCAAAGTTGGCGGCCCTTTGGACACTGTTTAGCACCGGTTTGATTGATGAAAACATCTTAGACGATGCCAGCGATGCTGGGCTGCCTTCGTTGCGAATGTGGTCTGCCCGATTTACAGGCGAACGTAATCGTCTAACCGATCAAGCGCAGAAACGGTTAATTCGATTAGCCACCGACGAGGAGGCCACGGTCTTGGCTGCGGTAGCCACGGCGCTTCGGCAGTTTTCAAGCGGATCGCTGACGGTTAATACGCCGTTGACTCAAGATAGCGCTGTGATCGCACCTGTTGTTGCTCAGGTTGCTGAAAAACTGATGGCGAATCGACGCTCTGCACTTGATCGGGACGTTCCATTCTTGCTCTGGATGGCACTTGAACCCACGATTTTATCCGATCCAAATCTGGTCGCGGAATGGTTTAGAGAACATGGAGAAGCCTACCTACCCTTGTCTGGGAAATTAGCCTACAAGACCATCCGGCGTTTTTGTGATACGCGACAGGACTGGATGGTCGCCCGGACCGTTGAACTCATCGAAGCACTTGGGACCAAATCGCCGCTGGTCCCCTATTTACTCGATGGCTTAATCGACGGACAGCGTGGTAAAGCCTTGGTGCCAGGAAAGGGCTCTGGCCCGCTTCTGGCAAAGTTATTGGCGAGTCCCAACGCCGTTCTCACCGCAAAAGCACGTCAACTCGGCGTCCTTTGGGGCGATGCCGAGGCCTTCAAAGCGACACTGGCTAAAGTGGCCGATTCGAAGGCATCTGAATCGGAACGTCTTCAGGGAATCAACGCATTGCGACAGTTTAAAGCGGAGGATTCCCGTAACGCTCTTCTATCCCTCATCGAATCAAAGAACTCTGATCCACTGCGTCTCGCTGCGGTCCGAGCCTTAACCGAGGTGGGAACGGAAGCCTCTGGGTCTCAAGTCCTCGTGCATTGGGGTTCGATGAGTCCGTCACTTCGCGCTGCCGCTGCTCAAATGGTCACCACCCGACCGAGTTGGAGCCAAGCTTTGTTCGCTGCCATTGGTCGCGGGGAAATTCTTAGGGGAGACATTGCCCCGACGTCGGTGAGGGCCTTGGTAACGGCTAAGGCTGCTGCTGACCGAGACCGAGCGGTCCAGATTTTTGGACGTTACCGCGCTTCTTCAACTGAGACCCGTCAACGGATTGATTCCAGACGAAAAGTGGTCGCCGAAGGCCCAGTCGATTTAGTGGCCGGACATCTCATCGCGACTAAAACCTGCCTCGTCTGTCACAAGCTTTATGGTGAAGGTGCCGAAGTCGGGCCAGACCTCACCGGAGTCGGACGCAGTTCACTGGAGTCCTTGCTGCATAATGTCATCAATCCCAACGAGATTATTGGGAAGGGTTATGAAAATGTTGAAGTAGAGACCAAAGACAATCAAACGTTCAGCGGGCGGATGATTGAAAGGACAGAGATCCGAGTGAAACTATTGATGGCAGGGTCGAATGAAATGATTCTGGATATGGCGTCAATTAAGGCGGTCCGAGTGACTGAGAATTCGGCGATGCCTGAGGGATTAGATCAAATGCCTGACGCCGACTTTCGGAATTTGATTTGGTACATCCTTGCCCCCCCACAGGAGGGTAAGCCCCTCACCCCAGAGCGTCGCCGCGAATTACTGGGAGAAACTGGGACTTCAGCCGGTCTGCAACCGGTTCCGATTGGGCGTGACGGCGAATCGATCGCCTTGTGGTCACCGGGTTGGCAGGTGGAGTGCCCCGATTTTGAAATGGCTCCTTCCAAGTTTCCTGAGTTTAGGGGACGCCAAAATGTTTTGATGACTCATCCGGTCGATACGCAAACCCCCGCCGCTCTGGTTCGTGTTCTGAATGTGCCGCGAGAAGGGCGGTCGACCCTGAAATTCAGCGTCGCAGCCCACGAACGAGGTGACTGGGAACTGCGAGTGAAGATCGAAGGGGAAGTAATTCATCGCCAATCGGTGACCCATGAAAATCCACAGTGGAAAGACCTTCGGATCGATCTGACACCTTGGGCAGGGCGGCGGATTGTGATGCGGCTAGAAAATGCAGCGAGCGACTGGGCTTGGGAATTTGGGTACTGGTCAAACCTACAAATTTCAACCGACGAGGTGGCCGTTAAAAATTAAGCGCAATAAGCACTTTAAACGGCCTATTTATTGGTACTTTTCCTCTATTTTATAGAGGAAATAAGTTGGATTTTGAGAAGTCAGAAAGAGGAAAATTAAGAGTTTACCCTAAAAACCGGTTGCCTTCCCTGTAGACATCTCGAATCTGCGCGCGACGCGTGCAACATCATCCGAAGCATTACTGCGGGGTATTTGGTCTCTACGGGCATCCTAATGCCGCCGAACTCACTTACTATGGTCTTTACGCACTGCAACATCGGGGGCAGGAAAGTGCCGGAATTGTCACGACGGATGGCAAGACCTTTAACATCCACCGAGGGATGGGGCTTGTTCCGCAAATTTTCAGCGGTGACGTCCTCCATCGGCTAGTGGGTCACATTTCAATTGGGCATACTCGTTACTCCACCACTGGGTCTTCGAATATCGTCAATGCTCAACCGTTGACGGTCGACTGTGCTAAAGGGCGGATTGCCATTGGGCATAACGGGAACCTGACTAACGCAGCTCAATTACGTGAAGAACTGGAGGCCCAAGGGTCCATTTTCCAGACCACGGTCGATAGTGAGATCATTCTACATTTACTCGCTCAACCGGTTCGTCTTGGTCATGAAAGTGCCTTGATCGAAACCATGCGGCGGATTGAGGGAGCCTATTCCTTGGTGATCCTAACCGAGAACGCTCTCATCGGTGCCCGCGATCCTCACGGCTTCCGTCCGCTCTCGATTGGTCGGATGGATAATGGGGCCTACGTGCTGTCCTCAGAAACCTGCGCCTTTGACCTGATTCAGGCGAAGTTTGTTCGTGATGTGGACCCTGGTGAAGTGGTGATTATTGATAGCGAAGGTCTCCGCAGTATCCAAGCTTTTCCAGAGCAAGCCCGCCGCGCTTTTTGTATTTTTGAGTACGTCTATTTTGCTCGGCCAGATTCCAATATCGAAGGTCGAAATGTTTACAAGGTCCGAGTGGATATGGGGCGTCAGCTCGCTCGGGAACATAAAATCGACGCAGATGTAATCGTTCCGGTGCCTGACTCAGGTAATTGCGCGGCACTGGGATATTCGTTGGAGAGCGGGATTCCCTTTGAGATGGCCTTTGTGCGGAACCACTACGTTGGTCGCAGCTTTCTTCAACCGTCCCAAATTATTCGAGACTTCAATGTGCGAGTAAAATTGAACCTCATTGCCGAATTAGTCCGTGGGAAGAGGGTGGTGATTGTCGATGATTCGATTGTCCGAGGTACCACCAGCAAAGCTCGAGTTAGCTCTCTGAAAGAAGCTGGAGCCAAGGAAGTCCATGTCTTAGTCAGTTGCCCGCCTCACATGAACCCGTGTGTTTACGGGATCGATTTTCCAGAGCGAAGTAAGTTAATGGCGGCCACTAATACCTTGGATGAAATCCGGCGTTTTCTGAACGCCGACTCGCTGGGTTACCTCAGTCTGGATGGGATGGTATCGGCGACGGGACACCCTAAGAGCGCGTTTTGTTTGGCCTGTTATAATGGGGATTATCCAGTGAAGTACGATCTTGCCACGGATAAACATATTATTGAACGCCGCCGCGGGCGCGCTGGTTCTTTGGGAAGCGAATTGGCTGCCGTTGCTCAACAACCTCGCTTGCTCTGATCGATTTGGACCAGGGCCCAACCAAGAATCTGTTCCCATTCCTTTTTAACCTGTTGGCAACTCCTCGACGCCATGAGGTTGGCGACGGCCAATAGTGCCACCTCGATCTGAGTGGTCGACGGGTGCGCCGGAGCGCCCGCCCTTTGGATTGCCTTTTAGAAATTAAACGATGAGTCAGATTACTTAGCCCGCAGGTCTGAGATGCTTGGCCACTTAAAAAACCGCCTTGAGAGAGACGCTTCTGGCAAAGCCAAAAGCTCGGCCGCTCGTCGACGGCCCACTTGATTGCTTGCTGAAACTCCTTAACCCCGGTGTCAAAAAATGGAGAGTCACTGTCACTCGGCCAATAAAGCGCGGCTCGGTTGAATCAAGGTCAAGATTCCGCCGACAAATCGCCTGAGCCTAAATCTGGAAACTCTGAAGAGCCCATTGACCCGATGCGCGTGACCCGACTAGCGTCCCTCTAAACGTCCCATGTTTGCCGCTATTGATCCCCTGATTCTCTCTTTCAGTGCTGTCACCGTCCTTGTCACGGTGGTGATGGGGTTCTGGGCTGCCCGCAAGGCCAAGAGTGCCTCTGATTTTTTTGTGGCGGGCCGGAGCGTCTCCGTGGGTTGGAATGCCTCAGCCATTTCCGGGGAGTACCTCTCGGCGGCTTCTTTTATGGGGGTGGCTGGAATGGTTATGTCCAGCGGGTACGATGCCCTTTGGTATCCGGTCTGTTATGCTTGCGGTTACCTGTTCTTGCTCCTTTTTATTGCCGGGCCACTGCGCCGTTTTGGTGCCTACACCATCCCCGACTTCGCCGAAGGCAGGTTTGATTCACCGCTTTTCCGAAAGATCGCCGTGGTCTTCGTCCTTTTTATTGGCTGCTTCTACACGATGCCTCAAATGAAGGGCGCGGGAACCACTCTCTCCTATATTTTCCCCGGCTTACCCTACTGGGTTGGAGTGGTGCTGGTCGGGACGGTGATTACCCTGAATGTGGCGGTGGGCGGTATGAAGGGAATCACCCTCGTGCAAGCTTTCCAATACTGGGCCAAAATGTTCGCCATATCCGTGCCGGTCTTTGTGCTGATGTCCGTCTATGGAAGTTACGGCAAACAGTTGGAAGTCATCGGCTCAGGTCGTGTGACCGGTTCTAATTCTGGCGATTCGACATCCCTGAGCACGAGATCGGGCGTTGATCATGCAGGGACTCCTCGGGGGCTTGTTGTTGTTAAAAGGGCGCTACCAAAAAAAGCCCCGTCCGACGAGACGTGGCTGAATCCATTTGGGCCACTGACAACCAAGGCTGCTCGGGCCGCCAAACTGGGACCGGAAGAGTCCAAGCCTTACGCCCTTCTTTACACCTATTCGCTGATTATTGCTCTGGTCTGTGGTACCGCTGGATTACCCCATATTCTTGTCCGTTTCTACACCAACCCAGATGGCGTTTCTGCTAAGCGAACCACGATGTGGGTGATGATCCTGATTGGGGTCTTCTATGTCTTTCCACCTGTGTTTGGAGTGATGGGACGTAACCTAATGCCTGCGCTCTATGACGGCACCGGCTCCAAAGGGACTGATAAGGTGGTGCTCGAACTCCCCAAGGTATTAGAGGAATACTCCTCCAATAAAGGGAGTAGCAGTGACCGATCTAAGACGGCGGAACCGAAATCAAGTATTCCTTGGGGGTCAGTGCTTTCCGGCATCACCTGTGCTGGTGCCTTCGCCGCCTTTATGAGCACTTTTTCAGGACTCCTTGTCTCGATGACCGGTGCCTTAGCTCATGATGTCTACGGCCGTATCCTCCGCCCCCAGTCAACCGCCGCGGAACGAATGCAAATGTTCAAATGGTGCGCTGCTCTAGTGGGCGGAGTGGCCACTCTCCTGGGTTGCTTTGTCGAACGACTTCAGATCAATTTTATGGTCGGACAAGCCTTCGCAATTGCCGCGGCCAGCTATTTTCCCCTGCTGTTTATGAGTGTCTGGTGGAGAGGAATGACCATGCAGGGTGCGGCCACTGGGATGTTGGCTGGAGGCGTCTCTGCCTTAGCCGCAGTGAGCCTAACCAATTTCTCTGATCTTGAATTGCTACCTTTAACTGAATTCTGGGCCACTAATCCCCTCCTTAGAATCCTTTGCGAACAGCCCGCTATTTGGTGTGTTCCGATGGCAATCAGTTTAATGGTCGTCGTTTCAAAATTAACCCGATCTACCATTCCCACAGATATCCGGATGAAGATGTTGGTTTTGCATGCCCCAGAATCCCTCGGTTTAAAGCGAGAATACATTCGTGAGCACGAGGGTCACTGAGGCTCTGAAAAACAAAGGCCCGATCAGATTCAAATCTGAGGGCCGCTGCCTGGGTCATCGAGTCTTAGAAAGGAATGACCTCTGAAGGATACCACTGCGACCTTTACTTTCTTACAGTGGTGTTCTCAGACCACCAGAGAACATCAACAAGAGAATCGCCGGCGGGCACATTAAGAGAAAGCCCCCCGTTATAGGTTGCTTTTGCCTTAATTTTGCTGCCGACCCATTTGTGAATTTCCGAATGACCATCGGCGAAGCTTAAACCGCAGGCTCCGTTGTGATACGATGCCGGAAAATCGATGATTTGTGCCGTCCTGGCGCCCGGTTCTGCCATCGCCACAGCGCAGGCTGCGTCGTTGATACTGTCGGGATGTTCATCAATGAATACCCAAGTCTTTGCCGATTGAACAATATCGGATTCTTTACCATAGATTCGATACGGTGGAGAGGGAAGCCACCCGCCGAAGTCAAAGGCTTGACTCATGGAAATACTCCGAATCCGTGGGGTATACCTCGCCCTTGGGAGTTTGCCAACGGCTGCTAGATCGGACGGACATTTGTAAATGGCCTGAGACTTACCCGCGTAGGAATAGAGAGGGCCGTTGGTAATAAAACTAACATTTGTGTTTGCAGGACTCGTAAAATCCAAGCCGCCTTCCACCCATACAGGGCGTTTATCGATATTCAGGGAGGCGACTAAATTACCATTAAAATCATCGGCATAAAGCTTCCAAGCTAGCATCAGTTGTTTCCCGTTATTCATGCACAGAATACCGCCAGCCTTGGTTTTCGCCTTTGCCAGCGAGGGCAAAAGCATTCCAGCAAGAATGGCAATGATGGCGATCACGACCAAGAGTTCAATGAGCGTAAACGCCCTTGCCTTGGCGCACTGTCCACTCTTTGGCAAAGATTGAATGGGAATCATAAGGTTAAAATTAAGGAGACTGCAGAAAATAGGGTCCGAATATTTTGAATAAAAACAGGAAAACCGAGAGATCATCCAGACAGATTTTAGGGATTTTAGACAAGAAAAATTCAGAGTTTTCCTGCGACGCCTTTACGAGACTTACGGCGGGCTAGTTTTTTGCGAAGCAATCCGTTACTCGCAACTAACCCATAGCGATGCTCCCCCTCCAATTGGCGACTCCAGAATTCACCACCAGCACACTCCACGATCAGTCCACCTGCGGCGATATCCCAAAGTCGAACGCCTGCTTCCACATAGGCATCGAACCGTCCGTCCGCAACATAGGTTAAGGCCAGAGCCGCTGAACCCATAATCCGAAGCTTTCGAACCCGATGCGTCAGATCGGCGAAATCAGCTTGTACAGCCTCTAAGCTCTCTTGGCTCTTGGCGAAGCCCAGCGACACAATGGCTTCATCCACACGAGATCGCGTGCTGACTCGGATTATTCGACCATTGAGACGAGCAGGTTTGCCTCGAATCGCCGACCAAAGCTCGTCCATGAAGGGATCATAGACCACCCCGACCGAGGAACTAAATCCACTGGCATCACGGACCTGAAGGGCAATGCTAACCGCAGCGTGGGGAATGCCATAAGCGAAGTTCACGGTGCCATCAATAGGATCCACCACCCAACGGGCGGCAGCGCCCTCTGATGCCGCATCAATCCCTTCTTCACCTAGCACCGGAATATTCGGAAACGCCTTCGCTAGAATGCGAGTGATAAGCTTCTGACATCGGACATCCAATTCGAGTTTGATATCGTGCTGATTGGATTCGTTGATTTTTTTTGGACGCCGTCGATGCGTTCGCATCACCACGCCAGCGGCACGGGCAGCTTCAATGGCGACGGTCAATGCAGCGGAACAGGAAAGGTGCGACATAGAAAATAAGGGGGAATCGAATGATGTGACGGATCAGGTGCGTGACTAATCGGGCCCGACCTCAGTTGGATTGAGGAGGGTCTAAGTTTACGTAGCCCGATTCAAGGCTGCTGAGACCCCCGACCTGTTTACGAGTGTTTCGTGACAACAACGACCCAACAGGTTCAATATCGCGCTCGACGGCCTTCGGAGAAACCAAGATTCCGCGGGCTAAACAGCAAACCTAAAACTCAAAACACTCCACATCTATGGGCGACCGTTCACCAAAAGATAACCAGAAGAAGACAGGTCAAAAACAGGCCAAAGCTAGCTCCGCAGACCAAAAGAAGCAGGCCAGTGCCGCCGCAAAAGCAGCACCCGCCAAAAAGGGCAAATAGGTCCGAGATCGGTCTGTAGACCCTCGATGAGCGGCAGGTCTGTTGCGTCTTAGGGCAGAAGCAGACTGCCGCTCATTCGGCGTCGGGGGAGTGGTGGTACAAAAACAAAAAATTTTCGGATAGCCCCACTCGACCAATAAAAAAAGGAGTCTTAGGGACAGTCCCCCTGAGCACAGTGACTCGGGTAGTTTGGAAGCAGAGGCGTGATTATCGATTACGCTTCTTGTTTATCTTATGGGATTTCCCGTTAGATCTAAGTCGCCAGACGTTGGTGAAGAATGAATACCTCAGACAAATGGATTTTGTTTATCGCTGAAGGTTTCGGCAGCGGTCGACTCCGTCCCGGACCCGGAACTTGGGGTAGTAGCCTAGGCCTTGGACTGACCGTCCTCTTGCTCCAATTGACGCCTCCTTGGTTTGGAGTGATTTCTATCGCTTTAGTAGCGGTGAGTGTCCCGTTGTGCGGTGCCGGTGAACGCATTCTGCGTAAAGCCGACCCAGGTTCCATTGTCCTCGATGAAATCGTGGCGATGCCCCTCGTTTTTTTCCCACTGGTCCTGCAGGGTTACAAAAGCGGTCATTCTCTGGGCTATTTAACCAACCCCATTCAAGCATGGCCTTGGTGGGTTGCGGGGTTTGTTTTGTTTCGGACTTTGGACATTTGGAAACCTTGGCCGATTCGCCCTTTCCAATACTTACATGGGGGACTCGGTGTGGTGGCCGATGACGTGGTGGCCGCTTTAATCGCTGGATTGATCTTAATGGCAGCCTTCGTAATTTTCTCGATACCTCGCGTCTAGCCCCATTTCCGAAAGGAAAGAGGTCGTCATACGAGACCACCGCATCGAGTCAGTCAGCGGGATTGAAGAAATACCAAGACTCCCATCAAGAGGGCGAGTGCGAGGCTATGCCAAAATACCGAGCGCAGCACCGTCCCAGCATCCGGACTGTCCGTCCGTCCGCCCGTAGCAACACTCGCTACAACAATACTCTGAGCATCGATCATCTTGCCCATAACCCCACCTGAACTATTGGCCGCAGCCATCAGGACTGGCGAGAAACCGAGGTGTCGGGCGGTGATTTGCTGGAGATTACCAAAGAGAATATTAGAAGACGTATCGCTTCCAGTTAGGGCCACCCCGATCCAGCCGATCAGAGGCGAAAAGAATGGGAATAAAAAGCCTGTCCCTGCTAAGGCTAAACCCAGAGTGGTATCCATCCCGCTGTAACGGGTGGTAAATCCAAAGGCAAGCATCAGAGAAATGGTCAGCATCGAAACCCTCAACCTCCAGAGTGTTCGCAAATAAATACGGATGAGCTTAACCCTTCCAACGCCCAGAATTTGCCCCGCCAGAATGCCAGCAATCAAGAGTGCCGTCCCTGTCGCAGAGAATGGATTGAGTGAAAAAATCGCTTTCTCAGGTTCCGGCCTGAGGACGATGGGGGGAACTCGTTGAACATTGAGGTGCAACCCTGGAACAGGAATCTCAAGGCTAAAGAGTTGATTAAGACCCGACTTCATCGCCGGCAAGCCCCAAAGGAAAACCATCACCGAAAGTAAGCCCCACGGTAGCCACGCCTTCCAAGCCGGTGCCCCTAAGGAATTACCACCGCCTTTGGCAATCCCTCGGACCTCTGCAACACTTTCTAACGGATTCTCAACCCGATCATTGGGTTGCCATACTTTGAGAAAGAGGACAAGAGCGCCCATGGAACCAATTGCGCTGATGATATCAACTAACCACGGACCATGAAGATGGCTAACGGCAAATTGTAAGGCCCCGAAAGTAGCCCCAGTAACGAGACAGGCCGGCCAAACTCCCAGCATTCCCCTCCAACCTGATTGTGCGGCCACGAGCCAAAAGGGAATAATCAAGGAAAACACCGGAAGTTGGCGCCCGACCATTGCACTAAGGGCGTGTAAGTCGAGATCAGTAACCCGGGCCAAAGCAATCAAGGGTGTGCCTAACGAACCAAATGCGACGGGGGCTGTATTACCGATAAGAGCCAACTTAGCGGCTTCGAGAGGACGGAATCCCACTCCAATCATCAGAGCCCCAGTGATCGCCACCGGCGCACCGAAGCCGGCACCTCCTTCGATAAAGGCACCGAAGCTGAAAGCAATGAGCAGTGCTTGAATCCGACGGTCCTCGGAAATCCCCGCAACTTGCTGTTGGAGCACCGTAAACTGACCTGTCTCCACAGTGACCTGATACAAGAAAACCGCATTTGCCAAAATCCAACCGACTGGAAATAAGCCGAAAGCGACGCCGTACAGAGCCGATGCCCCAACGAGTTGAACCGGCATTCCTAGCACCCCGACAGCAATGGCACCCGAGGTCAGCAAGGCTGCCAAGGCAGCGAGATGGGCCCGGACATGAAAGAAAGCTAACGACCCAAGCAAAACCGCCACGGGTAACAGAGCGAGCAAGGCAGACTCCAGCAGATGACCAAGGGGATTGTAGTTTTGGGTCCAATGCATCGAACGAGTGGAAAGTCCAAGTTTGCAACCGGATCTTATCACGAAGCAAGCTGCGGTTCCGCTGAATGGTAACACTGGAGGGCGGCAAGAACTCAAACTCCTTGGCCCTGATCCTCTTGATTCAACTAATGGCACTGTGAAAATTAGGCCGCTCTCGAGTTCAGTTTAAGAAAGAGCCTGTCCCCATCCACTCCTTCTGCTTTGATCAGGCCCATATGTCACGGTTTCGCATCGATCAGATTCTTTCTCGCCACGGTTATTGTAGTCGGAGCGAAGCGCGCGGATGGGTCCGAGCAGGACGCGTCACGGTTGATGGCACCCCATCGAAGGATGCCACTGCCCGCGTTCCTTTGGCTCAAGTCCTCATTGATGGCGAACCCGTGGAACGGCCTGAAGGTATTTTGTGTCTGTTGCACAAACCCCCCGGAGTAGTGTGTTCACGGGATGAACGAGAAGGCCCCAATATCTTTGGCCTCATTCCAGAACGTTGGAGTCAGAGGAATCCCCCAGTGACTTCGGTGGGTCGACTCGACAAAGATACCACCGGTGTCCTTTTGATTACCGATGAAGGAACCTTGGTTCAGCGTTGGACTTCACCTCGTCATAAAGTTCCCAAGCTCTATGACGTGGTACTTAACCGCGACCCTGATCCCAGTTTAATTGATTTATTTGCATCGGGCCAAGTTTGGTTGCCAGACGAAGCGGATCCGTGTTTGCCGGCTCGACTTGAAATAACCGGTCCCTGCCGGGTCCAGGTTGAACTAGTCGAAGGACGTTTTCATCAAGTGAAACGGATGTTCGCAACCGAGGGCTTAGAGGTGATCTCTCTGCACCGAAGCCGCTTTGGAGACTTTGAATTGAAAGACTTACCACCCGGCGAATGGCGCCTCCTACCGATGCCTCCAGTCTAATGGGTGCGGATCGGGTTTCATCGATGGACACGCTCTTATTTCAACTAAGCCACAGACTTTTAAAATGGCGATCGGCTTGGGCCTTAAAAGAGTCTAAATCGCGGCAGGAGGGTGTCCCGCCACTGAGCCACTTCCTGACGACCCGACGAAACTCAACTAAAAGCCGGCGGCCCCACCCCACATCACGAACACAATCCTAGACTGGCGCCTCAAAGAAAATTCCCCATTCTACCGACAGTGATCGCCTCAATCATTTGTCAATCCGCGCTCTCTCTCTTTCTGGCTGGCTGGATTGGAACGTCCCGCGGAGCTGAGGCAAAGTCGAATTGGCCTCAATTTCGCGGTCCTAATGCCTCCGGGGTCAGCCTAGATCCTCGGGTCCCAGTCCGATGGTCCGCCACCGAAAATGTCGAGTGGAAGACCGAGATCGCCGGCCGTAGTTGGTCCTCGCCAGTCATTTGGGGAAATAAGGTTTTCCTCACCTCTGTGATTAACCAAGGGGATTCTGAACCGCCCAAAAAAGGTCTTTATTTTGGGGGTGATCGTCCGGAACCTTCCAAGTCAGAACATCTGTGGAAAGTTCTGTGCCTCAATCTTAAGACAGGAAAAATCGAATGGGAGAGGCTCGTTCATCGCGGCACACCTCAATCGCCAATCCACCTCAAAAGCAGCTACGGGGCAGAGACGCCCGTCGTTGATGCCCAAAGAGTTTACGCTGTCTTTAGCGGAGTCGGTATTTTTGCGATCAGCCACGATGGCAAATCCCTCTGGTCTATCCCTTTGGAAACTCGCAAAATCCGCTATGGCTGGGGTTCAGCTGCCTCACCAATTTTACACGATGGCCGCTTATTCATGGTCGACGACACCGACGATAAGGCCGAACTCCTCGCCCTCAATTCGCAGACGGGCAAAGAAGCTTGGCGAATCAATCGCGATGAAAAAAGCAACTGGGCCACTCCCTTTATTTGGAAGAACAAACAACGCACAGAACTGATCACCTGCGGCACGACTGCCGTGCGAAGTTATGATCTTAACGGCCATCTCCTCTGGTCATTCAAAGGTATGTCCAGTATCGCCATTCCAACCCCGCAGGCTGGCGATGGACTCCTCTTCGTCAGCTCGGGTTATGTCGGAGATAAACAGCGTCCACTTTATGCAATCCGACCCGGTGCAACCGGAGATATCAGTTTGCCCGCCGGTCAAACCACAAATCGGTTCATCGCTTGGTCTGATCCAGTTGGAGCACCCTATAACCCGTCACCGCTGTACCATGAAGGTCGAATCTATGTTCTTTTTGATCGAGGCCTTGTGACCTGTCGTGATGCCAAAAATGGGAAGATCATTTACGACAAAGAACGCCTTCCCAATGGCCTCGCTTTCACCTCGTCCCCTTGGACTGCCGCCGGTAATCTCTTTTGCTTAAATGAAGATGGCGTCTGTTTTGTAGTGCCTACCGGCGACCGATTTGAAGTGAAGCATGTCAACCGTCTCGGACCCGACGACATGTGCATGGCGACTCCTGCCCTCGCCGGCGACCGTTTGGTAATCCGCACCGCCAATCGGGTCTATTGCCTCAGACAAAAGCAGCAATAGTCCTGGATAAGTGAGGCCGATCCGCAACGCGCGTCGTCCCAAGACAGCCTCACAGGCCGGCTAGGAGTCAGTTCTAATAATCGACAATGGTTCATAATAATAAGACCCCTCGCCGGCCCACTGGCTGCCGAGCTCGCGCCAAAGATCCGCGTCCAGGTAATCGCTCCTTCACTCACCAACACGCCCCTCGCCTCTCCTCATGAAAACGATCACCACCGCCGACATCGCCGCGATGGACAAGCTCGTCCGCGTCCAGTTCGCAACCAGCCTCCCGGGCGTGAAACCGGTTGCCCTGATCGGCACCCGTTCTCCGCAGGGCCAGACGAATCTTGCCCCCTTTTCCAGCCTCGTCCATTTCGGCTCGAACCCGTTGATCCTCGGCATGGTCAGCCGCCCGGATGTCACCGAGCGCCACACGCTTTCCAACCTCGAAGCTACCGGCATTTGGACGATCAATCACCTCCATCCTGGGATTTTAGAAGCCGCGCATCACTGCTCGGCGCGCTTTCCCAGCGAGATCTCAGAGTTCTCTGCAACCGGCCTCACCGAGCATTACGAGGAAAATTTCAATGCACCGTTTGTGAGCGAATCTCGCTTCCGCCTCGGGATGGAGTTCGCTGGACGGCTCAATATCCCACTCAATGGCACTGCGCTGATTCTTGGAAAAGTCGTGCTCGTCCAGATCGAGGAAACCGCCCTCGCGCCGGATGGCTCGATCGATCTCGTCCGACTGGAAACAGTCGCCTCCACTGCGCTCGATACCTACTTCGGAATCACTCCGCTCAGCCGCCTTTCCTACGCGGAGCCAGATCGTCCACCGACGCGGGTTATTGATAGGAAATTACTTTTTTGAGGTGGAGGGGAAAAGGCCCACGCATTTCACGAATGGACACGAAGACGAAACAACCGAAAAAGGCGTGGTCTCTGCCTCATTTTATTCGTGGAGATTCGTGCGATTCGTGGGCAACCCTCTCTATCAACCCAAAGGGCTTCCCGCCTTCTTTCTCACCCTCCACACCTTGGGCGAATACCTCGACTTGCAGAGGGGCGTGCTTGCAGAGGGCTTGCAGAGACAGGCATACTGCGCGTAAAGAGGAGGAGGCCACGCGGGAGCACGGGCCAGTCAACATCGAGCACTTAAAGTGGCCCCGGACCGACCTGGGGGTGATCTGCGGCCAGCTGAACCTAGTTACTAGATATAAAACTTATGTTCAAAGCAGGAGAACTGACAGCCTACAAGAAGGAGGAGTTGAAAGACTTCCCCTGGAATACGGAATACGCCGGGTACTACCTATCCGACATCGCCGCCATCATCTCTCTCCTGCCAAAGGATCCTTGCGATGTACTCGATCTTGGCTGCGGCCCCGGCATCACGAGCCATTTTTATGCCCTGCGAGGGCACCGTGTCGTTGGGATCGACGTGAACACCGAGTGCCTGGCCTTGGCTCCGGGGAAGCACCTAAACACCGAGCTACGGCCAGCGTTTGTTCGGCACGATTACGAAGAGCGCTTCTGCAAAGAACTGTTCGACGCAGCGGTCTTCCACGACAGCCTGCACCATGCAATGTATCCCGAGGCAGCATTGATGACCGCCTTCGAGGCGCTCAAGCCGGGCGGTATCTGCATTGTGTCTGAGCCTGGGGTGGGGCACTCTTGGAGCCAGTTCGCTCAGAAGTTCGCCAGAGACAACAACGTCACCGAGCGCTCTACCCCTCCGTACAAAGTGTGGAGGTTAGGCAAGCGGATCGGGTTCGAGCTGGTTGCTGTCTACCCGCACTTCGGCACGCTGCACAAGACGATGTTTCGCACGGAGCAGGTTCCCGGCCTGCTCAGACGGATCGCGCACAGCCTGCGATTTTCGGTGCTGTCATTGCTACTGGGTAAGTGGCTGCACGGGGTTACCGTTCTACGCAAACCTTAAAACCAACTATGACTATGCCGACAACAACTCGAATCCTGCTGACCGCCTTGACCGCGTGGCTGCTCTTTGCTTCTTGAACTCCGCCTCAAAAATCAAATTGCTATCAATAATTGACAGGAAAAAATCCGGCTAATAACGAGAGAGCGCTGCCAGATTCAGGTAAACGACTTTACGCATAACCAAGGAGGTTAATCTGCACGGGATCAGGGGTCGTGGTTCGCGACAGCGGAGTTGAAGAGACACTCCATAAACAGTTCAGTCCCGAATATTTACACCAGAGTAATCTCATGTTGTTGGTTCGGTTCATTTTCCATCGACGACCGACTGCAACGCTGCCAATTCCTCTTTTGCCACTTGCCGATAATCATAACGTTGCGCGAATTGGCGGCCCGCATTTCCCAATGTGAGTTGCCGTGATGCATTCCCTAATAGCGCGGTCACTTCTCTGGCGAGTCCCTGCCAGTCACCTGGCGGCACCGGCACCAGTTGGCCGGGGAAGATATGCCGGAACACGGGTAGCTCGTACGCCACCACGGGCAGGCCGGCGGCGAGGAATTCGGTGACGGATAATCCCCAGCCTTCCTCGTAGGAAAGGCTCACGCCGATGCGTGATTGCGCGAGGAGTTCGTTCTTGCGTTGCTCGCTAATGCCGCCGGTGAATGTCACCGAACTTTGGAGTCCCAGTTGTTGGAAACGGGTTTCGGTTTGGCCGCGATGCGGGCCTTCGCCAATGACGAGCAGGCGCGCGGAAGGATTTTTCGCCACGACGCTTTGCCAGAATTGCGGCAGATCGAACACCCCCTTCTGCTCATGCAGCCGGCCCAGAAAAACCACGTCGAACTTTTTATCAGCGGGGGGCATGGAGGCAATTGCCGCGTAATCAATGCCGCAACCGACCAGTCGCGTGGCGGTCGGCGTCAAACCCAGTTCCGTTTCCAGTGCAAGATAATCGTCGGCGACGACTGGGCTCAGGCAGAGGACCGCGTTGGCGTGGCGGTGAATCAGCCGGGCGCTCACGCGTTCCGCCCAGAGGAAGAGTTGGTTGATCCAGCCGTGGCGCTTGGGTTGAGAATGCAAGACGTGCTGAACTTTGACGGCGAATTTTGCCTGTTGCCGCTGCGCGATGACGCGGGCGGCATGGACTTCCACGATGAATTGTCCCGACGCATAGATCACATCGTAACGGTCGGGCAGGGGCAGCGTGTAGGCCGTGACCAGTCGCCAGGCGTAGGCGGGAAAGTAGCGCCACGTTTGAGCGAGGTGCTGGGTGGCGTCAAAAAAATGATCGCTGCTGATGAGCTTTGATTTCGGTGCGAGTTGTTGCAGTTGCGGAAAACCCGCCCTAGCCAAGACGAAATCGGTTTGATGCCCCGCCGCATTCCATTCATTGGCCATGAAGGCGTAATGCTTTAACACGCCGGAAACGGAGGTCGAATCATTGAGCGTATTATGAATAATGAGAATCCGCATGGTGCTCAACCTTTCCCGGCCCGGGCCTGTTTTTCCAACCAGTCACACGCCTCCGGCAAGACCTTGTCCCAGTGAAACGTTTGGGCGCGCTCCCACGCGTTGATCCGGTATCGTTCGTATTTGTCCGGAGTCCCCAAGCACGCCGCGAGGGTGGTCGCTAATGCTTCCGGTGTTTCCGCCGTGGCCACGAGGCCGGTGTGATCATGGAGCGTGGACTCGATCAAGCCTTTGACGGGATAGACGGCGGCGGGCGTCCCCATGGCATTGGCTTCGATCACATTTAAGCCCCAGCCTTCGCGCTGCGAGGTGTGCAGGAGAAAATGGGCGCGTCGCAAGTGCGCGTCCTTGTCCGCTTCCGGCAGCGGACCGGTGAAGTTGACAGACGCGGTCACTCGCAAATCATTCGCCAACTGCTTGAGTTGCGCCTCCATTTCGCCGGTGCCGATAACCGTCAAGTGGGCGGCGACGCCTTGCGCGATCAGGTGCGGCAGCGTTCGGATGGCGTGGTCGATGCGCTTGTTTGGTGCGAGGCGTGAAACGACGATGAGTCGCAAAGGTGATGTGAGCGGTTTGGCGTCGATCTGGGGCAACGCCACGGTGTGCACTCCGTAACGGATCAAGGTGATGTCGCGAGCGCCATGCTGTTTAAGATCATCGCGGGTGGACTCGCACGCCGTCCAGAACGGCACCTGCCTATAAGCCCAATGGGTCCAGCGTTCCTGCCAGCGTCCCACGGTGGAGATGGGCCAGGGATAAAAGGCACTCCAGATCGGCCCCAGCACTTCGTGGATGTAACTTACGCAGCGAGTGTGGCCCCACCAGGGGGCATACCAGGGGATGCCATGGTGCTGGTCAATGACGAGTTCGAACGGGGGTTGGCGGCGATACCATCGACGGGCGTGCCACACGGAACTCCCCAAGCCGCCACCACGGACGATATTCACGCCCTCAATTTTGTCAGAAAACTCAGCGCCCGGAAAATGGTTGGCAAACCAGAACACTTCATGCCCGCGCCGCACGAGCGCAGCGAGATAGGCGAGGGTGACCCGTTCGGCACCGCCCGCCAAAGGGTTTTTCGGATCCCGCCAGTTGAGCATCAAAAACCGCATGCGTTCAAAATCTAGACTTTTATGTGCCCAAGCGCTGGGCAAAGACAATCAGAAAAGCTTCTCCTGTCGGCGACGGTTCAAAACCGGATTTTCTGCCGGAGCAAAACTAGACAGATTTCAACGTGAAATGGCCGAGAATCGGGGGCCCTGTTAACTTTGGTGAATGATCGAGAACCCAGAGCTTGCGAAACGGGTGGAAAAGCACGGTGACGACCTTTCGCGAGGTGGGTGCGATTTCATAATCCTGGCCGTCGAATTCGATGCAGGGACCGGTGTGAACCTTGCGCGTTGCACGCAGTGAGAAGTGAGGGTCTAGCAAGGTTGGCGCTGGCGTTGGCCTCATGCGCGCGGTGCGTTTGAGTAGCTGTTCCTCCCAAACTTCAGACCTCAGAAAAATGTGGGTAAAGCCTAGGAATCAGGTGCGAGTTCAAATCCCTGAATTTTGAGCGATTTTTTGCGAAGGCAGACTTATCGTGGGGAATGCCAGACGATGAAAGTAGCGACTTGTTTCCAGGGCTGGTCGCTGCGGTGCCACCCACGCTGGTCGCACCGACCGAGCCGGTGATTTCAATTCAGGCCGCCGCTTCGGATCGCCATTCGGCGTCAAAACCCGCCCGCTCGGCACCCCTGCCGTCCTCCGGTCAATGGATCCTCGGCGCCGATCAGCGCAATCCCCTGCTCACCGTCTACCACGATGAGGAACACCAGCAACTTCGGGTCTACT
>CAMDGV010000061.1 GCA_945898055.1 Akkermansia muciniphila | reverse complement strand
GCAGCAACCAACTCTGGAAACAAGTCGCTACTTTCATCGTCTGGCATTCCCCACGAGAAGTCTGCCTTCGCAAAAAATCGCTCAAAATTCAGGGATTTGAACTCGCACCTGATTCTTAGGCTTTACCCTCATTTTTCTGAGGTCTGAAGTTGCTGGTGTTCCTCATCGTGGTAGTCGGTGAGCAGGGGATCGTGTACAACGACGATACCCCTCTGCGCCGTGGGATAGGTAAGAAATTTTGGGCCTGATGATGTTGTGGCATGCCCAAAGGGTCTTTAGGCTGGGGTGCACGGGGCAAGAAGGATCAGGGTTGAAGGACGAGATATGAAAAGGAAGGCGATATTGACTAAATGCATTTTCGACTATACAAATAGTCATCTTCGCGATTTCCAGCCCGCAGCTTCCAGTGCAGCCCATCCCTCGGATCGCGGCGGCGGCGGCGCGTGAACGGCTGGCTGGCTTCCCGATTCTGACCATCACCGGTCCCCGTCAGTCCGGCAAAACCACTCTTTCCCGCCTGCTCGCGCCGGAGCTTCCCTACCTCTCGCTGGAGGATCCGGACACCCGCGCCTTCGCCACCGAAGATCCACGGGCCTTTCTCCGTCAGGTGGCCGATGGTGCCATCCTTGATGAGGTTCAGCGTGCTCCGGAACTTTTTTCCTACCTCCAGGGCGTCGTCGATGCCGACCGCCGGATGGGTCGCTTTATCCTGACCGGATCGAGTCAGTTCGAGTTGATCAGTTCGATTACCCAAAGTCTCGCCGGACGGGCGGCGCTGCTGCACTTGCTACCATTTTCCTATGGGGAACTCCAAGCGGCGGGACGCGTGCCGTCTTCAGTGAACGCCCTGCTCCATGCCGGTTTTTTCCCGCCGATCCATGACCGACCGGTCGATCCCACCGTTTGGCTTCAAGATTACGTCGGCACCTACTTGGAGCGGGATGTGCGGCAAATTCTCAACATTCAGGATCTCGCCACTTTTCAGCGCTTCATCCAGCTCTGTGCCGGGCGGATCGGCCAGCTTCTCAACATCACCTCGCTCGCGGCGGACACCGGCATCACCCGCGTCACCGCCGAGTCCTGGCTGTCCGTGCTCCAAGCCAGCCATCTGGTGGTTCTGGTGCGCCCTTGGTTCACCAACCTCAACAAGCGCCTCGTCAAGACGCCCAAGCTCTACTTTTGCGATCCCGGGCTTGCTGCCTGGTTCGTCGGCGTGCGCACTCCCGACCACATCAGCGTCCACCCCCAACGCGGTGCCTTGTTTGAAAACTGGATCATGACAGAGCTCCTCAAGGCGCAAACGAATCACGGCCTCAAGCCCACCCTCTATTTTCTCCGTGACAAGGAAGGCCACGAAATCGATGCCCTCATCGAAACCGGACCGGATACATTCCACGCCGTGGAAATCAAATCCGGCGAGACCATCGCGTCCGACTTCTTTTCCGGCCTCGATTACTGGCGCGCCAAGCTCACCCGGCAGACGATCACCCCTTGGCTCATCCACGGCGGCACCACTCTCCAGCACCGGGAGAAAGCCACCGTCCTGCCCTGGAATGATCTTTCCCCGCTCATCGAAAAAATCGCCTGAAAATCTCCCTCCTGTTCGCCACTCTTATCCACGAACCGGAAAGCAAGACGCTGGAGTTCAAGCGGGACTTGTCGTCGCCGCGTACGGTGCTCAAAAATCATAAGAGACAGAACTCTGGACGCAGTTCCAAACGGGGGATTTGCGTGGGTTACGGCAACGATAGGTTTTCATGAAAATGCGAAAGGTGGAGAAAGGGTGAGGGAAGGCTTTGCGGAAGGGATGGCGAGGGGAAACTGAGTGAGTGGGATTGAGGTGAACGGGGGGTAGAGTGAGGTGGAGTCTTTTTGAAATGGGTTAGGCAAATCAGATGAATAGCAGGACGAGAGTCTGCTGGGGAATGGGCGAGTGGCGCCCAGGGGTGTCGGTCGGGGTGAGTTGAGGGTGAGCGGAGTGGGCTAGTTCTCACCAAATCGGGATCTTGGCTCGAGGCGAAGATGAGGCGAGTTTTGGCTAATACTTTCGGGGAGGTCTGGGCTACGGCTCTTGGTTCGGTGGTCGGGTGTTCAAGGAGAGCCAATCTGAATCGAGCAGATTAACTTTTGATGAGCAGGAATTTTGAGGGAGTAGAGGGGGAGAGAAACTTCCTCACTGATCATTTCGATAACCCGAGTCTTGGAGACTTGGAGAGGGGCTACGGGTGAATTGTTCCAATTGGATGGTCGAAAACAGGAGGCCCAAGGCAAAGGTGTTTCCCCTCAGCGTCAAAAAAGCCAATTTCTATCAGTCAGTTCGAATTAAACGTCTGCACCACCACCGCCCAGTTTCCACCGCTCCATAACGACCTGGGTGATCGCCTCATCCTCGCCGTCGCCAAACTGCATAAACTGCACGACTTGGCGGTGGTGACAACCGATGACCAGTTTGAAAAATACGGTGTGACACTAGTGAGGCTTTCCGCGGACATGGGAGGCTCAATTGGTTGAGGCATCCGGTCCTTTAAATTAATGGGGGCTTCATACTCTAACTCTCTTAATCTTTAAAAATACTTTGCGATGCAAAGTTGTTCGGATTAAAAAGATTCCACTGATCAAGAACTTGGGTGGTGGGCAAATTTATTTCCCATGTGCATTAAAGATTTCTACCAAGCTCTGCGGGCTCTTCCGGCACTTTGTCAGGGGCGGGTCGAGTATTTGCGGGAATGGCTGGAGCAACCAACCGAGGCGAGGTTGGCGGCCTGTGCGGTTGCCATCCTCCTGGGCGGGGCCGCTTATGGATTCACACTCGGGTTGTGGCGGGCTCCACTGATGGGCGGATATGTCGCACTCAAACTGCCCATGCTGATCACCCTGACCTTGCTGACCAATGGCCTGATCAACAGCTTATTTGCCCAAGTGCTGGGTAGTGGGCTGAGTTTCCGCCAAACCTTGATGTCGTTGTTGATGAGCTTTGCCACCTTTGCTCTCATCGCGGGTGGGCTCAGTCCAATCGCGATGGCTGTGGTGCTAACCGCCCCCGGCCCCGCCGAATCTGAAGGGGCGACGACCTACCGGTGCCTTCTCCTCGGGCAGGTAATCATTATTGTCTACGCAGGAATCACGGCCCATCGGCGCTTCCTGCCTATCCTCCGGGCCATCTCCACAACGCCCTCTGCGGCTAGCCTTGTTTTCATCGCGTGGTTAGCAGGGAATCTCCTCGTCGGAGCTCAACTCTCGTGGAATCTGCGCCCTTTCTTTGGTCAGCCAGGCAGCCCTGTGCAGTTCCTTCGCGCCGACTGGAACCACAGCAGTTTCTACGAGTCTGTCTGGCGTAACTTTTCCCGACTCCTAACCAAATAATCTGCCGTCAACCTGCGATCAAGACCTATGCGCGATCAACCCACCTCGCCTCCTTTACCACCTTCTCCCGACAGCCCTCCTCCATTGCGCCCAGCCGTCCTCACTAATACTTCTTCAAGTGGTCTTTTCGCTACGCCAATGGTCAAGGGCACTGGCCTCGGATCGGCCCTAGAATCCCTGCTGAAGCATCCTGGGGCCGCATTGTATGAATTTACCCAAGGTACCCGGAGTTGGGCACTTAGCCGGAGTCTCCTTTTGATTATGGTCACCGGACTCGCCCTCTTTGGACTCGCCGCCGTCGACCTTACCCGCGGCATCCAATGGTGGGCCACTCCGCTCAAACTAATCGCGGGACTCCTTCTTTCAGCCCTCCTCTGCTTACCGAGTCTCTACATTTTCTCGTGCCTGAGCGGCTTGGAAATTCGCTTCAAAGCCGTCATCGGTCTGCTGCTCGCCTCCCTCTCCTTGAGCAGCCTGCTGCTGGCCGGATTCACTCCGGTGATTTGGGTTTTTAGCCAAAGCTCCGACTCTCTGACCTTTATGGGCGCGGTGATGATTCTCATTTGGTCGATCTCCCTCTTCTTCGGCCTCAAATCCCTCTCCAACTCCGCCCGCGCCATCGGCATGAAGCAAAGCCTGCACCTTAGACTCTGGATGTTTATCTTCATGGTAGTCACTTTTCAAATGAGCTGCGCCCTAAGGCCTCTCCTTGGTTCTGCGACTACCTTCCTGCCTACCCAGAAAAAATTCTTCCTCCAGCATTGGGGCGAGCATTGGAACGTCTCAGGACTCGGATCACCGTAGTAAGGGGGGAATCTGTCCTGCTCCCTTTCTGCGCTTTTCAACCCCGCCCGCATGCCATTTTCAAAAAGGAACTAGGGCTGGGACTCTCTTTTCAGTCGAGAGTTTGGAATCCTTCATTAACCGACGAGCCCTATTTCTCTCGAGCCAGTGATTGACTCTTTTGCCGGAGGTGGCAAAGCCTTGGCACCAACCTCTATGAATCTTTTACGCTTCTTGCCTTTTCTCGCTGCCTTAACCCTTAGCGTGACTCAGGCGGCCCCGCCAGGGATTGGTTTAGGGGCAAAACCTATCTCAGGAGCCGAAATCATTTTTGATGGTTCGAAGGAGATGTTGTCGTCGAATTGGACCTACTGGCAAGGGCCCGGCTTCAAGTCGTCGTTGCCGGTAAAATGGCCCGTTGTCGCAGATCCAATTGAAGCCGGCACGGTCCTCATGACCGATGATCGAGCGGCAGATGGAGGTAAGTATGGAGCCGCGGATTTGATCACCAAAAAAGAGTATGTTGATTTCCGTCTTCACATTGAATTCTACATTGCAAAACCAGGCGGTAATAGCGGTGTTTATTTGCAAAACCGTTACGAAATTCAGGTCTTGGACGGTGACAAAACCAAGCATGGCATGGCCGCGGTCATCAACGAAACCGAGTCTCCGTATTATGCCTACAACGGCGCTGGAAAATGGAACGTCTACGACCTCACTTTTCGAGCGGCACGCTTCGAAAAAGGAAAGCTCTCTGAGAAAGCTTTGGTCTCAATGTATTTTAACGGCATTAAAGTCCATACGAACGTCACCATACATCAGGTCTGGGGTGGACCCAATTCAGGGCTTGATGGGGGCAATGACGGGGGCAAGGGCATTACTGATGCTCCGGGCGGTCTTAAGCTACAGTGTGAGGGGCACGATGTCCGCTATCGCAACATTTGGATTCGAGAACTCAATCTCAAGAAGCCGAGCACTGATTTTTGATCGGCTGATCGGCAAAGCCAAGCTAAGGGTAAAACCCTCCCCTTGGGTATCGACACCCTAGACCCAAGGGGATTTATCAGAAGAACTCAGAGCGGCCGATGGTGCAACCGTTTGTGAGCAGCCCGAATGAAGCCCTCAAACAGAGGATGTGCACGATTCGGTTTACTGAGAAATTCCGGATGCGATTGAGTTGCGATAAAGAATGGATGGGAGGGGATCTCAATCATCTCGACCAATTGATCATCTGGAGTTGTGCCGCTGATAATGAATCCGGCTTTTTCGAACTGTTCACGGTAAGCGTTATTGAATTCGTAGCGATGACGATGACGTTCAAAAATTTGAGTCTTTCCGTAAAGTCGTTCGGCAAGTGAACCTTTATCCAAAAGGCATTCGTGCGAACCCAGTCGCATAGAACCACCTTTGCGTTTAATATGGCGTTGGGTTTCTTGGAGGTGAATGACCGGATGATCCGATTGGCTATCAAACTCAGTTGAATTGGCACCAACAAGTTTGAGCACATTGCGGGCGAACTCGATAGTGGCGACTTGCATACCGAGACAGAGTCCAAGGTAGGGGACGCCGGTTTCCCGAGCGAATCGGACGGCACAGATTTTTCCTTCGATCCCTCGATCACCAAACCCACCTGGCACCAGAATTCCCCCGAGGCCCTTAAGTTTCTTCGAAGGATCACTCGTTTCCAAATCTTCGGCTTCAATTTGCTCGATTTGTACTCCGCAATCATTGGCAGCGCCCGCGTGCTTCAGGGACTCGTAGACCGATTTGTAAGCGTCTTGTAGTTCAATGTACTTCCCGACCACTCCGATCCGGACCTGATGCTGGGGAGCGATCAAGCGCCGAATAATATCCTGCCAATAGGTCATATTGGCCGGCGGCAGATTGAGTTGCAGTGTTCGGCAAACTAAATCGTCCATCCGTTCACGTTGTAGCATCAGTGGAACTTCATAAATAGAATGGTCGACATCCTTTTCCTCAATCACCGCTTCAAAAGCGACATTACAAAACATCGATAGCTTACTCCGAACATCTTTACCGAGCGGTTGTTCGCATCGAGCAACGAGGATGTGAGGGGCAATACCAATCTCCCGAAGCTTGGCGACACTCTGCTGGGTGGGCTTAGTTTTTAGTTCTCCGGCTGCTTTGATAAAAGGAACGTAGGTGACGTGGATAAAACAAACATTACCGCTGCCCGCCTCTTGAGCGAACTCGCGGATCGCTTCGAGGAAAGGAAGGCCTTCAATGTCGCCCACAGTCCCGCCAATCTCAGTAATGACAACGTCAGCACCCGATCTCGCCGCTAGATCGGTAATCCGACGTTGAATCTCGTCGGTCACGTGGGGAATTACTTGGACTGTTTTACCCAAATAGACCCCATCGCGTTCATTTTTAATAACCTGTTCGTAGACCTGACCGCTGGTTGTGGCGTTGGCTCGACTCAGTTTGGTGTTGGTGAACCGCTCGTAGTGTCCCAGATCGAGATCCGTCTCCGCGCCGTCATCGAGCACGTACACCTCCCCGTGTTGATACGGGCTCATTGTCCCTGGATCGACATTAAGATACGGATCAAATTTTTGGAGGGTGACGGTCAGTCCTCGATTTTCGAGAAGTGTCCCGAGCGCTGCCGCGATAAGTCCCTTGCCTAAAGAACTCACCACCCCGCCCGTTACAAAAATGTACTTCATCAAGCCGTACGCTCCCAACTGGGGTACTAGTCCAGCAAGGAAAACTTCGACAGAAGTGACATCAATGCCCTCCCCGGAGAAGGTCCAAGGCTATCTACTCAGACTGTCGGCGGGAGTTCAAAAGGGGATTTCTGCACGGGTTCAAAAGGGGACAGATTTTAGAGTGAGTCTTTTCCAAGGATTTCGGACCCGATGTTGAGGGGTGGGCTTGGGGGTTGATTGACGGCCCAGAACCGTCTGAGTAGGCGATGGATTAGGGTGATTGAGGCACGTTTGGTGGGAGCGATATGCGAGCTTTGGCCAAGAAAGTCGATCTGGTTGTCGGCGTTGACGCAGCGTGATTGATCGTAAGCGTACGCCGTCAGCCTCGGCGAGTCCTGCCGACGGGCCGGAAAGTGTTGCCTCATCCGGTTGGCGACTTGAAGTTTTGAAGTTACTAGACCCCCTGGATGGAACCAAACCGGTGAGAACCTGAGTGATGTGCGGCGGTGTGGGCATCTTTCCGGTTTGCACGACGCCCAGTTTCTGAAACAACCCTAACTAGTGAAACGTCGTGCGATCATCTTTATGGTACTTTGTGGAGGAGTTGGCTGCTTGAGTTTGTGGTGGAATCTGCGATTGGAAAACCGGTTTGATCCCTCGATTCGCACGTGCGCAGTTCGCTATGGATTATCGCCCGCTTTAGTAAAAGCCCTGATTTGGCGAGAAAGTCGGTTTAATCCTTTAGCCCGAGGAAAAGCAGGGGAGATTGGCCTGATGCAAATCACCGAGGATGCGGCCCAAGAGTGGGCGGATTCCCTTCGATTGAAGGGCTATATGCACGAACATACGTTGGACCCTGGTACCAATATTGTTGCTGGTACTTATTATTTGGCAAAAGTTCTCCGACGTTATTCGTCCACCGATAATCCAATGGCGTACGCTCTAGCTGACTACAATGCTGGACGGGGTAATGTGCTCCGCTGGATGAACACCACCAACCTTTCCGGTGCAAAAACCAATGGAGCCCAGTTTCTCGCCGCGATCACTTTTCCGAGTACCCGTCAGTACGTGGAGTCGATTTTGATTCGGCGCTCCTACTATCAAGATCAATTTGGTTCTCGCCCATAGATCATTTTCAGCGAGTACTCCTTTCGATCTGAGGACAGAGAATGAGATTGGCTCTGCTGAGACAGATCTTGACGGTAGCTATTGTCAAAATTGAAACCGTTCTTGCCAGCCTTAACCAAGATCGGCAACAATCACCTCGCTTTGGACGGGGTCGTAGCTCAGTTGGTAGAGCATCTCGTTCGCAATGAGAAGGTCAGGGGTTCAAGCCCCCTCGACTCCACCACTCCAAGGCGATTCCCCCTCAGTGTACAGGCAGGGTGCACCCCGAGACAAAACCAAAGCGCATCGGCGAGGTAGGGCTCCGCAAATATCTTACCTTGCGAGGGTCCAGCATCACTCACCGCATCATCGCGCATCCCAAGTCAATTTTCTGTCGCAAAATTACGCTCGTTTATCCTTCTAAAAACTCATCAGCCCACCGCTTTCGCTGGACGAACTTAACAAAGGCATTAGGCAGACGCACAACCGACCGTGGCAGCGCGTCGCTCTTCATTCCTACTCACTTTCCGCAACTTATTCACCCGTTACCTCGTGGTGCTGTTACCATTGGTGGCGGTTAGATTGATGTCTTGAATCCCTCTTCACCCTCGCCCTGAAAACAACCTCTGCTCCTTTCATTATCCGGAACAGAAGAGGCGAGCTCCGAAGGCTTGCAGAGTTCAGCGTAAACCTTTTCGACCTCATCAATGATGGTCGGCCACCCAAGCCGAAGGACAGTCTGACGCGCCCTCAACCCAAGTCGCACAACTTCATTTGGATGCTTCGCCAGATGCTCTGCCAAGTCACAGAACTGGCTTGGCTTGGTCGGTTCTGCTAGGACCCCATTCTCGCCCGTTTGAATGAGTTCACCCGCTGCCGCATGGTCGTAAGCCACCACGGCAAGTCCACTCGCCATCGCTTCTGGGGTCACGTTCCCGAAGGTTTCAGTGAGACTGGGAAAAAGGAACAGGTCCCCGGAGGCGTAATAGCGCGCCAGTTCCTCCCCTTTTCGAATGCCCGCAAAAATCGCTTGAGGACAACGCCGCGCTAAGTTCGCGCGCGCAGGACCGTCTCCAACCAAGACCAACTTACTGTCGCTGCGTGCTTGGTGGATTCGCTCAAAGGCCGAAAGGAGCAGTGGTAAATTTTTCTCGTCGGCGAGGCGTCCGACATAGAGCACGACCAGCGAGTTTACTGAGACTCCCCACGAATCTCTAAGTGCTGGACATCGCTTCGCGGAATCGAAGAGTCGAGTGTCTACACCGCGGGCTACAACCTGCAGGTTCTCAAATCCATGGGAGGCAAGTTCAGCAGCCAATCTGCGGGTTGGAACCATAGTGCGATGGGTCCGGTTGTGAAACCATCGCAGGTAACCTACAATGGGGCGGGCCAGCCAACCAACCCCATAATGGGCACAGTACGAGTGAAAGTTAGTGCGAAATTCAGAGGCCACCGGGATGCCAAGGTACCTGGCCGCTAACAGTGCTGAAAACCCCAACGGTCCTTCGGTGACTATGTGCACTAAGTCAGGCCGTTCATTTCGCCAAAGCCGAGTGAGTTTGCGTATCGCTGGCAACCCTATCTTAAACTGACGGTATTTTGGAATCGGAACCCCCGCGACAAGCACCTCGCGAATGTTCGGACTTAACGGCCGTCCAGAGGGGCTTCCTTGGCTGGGCCGAACGAGCGTTATCGTGTGCCCATTAAGACTGAGTCCCTCCACCACTTTGGCGATAGTCTGGGCCACGCCATTGACTTCGGGTGGATAAGTCTCGGTGACAATAGCCAGTCGCAGACGCTGCTTCGTGGGACGATGATCGGATGGCACCAATTGCTCGACAGCATGAATGACACTCACCTTAGAATTTTTTTGCAGGAAAGTTACGGCTTGAAGTCGCAGCAATAACAATTGGTAAACAATGCGCCGCTTTGGCGGGGTTGTTTCCTGAAGGTTTTTGTTTGGTCGAATTCCTGTAACACAAGGACCCTAGGTTGCAGCTCGCTTAAAATGAGGCCACCAAGCTTCGGCGGCCCAAGTTGGCAAATAACTGCTACACCATGACAAAATTCTTACAGTGCCTGCACACCCAGCGAATGGATGATCATCGTTACTACCATCACAGCCGTATTAACCAGTCGCTGCACTTTATCAGCGCCATCAGCTTCGTTGTGGCCTACGTGTTTCTCTTCATCCATCCGGCTTGGGCCGCACTTATTGCTTGGTTTATATCGATGCCCAGCCGCCAAGCCGGGCACTTTTTCTTCGAGCCAAGGGGTTACGACGAGGTGAACCAAGCCACCCACGAACACAAGGAAGACATCAAACTAGGGTACAATCTACAGCGCAAAGTTGTACTCATGTCGCTCTGGGCTGCGATTCCGGTGACCCTGTATTTTAGCCGCAGTTTTTTTGGATTGTTTGAAGCCACTGGAACGTGGGAAAACTATTTTAATTCGCTCGGAATTCTTTGGCTCTGGCTCGGCGGCGGCGGACTATTATTCCGCACCATCCACCTTTTCTTCCTGCAGGACGTCCAAACCGGACTCGTGTGGATGTCCAAGATTATTTCTGACCCATTCCACGACATCAAACTTTACTATCGCGCACCGCTCTTCCTGCTTCGCGGCGAATTCATTGATCCGATGCACCATGTCCGGGAAAATCACCGTACTTCGTCCTCGTCCTGATTCACCTTCCGAATCGATGTTGCAAAATTTCGCGAAGCAACCCGCGCCGGATGGATTTATTGGTCAGCGAAGAATCCTGGAACCACCAACCGTCCTCCACCATTGCGCGCCCCGCCAGCACGAACCGTCGCATGACTTCATCAAACTCCTGCTCCGTGTAATTCAGGCTGAAAATAAATCGGCCTGTACCGACCCAACTCAGGGCGAGTTCGTGGGCGCGGAGATAGAATTGAAACATCCAATTGTAACGCGAAGGCTCGTCGTAAACCACGGTCCATATTGTCGAAAGATTGACCACGCGCGCGGGAAGATTTTCTTTGGCCAAGGCTGCGTTCATTCGTTCTGCTCGCTCGTTCCAAATCGCATCGAGATTCTCGTAAAGTCTCAGCACATCCGACGATTCCGCACGCTCCAAAAACACCTGCATCGAGGTCATCACATACGGGTGAGAGTTGAAGGTCCCTCGCGCAAAACAGATGTCGGCTGGCCGGTCTTTCTTAAAGCGGCACATCAGGTCGCGCCGCCCGCAGAGGACTCCGACCGGCAATCCCCCTGCGATAGTTTTCCCATAAGTCACCATGTCCGCCTGAATCCCAAAATATTCTTGGGCGCCGCGCGCGGCCAGACGAAAGCCGACAAAGACCTCGTCAAGAATGAGGACGATGCCACGCTCCGTGCAGACTCGTTGCAGATCTTTCAACCATGCAGTATAGGCCTCTCGGTCAAACTTGGCTTTGCGCCCGCTGTCCACCAGAGTCGAGTCGCCCGGAGCCGGCGAGTTCGGATGCAAGGCTTGCAACGGATTCACCAACACACAGGCAATGTCCTTGCGAGTGCGGAGGACATTCAGCGCGGCCGGGGCCATGTCTTTGAGCGTGTAGGTGTGGCGGGGCGACAAGGGATTTCCGGGCCCAGGTTGCACATCCTCCCACCAACCGTGATAAGCCCCACAGAACCGCACAAGGTGCGTGCGTCCAGTATGGTATCGGGCCAAGCGCACTGCTTGCATCACCGCTTCGGTGCCGGACATGTGAAAGGAAACTTCGTCCAATCGCGAAATGCCGCGCAATCGCTCCACGTTTGCGGCCACGCAACGGTGGTAAAATCCCAACACCGGCCCCAGTGCCTCCGCTCTAGTCGCGCCCTCGCGGATGCAATCTTTGTAGAAATCTATCCCGAACACATTCACGCCATACGATCCGGTCAGGTCATAATAGGAATTACCATCGAGATCTTGCACTGTGACGCCACCGGTCGACTCGACGAACGAGCCAATTTTCAGGTGCTCGCGACAATACGGACTGAACTGGAACGGCACCCGATAAACGCCGGTAAATTGCAGATCGGAAATTCCATCGCGCGCCTGCTCGGTAAGTGCAATGGACTTCGGACAGCGCTCGCGGAGGAGGGTCGCGAGTCGCTCAAAACCTTGCTTCCGCCTCGCCACAACCTCTGCGGGTGCTTGATCCGAGTCGAAAAACTTTTCCGGCCCATAGGCATAACCAGGCACCAAGCGCGCGACCCGTTTGGCTATTTTCGAGTGTCCCGTCAACGAACGATGTTTCGCCCGCGACAATTCAATGCGCCGCTTGATCCGTGGCAAAAATATCGCTACCACGCCAAGAGCCGAGGTCACCACTGCCATCGTGTTGATGTTGATCGTCATTCGGAATCGATAATATTCGTTTTTTCTCCACTCACAAACAGCCCTTGTCCGCAACCGTGAACAGCCCCTCTTTCCGAGATCGTATTTTCCAACAGGAGACCCTCAATTTCCTCCTTACCAACCGTATTCCGCGTCTGCTCGTGACCCTCATTATGGGACGGTTCAGCAAAGTTGAGCACCCGCTCGTTCGCGACCTTTCTCTGTGGGGTTGGAAACTGTTCACTAACCTCGATCTGAGTGACGCCCAAAAAGACCGTTTTACCAGCCTTCATGATTGCTTTACGCGCGAGTTAAAACCGGGTTCCCGTTTAATCGACCCCGACCCTCACGTCTTCGTTAGTCCCTGCGATGCGATTGTCGGTGAATGCGGGGTCGTGCAAGGGCAGCAAGTTTTTCAAGCAAAAGGCTTCCCTTATTCGGTGACAGAATTGTTCGGGAACAGTGACGATGCAGCAAAGTATCAGGGTGGCTGTTATGTCACGCTCCGACTTCGCTCCAACATGTATCACCGATTTCATGCACCTTACGACTGCCACGTCCGTCATGTGACCTACATTTCCGGCGACACTTGGAACGTCAACCCGATCGCCCTCAAGCGAGTAGAAAAGCTGTTCTGTAAAAACGAACGGGCCGCCATTCGTTGCGAGATTCAACCCGGTGGGCAGACCTTTACACTCGTCGCGGTCGCCGCAGTGCTGGTCGCCAGCATTCGATTGCATTGCCTCGGATCACTGTTTCACCCCCGATACACTGGGCCGAACGAGATCCCCTGTGAGGCGGGTTTCCTGAAGGGCCAAGAGATGGGTTGGTTTCAACACGGTTCCACCATTCTCGTATTTGCCCCCAAGGGATTCGCGCTGGCTGAGGGCATTCGAAGCGAGCAAGAAATCCGGATGGGCCAAAAATTGATGGTCAACCCGAGTCTCTCAGTCGCTGACCCGCAGAATTAGCCCCCTCGCAATTAAAAGCCAACTGCGAGATGACCTAGGTCGCCCCTCCGAGCCAACCTGAGGACGATCAGTCGACCGTCGAGAGCAGGTTTGTTTGGCCAAGAAGGAGACCGATGGCGGAGCTGGGGGAGAAGTCTACTCTGGACTTTGTAGGCGACCGCTCGCTGGGAGCGACATCGGCCACAAATTCAACAATCAGAAAGCAGAGAGGAAAATTTCCTGTGACGCCGATTCTTCTGGCTTGGTCCTGAGACACTGATCAGTTAGCAAGTCTTACTAGTGATCAAACAGGCCCTTGTCCTAAAGGAATGAAATATCGTGCTATCTGGATTTCCGACCTGCATCTCGGAAGTCGACATAGTCAATCAGCGCTTCTTCTCAAGTTCCTTCACGACACCGAATGTGAACAACTCTATCTCGTTGGTGACATTATCGACGGATGGGAACTCCGCCGTCGCTGGCTTTGGTCAGCGGATGCCAACACGGTGATTCAGAAAATTCTTCGAATGAACCGAAAGGATACTCAGGTGACCTATCTCTTTGGCAATCACGACGAATTTATGCAGCAATTTCTTGGATTGAGTTTTGGTGGGATTCATCTCGCTGAACGGGTGATTCATACGACGCTTGATGGACGAAAGTATTTGGTGATGCACGGGCATCAACTCGATGGACTTGTTTACTTCAATCGATTTCTCGAGCGTCTTGGATCGAGGATTTATGATTGGATTTTAGAATTTAATTTGCACTTCAATCGGATTCGGCATCGGTTGGGTTTTGGCTACTGGTCGGTGGCGGCTCATTTAAAATTGCAGGCTAAAACAGCTGTACGCTACATCACCCGGTTTGAAGAAGGCATGGTCCATATGGCTCGACAGGCGGGAGTTCAGGGGGTCATTTGTGGGCATATTCATCGTGCCGAAATTCGAGATCTAAAAGGATTCGAATATCTTAATTGCGGCGATTGGGTTGAGAGTTGCACCGCATTAGCTGAAGACTTCGAAGGCAATATCTCCTTGTTGCGATTTCAAGAAATGGAACCAAACAAATCCGTCGGGCGGATCAGCCTCACCGATCCGATTGTTATCCCTAATCCTGAAAAATAAGGGTTTACCTGCTACGATAGGGCAAGCTTTCAAGATTCTAGGAGAACGGCCTCAAGGGAGTTTTTGTGTAACCAGCTTTGTTTAATCCGGAACCCACAGTTCAGAAATTCTTCAAGCCCGAGCGGATTGACATAAATAATCCAGAGCGGAGCCGAATCGGTCTGGGTCTTCAAAATGGCGGCTATTCGTTTTAAGGTGGGTCCGATAAAAGGATTATATAAAAAAACGACTAAAGGACTGGGTGGCAGTTGAAATAAGGTCGCATCCATACACTGGACGGTCACCTGGAGGCCACTGATCCGTCGGTTGAGCGTTTTAAGGTTTGCCGCTGCACGGGCGGCTAGACCCGCTGAAACTTCTACGCCAATGACCGATCGAAATCCGGCCAATGCGCCAACCGCTAGGCCGCGACCCTTGCCGCAGCCATAGTCGATAAAGGGGAATTGAAAAGCTTGGGGGGGCAGTGTTGCTAGGATTTTTTGGAGCAGCCTAGGATCGACGCCTTGATATTGGATAGCGTCATCCAGTCGAAAGTTCGCATCGGCCTCGCTGGTTGGTTCTTGGGGTAAAAAAGCTGATAAACCATGCCGAAGATCAAAACAAATCTCCGCGGTGCTTCTCATTAAAGTGTGACGAAATCCCTGAATTCGCAGGGTTCGTAAACACAATGTCCCATATTTGAGGAACAAGCTGAGGGCACTTCGTTGGGTTCTAGAATTGATAAGAGTTCAAATCGTGAGAGTGAGTTGTGTCCAATGTGTCTCGATAAAGTGACAAGTTGGCTTTAGGCGACAGACGACTTTGCTTGGGGCCTCAAAGCTGCAATAGACTCTTGATTGGCGGGCTAAAGCAGCCCTGTAGCCGCGCGTAAAAACCCAGGACTAACTCTTAAGTATCTCAATGAAAGCAGCGACGCACTGGGCCACTGAGCGCCTCTTCAACTTTGTTCATAGTAACTGCCTAGTTTATAATACCTGCTGGGAGGATCCTAGATTGGACCGAGAGGTGATGGAACTTGGACCAGAGGATGAAGTGGTCTTGATTACTTCTGCAGGCTGCAATGCCTTGGACTATGCCCTCGACGGGCCTTCTAAGGTCTATGCGGTCGACATGAATTTTCGGCAAAATGCGCTCTTAGAACTAAAGTTGGCTGGGATTCGAGAGTTGGATTACGAGCAGTTTTTCTCGATTTTCGGAGAGGGAAGCACCCCTCACTTTTCTGAATGGTATCGCGACCGACTGCGCTGGCATCTCTCCATCAAGGCACGTTTTTACTGGGATAAACACCTTCATTTTTTTGGAGCAAAGAAAAACAATGACTCGTTCTATTTGCGGGGAACGACAGGTTTTTTTGCGAAGATGATGATGCGATATTTTCGATTAGCTGGGGTCTATGAGGAAATTCAGAGTCTGTTTTCGGCAGGTTCCTTGAAGGAGCAACAAGAGATTTATCGAACTCAGATCCGAGAGAAGCTTTGGCGCCCTTCGATTAAACACGCCCTGCGTAGCGACCTAGCATTGAGTCTCTTGGGAGTGCCAGCAGCCCAGAAAGAGCACTTGGAGCGGACCTGTGGACAAGATATCGCTTCTTTTATGGAGGATTGTGTGGAGACCGTCTGCACTCGCTTACCGATCAGCGACAATTACTTTTGGCGGCTCTATAGCTTTGGCCGTTATTCGCCAGACTGCTGCCCAGAATATCTGCGTCAGACTCAGTTTTTGCGACTGAAAAATGGGCTAGCTGATCGCATTGAAACTCACACGGGAAGCCTGACCGAGTTCCTTCGACACCATCCCGGTCAATTCTCTCGATTTGTACTTCTCGATCATATGGATTGGATGAGCCATCGGCATCCACAGGCTTTGGGGGAAGAATGGCAGGCAATTGTCGATCGGGCTATTACCGGAGCACGGTTGATTTGGAGATCGGGCGGCTTTGAGGTGGACTATGTGGACCCGCTCCGGGTGCGTCACAAGGGTAGCGAAACTTGTGTAGGTGAGTTGCTTCGCTACGATTCGGCGCGCGCCGCTGATTGCCATAAACGAGACCGTGTTCACACCTATGGCAGCTTCTACCTAGCCTACTTTGCGGCATGAAAACGGCGGCAGAAACATTTTCTGAGCTTCAAAGTGAAATTCTGTGGGGCGAGTCAGCGAGGAGCTGCCTAGGTAATGAGACCCAAGGAGCCGGTGCCTATTGGCACCATGTTTTGGGAGGCAAATCCTATGCGCCTGCGGAGAATTTACACGGACGTCTGGGCTGGTTGACTCAAGGAGATTTAGGGTGGCCTATTAGTGTTCACGATGGGTCTCCCGGCGGGTCTTTCTCCATCTCTTTACTCACTCAATATGTGGAATATCCCAAAGCCGAATTGGATTTTATTTCTTCAAATTGGCTGCGGTTGGTAACCCGCATTGGCTTGAACGGTTTCAAGGCTCTTCTGCTTTGTGCACAGGCTGATAAAACGGTGCAGTGGAATAGCTGGATGCTCTCCACGAATCTCATTCCTCTAGGCACCACACCTAGAATTGAGGCGGTTACTCAAACTCTAGCGAGTAAGTTTCCCGATCATGCCATCCTTCTTAAGAATGTGGATGACCAGACCGATCCCGGATTACTCCAGCGATTAAGGGAAGTGGGTTATCGGCTGATGACGAGTCGAATCGTTTATTATTTCGATGGTTCCGATGCTGTTTTTTTTGAGAAGTCGACGGTCAAAAGGGATATGAAGGAATTTAAAGGAGAGGAGAGGTTTCGGTGGGTTGGACCGGATGATTTCGGAGTGGAAGACGCGACACGAATGGCCGCTCTTTATCGACTTTTATACATAGAAAAGCATTCGCGATTAAATCCTAGATATACTGAAGCGTTTGTTAATGGGGCGATTCGAGAGCGTTGGCTCGAATTTCATGGGCTTCGTGATCGAGATGGCACCTTGGTGGGGGTTTTTGGATTCTTTACTTTAGACGGGATTCTGACCTCCGTTCCCTTCATTGGCTACGATACGACTCTGGATCAGGAGACGGGGCTTTACCGACGGCTTTTTATTGGAATACTGAGGGAAATTTCAGCTCGGAAACAGCGACTGAATTACAGCTCCGGGGCGGGCGACTTCAAGCGCCGGCGCGGAGGGGTTCCAGTGGTCGAATTCAATGCCATTTATGACCGGCATCTCTCTTCTGCCAGAAGAGCTGCTTTTGGCCTTACCGAAAGCCTGCTGAATCGAGTCGCACGACCTTGGCTGGAACAAAGTGGCCTTTAATTAGAGAAGTGTTTGGAGAGGGGCTTATTGGAAAGCAACGCGGTTAGATGGAGTTAAAGTTGATCCATAAGACGAGAAAGCCGCCTAGGCTTGCGTCCTCGACGGCCTTTTACTTTAAGACCCAATCTTCCTGGTTAGGAACCATTCGACCTCAGTTTAATAGCCCCCGATTATACTTGGAAATAACGCCGCCGTAAGAGCGAAGAGGCTCTGATGGGCGTGAGTCAATCAAGGTTTTAAGGGTCCCCGTTCCGGTTGTTCGTAAGCCGATGGCGACCCAAGCCTCGTCAAAACTATCCTTAGCCTCCAGCGAGTAGAATTTTCCAGCCAAGGTGCGGAAAGTGATTTCCCGCGGTTTCACAACATCGGGGACGCCGTACTCGGGGGGCGGACAGAGCGATCCGAGATCCGCCGCCCGGATGGATTTCCTCGTTTCACTGCAAACTTCCCAATGAGAGCTGAGCTGAGCTGAGTCCTCGGTCCGCCATCCTAGTTTGCGCCATTCGAACAACGACATGGGGTCGTCGGCTAGGCTGCGACCGGTTTCACGCTCGAAAGCAGCCCCAAATTAGGAACAGACGCGCTCTGGAGTGCCGTCAGCGGTGCGACCGCGAATGGAGTCAACATATAAGCGAGAGTTACCCGCAACGTCAAAACCCGCTTCTAACGCTTCACGAAGCCCTAAGCAGGTCATTCCTTCAAAATCACCGCGCCCGTTCCAAACCGGAAAGGTCGCGTTTTTTCTCGACCTCCTGCCTCCGGTCTTGGTCCATCGGATCTCGACCATGATGTTGTCGTGAACAACCTGAATGCAGACGGCAGCGTTTATCGTAGCGAATCAGTCGCAACCCGCATCGTGGACTGTTTACGGATAGTATCAGTTGCCCCTTGTGCCAAAGGGAAACGACTTCTAAGGTTCTTGAAAAATTACCGTTGGCGATGTAAAGATTTTAACTATGACAAATTTAAACTTAGGGTTCATTGGCGGCCAAGAAATAATGTGGGTTGCGATAGTCGTGCTGGTGCTTTTCGGTGCTAAGAAAGTGCCTGAATTGATGAAAGGGGTTGGAACTGGAATCAAAGAGTTTAAGAAAGCATCCCGAGATGTTCAGGACGAATTTCAACGGACCCTTGACGAAGGCGCTAATCAGTCGACACCCGCCCCGGTAGTGCGTCCTACCTCCGACAGTGTTTCGCACAGTCCCAAGGCTTAATTTAGAACGCTAGAAAAGGGGAGTGAGGCAGCGGCGGATTAGGGCCGCCGTTTCTTCTTTTCCAGTTTCCGGCACTTTGACCCGAAAGCATGGCCGACGAGCAGGATCCTTCAATCCATTATCCGCAGTTACCGGAATCGGGTGACGACGATGGTGGCGGTCCGGTAAAGACATTTCTGGAACATCTGGAAGATCTCCGATGGACGCTGATTAAGTGTGCTGTCGCGATTTTTCTAGGTTTTGCGATTTGTTTAAGCGGCAGTAATTTTGTTATCGATTTTTTAACGTGGCCCTTGAAGCAAGCCGAGGGAATCCGGACGTCGGCTGAACCGCGGGTGATCTATTTGCTGGGAACAAATGTGATCGCAAGGTTGCCAGTGGCTGACAGTGGGTTGCTTGGGTTAACCAATGTGAACACGGTTTTTCGTTTGGAACCGATGCTATTGGGGACCAATCAGGTTCTTGGATTGCGACAGGTTACCAATGCGGGAGCACGGGTGACCCAGACATTTAACGTCCAGTTAAAGACATTGGGGCCGGTCACTGCCTTCAGTATTGTGATGCAAATCGCCATGTTTGGCGGAATCACCGTGTCTATTCCTTTTGTTCTGTTTTTCATCGCTCAGTTTATTTTGCCGGCGTTGCACCATCACGAGAAATCGTTTGTTTTCAAAGTATCCGGTTGGGCAACGGTGATGTTCCTCTTAGGGGTCGCCTTTTGCTATTTTGTTCTGTTAGTTATTTGCCTCAGTACAACGGTTAGTTTCTCCAATTGGTTAGGGTTCGTCTCGGACGAGTGGAAAGCCGACGAATATATCAGTTTTGTCTGCTGGTTCATGCTGGGAATGGGAGCGGCATTTCAGTTGCCGTTAGTGCTGTTGACCTTGGTCAAAATAGGCATTCTTGATCACATTAAGCTCTCCAAGATGCGCTCCTACGTAGTGGTCGGAGAATTGGTCATGGCCGCCTTTATTACTCCGGACGGCAATCCCTTGAATATGATGCTCATGGCAGTTCCCCTGCACCTATTGTATGAAATTAGCACCTTGATCGCGTGGTGGTGGGCAAGACAGGCCCGGAAACAGGCTGGTTTGGAAGTCGCGGTGATTCCCGGCCGATCAGGCGATCAGTAATCAAGGGGCAGGATGGGAAGAGAAACAAACGGCTTCAGATTTAGTTCACTGTTCCATTTTAAGAATTTTTCTGCGTTGACCAAAACTCCATCCTTGCACCCTTGCTTTCTCTCTCTAAAGTCTCGAAAGAATACACACGATTTATGCGTTCCTTCTTCAAACCAATTTGTCTTTTTGTGACCGCTGCCGTCGCTTTTGTCGGTTGCACCAGTGCTGAGCAAAAGTTGGGGCGCGGGTTAAATAATCTCTCTGAACCTTTTCGTCTGGGCGAGGTCCAGCGAGGTTACGAGCAAGGCAGCCTTTTCGGCGGTTCACACGGCGGGACGGCGGGGCTTATCAAGGGCGTTAACCGGACGATTGGTCGCACCGTGGTGGGCGCTGTTGAAGTCTTGAGTTTCCCGATTCCGAGCCAACCTTACTTCAAGCCGGACTCAAAGACGTATCCAGATACTTATAAGCCCGGTAAATTGGGCGGATCGACGGTTCTTGCGGCAGATGGAGCTCTTGGATTCCAATCATCAGACATTGCCCCCTTTATTCCCGGCAGCCGGTTCAGTGTGAACGACTGAGGCGACACCTCTTTTTGACCCACGCGCTGGCAAATCTGCTGGCGCGTTTTTTATTATGACTCTGCGCCGTCTTTCACCCTGCAAGATCAATCTCTTGCTCAATATCTTAGGCCGTCGTCCCGATGGGTTTCACGAATTGGAGACGCTCTTCCATCTCGTGCCTCTCGTGGATGAACTCGAGTTTTCTCGGTCGGATCAAGTTGGGATCCGGTTAACCTGCGATTTACCTGGACTCTCAGTGGACGGGAGTAATTTGGTGGTTCGTGCGGCGCACTTGTTTTTTGAAACAGCGAAGATTTTGAGGCCGGGGATTGATCTGCATTTGACCAAACGAATACCGCTGGCCGCCGGTTTAGGTGGAGGTAGTTCAAATGCCGCTCAGACACTTTTAGGGTTGAACACCCTCTATGATGAACCGCTCGGTGCGGCCCAGTTGGACGGTTTGGCCGCGGCTCTTGGATCGGATGTGAATTTCTTTCTGCAGGAAGGTCCGGCCTTGGCTGTTGGGCGGGGTGAAGCCGTTAGTCGTGTTGAGCCCTTCCCAGCCTTATCGGGGCAGGGGTTGTTTTTATTCCATCCGGGGTTTGGGATTTCCACCGCGTGGGCCTTTGGTCAATTAGGACGCTTTCCTCACGCTTTAAATGGTCGCTCCGGCCGAGCAGCAGACTTAGAAGCTGCGCTACGTCATGGATCACTTCGGGCGGCAGGACAGGCTTTTTACAATTCATTGGAGGCCCCTGCCCTCGAGAAGTTTCCCATCCTCGGACTTTATCAAGATTTTCTGAGAGAACAGGGTGCTTGGGCGGCATTGATGTCGGGGAGTGGGTCGACGACTTTTGCCCTATTTGATTCGTTACCGAAGGCGAGGGCCGTTGTTGAACCCTTCCGTGAACGATTTGGGGAAGTCGGATGGTTGCAGACGATGGCACTCTGAGGGCACACTTGAAAAATGTCTTCACTTTCACTTAAAGGACGCACCGCGTTGGTGACGGGTGCCGGTTCGGGAATAGGCCAAGCGATTGCTGAAGCAATGGCTGCGGAAGGTGCCCGTGTGGTGATAGCGGAAATTCGGCGCGAATCTGGACTTGAGACCGTTCGACGCATCGAGGCTGCGGGCGGATGGGCAGCCGTCGTGCAGGTGGATGTGACCTCGGAAACAGATTTAGCAACGGCCTTTGAACTCTTTCCTGAGGTTGATATTCTTGTGTGCAATGCTGGCATTGGTCACGTGGGCACACTTCTTACGACCCGAGGCGAGGATTTTGACCGGATGATGTCGGTGAATGTCAGGGGCGTGTTCAACACGATGAAGACGTGGGTCCCAAGTATGGTGGCCCGGGGACGTGGTTCGGTGGTTAATCTGGCCTCTACCGCAGGGTTGGGAGGTTTGGTCGATCGTTTAGCCTATAGCGTTAGTAAACACGCCGTGGTAGGATTAACGCGATCGACGGCCTTGGACCTAGCTCGCTCCGGTGTTCGAGTTAATTGCCTGTGCCCCGGACGGGTTGAAACGCCGTTTGTACGCACTCGGATCGCGGAGTACTCCGATCCAGTGGCGGCGGCTCGGGAGATGGCCTCGACGCAAGCGATGGGCCGGCTCGGTCAACCGTCGGAAGTAGCCGCGGCCGCCGTTTTTCTAGCATCGGATGCTGCTTCCTTTATTACCGGTGCGGCGTTGCCCGTGGACGGTGGATGGACTGCGGGGATGTTCCCTAAAATCTAATGAGATGAGTGGGGTGTGAAGGAATGGTTTCGGGCTGAAATCGAGTGTCGATTCGTGATTCAATTTGGGTTTCAAGAAGGTTAATTATGGATGCATTGAAGATCCGGAATTTGAAAAAAGGCTTTTCCGTGCCCGGCCAAGTGGGATCCCTAACCGTCGTAGATTTGCCAGAGTTGACCCTTGGAGCGGGCGAGCAGGCGGCTCTAAGTGGGAGTAGTGGTTCGGGTAAGACCACTCTTCTCCATTTAATTGCGGGAATTTTACCCGCCGAGACTGGGACGATTCACTTGGGTAATGTGGAAATGACTGGCTTGGGGGAAGCGGGCCGCGACCGCTTGCGTGCGGGTACGATTGGCTACATTTTTCAAACGTTCAATTTGCTTCAAGGATTTACTTGTTTGGAAAATGTCCTTTTAGGGATGTCCTTTGGAAAGGGTGCAGATCGTGCCTATGCGATGTCTCTTTTGGGGCGGGTTGGACTGGGGGATCGCCTCGATTATTTTCCTCGGCAATTGTCTACCGGCCAACAACAGCGGGTTGCTGTGGCTCGGGCGGTGGCCAATCGCCCACACTTGGTTCTAGCGGATGAACCCACTGGGAATCTAGATCCAGAAAACGCTCGGCAGGCGCTGGCTTTAATCCGTCAAATTTGTACTGAATCTAAGGCAGCCCTTTTGCTGGTTAGCCACGATCCGCTAGTGCTCGCGGGGTTTGATCGGGTGCTGTCCTTGAGTCAATTGAACCGTGCGGCACTCAAGGAGGTCGGATGATTTTGGTACTGCTTGTTCGGCGTAGCTTACGCCAGCACTTACTCTCCACCCTAGTCACGGCTCTCTCTCTTGCTTTGGCCGGAGGACTGCTTATGTCAGTCTGGGTTGTGAAAGGTCAGGCGAGAGAAACCTTCACTCGTCAGACGGGGTCATGGGACGCTGTTTTGGGGGCGCGTGGCTCTAAATTGCAGCTGGTTCTAAATGCCATTTTTCATCTGGAAGCTTCGCCGGGAAACGTCCCCTTTGCCGATTATCAAGCCATTGCGACCAATCGGGCGGTGGCATTGGCTGTGCCAATCGCTGTGGGTGATAATTTTAGGGGCTATCGAATTGTAGGTACTTTGACCTCCCTTTTTTCTGAAGCTGAACCGGTTCCGGGCCGCAAGTTTCGGGTTGCTATGGGTGGACGGGTCTTTGAAGACGGATTTCGAGAGGCCTTAGTGGGTTCGTTTGCGGCACGACGGCTGGGATTGAAGGTGGGTGACACATTTCGTCCCTATCACGGCCTAAATTTTGATCCAAAAGCGCAGCATGAGGACGAGTATGTGGTCACCGGTGTGTTGGAACCATCGAACACCCCGGCGGACCGAGTTATTTGGATCCCCTTGGCAGGATTACAGAATATGTCGGGCCACGCCGCCGCAACCGCGTCCGATGTTAGCGCCGTACTGGTAAAGCTCAAAAGTCCCATTGTCGGTCAGCAACTGGAGATGATGTATAACCGACAAGGGGACCGATTTACCTTTGCTTGGCCTCTGGGAACCACCTTGGCTCAGTTGTTCGACAAAATGGCTTGGTTCGATAAAGTCCTAGAATTGGTGGCTTATCTAGTAGCATTGGTCGCAGCGGGTTCGGTGCTAGCCAGTATCTACAATTCGATGAGTGCGCGTCGTCGTGATATGGCTATTCTGAGGGCACTTGGGGCCCGTCGTTTCACCGTGTTTGCCTCCATTGTCCTTGAAGCAACCTCGGTTGCTGTCTTGGGAATGCTCGGTGCTTGGGTCCTGTATTTGCTTATTTTGACTGCAGTCGCGAGTGTGATCCAAACTCAGACCGGTGTGGTTTTACAGGTCTGGGCCTGGAATCCGGTGCTACTGACCGCCCCTGCTGGATTGGTTCTTCTAGGGGCACTGGCCGGTGTGGTGCCTGCGATAAAGGCCTACCGTAATCCGGTTGCCGAGAATCTGCTCCCTGAATCCTAAACACCCACTCGATTTTGACTCACCCATTTCTCGATCTATGACCTCCGGATCGGCATTGTTCGGCGGTCATGCATCCTACTGCTATTTTTATTCTTTGGACTTACACCACACTTCTCGTTGCGGGTGGGGCTTTCGGCTTCATTAAAGCGGGGTCTAAAGCCTCTCTGATTGCTTCGATCATTAGTGCGATTCCCTTGGTGCTGGTGGCGAAGGGACTGTTACCTTGGTGGGTGGCTACCGTCGTGTTGACAGCCCTCGTGGTGGTCTTTGTAAAACGCTTCGCCAAAACCCGTGCCTGGATGCCCGCCGGGATGCTGATTCTTCTGTCCTCGTTGACAGATCTGGCTCTGTTACTCTTTCACTTCGGCGTTATCAAAGCCTGAGATCTGCCGTGCCCAATACTGAACTTCCGATTTGGCGCTTACACAGAGATATCGTGTCGGCTTTGACCCGAGGTAACCGCTTGGTGCTGGTCGCCGCGACCGGTTCTGGGAAGACCACGCAGGTGCCCCAGATGATTCTGGATGCAGGACTGGTTCCTGCAGGGCGCCGCATCGTGGTACTTCAACCACGACGTGTTGCCGCGCGGAGTGTGGCCACTCGAGTTGCTTGGGAGCGGGGTAGCCGGTTGGGCGAGGAGATTGGGTATCAGGTGCGCTTCGAAGATCATGTTGGTGATTCAACCCGAGTGGCCTTTGTTACTGAGGGAATCTTGTTGCGTTGGATGCAAAGCGATCCGGAGTTGAAGTCCATTGCCACTCTGATCTTCGACGAATTTCACGAACGAAATCTTCTGAGCGATGTCGCCTTAGCTTTAGCCAAACGGCTGCAAACCACTTCACGGCCCGATCTGCGACTGGTGGTGATGTCGGCAACCCTCAATGCGGATCCTGTTGCCCAGTATTTGGCTGCGCCAGCGCCGCCCTTTGCCTCAGAGCGAGATTCAATTGTTCCGGCTGAATCCCTCCTCGATTTGAGCGGGGTAGCTGCACCTGTGTTGGTTTCTGAAGGACGCACCTTTCCGGTCGAGATCCGTTGGTTGGAGTATGGTGACACGCGTTCTGTCTCGGAACAGGCGGCCGATAAAGTGTCGTTTATTATCAACTCCGGCTGGGAAGGAGATATTCTTATCTTCATGCCCGGTAAGGGTGAGATCCAATCCACCATTGGAGCGATTCAAGCGGTGCGATTAGGGGAACGAGTTTTGTTAATCCCCTTGCATGGTGATTTGGTGGCGGAGGATCAGGATCGTGCTTTTCAACCTTCGACGCTTCGCAAAATTGTCGTCTCGACCAATGTGGCGGAGACCTCCGTGACTATCGATGGGATACGCCATGTCATCGATGCAGGTTTGGCTCGGGTCGCACGTCACGATGCTGAGCGAGGGATTCAGACCCTGATGTTAGAAGAAATCAGCCAAGCTTCGTCGGATCAGCGAGCAGGGCGTGCCGGTCGGACCGCTTCAGGCACCTGCTGGAGGCTTTGGACGGAGAGTGGGCATCGGAATCGACCCCCAAGAAATACCCCTGAGATTCAACGGGCGGATCTAGCTGAGGTTGTCTTGCTCTTGCATTCATTGGGTATTCGTCAGGCAGTTGCCTTCGATTGGTTGGATCGCCCAGATTCCTTGGCGGTTCGGCGCGCCGAAAGCCTGCTGAAGACCCTGGGGGCACTTTCTCTAGAAGCGTCAGCGGGAACTGGATCAGACCTAACGGAAATTGGCCGCCGAATGCTACGGCTTCCGATGCATCCTCGGTTTGCTCGGATGCTGGTCGAAGCATCGCGCCATGGATGTGTTCCGGCAGCCTGCCTCTGTGCTGCGCTGGTGAGTGGACGAGATCTGCTCACCCGAGTGGCCCGTGACGACACGCAAGCGAGTGCGGCAAGGGAGTCCTTTGAAGTCAGTAATCGAAGCGATTTTCACACACTCATGAGCGCCTATTCCTCGGCGAAAGAGGCTCGATTCTCGGTCGATGCCTGTCGTCGTCAGGGGATTCACGCCCAGTCTGCACGACAGATCGACGAGACGTTCCAGCAATTCCTCGCGATGGCCCAGCGTGATGGGTTGGTGGAGCGCGGTGGTAGTGGGGCAGAGATCGGACTTGGGAATGCCTCTGAAGAGGGTTTACTCAAGTCGATTTGCGCTGGTTTCATTGATCAACTCTGTGTTCGAAAAGACGCTGGCTCTTTGGATTGCCTCCTGTCCGAAGGTCGCACGGGGACCTTGATGCGGGAATCAGTTGTTCAGAAATCAGATCTTTTTGTCGCAGGAAGCCTCCGCGAAATCTCCGGTCGCTCAGGGGCAAATTTGACCTTAATAGGGCTGGCGACAGCGGTAGAGAAAGAGTGGCTAGTCAGCTTATTTCCCCAGCATATTCAAAGTCGAGTTGAGGCGGTATACGATCGCTTACATAAAAGAGTTAGCCCGGTCCGACGTATCCGCTTCTTAGATCTTGTGGTGGGAAGTGAGTACCACAAGAACGCGGATCCAGAACTCTCGGCGCAGTGTTTAGCCGAAGCTTATGCTCAAGGTGCCTTTGATCTGCCCCAACTCGATCACGAACTGAAGCAATTTATTGCCCGGGTTCAATTACTGACCCGAGCCCTGCCTCACTTGGAGTTTCCAGCTCTCGATCCCGACGCCTTCTCTCGGGTATTACGTCGAGCGTTTCGCGGTCTGACACTGGCCAAGGAGGCTCAATCGGCTCCACTCCGTCCTGCCTTGCGGGGGCACTTGGAATCGGTCCAGCTTGAGTGGTTGGATGAACTAGCACCGGTGCACATAGTGTGGTCCGATGGTCGACGTCTGAAGCTGACCTATGCCGAAACGGGGATCGTTGGTGCTGAAGTGGAGAAGCCTGAGTTTCTAGGTCCGGAAGTCCAAGTGAAGCTCCTCGATTGTTTTCAGATAAAAGGCCACCCAACCATTGGCGAGGGAGTTATTCCCCTTCGCTTGGCCTTGCAGGCACCCGATGGCAAGCGACTCGAGGTGACCTCAGATTTCCCACGCTGGCGCGAAGGGCCCTATCTCAAATTGCGTCCGCAGTTGCGCACCAAATACAGTGGCTTCGTCTGGCCTTAATTCAGACCTCAGAAAAATGAGGGTAAAGCCTAAGAATCAGGTGCGAGTTCAAATCCCTGAATTTTGAGCGATTTTTTGCGAAGGCAGACTTCTCGTGGGGAATGCCAGACGATGAAAGTAGCGACTTGTTTCCAGAGTTGGTTGCTGCG
>CAMDGV010000060.1 GCA_945898055.1 Akkermansia muciniphila | reverse complement strand
CGATGAGATCGGGCCAGCGCATCCGGACAAAGGCGACCACCTCCGGGGTGCATTTGCGGGCGGCGGCACGCCCCTCTAGGAGGCGAACCATTTCTTCCGGAGAACTCTTCAAAGCCCGGCCGTAGCGACGCAGCGTCTTGGGATCGAGGGTGAAGGTCTCGCACAACGAGCAGAGTTTGACGCCACTGTTGTAGAGGCGACCCAGCAGCAACTTGTAGCTCCCCGCCTGGGGTTCGTCGGGAACGATCTCGATGATTTCGAAGCCGTAGTAGACCAGAAGTTGCTGGTGTTCCCCATCGTGGTAGACAGTGAGCAGGGGATTGCGCTTATCGGCGCCGAGGATCAATTGACCGGAGGGCGGCAGGGGTGCCAAGCGGGCGGGTTTCGACGCCGAATGGCGATCCGAAGCCGCGGCCTGAATCGAAATCACCGGCTCGGTCGGTGCGACCAGCGGGGGTGGCACCGCAGCGACCAGCCCGGGAAACAAGCCGGCAGTTTCAGCGTCTGGCATTCCCCGCGATAAGTCTGCCTACGCAAAAAATCGCTCAAAATTGAGGGATTTGAACTCGCCCCTGATTCCTAGGCTTTACCTCCATTTTTCTGAGGTCTAAGCGATTTAAGTCCTAACGTTCGTGCTAACATTTAGGGGTGACCAGCGAAGTTTTATGGTTAAAAAACCGAGCAAAAACACCTCTGTGGATGTTCTGAACTGAAGCGGTAGCTAAGGCTAAGAGAAGTGCGAGCGTTCTGTTCAATTATTTTTAGACCCGCGGTGGATGCCGAGGGTCTTCGATAACTGATCGACTCGAGAGGTTTCAGAAGATTACTGTAGAATTGTTAAGTAAGAGTAAATGTCGCAGACGCGAGGTTTTGTATGTCTTAATCGGAAGCGCAACAGCCAGCAAGGGCGTCTATGAATGTGAATCCTGAAACTGAGGTATCTGGGAAGTTGAAAATCCTGATTATCGATGATGACCGTAAGTTGTGTCGATTGATCAGAGACTATCTGTCGCTGATGGGGTATGTTGTGGAGGTCGTCCATACTGGACCTGAAGGGGTGATGCGAGCAGCTGAGGGAGGTTGGCAGGCGGTGATTTTGGATTTGATGTTACCGGGCATGGATGGGTTTGAAGTTTTGAAACGGATTCGAGCTGTGTCGGATGTTCCGGTGCTCATGTTGACCGCCCGAGGAGATGAGGTGGACCGAATCGTCGGGTTAGAGATGGGAGCGGACGATTATTTGTCCAAGACGTTTTCGACCCGTGAATTGTTGGCTCGACTGAGAGCGGTGGCACGGCGCTCAGAGCGGGGGAGAGTGACGGCAACGGCGGCAAACCCAGTTGAGGAATGGGTTGTTGGAACGATTCGGGTTCGACCGGAGTCGCGAACGGCAATTATGGGAGCTCGGTTGCTTGTATTGACGCCGGTCGAGTTTGACTTGTTGGTTTCTTTGGCACGGGCCAAAGGGCGAGTGAAGAGTCGCGAAGCACTGCTTGATGAAATTCGAGATCGTAACTACGACGTCTTTGATCGGTCGATCGATGTTCATATTTCGGCTTTGCGTAAGAAATTAAATGACGATCCCAAGAATCCGAAGTTTATCCGAACACTGCGATCTGCTGGCTATATGATGGTCGATCCGGAGGAGGTTCTGTGACGCTACGATTGCCCTTATTGGGTAAGATTTTGGGTTGGTTGACCCTGAATCTTCTTTTCTTGGTCGTGGCAATCGGACTCCTGTTTATGGTGGAGTTTCCTGTGGACTCATTGCTCTTAGAGTTGATGGGTGATCGCCCCCAACGTGCTGCTGATTTGCTCATGGCTGAGCTGCGGACTCGATCGCACGTGGACAGATTAGAGTCGTTGGTACGGTTTTCTGAAGTGTACGGCGTTGAAGCAATTTTAGTCCGTGATGATGGACTTTTGGCGAATGATTTGAAGAGATGGGTGCCCGAGGAAGTGCTGAAAAAAGTATCGAATAATCCGAGAAGGCCCTCTCCGGATTTTTCAGAGAGACCCGAAGAGAGGCCGGGAGAGGATCGTCCTCCGAGAGGCCTTAGGGAGGGGCCCCCTCGCGGTGGTTTTGATCAGCACCCCGGTCGGCCGCCACGACTTCCCATCTTTGGAGCACGAGCCTTTGTTCGAGCTGGGGCCCCAGTCCGCTACTGGTTTGTTGTTGGCGGAGTCTTGGAGAGCACGAAGGGGTTGCCTCCACTACATTTGATTTTGGTTTCCGACCGTATTTCGGGTGGAGGCTTCTTCTTCGATTTTTGGCCATGGATCTGGTGGACAACCGGGGTGTTGGTTCTGTCCGTTCTGTGGTGGATTCCCTTTGTTCGAAGTATCAGTCGTTTTATTTCGCAGATGACCCAAGTCACCGAACGAATTGCTGAAGGCGATTTTGATTCGCGAGTGATCGATGATCGCGGCGACGAATTAGGGCGTTTAGGAGTAGCCATTAATCGGATGACGGTTCGGTTGGACGGATTTGTGGGAGGTCAGAAGCGTTTTTTGGGCGATATCGCTCATGAACTCTGTTCTCCATTAGCTCGGATGGAAGTGGCCCTTGGAATATTGGATCAACGCTGTGGGGTTGGACTGACCGAGTACGTGGGGGATGTCAGCGAAGAGGTTCGTCACATGTCGGGATTAGTAAACGAACTGCTCCAATTTACCAAAGCTGGTTTAAAGGCGAAGGATCTACCCTTGCAGTTAGTCCTCTTGGAGACATTGGTTGAACGTGTCATTCAACGAGAGGTTGTTGAATCTTCTCAAGTGCGTTGCGAGCTATCAGCTGGTTTGGGCGTTTTAGGAGAACCCGAGTTATTGTCGCGTGCTTTGGGTAATCTTTTGCGGAATGCCCTGGGTCATGCGGGCGGCTGCGGACCGATTTTGATTTCATCCACATCTTCAGAGGAAGAAGTCAGGGTTTCAGTCATCGACCGTGGCCCTGGGGTTCCACCGGAGGCATTGGGGCGTCTGGGGGAACCTTTTTTTCGACCCGATCTGGCGCGATCAAGAGAGACCGGTGGGACTGGGTTAGGATTGGCCATCGTCAAGACCTGTGTGGAGGCTTGCCGGGGACGTCTGGAGCTACGAAACGGGGAGTCAGGTGGACTGATTGCCACGTTGGTGTTGAAGTCAGCGAATCTACCTACGGAGTCGTGATTTGGGTCTGGTTTGAATGAAATCATTAATACAGAAAAAGGCGCGTGAGTTAGGTTTTGATGCTTGCCGTGTCACCACATCGCAAGCCCCGGCGTCATCGGAGCGCTTTCTCGAAGCTTTGAGTGAGGGGCGTCACGGTGAAATGGCGTGGTTGGCTCGGAATGCTGAAAAGAGAGTGGATCTTCAGCGGGTCTTAGAGGGAATCCGCAGTGTGGTTACTTTGGCGGTGAGTTACTTTATGGAAGAGCCGATCGAATCGGGAAAGGTTCGAGGGGTCGTGGCGAGATATGCGCGGTTTAGCGATTACCACACCGTGTTGGCTGAACCCTTGAAAGAATTGGCAGGATTCATTGACAGCAGCGGAGGAGCAGGAACGCGATCCCTTTGGTACGTCGATACGGGACCGATCCTCGAGCGGGATTTGGCGCAGCGCGCTGGACTCGGATTTGTTGGCAAACACACTAATCTGATTTCGCGGCAACTAGGGAATTGGTTTTTTATTGCTGAAATTCTTACTTCACTTGAATTGGAAGCGGACGAACCAGAAAAGAACCACTGTGGGTCTTGTGTGCGTTGTCTGGAGGCCTGTCCGACCGGCGCCTTACCGGCGCCCTTCACCTTGGATTCACGACGTTGCATTTCTTACCTGACCATTGAGCATAAAGGTTCAATTCCAGAGGAATTGCGATCCTTGATTGGGGATCGGGTGTACGGATGCGATGCCTGTTTGGAAGTGTGTCCTTGGAATCGATTTGCCAAGGAAGCCTCAATGCTTCGAGAGCATCGTCGACTCGGAATGGCTCAACCGGATTTGGTCGCCTTGTTAGACTTGGATACGGTTGGCTTTAAACAGCGTTTTGCGGGTACACCGATCTTGAGAACCAAACGCAGGGGATTCTTGCGGAACGTCTGCGTCGCATTGGGCAACAAAGGCGATCGCACGGTGCTCCCGGCTTTAAAACGGGCAAGCGAAGATGTTGAACCCCTGATCGCTGAGCATGCGGCTTGGGCGATTCGCGAAATCGAACGCCGCCATCCCGCCTCATCGATGTCCGGAGACTCTGAGTTTACCCTCTTATCCCAGGCAGCGGTGTGATTCTGGACTGGGGTGCAGGACTTGAAACTCGACGGTGAGTTAGGCCCGGCGAGAAAGAGCTGAGAAAGGCGCCTCCTTCCTACCTAAAGACGAGAATCTCCTTTTCTCCTGACTTGCTTCAGTGGATTGGACTCTTAAAGACTCAACTCGAGATGAGTAAAAAGGCCTTAATAACCGGTATCACAGGACAAGATGGTTCCTACCTGACTGAGTTGCTTCTCGCCAAGGGATATGAGGTGCATGGCGTGGTTCGGCGGACGAGCACCTTGGAACGGTCGCGCTTGCATCATTTGTATACTGATACTGCGATTTATGGTCACAGGTTCTTTCTGCATTACGCGGATCTCGACGATGTCACCACGCTCCGTCGGACCCTCTTGCGAGTGGGGCCTGACGAAGTTTATCATTTAGCGGGCCAGAGTCATGTGGGTCTCAGTTTCGAGATACCGGAGTCGACCTGTGAAATGACGGCCATGGGCACTCTGCGGTTATTGGAAATGATCCGGGATTTACCCGCACCACCGCGCCTTTTTCATGCTGCATCGAGTGAAATTTTTGGTCGACCGATCACCGATCCCCAAGATGAATCAACGCCATTTAACCCGGTAAATCCCTATGGGGCATCGAAGGCCTTTGCGGCTCAAATGGTGCGGATTTATCGGGAGACTCATCGGCTCTTTCTTGTGAATGGAATTCTCTATAATCACGAGTCGCCGAGACGTGGTGAGAACTTTGTTACTCGCAAAATTTGCAGTGCTGCTGCGGCCATCCGGCAGGGGCGTCAAAAGGAGCTGCTCTTGGGCGACACAACGGCACGCCGCGACTGGGGAGATGCCGAGGATTATGTGCGTGGGATGTGGATGAGCCTTCAGCCGGCCAGTGCCCAAGATTATATTTTTGCCACCGGCGTTCTCCATTCAGTTCAAGATGTGGTGGAAACAGCTTTCCGAGCAGTGGATCTTGATTGGCGCCAGTATCTGCGACGCGATGAGCGATTTATGCGTCCCGCTGAACCGTTGAAATTAGTAGGTGATGCGACACGTGCAAAGACGGTCTTGGGGTGGGCCCCGACCATTGACTTCGAAGCCTTGATTACGCGGATGACCCTTGCTGAGTTGGTACCGTGACTCGTTTCAAAGAGTCGAGGGCAGTCTTGAAAATGCGCTCGTTAACGGCGAATAAAAAACCCGGAAGCAAGGTGCTTCCGGGCGAGAAACTTTGAAAAGTCAGCGGAGATTCTTCAAGCCTTAAGCGGGACCTTAGCGTCCCTTGGGCAGAGCGGTACGACCGGCATACACCGCATTCTGACCGAGCAATTGCTCAATACGCAAAAGCTGATTGTATTTAGCGGTACGGTCGGTGCGGCTCAATGAACCTGTTTTGATTTGTCCACAATTTGTTGCAACGGCGATATCGGCGATGGTGCTGTCCTCGGTTTCGCCGGAACGATGCGAAAGAACGGCTGTATACTTATGAGTTTGGGCGAGGCGAACCGCGTCGAGAGTTTCGGTCAGAGTGCCGATCTGATTAACCTTTACCAAAATGGAGTTTGCTGTCCCGGTATCGATTCCTTTTTGGAGGAATTTCACATTTGTAACGAAGAGATCATCGCCGACGAGTTGAGTGGTCGCACCCAATTTATCAGTGAGTTTTTTCCAAGTCTTCCAATCCCCTTCAGCGCAACCGTCTTCGATGGAGACGATGGGATATTTGGCACAAAGCTTGGCATAGAACTCGACCATTTCGTCGCCGGTCAGGGTTTGGCCACTGCTCTTTTTGAAGACATAGGTTTCGTCGCCAGTATAGAATTCAGAAGCAGCAACATCGAGGGCGAGGAAGATATTCTTTCCGAGCTTGTAACCGGCGTCTTTAACCGCGCTGGCAATGGCATCGAGAGCTGCTTCGGCGCTATCGAGTTTGGGGGCGAATCCACCTTCATCACCAACTGCCGTACTGAGCCCCTTCTTTTTCAAGACTGCTTTTAGAGCGTGAAAAATCTCGGTGATAGCCTGAAGACCTTGGCTAAAAGTATCGAATCCATGAGGCATGACCATAAACTCTTGGAAATCGATCGGTGCATCGGAATGCGCACCGCCATTGATGACGTTGGCCATGGGCACGGGAAGAATCTTGGCATTTGGCCCACCTAGATATTTGAAGAGCGGTTGCCCCAGAGTTGCGGCTGCGGCCTTGGCGTTGGCCAGTGAGACAGCCAAGATCGCATTAGCACCTAGTTTCGATTTCGTCTCGGTGCCATCCAATTCCAGCATCAGACGATCGACGGTTAATTGGTCAAAGGCATCTACACCCACCAAAATTGGCGCGATAGAATCGGTGACATTTTTCACCGCTTTTTTCACCCCTTTGCCCAAGTAGCGCTTCTTATCGCCGTCTCGAAGCTCGATGGCTTCGTGTTCACCGGTGCTAGCCCCCGAAGGAACAGCGGCACGGCCGACAGCGCCAGATTCGAGGAGGACATCGACTTCGACCGTAGGATTGCCACGCGAGTCGAGGATTTCGCGGGCTTGGATATCAATAATAGTACTCATTTGCTTAGTTCAAGATTCGAACAGAAGCGGTGAGGGAACCCTAGGGCACTCAGAGCGTCAAGACAGCGCCTTGGATTTAGTAAAAGAGCGAGGGTTAAAAAAAGGCATGAGGAGGATTTTCTGGCTGATTTTCGGCGAGAATCCCCGTTGATTCGTCGTTACCGTACTCTAGGCTTCGTTCTTAGATGGCCTTGGTTATTTCTCGAATCCTGTTTGTGTTCTTCCTTTCTTGGGGAGGGTTAGGATCAGGGGCGCTCGCCAGAGGAGGGGTCACGAGCGATGTGCCGGTGGATACCAATAATCCGATCTATCGTATTTTTGGTGGTCAACGATTGGATCTTTGGTCTCTTCGCCCAGTACGGTCGGAATTACCGCCTATCTTGAGTTCACAGGGGGCAAAACCTCTGGAAACCAATCCCATTGATCGATTCATTCAAGCGCGATTAAGCGAGGAGGGAATTCTTGGGGCCGAGAGTGCGGACCGCAGGATCTTGATTCGGCGATTGACCTATGACCTTACTGGATTACCGCCGGAAATGGAGCAAGTAGAAGCCTTTATTCGGGATACAGATTTGGGTGCTTGGGAGCGGTTAGTGGATCGTTTGTTAGCCTCGCCACGGTACGGAGAGCATCAAGCGCGTTTGTGGTTGGATGTGATTCGCTACAGTGACAGCAATGGATTTGATTGGGATGAATTTCGGCCTGAAGCGTGGCGATTCCGAGATTATGTGGTGCGTTCTTTTAATGCCGACAAACCCTTTGATCGTCTCATTCGGGAGCATTTAGCTGGAGATGAATTAATCGCAGGTGCACCCGCAAACGAGGCTGAGCGAGAGGCTCTTTTGGGTACCGGCTACTTAAGAATGGGCCCCCATGACAATGCAGCCTCCCTTTTTCAGGAGCAGGATCGAAGTCGGAGCGAGTTGCTGACGGACTTGGTCGAGACGACGGGAACAGCCTTTCTAGGGTTGACCCTCGCCTGTTGTCGTTGTCACGACCATAAATTTGATCCTTTTTCCCAAGTAGATCATTTCCGAATACGCGCTTTTTTTGAGGCTGTTGAATTTGCTGATGAACTCCCCTTGGACTTGGCCGTGGACCAAGAACGAATCCGGCAATTGAATGCAGAAGTAGAGCGGCAGGTAGGGATACTGGAACTGGAGCAGACCCAACTACTCGCCCCGGCGATTGAACGATTGCGCGCGCAGAAAATTGCGGAGCTATCCCGTGATGATTTGCGGGATTGGGAGCGGAGGCGTCTGGACCCTGCGGCGCTACCTGAGAAGAGGGCGAAGGAGTTAGAGAAGAAAATCAAGCCAGAGGATGCTTCGGTTTTAGGGGCATTAGCCTTAGGAGATCAAAAGCGGGTGACACAATTGCGAGGTGAGATAAAAACGCGACGTCAGCAACGGACGTCCTTTGAAAAAGGCCTATTGATGACGGATCGCAAGGGGGAGGTGCCGGCGACCCGCGTTCTCTTCCAAGGAGACCATCGTCAGCCTCGAGCGGAGGTCAAAGCAGGCTTTCTTTCACTACTCGATCCGAATCCAGCAGTGGTGCGTCGTGGCACTAATTTGCTGACCACAGGGAGGCGGTTCTCACTAGCAGAATGGATTGTTGCACCGACTAATCCCTTAACTGTTCGGGTCTGGGTCAATCGAGTTTGGCAGCAACATTTTGAAACGGGACTCGTTGCGACTGTAAATGATTTTGGGTTGGCCGGAGCGCGACCTTCGCATCCGGAATTATTGGATTGGTTAGCCGGTGAATTCGTGCGCGGCGGGTGGTCGGTAAAGCAGTTACATCGTCTCATCGTGACCAGTGCTACCTACCGGCAAAGTTCTCGAGCGTCTGGGAGTGGGAAGGATGCCGCATTGAAAGCGGATCCATCGAATCGACTGTTATGGAGGCAATCACCGCGACGTTTGTCGGCGGAACAATTAAGAGACGGGCTGATGGCATTGACTGGGAAATTGAGATGGATGACTGGCGGTCGACCGATTTGGCCTGATTTACCGGCGGAAATTCTGCAAGCCAATCCGGCGTTTCTGGATGACAACGCGACTCGAACCAAGGGGTGGTATCCATCGAATCGAGAGGAGCAGACGGTTCGGAGTGTTTTTCTGGTCCAGAAACGGACCGTTCGAGTTCCATTTTTGGAGACTTTTGACCTGCCCGATAATTCGGTCTCGTGCGGACGCCGTATTCAGTCGACCGTGGCAACCCAAGCTTTAATGCTTCTTAACTCGCAGATGGCATCCGACGTGTTTCGGTCTATGGCCGACCGAGTGAGGCAGGAGGCAGGAGAGAAACCGGTGCGCCAAGTGGAGAAGGCTTTTGCGCTCGCCTTGCAGCGCGGACCAAAGCTTGAGGAGCAGGTAGCTTGTGTCGATTTATTGAGGCGTCTGAGTCTAGAGGAACTATGCCGAGTTCTGGTGAACCTCAACGAATTTATTCATCTTGATTGAGCCCTTAAAAACGAGAGCGGCCCAAGAATGGGCCGCCCCGTTGAAGATTTAGAGGCTGAAGGTGTTTGGGATCAGGCCTTAGAACGCGCTAATTCGTCATTATTAAATCCGTTGTAGATTCTCCATTCTTCATTGTGGAACGTCGGATCGGGTCGGAAAGCGAGTTTCGCAAAAAATTTCTTTTCGAGTTCGATCAGGAGTTTCTCGTCACGATTGCGGAGTCTATCCAGAACCTGAGGATTGCAGACGATTTTTATTTGAAAATCACTTTCGTCGCGTGGGCGCCCCTTAAGGATTTGAGTGAGTTTCCGTTGGATTTCCACGCTCATTGTTTCGACACTCTTCACGACCCCTCGACCCTTGCAATGATTGCAATCATCGTAGAGAGAGGAACGCACGCTTTCGGTCTGGCGTTGGCGGGTCATTTCCATAAGCCCCAATTGGGAGAGAGGTAAGACGTGGGTCTTGGCTTTATCCCGTTTTAGGTTTTCTTTCATACGCTGAAAGAGAGTTTGTTGATCCTTGCGTGATTTCATATCGATGAAATCGAGCACGATAATTCCGCCCATATTACGGAGACGCAGTTGGCGGCAGATTTCATCGGCTGCATCTTGATTCACTTTTAGAAGAGTTGCATCGTGATCTTTTGTCCCGGCCTGTTTGTGTTTGCCCGTATTGACATCAACGGCAACCAGAGCTTCGGTTTCGTCGATAATGAGATAGCCTCCGCTCCGAAGATTGACTTGACGACTGAAGGCGGCCTCGAGTTGGCGGCTAATATTGTAGCGATCGAAGAGTGGTTCGGCCTCATTATAGAAGTGGACCTTTCGAGCTGAACGCGGGCTGATCCGTTTAATGCTTTCTCGGATTTCCTCAAACTTTTGGGCATTATCAATAACGATTTTGTCGACATCCTCGGTTAGGAAATCTCGAACCGTCCGTTCGATTAGATCCGGTTCCTGATAGACACAGGAAGCCATCGGCTGCGACTTAATCCGCTCCTGAATTCGATTCCATTCTGCGATTAGCATTGCCACATCGCGAACGAAATAAGCTTTCCGTTGGTCTTCACCCGCCGTTCGAACAATGACGCCCATACCCTCAGGAATAGTGAGTTCACGGACGATTTTTTTGAGTCGTTGACGTTCCTCACTATTTTCAATCTTGCGACTGACGCCCGATTGATCGGAGTTGGGAAGGAGAACGAGATAGCGGCCCGGCAGCGAAAGATTGGTGGTAACCCGAGGCCCCTTGGTCCCGATAGCTCCTTTGGTCACCTGAATAATAATTTCACTACCAGGTGGGAAAAGACGCGGGACATCTTTCTGGGTGATTTTCGGTTTTTCCTTGCGTCGATTGCGAGAGGCTTCGTCATCACGCTCCACCACCTCGACACTTGAATCGAAGTTGTTAGGAATAATATCCCAATAATGGAGGAAGGCGTTCTTTTCAAAACCAATGTCAACAAAGGCCGCTTTGAGACTATCCTCGAGGTTCTTGACCTTACCCTTGTAGATTGAACCAACGAGACGGTCATCACCGGTTCGTTCGACCGTGAGATCCTCTAGTTTGCTATCTTCAAGAACAGCGACTCGAGTTTCGAGTGGTTCAGAATTGATGATAACCTCTTTGACCATTTTCGGTTCAGGATCGATGAGGCGGCGGACCTTTCTGACCACCTCTTTGACAGCGGCGCGGGCTTTTTCGATGAACCCCTTGGGCGCGGCAGGTTTTGGTTTAGCGGCAGCGGCCGTTGGATCCGGTGTTTCGGCGTCATGCGAAGCATCAGCGGAGCGTGAAAAGTCTGGGGATCTGAAACTTTGATCGCGGCCAGCAGGGGAGACGTTTCGTTCGGGAGAATCCTGAGTATCTTCGGGGAGACCGGCGGCGCGGTTTTCGGCCCGTTGAATTTCTGATTCATGCCGACGGATGTCGAAGACCCTTTCCTCGATTGGTTTATTAACGATGGCATCAAGGCGTGCGGCAGTAGCAGAGCGGTCCGGATTGGGAGAACCCATTCCTCGAGCGGGTTTGAAGCGCATAGGACCCCTCCCGCTTCTAAATGTTTGCTGACTCATTATAGTAACTAAATAATTGGGTGGATTAGTACCGTCGCCGGTACAAGTAAACGTTTTGAAGAATGCCTAAAGCGACTAGGGAGCAAATCACCGAAGTTCCGCCTGCGCTGAGCAGGGGCAGTGGAATGCCGGTCACAGGCATCAGTCTGATATTCATACCTATATTTACAAAAACATGGGTGAAAAGGAGTGTAACCACGCCTGAGGCGAGGAGGCAGCCGAGACGATCACGAGCGTCGCTAGCAATGCGGATGCCGATAAAAAGAATGACAGAATAGAGCCCAAGGACAGTGAGACTACCGAGGAAACCTTTTTCCTCAGCGATGACTGAGAAGATAAAGTCATTATGAGCACCGAGACGAGGAAGGTAACCGAGTCGATGTTGGGTACCTTGGTGCCAACCTTTGCCCGTGAGTCCGCCTGAGCCGACGGAGATCATTGCCTGTTCCACATTCCAAGACGTTTTACGTTTGAGTTGAGCGGCACGGAGACGATCTTCGGCGTTGGCATTTGACGGAGCAAAATCGGCATCAAAATAAACTAAGAGCCGATGTCGTTGGTATTCCTGAAGTTGAATGAGTCGCCAATTTGGTGGAGCAAGTAGGACATCCACTAAAATAAGCGAAAGTAGAACCAGGGCTCCTCCGATTAGTTTGACGATAAAGTTTCGAGGAACACCGGCCACCAGCATCATCACCAAAGTGGCAGGGAGAAAGACAAGGGCTGATCCGAGATCCGGCTGTTTTAGGACGAGAGCGAATGGCAAAAGAGCGAGACCCAGTCCTTTCAGAAAAATCGTTGGCGACCGGAGTTCGGAAGTGGGGCGGCAAAGAAAGACGCTCAGAGCAAAAAGGAAAGTTAATTTAGCTAATTCACTGGGTTGAAACTGGATGGGACCAAGATCCAACCAACGTCGTGCACCGTGGCGAGAGGTCCCAAAGAGAGAGACACAAATCAGCAGTCCGATCGAGATCCAATAGGAGAGAAGGCTCCATCGGGCCAGTCGGCTATAATCGATTAAGTTTAATCCAACGACGAGCCCGAGCCCGATCGCATAAGCGACCGCCTGACGGAATGCCGTCCAATTGTACCATGGAATGCCGCGCGCAGTTTCCTGATATCCGGTCGCACTAAAAATGAAGGCGGCACCCACGAGCATTAAGCCGCCGGTTGCGCACCAGAGATTCCAGTCGATGCCGCTCTTCTGAGGAAGGATCGTAGAGGGGAAAGGAGTCATTGGTTGAGGGTGAGAGGGAGGCCTGCGTTACGATCACGATCGCGAAGATGTTCGTAAATGCGTCGAGCGACAGGGGCGCAAGTGCCACCGCCAGAACTGCCGCTTTCGACCATAACCACCACCGCATAACGCGGAGCTTCATAGGGTGCGAAACTGGCAAACCAAGTCACCTTATCTGTAATGCCATTCGCTTTAATTTCTGCGGTACCCGTTTTGCCGCAGACCTCGTAGTCGACGACTCGTGCACCTTTGCCTGTGCCTTCGTTATCGAGGACATCATCGCGCATAGCCTCGCGAATTTGAAGGAGGTGATTGGATCGTGCGCCGAGATGGCTGCGTATTTGGCCGGGGCGAACCTGTTGAGTCTTGGCTTCCGCAAGAGGATTGGACGACTCGGAACGGTCGATGAGTCTTGGGTAGTAAAGGGTGCCACCATTGGCAACGGCGGCGACCATGAGGGTCAGTTGAAGGGGGGTCACAGTGATTTCCTGACCGATACTAAAATTAGCAAGGCGACCCTCAGGCCATTTGCCGAGACGAGCTTCTTCGGGGGTTGGCATCCAAGCGGAACGATCTTCGTCGGAGGGAATGGGAATTCCCGTGGGTTCGCCGAAGTGAAAGCGCCGTGCCGTCGAGAGAAGATTACTAAATCCCACAGAGATGCCTTGATCGATGAAGTAAGAATTGGATGACCGAATAAAAGCCCTACGGAAGTTATAGTCGCCGGGTGGGGCGGTATCGCCAATTTTGCGTTTACCGACAAAAATGGCACCTTTACTTGGGCGCGATGGATCCGGCTCCACTTTAAAGAGATCGTCGGGTTTGAGCCCATTTTCGAGGGCAGCCAGCGAGGTAACAATCTTGAAAGTAGATCCCGGAGAATAGGCACCGCTGGTAATCCGATTGAGGAGAGGGGTCCGTTTCGGGACATCGTAGAAATTAGTCCAGCGCGCTTGGTTGATCCCATCGATCCACTCAGTTGGGTCAAAGGAGGGGGCGCTTGCAGCAGCAAGAATATCTCCAGTGCGAACATCGAGGACAACGACCGCTCCCCGTTCGTCGCCACTCACCGAAGCTAGAGCGATTTCGGTCGCTATCTGTAGGTCCAGGTCGAGCGTGGTTATGAGATTGATACCAGGAATAGAGGTTGTTGTGGTTGTTTCACCGACCCGATATCCGGCGCTATTCACTAGGATACTTTTGGCACCAGCGGTGCCACGCAACTGGGCGTCGAAAGCTTTTTCCAATCCAGCCACGCCCCAATAATCCCGTAAGCGATAGTCAAAAGTTTCTTCGTCGGTCGTGGAATAATTATCCGCCCGCTCGAGATGACCGAGTAAGTGAACGGCAAGAGGTCCATGTGGGTAGTGCCGAACGGGTTGAAGTTCGACACTAATGCCATGAATAGACCAAGACTGTTCGGAAAGGGTAGCAATTTGTTTAGCGGTTAGTTTTCGAATAATAGCGAGAGGCAAGGCGCGGGTATTGGCCCAGTGGCGATGGAGTTCTGATTCCGAGAGTGTGAGTGGCATTCCAACTCGATCTGAGACCTGAGCGATGACATTCGAGACGACATTGAAGCGTGCTTGGCGCCACAGTTGTTCGACTTCGACCGAACTAATGAGGGCTTTGGAACTTTTGCGGCGGAAGCGGTTGGCGAGTCGCTCCCAAACAGTAGGGATGCTGACACTTTCGGGCCCCCGTGTGGCAAGGAGTTGCCGACGGAGTTGATTATATTCGAGGGCGAAATCAGAGCTAAGTTCTTCGAGATAAACATCGAGCCGATATCTGGGTGTGTTACCGGCTAATTCGCGGCCTTTACGATCGAGAATGCGCCCTCGAATAGAGGGAACACGAACTGACTTGTAGCTTTGGGCTTGAACAGAGTGTTCGAATCGATCTCGGCTGAGAATTTGAAGTCGAACCAGTCCTCCGAATAGGATTAAAAGACCAAGTCCGACGACCACTGCAAGAATTCGCAGTGGTTTTCCCTCTCGATTTAATGGGTTGAAAGCGAGCATTGGTCAGTGGTTGCGAGAGTGTCGCCCCCGAACCGTTTCTCGGTCCGCACGAAAATTAAGGGAGGCAATAGGATGATAGTCGAAAGTCTTTGATAAAGTATCAAAGAGAACAAAAGCGAGGGGACATACGAGAGCATTCAGAAAACCGAGGAGACTAATTTTCCAGAGAGAGAACCAGCTGATCACCGGTTCGATCGGGCCGACGGAGAGGAGAACGAGGATAAGAAAGTGAGCCAAGAACCCGGCCGCAAAGCCAATCCAGAACTGAGCATAAGTCTGTTCGCGTAGGATGAGATGGCGACGAAATTGAAGACCAAAAGCGATGAGAAAAAGAGAAGCGCTAGAGACTCCAATCGGAGAAATCGAGAGTGAATCGATCCAAAGGCCGGAGAGGAGAGCAAGACAGGTTGTAATGCCAAGGCCATGAGTAAGAGCCGTGTAAGCGAGGAGAGCCGGGACGATGGAAAAGGGAATAGCGAAGGTATCGCGAAAGCCAGTGAACTGGCTTTGGGCGAAGATCGCTAGCCAAGTGACGAGAAATAAAAGAAAGAGTGAAAGTCGACTGGCGATCATTGCGAAAGAACCCAGACTTCTTCGAGGCGATTCAGATGCACAGCCAACCGGAGTCGGGCAGTCGTAAATAATCCGCCCTCGGTGGCACGGGTATGCAGAATAGCTCCGACCGGGACACCAGCGGGAAAGATACCGCCCAAGCCGCTGGTCATCGCTAGATCTCCAGCCATAACCTCGGGGCTATTTTGCAGAAAAGAGACATCCAGTTGTCCGCTAGCATCGTCTCCCACCTGTCCAGGTTTAATGATCCCTTGATCTCGAGTTTTCTGGATAATGATAGCGACGCCGCATTCGGCATCGCCGATCAAAGCGACATCGGAATGAGTCAGGCCGACTTGGCTAATGCGACCAACAAGTCCGTCAGCGGTAACCACGACTTGATTTGGTTTGATGCCGTCACGTGATCCGAGATCAACTCGGAGGGTCCTCCACCAAGTTGAAGAATCTCGACCAATGACTTGGGCGAGTTGTTTTTTTAAAGGGGAACGCGGAGGCAAAGCGAGAGCGGAGCGGAGTCGCGAATTCTCAGCTAAAATTTCCTTATTTTGAAGGTGAGCTAATTGGAGATTGGCGTTCTCGCGTTGTGCACGAATAAGCTCATCAATCAGGGCAGATCGGGGTATCAATTGAAAGCTAGCACGATCCAGAAAGGAAGAAGCGGCAGAGCGCAGTCCAAAGAGGGGCAGAAAAGAGAGACCAATCCCCCGTTTGAATCTTTCAGCCACCGAGGCGGGAAGATTCATCAAAGTAATTAGCAGGAGAAGAGTTCCCCCGATGGCGATGTAATGGGGTTTTTTTAGCACGTTCGATCCCGTCTGAGGGCGAACGCACTGCGAGGAGATCAGGATGAGCTTGAAGAAGCAACGCGGCGCAAGAAGGATAATTCCTGCAAGACGCGTCCCGTCCCCGTCGCGACCGCACTCAGCGGATCATCAGCGATATGAACAGGCAAGCCGGTTTCTCGAGCAACCATCCGGTCGATGTTGCGCAACAGTGCGCCTCCACCAGCCATCATAATACCCCGATCCACCAAATCGGCAGAAAGTTCAGGGGGGCAGCGCTCTAAGGTAATCCGGACGGATTCTAAAATGCTCGAAAGCGGTTCGTGTAACGCGGCGCGAACTTCTTCAGACCGGATAAGCACCGTTTTGGGAAGTCCGGCACTCAAGTCGCGGCCCTTCACCTCCATGGTTAATTCCTGGTCCAACGGGTAAGCGGAGCCAATACGAATCTTAATCTCCTCGGCAGTACGTTCGCCGATCATCAAATTGTGTGCGCGCTTCATATGCGCGACGATCGTTTCGTCGAATTCATCGCCGCCCACCCGCACACTGCGGCTGAAGACGATGCCGGCCAGCGAGATGATCGCGATCTCGCAGGTACCACCGCCGATGTCGACAATCATATTGCCGGCAGGTTCATGCACAGGGAGCCCCACTCCGATAGCCGAAGCCATCGGTTGTTCTATAAGATAGACCTCACGCGCTCCGGCGTGGGTAGCAGAATCTTTGACCGCCCGTTTCTCAACTTCAGTAATTCCGGAGGGAACTGCGACCACCACCCGTGGGGCGATTAGCTTCCGGTGATGCACTTTTTGAATGAAGTGTCGGAGCATCGCCTCAGTGATTTCGAAGTCGGCGATTACGCCGTCTTTCATTGGCCGGATCGCTACGATGTTACCGGGGGTTCGACCCAGCATTCGTTTTGCCTCTTCTCCGACAGCGAGGACATGGGTTGTCCCAGCCTGAATGGCGACCACTGAAGGTTCGCGCAAAACAATGCCTTGATCTCGAACGTAGACGAGCGAATTGGCTGTTCCCAAATCGATCCCGATATCGTTGGAGAAAAGGCCTTTAAGTTGAGCGATCATGGCAAGCACCGACGAGACATTAAGAAGAGTGTTTTCCTAAGTGCTATTAGGTCAAGTTAATAACCTGAGAGCGAGGATAAACAGGGCCAGATCTTCTTAATTTTTCTCCTGCTATTTTCCTGCTGCTATCCTGCCTCTAAATTAAGGCAGGTAATTAACGACCTTCGGTCATAGAGGACGGAAGGCCACCCTCCCAAGACTTCGGAGTGTTCCAAGGGCGTCCTCCCACATTCAACTCATCTTCAGTCCGGCAACCAGTCAAAAAACTGACCAGTGTTAGAATCGAAAGTGACGCGAGAAAGTTATGAAGAAGGCGCTTCATGAATAGTTGTCTTCGCACCACTTAATAGAGAATCGCATCGCCCTCGGTAACAGAGGCATTGCCTTGTTTCCAAGCCGGAAGAATATTGGCAACCGATCGACCTTCTTCGACACTAATAATTTTTAGTTTGCCGACCAATTTGTCGCCACGACGAACTAGAACTTGCCCGCCCTCCTTGGCTCCCTGTTTGGAACCGACGTTGATAATGGCGAAATCCCATTTGGGATCAATTGCAAGAACTAGCCCTCTCAAGCCGGGCATTTCTACTAACTGAGTGTCGTCTTCGTATTTAGACAATTTGTTGCGGAGGTTAGCCACCGAACGCATCAGGACTTTTTCCTGATCAACGAGCGCTGCTTTTTCTTCGCCAACCTTCTTGAGGTTTTGTTGGAGAGCGATGACTTGGTTCGGTTGGATGCGAAGGGCACTCCAGCGGGCTAATTCTTCTTGGGCAGCATTTTTTTCGGCTGTCGTTTTGTTTAAGTCAGCAAAATACTTGTTGGCTCGAGCGAGTTGTTGTTCAGCAAGTTGGCTGGCTTCTTCGAGTTTTTTCTCCGTGGTGATCAGCTTACTTGCCGATTTCTCTGCGAGGAGCTTTTGCTCTTTCGCTTTCTTTTCTGATTCATCCTTGGCTGTGGTAGCCGCCGCAAGGTTAGTCGTCAGTTCGGCGTTGTCCCCAACCAAAGTTTCGATTTTGGGTTTGGTGACCATGAAGCTGATGACAAGGCTTCCGGCGGCCGCCAGAGCGGCGAGAATGAGGGCGACTCGGTACATGGCAAAAAGTGTTAACTGATTTAAATTAGAGGGCTGCGGAGACATCTGTCAACAATGCGGTCTCATAACTGGAAAGAATGAGGCAATTATTTTTATCGAGGGACTGAAATAGGTCCTGATTTGAGCCTGAGCGGCAGATTCGTTGAACTTACTTCGCCTCGCATTCATCGGCTGGCTTCGTCTCGAGCCCAGTGGTCCGCGGCAAGAATCTGACTCAAATCTGGGGCAGTCACCACTGTATGGGCCTTCATAATTCGGGTGGTGAGTTCGGTGATCTCAGTGAATTTGAGTCGCCCCTGACAAAAGAGCTCCACGGCCACTTCGTTTGCGGCGTTGAGTACCGCGGGCAAAGTCCCTCCGATTTCACCCGCTCGCCGCGCTAGATTGAGGGATGGAAAACGGTCGGTATCCGGTTCTTCAAAGGTTAAATGGCCAATGCGGGCGAGATTCGTTTGTACACGATCACATCCCACCCGTTCCGGATAGAGTAATGCGTATTGGATAGGCAGGCACATATCTGGGGTAGAGAGTTGAGCGATCATCGAACCGTCGATAAATTCGACCATTGAGTGGACAATGCTTTGTGGATGAACCACTACTTGGACGCGTGGCATTTCGATATCGAAGAGCCATCTCGCTTCGATCATTTCTAGGCCCTTGTTAAAGAGAGTTGCCGAATCAATGGTGATCTTTCGGCCCATGGTCCATGAAGGGTGTTTGAGGGCCTGCGCGAGGGTAACCGTGGGTAAAGAGTCTGCGGGCCATTTTGTCGCATCGCGAAAGGGGCCGCCTGAGGCAGTTAGCCATAAGTTTCGGACCGAAGATGGACTCTTCCCATCCAGACATTGGAAGATGGCAGAGTGTTCGCTATCCACCGCTAGTACTTTGACCCCGTGGGCGCGCGCTTCACGCATCACGATTTCGCCAGCCATTACTAGGATTTCCTTGGAAGCCACCGCGATGTCCTTGCCGGCACGAATGGCAGCCAATGCCGGTTCGAGTCCAGCGATACCCACGATAGCAATCAGCACAACGTCCGCTTCAGGTAAGGTGGCGAGGCGGATGAGACCTTCTGGCCCAGTCACAACGGGGCAACGAGACCCCAAAGCATCTTGGATTTCCGGCAGCTTGGTGGCGTCTTGAATTGAGACTAGACGGGGTTGATGTTTGCGAGATTGCTCAATAAGAAGTTGAGCATTAGCCCCTGCGGCGAGGCCGACGAGTTGTAGTAGAGTAGGATGATCTTCCACCACCTTAAGAGTGTTGGTGCCGATGGATCCCGTGCTCCCCAGCAGGACGACGCGCTTCATAATCTGGGGAGATAGTGAGGTGGAGAGGGTGATTGGGGCAAGGGTGACGCGGGAGTTTGATGGGCAACGAGACGCTAGTTTTCCGCAAAGGACAGCAAGCCGGCTGAGTCTAATCTCTGTTAAGCTGTCCCTTCTAAATGAAAAGAAGCTCCTTGTATTGGGTTGGATTGCTCGCAGCGGTTGCAGCGGCGTGGCGTGGAACAACAATGCAGGCGGATGAAGAGGTTGACTCGACGGATCGCGCGACTGAAATCCGAGTGGAACGACAAGTGATTATTGGCGCTCCCGAAGCCTATTCAGGTGTGGCGTCCCCTTTTTTACCGGATGTCGATCGAGAAAGGATTTTCGCTGGCAAGAGAGCGTCGGTCATCGATTTGGAGGCCGTGCCGCAAGTTCAAGCCAACAACTACCGTCAGGCCTTGGCGTTAACTCCAGGGCTTTTGTTTGCTGAGGAAACTACGCCTTTGGTGAGTTTGGGTTATCGTGGGATCGGGGATCCTAACCGTGCCCAGTTTCTCCAAGTATTGAAGGATGGTATTCCGATACATGCCGACCCCTTTGGGTATCCTGAAGCTTATTTTACTCCGCCCTTGGAGGGGGTAGATCATCTCGAATTTATTCGTGGCGGTGGGGCATTGATGTACGGACCTCAGCCCGCGGGTGCCCTTAATTATGTGACCCGTCAACCCAGCCTTGATCGTGCTTTTAGAGGGCGAACTCAGCATATTTTTGGCTCCGATAACCTTTACTCGACCTACACAGCCGTCGATGGAACCTCCGGTCGATTGGGATATCTCGGCTACTTTAATCATCGTCAATCAGACGGCTTCCGTGCGGCCAACAGTGATTATCAGATCGACGGCGGTCATTTTAAGTGGGTGTTGGATGGAGCGAAAGAGAGTCGTTGGACTTTGGGATTAGACGCTTATGAAGAAAGCCACGGAGAACCGGGCGGATTGAGTTTAGGGACAGGCCCCTTGGCGGTAAATTATCGGGAGGATCGGTCTCAATCCTCTAAGCAGTACGATCGGTTCCAAATGCGTCGCTATATTCCGTCGGTTGAGTACCAGTTGGACTTCGATGAACGGACATTTTTAAGCTTAAAAAGTTGGGGTGGTTACTATGATCGGTGGAGTAAACGGCAGCGGGGCGGTGGGTTTGGTGTGCAACCTTCGGGCGGTGCCGCTGCATCGAATGACATTGAGCGTCAGGAATTTTATTCTTTTGGCATAGAACCGAGGCTTCGACACGACTGGGAGGCACTCAGTGAGACTCATTCTTTAGCGGCAGGAGTCCAGTTGTACCGAATGAACAGTCCTCGCACCGACAGCAGGGGATCCTCTGCCTGGGCGGATGAGGGACTTGTCTTCAAAGATTCCCAAAGAGATGTACTGTCTGGCGCGCTCTTTTTAGAGAACAAGTTTACACTGGGGCGTTGGTCGATAACCCCTGGTTTCCGGTTAGAAACAATTAATCAGGATTTGAGCCTGCAAAACTATAGTTTGGCCACCGGTGAGGTTTCTACTAAAGGCACCAAAGATCGCACTGACCTTCAACCTCTCTTGGGAGTTGGGGTGGCCTATGAGGTCCGACCTCAGGTTCAGTTTTATGGGAATGTTTCGCAGAGTTATCGTACCGCTATTTTTGGTGAAGCCTTGATCGTACCCACCTCAGGAACGGTTTTAGAAGGAGATATCAAGCCAATCAAAGGACTGACCTATGAGGTTGGATTTAGGGGGAATCCAAAGACATGGATCACTTGGGATTCGAGCCTTTTTCGAGTGGATTTAGATAATAAATTTGGCGGTACGGTTACCAGCGGCAATGTCACCACCCTTAAGAATGTCGGGCGCACCGTCAATCAAGGATGGGACGGGGCTGTTCAAGTCGATGTGGTAGGAGTGTCCGACGCCCTTCGGGGAACGGATGCCGTGGGGCACTGGGGTTCCTTCTCTTTGTTCGGAAATGTTACCTTGTTAGACGCCACCCTTCGAGGAGGGACCTCTGATGGTAAGGTGCCCCAATATGCTCCGAGCCATCTAGTTCGGTCTGGCGTTATTTATCGGTGGCAAGATCGGGTTAAAGTCGCCTTTTTAGGCACCTTTATGGCCGACCATTTCGCCACCGACGATGAGAATCCAGAGCGTCTGATTCCGGCTTATTCTACATGGGATTTAACCGCTGAAATCGTCTTGTGGCGTGATCGCGCCCGATTTATGGCGGGAATCAATAATATCTTTGATGAACTCTACTACGCTCGAGTTCGAGGCGATGGAATTGATCCAGCCTATGGACGAAACTATTATGCTGGTTTCTCTTTAGAATTTTAAGTCTTCACTTGGATTATTCAAATCCCCTTCGGTTCCGATCCAACGAGGCCCCATAGCCTAGAGATGTGCCTACCCAGCGGGAGTTCTCCAGATAAGGGTGTTGCGAAAATCAGACTTTTTGGGCTGATTTCGCCTTCTTTCAAACCTCAGAGATAGTAATTCTACTTGTGCTACAACGGATACTTTTCTTGGACTTGCGGCCGATTTACTTAGATTTCGGTAGATATTTAGCGATATCTCGTGCGGCGATCACCGTGCAATCTTGTTCCTTTAGGTAGGTCAGATATTTTTCAAATTGGGCCGGTTCGGTATTAACCCAAGGATGCTGACGGTCGGGAACGCCGTGAAAGGTAAGTACAGCGATTTTGCCATCCTTAGCTTCAGCCACGGCGGAGGTAAACTGCTCAAAGGTAACCCCGGGCTTGGAATCGAAAACTTGTGGCATGCGCAGCGGATCATCCTTAACTGGATCAAAGGCGGTTGAACCACCAGCGCGGGCGAACTTGTATCCTCGGTTGCGCAACACCTCTACGGCCAATGGACTTGTCGCATAACCTGGATAGCAGAAACTAGTCGGTCGCGGAATTTGATGTTTCGCGCACTGTTCTTCGATGTAGATAATTCCCGCCTCAATCTGTTCGGTAGTTTGTCCGTTAACTCCCTGGTGGTAGCGGGTGTGATTACCAATTTCGAAACCGGCTGCGTGCAGTCCTTTAATTTGGTCCCAAGTCATGTAGTTCGTTTTATTGGTCAAAAATTCGAAGCCTTCGGTGATAAAGAAGGTGGCAGAAAAGCCGAATTTTTTAAGCAGGGGAGCGACGATTGTAGCGTGGTTAACGACCGAATCATCAAAGGTGAGAACGACGAGTTTCTCTGGCGGACGCAGTAACCTACTTTGGTTGGCAAGTTTTGGAGAGTCATCGGCTGAAAGAAGAGTGCAGAGGAGGGTCACTGCGATCATTGAGTTGATGCTCGAATTCAATTTATACATCGAATTCTTAAAAGAGCAGAAAAAGTGAATGATAGGCTTGATTTTAGGTGTTTTCATTAGAGCAAAAGTGGGCGGAAGAAGAGGTTCTAAAGCCCCCCGATAACAAGTCATCGCTGAGTTATATTTGAGCACCCGCCAAACTCGGCACAGGGCATTTTTAAGGTAGCTGGAGAATTTTGTTTGTTTTTTGCTGCACGTCGCGGAAGCGGGCTGCACTGGATGGTAATTTAATATCTTCGTCGTAGGTTGGGATCATTGCCTTCATGCGCGCGTGCCCTTCGGGGCTCGCCAGCAGTTCAGGGAAACATTTCTTGATGACTTGGAGGACAATATTTACTGAGACCGATGCGCCTGGCGAAGCTCCGAGCAGCGCGGAAATAGTGCAGTTGGCGTCGGTAATGACCTCCGTACCGTAGTGGACAATACCGGCTTCACCATCGGTTTTTTTGATCGCCTGAACACGGATGCCCGCATCGATTAATTTCCAATCTTTCGCTTGGGCCGCAGGATAAAAAACATGCAGCACTTTCATCCGAGCGGCCATGCTTTGTGTTCCTTGCTGGATGAGGTAACGAACAAGTTCCAGATTGTGGATTCCGATTTTAACGAGCGTGGCTAAGTTATCGGGGCGCACCGAGAAGGGGAGATCGGTCACGCTGCCTTTTTTGTGGAGAAACTTGGTTGTCCACGCGGCAAACGGGCCAAAGAGCAGGGTCTTTTTGCCATCGAGAATCCGGGTATCAAGGTGGGGTACAGCCATGGTGGGTGCGGCATCGAGTGCTTGGCCATAGACCTTTGCTTGATGTTGATTAACAATTTTTTGGTTGTCGCAGATCAACCATTGGCCGCCGATGGGGAAGCCTCCGAGACCTTTGGCTTCAGGGATGCCCGCTTTTTGCAGCAGAGGTAGACTGCCACCGCCGGCTCCGACAAACACAAACTTAGTTTGATTGATGCGAATCTCGCCCGTTTTTAGATCTTTGGCGTGCACGTTCCAACCCGTTCCGTTTTTCTTAAGATCAATAACTCGATGGCTTGAGGCGATGCCGCAGCCTTTCTGTTTCCCAAGCCACTTGAGAAGTTTGCGAGAGATTTCACCGAAGTTCACATCGGTGCCGGTGTCCATTTTGGTAGCGGCGATTGGAACCGCGTCGCGGCCTTCGATCAGTAAGGGAGCCCACTTTGCGATTTTGGCACGGTCCGTTGTGTATTCCATTTCAGAGAAGAAAGGGTGTGCGGACATCCCAGCGTGTCGTGCTTTTAGAAAATCAACCTGTGACTGGCCATGGACAAAGCTAATGTGCTGAACTGGGTTGATAAAGTCTTTCGGGCAATCTGCCATTCCGTTGGCGACGGCGTAACTCCAGAATTGTTTGGAATGTTCGAATTGCTCAAATATTTCGATCACTTTGTTGACGTTTACCGAACCGTCCGCCTCGCGTTTAGGCGTGTAGCTGAGTTCGCAGATGCCGGCGTGGCCTGTCCCAGCGTTGTTCCAGCCATCGGAACTTTCCTGGGCCAATCCTTCGGTGACCTCATAAAGTTGGAGAGTGAGGTTTGGATCGAGGCGTTTGAGGAGTGCTGCAAGATTGGCGGACATGACGCCACTGCCGATAAGGACGACGTCGGGATTGGTTAGGTGAGTCTTGGAAGCCATTTGCGTGTATCAGCTAAGTTAAATACTGTTTTTTGATGATTCCATTGCAGGCAGCCCGTGGCCATTTTCAATTTAGACAAATTTTACTACGGCCTCTCAATTTTCCCCCGATGACTGAGGTTAACCCTTCACGCGAGTGAGGGAGGAGAAGTAGGATTTGAGGCAAGTCATTGGGTGATTGAAGAGAATCGGATGGGTTCTTCGAGACAAGGAGATTGAAGACGACCGGTTTATTTTACCATTGATCTGATCCGCACTGGGTTGGTGGCAACCGTAAAGCTCTGACGAAGTCCGCTGACTGCGGTCGAAGGGGCGAAGCCTAATCTGGCCCAAGAGCTAAGTAGAAGCCTGTTTTGCACGATCCTTTTTCGAGAGATTCAGGTATACAGTTTTTCGAGAGTGATGGTTTCATCCACGGTTGGTGGAACGAGATGACTGATTGGGAGACCTTGGCTAATCCGGGTTCGTATTTCCGAAGAGGAAACTTTTAGAGGCCAGCCACGAAGTTGGACTAATTTCCAAGGAAGTGGACGAGTCGTTTCGGATTGGCCGGGGCGTGGAATAACGATGAAGGTGACCGCTTGGGCGAGGACGTCGGATTCCCTCCAATCCGAAAGTTGCGCGACATGATCAGCGCCGATTAACCAGAAGAACTGTGCGTTAGGATAGCGTTGCTGGTAGGTCCGAACGGTATCGATAGAATAGCTGATGCCGCCGCGTTCAATTTCGAGAGTGTCGACTTCGAAATGTCGCAGACCGGCCAATGCTCGACGAAGCATAGCGGCGCGAAGAGGTGCTGGGGCTGGAAGAGAGTTTGGTTTAAAGGGGGAACGGGCTGTCGGAATAAAAATAAGACGATCCAGTTGATTTTCTTCAAAAGCGGCTTGGGCGACTAAGAGATGACCAAGATGGAGTGGATCGAAGGACCCGCCATAGAGCCCGACTCGTTGAGGTTGCTGCGCCTTTGGACCCATTGTAGAAGAGCCAGTGACGACGTTCATAGAAGACGGATAATGTGAAGAAAGCGGTTTGGGTCCTAGGGCTTCGTTGATATCGCTGTTTTCTTGGGGCGAACCGCGAGTTCGAGGATACGTCCTGAAGGGCCGTAAGATTCTGAACTGTTAGTTCCTCGAGAGTATTCGGCCAAAAAGAGCTTTCCCGGGCCGCCAAGATGGATGTCGATGGGGCGACCTAATCCACTGAGAACCGTGTGAACATGCGCTTCGTATTTGCCCGCAGCATTTTTCTGCAAAGTAGCCCGCAGTAGATCAAAGCCTGAATTGTCTTTAGGGGTTCGAATAAAGTTACCGAAGCGGGTAAGGAGCAATGTGCCGCGATAGCCCTCGGGAAAACTGTCGTTGAGAAAGACGATCCCTCCAGGGCCCGAGTGCGGGTCAAAGCTATAAATGGGTTGTCCCGCGAAGCCTCCATCGGGTCCAAGATTGGCCACGGGTAGGGTAAACTCGAGGCCCGATGGAGCATCAGGTGATGTTGGGTAGGCCTTGCGAGTCCAGTCAGCGAAGCGGTAGGGGAATCCGTAGTGATGCCCACGTTCAATATGATTGAGTTCCTCACAGGCATCGGCATCGGGACCATTTTCAGTTGCAAACATATCGCCACGATCTGTCCAGCAGAAACCGTAGGCATTGCGCGTACCTCGGGCATAGACTTCTAGAGTGGGGGGGGTTGCTGAGGGATTGATGCGCCAGATGCAACCAGTGATGGGGGTTTCACCGCCGCCATACCAGTCTCCATCGGCGCTACTGAGGCCTCCGTCAGTCCGTCCGCCGTTGCCAGCATACAGAGCGCCATCGGGTCCGAAGGCGAGGTGTTCGACGGCGTGAATATAAGAGGGACTTCCCGGATAGTTGGTTTGAAACCAAGGTTTAAGTAAGGATGGATCTCCCTCTTGAATGCCGTTGCTTCGGTAGATAGTTACAATATTTTGGTGAGGGCGTGTGGCTTTATTTTGTTGGTTTGACGCAATATATAGACGTTTCTCGCGGTCGAATGTCATTCCTAGGACGAAGAGAGGTCCGCCGATGTCTCCTTCACGACGCTCGAGATATGTTTCGGCTTTGAAGACAGGTCGAAGTCGTCCGTTGACCGGTTCCAAACGCCAGACATCCCCACCTTCGGTGAGAAGATAAAGGAGGCGACCTGTGCCGTCGCTAGCGATACGGACAGGTTTAAAGGGCAACCGGGCCACCTCACGTAGGGTGAAACCGTCCGGTGCTGCGGGTAAGGGCGGATACAGATTAGCGCGTTGAAGATCTTCGAAGGTAGGGAAAGCAGTGGTCGCACGGATTCGTTTCACCCGTTCGACCGTTACCGGACCCGATGCATTGTTCCAACTATTGAGGACATAAGTCAGAACCTCGGCGACATCATCATCAGGAAGAAGAGCGGGGGGCATCATCCCATTGTAGAGGCGACCGTTGACAGTGATCGGAGCGGATAAGCCTTCAGCGAGAATTCGGATGCTGCGATCGATGTCGTTGGTGAGATAGTCCGATCCGTCGAGGGGAGGGAACACCCCAGGAAGACCACGGCCATTCATCTGATGGCAGGTAAAGCAGTTCTTTAGGTAGAGTTCACGACCCCGGAAAGTGGCTAATGAAGAGGAGGGTGTGCCACCCACCCCGAAGGCTGGGAGAATAACGAGGACAAGAAGAAGCACTGAGCTCAAGGCCTGAAAAAGAGATCGGCGGAATTGAGTTAACTGAAGGCAGCAAGTCCAACACATGGGTGAAGACTAGTTGAAGTCGGCGACTGGGGTGAAGGAGATCATTAGAAGATTTGGGTGAATTTAGAGAAGAGAGACCTGATCGTTGGAAAGTGAGTGAGGTGATCTTCAACCTAAAAACGACAGTTTAAGGAATAACCAATCGGCAACGGAGGGGCCGAGAACTTTCGGATAGTTATAATCCGACGGCAGAAAAACTTCGGGTCGGGGTGACCGGGGAACCGTGTTTAACATTTAGGGCTACAAAGTGGCGTAGAGGGTGCGTAGGCGTGGCGTGGCAGCCTCCCAGTCAAGTCGATCGCGAAGGGCGGAACGGAGCCAACGGAGGAGTTTTACGGAGCACTGGGTGAGGCGCTGGAGGGCAAGA
>CAMDGV010000059.1 GCA_945898055.1 Akkermansia muciniphila | reverse complement strand
CCGGCAGCTTCACCAGACCCCGACTTTCCAGTTTAAGCAACAAGCTGCGCGCCGCAAAATCCTTCAGGCGACCCCGTCCGTCCACCCATTTCCACTCTTGGCACAGATTGCGCGCAATCCGTTTGCGGCTCCAGTCCGGATTCGCATCAATCCAGCCCTGCAGCCATGGTAAATCCCCGGGCGCAATTTGACGCCCCTGTAATGCAAATTCAGTTTCGATGCGCCGACTGTGGCCCGTACCGAAGAGATAGTCCAGCTAAACCACCAACAACTTCGGGATGCACGGCCTTCGTGTCGGCCGCCCTGTGTCTCATTGCGCTGATCGCGCTCATCATGTTACCTTGGCGGCAATTCGTCAGCGGATCGGGTCGAGTCATCGCCTATAATCCGTTGGAACGGAGCCTGACCATCGAGGCGCCGCTGCCAGGCAAGGTGCACCGATCCTTCGTGGTCGAGGGCCAGCAAGTTCAAGAAGGCGATCCGCTCTTTGAGATCGTGGACAACGATCCCAACCTCTTAGCCAACATTTTGCAGCAGCGAGATTCGGCCAGTGCCCGACGCGATGCCGCCAAAACTCGGGTCGAATCGCTGGCCCTCCAGATTGGCGAGCAAGAACGCGCGCTGCCGCTGGCGATGGAGGCTGCCAAGACTCGACTGTCCGCCGCCCGGTTCGCCGCCGATACGGCTCGCCTTCAATTTGACCGATTCAAGGCGCTGCACGCCGACAAACGCGGGCTTGTGTCCCAGCGGGATTTTGAGTTAACCACCCTGGAGCGAGACCGGACCGAGGCCGAATTGCAACGGTCCCAAGCGGAGCTGGAGCGGACTCCGGTAGACTTACGGGCCGCCATCCAAGGCATTATCGCCCAACGGGATTCCGCACGAGCCGACCTGGCATCCGCGGAACAATCGCTGACGGGACTCGAGATCCAAATCAGCCAGACCCGGATGCAAAAGGTTACCTCTCCGCGGGCTGGCATCGTCTTCCGCCTCCAGTCCACCGAGGGCACCTTTCTTCGGGCCGGTTCGCCGCTCTGCACTATCATCGCCCAAACCGACAAACCCATGGTGGAGGTTTGGCTTCACGGGCAGGACATGCCACTGGTCACCGCCCGCGAGACGGGCCCCAAGGGTCAGATCCTCCGCGAAGGCAGCCCAGTGCGCCTCCAGTTCGAGGGCTGGCCCGCGCTGCAAATGATAGGCTGGCCGAGTTTGGCCCGGGGCACCTTTGGCGGCGAAGTCGTGCTGGTGGATCCGACCGACAACGGCAAAGGCAAGTTCCGCATCCTCGTGGCCGAAAAACAAGACGTGGTCCAGGGCCAAGATGGACAAGCGACTTCGGTGCCATGGCCTAGTTCCCGATGGCTCAGGCAGGGGGTTCGCGCCAACGGATGGGTCCTGCTGCAGCGGGTTCCGCTGTGGTTTGAGGTGTGGCGTCAGTTAAACGGATTCCCGCCGATGATCACGGACGAGGCTCTAGGTCCCAAGCAGTGAATCTCCACGTGATGAATGCGATGTCCGACGAGTCGTTCCAGCAGGGGCCTCAATTAGACCTGAGGCCATCGAACCTCAATCCTAAGAATCGAGGAGTCCTTCTCTACTGCCACGACGCCCACTGGCCCACGGTCCGAGGGCTCGCTCTCTGCCTGATCTTGGGTGGCGTTTTGCCGAGTTTTCAGGCGGCAGAGTCCCCCATCACAGCTCTAAAAATCGCCAACCCTGCTTCTACCAACTCGTTGACGCTGCACGAGGTGCTCGACTCGGTCCGTCAACAATACCCGCCCATGCTGGCCGCACTCATCGAACGCGATATCACCGCCGGACGCCTACAAAGCGCGCGCGGCACCTTCGATTTCCAGTTCTTTTCCCGACTCTTCGACGCTCCCAGTGGGTACTATCAAAGCACCACTGTCGACACGGGCTTCGAGCAATTCACCGGCCTCTGGGGCAGCACCCTTTTCGGAGGCTATCGCGTCACCACCGGCGGCCTGTTGCCTGACTACGAAAAGAGCCGCACTCAGGGTTCGGGCGAACCCCGTATCGGATTCCGCCTCCCACTGCTGCGCGATGGATCCATCGACCGTCGGCGGGCCACCCTCATCAAGGCACGACTCGACAAGGATCTGGCCGACCCGGTGATTCACCGTCAGAAAATCGACTTCATCCGAGCCGCCACTGCGGGTTATTATGGTTGGCTGGCGGCGGGAGAACGGTTGCGACTCTCCGAGGCTTTGTTGCGCATCGCCCGTGAGCGCATGGATACCCTTAAGACCCAGAGCGATTCTGGATTAATCGCTCGGATCGTCCTTACGGACAATCGACGGCTCATCGTCTCGCGGGAATTGGCCATGGTGCAGGCTCGACGACGCTTCGAAGCGGTTGGACTGGCGTTATCTCTGTTCTATCGGGATGGACAAGAAAACCCCACCGTGGCCACGCGGGATCGATTGCCTCCAAGTCTCCCCATTCCGGTGGGTCCGGAATCGAGCCTCCTTCAGCAGGACCTCCAGCGCTCACTCACGATCCGACCCGAGCTCAAGCGATTGAGTCTCACTCAGGAAAAACTCGAAGTGGATCGCCGCCTCGCCCGAAACCAGCGCCTGCCGAACCTGGATGCCGGCGTCAGCGCCAACCGCGATTACGGCGACCGCCGCTACAAAGACCAGACCGAGACCGAAGTCCAAGTGGGCGTCGAATTACGAGTGCCCCTGCAACGGCGCGAGGCCAAGGGTCGGGTTGCGGAGGTTGAGGCCCAACTGGAGCAAATCATCCGTGAGCAGCAGTTTGCCCGAGACCGAATCCAGACCGAGGTGCGCGACTCCTACTCCGCCTGGAGTGCAGCCCACGAGCAGACCCTGCAAGCCCGGCTCAATGTTCAATTAGCTGTGGAGCTTCAAGAGGCCGAAACCGAACGTTTCATGCGCGGAGTCACCGACCTGTTGGCCTTGCAGTTGCGCGAACAGGCCGCCTTCGACGCCCAAGTTAGCGCCGTGGACATCGACGCCGACTGTTTCCGGGCCCAGGCCGACTACCGCGCCGCCACCGTCGCCGAGAAGTTGTCGCCCTCGGCCCCAGCCAAGAAACCCTGATCTTCCACTCCTGACCATTCCGCATCTCCCTGTCATTCGTCTCGGCCGCAACTACGCCTCCCTGGAGCAAACCGAGGTGAACGATTTCCGCACCGGAGAAGTCTGTGCCGTCGTTTCATCCATGAAGGCCGGCATCGTAAAAAAGACCTCACCAAGCTGGAAGTCGCCCGAGCCGCCTTGATTCACTTCACGATCGCCGAACTTCAGACCTCAGAAAAATGAAGATAAAGCCTAGGAATCAGGTACGCGTTCAAATCCCTGAATCTTTAGCAATTTTTTGCGTAGGCAGACTTATTGTCGGGAAGGCCAGCTGATGAAAATAGCGACTTATTTCCAGGGCTGGTCGCTGGGGTGCCACCACCGCTGGTCGCACCGACCGAGCCGGTGATTTCGATTCAGGCCGCGGCTTCGGATCGCCATTCGGCGTCGAAACCCGCCCGCTCGGCACCCCTGCCGCCCTCCGGTCAATTGATCCTCGCCGCCGATAAGCGCAATCCGTTGCTCAGCGTTTACCACGATGGAGAACGCCAGCAACTTCGGGTCTACTACGGCTTCGAAATCATCGAGATCGTCCCCGACGATGCCTAGGTGGGGAGTTACAAGTGGCTGCTGGGTCGCCTCGACAACAGTGGCCTCAAACTCTGCTCGTTGTGCGAGACCTTCACCCTCGATCCCAAGACGCTGCGTCGCTCCGGCCGGGCTTTGCAGAGTTCTCCGGAAGAAAGGGTTCGCCTCCTGAAGGGTCGGGCCGCCGCTCGCCCACAACCCGCAGTGCTCTCCCTTTTTTCCTCAGGATTCCCAGCTGGGTAATTACGGGTGCGAACACGCCGGAGTTTTGATCTTTGCCGCGCTGTTGGGGGCCATTTCGAAGGTCAGTGGAAACACCTAGGACATCCTCGCCCAATGGCTGGCGGCACTCGGGCTGGGCGCGGCCCATATTGAACAAACGAACCGCGACTCAGGGCCTCAATTCTGGATTTTATCTTATTATTGCCGCTCGTATTCACCCTTGCTGACTCTCTTCAAAACCGTGAAACCCGCTTTTTTAGCGTCACTGATTGATAAGGGCTTGGTATGTTGCGGAGTACTGAATTCACTGATGATCTTACGGATCGGTTTTCGACAGGCAGGACACGCACTCAGCTCTGGAGCCGATAGGGGTCGCTTCAGGGTGAACTTACCGCCGCACGCGGCACAGTTGCCATCGCAGAGTTCGTATTCGTAAAGGGGCATACTGTTTTAAAACTTCTAGGTCTCAGTGAAAGCTTAGGTGACCGTTGCCTTCGTCGAAATAGAGGGATCCTTCAACCGTTGATGTCTGTAGATACTGAGTCCATTCGATGAATCCAAGCCGTCGGATCGCTTCATGTCGTTGCTCCCGAATTAGGGGCTTGGGGCCATCAAACTTAGCGTAAGCTTCCCGCAAAACTCGGCCGTCCATCGAGGGCGGTACGGTGATCCCAAGGATGTCCAGAACGGTGGGTGCAAGATCGATATTACCGCTCGGAATATCACTAATCAGCCCCCGTTTTAGGTCAGGACCCGAGGCGACTAGGGTGTTGTTCATGTCGTAGCGACTCAGTGAGCCATGGGTCCCACCTCCACGTCCACCTCCTGTGGTAATGATCATTCCAGGCCATCCGTTTTCATTTCGGTCACCCGACCAACGCATTGAAATTACAAAGTCCGGACTTCCTTTAGAGCTTCCGTCATAACGGACTTGGTCCATTGAAAAAGTGCCTTCAATAGAAATTTTAGAAAAGAGGACGCCGGTGAAATCACATTGCTGAAGAACTGCCGCGGTTTTTCGGATACTGACCTCCTCTCGGTCGATCACGTAAATCAAGGCCGCTCCGCCGAGAGGAACAACCAGAACATCACCCTTTTCGGGGTTTTCATTTTTCAAACTCGCATTGAGACCGGCCCGTTTTAATGCTCCGACAATATCCGCTTCTCGTTCTGCTGCTGAAAATCCGTGGTCCGAGACGACAAAAACATCGGTCTTATCACGCAGTTTTCGGTCATCAAGTTCCTTGAGTACTTCACCCAAATTCCGATCACTCGCCTCAATGGCGTCCATCGATTCCTTTGACCCCACGCCTTTGGCATGCTGTGTGACATCGGGATCGGTTAACCACAGGAGTGAATACTTAGGAATTCCCCTCTTCCAAAGCCCCTTGATCAGAGCGCGAGTCGTCCAGTGATCGCTGGCAATGTTGGGGGTGGAAAACCCATCGGGAAAGGGTTTGTCATCATTGGCTTTCTTTAAGGTGTCGAGGGTCGCTCGGGGCATCACTAATCCTCGTCCGAGAACGACGGATTGACGATGGGCTTCGGTATCCGTTCGGCGAACACCGCGATCATGCAGGAGAGTGACGCCTTTGGTGCCCGCGACATAGGTATGAAACCCAGCGGCCTGAATGATTTCGGGAAGGGTATCGACCGCGACATATTTTCCGCCACTCAACAAATCGCCTCGACGAAGGGTGTCGAGCGACTCCGAGGCGACGGGTGAAGTAAAGCTCAGTTCCTGTCGGTAATCACTGTTGGCAATAATGCCGCTATGCCCGGGGTGGGTCCCAGTAGCGAGCGCTGTTCCATTGACAATCGTGGTACTAACGAAGGCAGGGTGGTGTCTTCGAAAAAAAACTCCGTTAGTCGCAAGGGAATAAAGATTCGGACAATACTGTGGGGTAATAAAGTCCGGGCGCAGGCCGTCAAAAACGACGATCACAACATGTTCGGCCGAGCCTTTAGCCCGAACAACACGAGTCAAGAGGGCGGTCGCAATCAAAAACAATATCCGAAGTGTAAATCTCATTATCGATAATGCAGAGGGCTTAGTCAGCTTGAGGTCCTAGTATCCCTCGGAAGAGGACTAAATCAAATCATTGGGACGAACGGTGGTGACTCAGGATCTGCGCGTCGACATACTTTCTTCCGGATGACCGATTTCATTCTTCAGTCGACGGGTACCGATACCGGATTTGTGGCAAAGTTTACCGATCGCATAGGTCGCCGACCGCGTCCGGTGTCATCAAGCGCCTGGCGATGGGTGGATGTCGTTCCCGATCCGGCCTTGGAAGCTCTCGCTTTTGACTTTCAAACAGATGCTGCTTTTGTGCCTTCGAAACGGAGCCTTACCGATTATCGGTTAGTGGTTATGGACATGGATTCAACCCTGATCACCATTGAATGTATCGATGAAATTGCCGACCAGATTGGTGTAAAATCCCAGGTCGCTTCAATTACCGAGGCGGCCATGCGCGGTGAACTCGATTTTGCTTCGGCATTGCGTCGTCGAGTTGCCTTATTGGAAGGAGTCCCTGAAGAGTCACTTCAGAAAGTTTATGACCAACGACTTCAGTTGTCTCAGGGTGCCGAATCGATGTTGTCATCGATGCGAACCGCTGGATTAAAAACCCTCTTGGTTTCAGGCGGGTTCACTTTTTTCACTGACCGATTAAAGGCACGACTCAACCTCGATTTCACCGTTGCTAACCACTTGGAAGTGCGTGGTGGTCGACTAACCGGACAGGTGCTCGGTGCTATTATTGATGCGGAACGGAAGGCGGTTGAATTACGTGAAACCTGCCAACGGATTGGATGTGATGTCCGCCAATCTATTGCGATGGGAGATGGGGCCAATGATCTCCGAATGTTAGCCGCTGCTGGGGTTGGTATCGCTTATCACGCCAAACCCATCGTTCGCCAACAGGCAACCCATTCTATTCAATTCTGCGGCCTAGATGCGGTGATCCCTCTTTTTTCTTGAGGAACTTTATCCGCCATAGGCTCGTCTCGCTCGGTGGGCTAGCGGAGCCTTAAGGCAACGCCACAAACAGTCCCGCCAACGACGTCGGCGCCCATCGGTTGGTTGACTTCTTAAGGAGTTTAGGACGGGCCGAAGTTCAGCACACAGTTCGATGCAGCCTCCTTGGCGTCGCCTCGGGTCGACAGATCCAAGACGTAAAAGTGTCTGGTGAAAGGTCCAATGGGCTTGATGCCCGAGCACGGTCCATTGCATTGGCATCTCAGGAAAACGGGCCAAGTCGAGTCCCGTCGCAATTTGATACAAAACCTTGCCCAATCCGTAGAGGTCCGCCTGAGGTAAACCAGAACCTTCGGGCGGCAAATAGCCAAGCGTGCCTAGGTGAGGACTCTCCTTGCCCCAAGCGTCGACCAATCCAGTATCAGCGAGGCAAGCACGTCCACCGACAAAAAGAATGTTCGACGGTTTGACATCTCGATGAACCAACCCAGCAGAATGAAGTCGCAGCAGGCCTTCTGCCACAGACAGTCCAATCTCGATACAGACGTTGAGCGGAAGTGGAATTTGTGACCCTAGGTCTGAACTGAGGGTACGCGGTTGATAACGACTCACAAAGTTCGTCGATTCAGTGAGACACGGTTCCTCTGGATCCGCCAACTCCATCACGGAATAGAGAGAATTGGCGGTCGAATCTTGCCCCACATGCAGGATGGGAACCAGTCCTCCACCGAGGCGGGAAAGAGGTTCAAAACGACGAAGACCATTTATTTCTCGCTCATAAGGCCGTGAAGAATCGAAGGAACAGCGTCGGACAATTTTCACAGCTCGGTAGGCCCCGAGCAGCGAGGAAGCCAACCAGACTTCTCCATAGCTTCCCAATCCGATGCATCGGATGAGTTGATGATCGGCGACGATAGGGAAGGGGGGAATTGGGGAGGCGTGGTTCATAAGAAGTCGATTGAATGTCGGACCCGCTCAATTTCTTCGCGAAAAAGTTTACCTACCCGATGTTTGGATAAGTAGACACTAAGCCGGGAGGTATGAAGATTCGAGGCAACGCGATCGATCGGAATGTCTCGAATGACATGCATATCGAACATCTGATACTGTTTTACCGATACTCGAGACTGCAACCGAAGCAGTGCTGTGTTAATCAAGTGACGATCCCATTCCGAATCCCAAAGACGATCCAGATCATGCCGAGGTAAATCGGTTGGATTGAAGGTATCGCCGACCGCCATTCCCGGAGACCAATAGGTATTTAAGGCCAAGTTATTCGACTCTTCCATCTGATAATTACTAGGATCCGGTCCAAGAAGAGGCTGTTTCTGGGCCCGCAATCGGTTCACTCGTTGATGTTTCACAAGGGTGAAAAGCCAGGATTTAAAAGACCCACAACGAGGATCGTAATGGAACTGGGGCAACTTTCTTGACGCGAGCACCATAACCTCCTGCACGATATCTTCGGCATCACAGGACGACAGTCCGGACCGTCGAGCGAAGTGATAAATAAGGCGCCAATAGGTATCAAAGAATTCAGTCCAACTCGACTCGTCATCGGTACTCCGTAGACGTTCGAGCAGGCTGGCGCGGGTTTGGAAGAGGGTGGATTTGTAGTCATTCATTCGCACTGAGGAATCTCTCATGCTTTGATGAACTTCGACAATAGGCACTTGGCGCCCACCCCCCTCCGGGGTCGCGAAGATAAAAATTTTAGAGCCAGAGTTTACCCTGTGAGCCGCTCACTTTACTTGATTTCTTCGCCCCCAAATTTCAGCCCTACCATTTCAAAGATTTGGCCGGTAGCGGTTATCAGCGTCGCATCTCGATCCGCGGTGTTGTAGACGTTGCTGGCGATATTTGCCTCATTGACCGCGAGGTCTGATCGAGTGGTCAACAATTGGTCGATGTTAATCTCCTTATTAAAATAGTCATCAATCCGATCGGTATATTCCTTTTGCTTGATCCGTTGTGCCTCGAGCAATTGCTGACGGTTCTGGTGGTTCCCAAAAGTGGCCTCGGTAATACTGACGATTTTTCGCCGAGTCCCAATTTCTTCCGACTCGATCTCCGCTTGAAATTGAAGAATCTGCGCTTCGGTTTTCTTGCGAGTTGCGTCGAGGACTCGCCGATCGTTGAGTCTTACATTCACGCCTCCACCGACCGTCCAACCCTCGAAACGATTGTCAAAACTCTCCGATCCAAGGGGGAAAAGAGTTCCCTCAAGAAAGGTGGTGACGTCGTACTTGCCCCGAATGGATTGTTTTCGCTGCAATTCTGTATTGCGAATGGCATCGTTGAGGACTCGAAAGGTTGGATTATTTGACCGCGCTCGATCAATTAATTCGACCAAACCTTTCGAAGTTCGTGCCTGTTCGACAAAGGGGCTGAGCCGATACTCAGGCAACTCGATCACCACAGTATTGGTTGAATCTAGTGCAAGAAAAGAGGCGAGAATTGTGACGTATTCTTTATCGCGGGCCGTGTAAATATTGCGACTCGATTCAGCGGTCGCTTTCACTGATTCGACCCGCTGCCGATCCGAGGCGTCCACTCTTGGATCCTTCAACAGCGCCTCATAACTGCGGGTCACTTTCTGATAGATTTCGGTCAATCGCCGATAATAAACCACCAAGTTATAATAACTCAGCGCATTATCGACCACCAAGCGATAGCTCTTCAGATAATCCAATTGAGCCTTGCGGGCTGTGGAGTCTTGAAATGCTTGAGAGATGATTCGGTCCTGTCGACGGCGTGAGCCAAAGAAGGGCATTTCAATCCGCGATCGCACTAGAGCGCCAAGACCTGATTCGACTGAATTCTGCGGCAGCGGTACTTGATTGAACTCGAAACGTGAATGGGAAGCGCCGACTTCGGAACTGAGTACCGCCCCCTCGAATGTTTCTTTTTTGACACCCACCACGCTCTCCAGCGTGTTGCCAAATGCTCCTCGACGATGGGGAAAGTCTGCTAAGTCCGAGCGCATTTCCACAAACGGCTCAAGTCGGCTTAAGTTTGACTTAAACTCAACCAACCCGTGTTTAGCGGCTTTCATTTCCTCTCGCGAAGCCCGGACGGTTGGGTTTCGTTCATAGGCCAATCGAACAATACTCTCCACATTGAGCGTATAAATCCGACTCGACTGCATTTGCTTCAAGGCATCTGCTTGATTGGTTGAAGCCTTTACCCGTGACGAGGTCGGCATCGGGACGGACGCGGCCTCGGTCAGGGACAGCAGCGGTTGAAAAAGCACAAGCCAAGACCCATAAATCCCAAAGAGGACACTAGCTGCACTTTGCAAAAGGGGGGGCACGGCCCAAAGTTAACGGGTTAGGAACCCTTAGATCAACTCTCCAACCCGATTGTTTCCTAGAACTCAGTCCCAGTAAATTTTGAAAACCTGATCGGTTAGGGAGGAATCAAGAGTCACCCTCCCGCTATTCTCAACAACACAGTGCTGGCACCCCGCTTTTAGCCAGCCTAAAGTCCCCAGATGTTCGTCTCAAGGCGTGCCTTCTTATTCTTCTTTTGCGGATGGATCTCCTTTCTACTGCCAGCCGAAGAAGCTCGTCTGCTCCGCTTTCCGGCAATCCAAGGCAATCGAATCGTCTTCACCCACGCGGGAGATCTCTACACGGTCGCCTCAAGCGGAGGGGTGGCCCGAAGACTCACCAGCGACCCAAAAGGCTTCGAGATGTTTGCGCGCTTTTCGCCCGACGGAAAAACGCTCGCTTTCACTGGGCAATACGACGGCAACACTGAGGTCTATATTATGCCCGCGGAAGGCGGTACCCCGCGTCGTTTAACTTATACGGCAACCCTCGAACGTGACGACGTCTCAGACCGCATGGGCCCCAACAACCTTGTGATGGGTTGGCGCGACGACGATTCAATCATCTACCGATCACGTCGCACCCAATGGAATCCTTTCAAAGGAGAACTCACCATCGCCCGCATTGGTGGCGGTGTTCCCGAGACACTTCCCGTCCCACGGGGCGGATGGTGCAGCTTCTCGCCCGAAGGTAAACGAATGGTCTATAACCGAGTTTTTCGGGAATTTCGCACGTGGAAACGCTATCGTGGAGGTCAGGCGGATGAACTCTGGCTTCATGATTTTGCAACAGGAAAAACCGAACCTCTGACCACGAATGCCGCTCAAGATATTTACCCGATGTGGCGGGGTGAACGAATCTATTTTGTCTCTGAACGGGATACCAACCACCAAGCTAACCTCTACGTCCTCGAACTCAAAACAAAGGCCGTCCGTCAACTAACTCACTTTACTGAATTTGCAGTCAAATTCCCCTCCATCGGCGATAGTGGAATCGTCTTTGAAAATGGTGGATATATTCACCGGTTCGACTTCGATTCCGAAGAATCAATCCGGGTTCCTATCGAGATTCTCGAAGACTTCGCAATCGCCCGAGGTGGGAGCCGCGATGTCAGCAAGGAGACATCCTCCTATGCGATCGCCCCCGATGGATCTCGGGCGATCATCGGGGCCCGAGGTGACGTCTTTAGTGTTCCGGCAAAGAATGGACCAACCCGCAATCTCACCCGTTCCCCGGGGACCCATGAGCGCGATGCTGGATGGTCTCCCGACGGTCGTTGGATCGCTTATATCAGTGATCGCAGTGGCGAAGATGAACTCTGGCTCCGAGCCCAGGATGGCTCTGGATCAGAGCGCCCTCTGACCTCAAATGGGGATACCTACAAGTACCAACCACAGTGGTCGCCCGATTCCAAACAACTGGCTTGGACCGATAAAATGAACCGCCTGCAGATTGTCGCGATCGACACGCGACAGGTCCGGCTGGCGGCACGGTCTGCGGCCTTTGAAATTCGGGATTTTGCTTGGTCACCCGACAGTCAATGGCTGGCCTTTACCCAGCCGGAGCCGCGTCAATTTGCAAATATTTATCTCTATGGCTTAGCCGCTTCTAACACGGTTCAAGTGACCGACGGTTGGTTCTCGTCGCGTTCACCTACTTTTAGCTCTGACGGTAAATTCCTCTTTTTCACTTCCGAACGAACCTTTAACCCGACCTACAGCCAGACCGAGTGGAACCATGTCTACAACGATATGGAACGGATCTACTTGCTCACTCTCGCCAGTGAAACCAAGTCGCCTTTCGCACCCAAATCAGACGAGGTTAAAATTCCCGAAGCTCTCCCTGGAAAGGGGCCATCGACCAACCCTTTAGCGACGGGCAACAACCCCAGCGCAAACCCCGACTCAACCACCAATACCCCGCCCAAGGTGGTCGTGAAAGTTGATGCCGAGGGTCTTCAACAACGAATCACTGTCTTGCCGCCCCTGGCTTCAGACTACGGCGGATTAACTTCGGTCGGTGACAAACTGTTTTACCTTAAAAAAGGGAAATTGCATTTTTTCGAATTAGAGAAAGCCAAAGAAACCGAAGTGGGCGATGTCTCGGGATACCGTATTTCAGGGGATTTAAAAAAGATGCTGGTCAAAGTAGGAAGCGATTTTGCCATCCTCGATTTACCCTCAACAAAACTCGATATCGGTGATCGTAAACTCAACCTTTCCGACCTCCGAGTCATAGTCGATCCCGCCGCTGAGTGGCGACAGATCTACGCTGAATGCTGGCGTCAAATGCGTGATTTCCTCTTCGATCCCAACATGCACGGGGTCGATTGGAAAGCGATGCAAACCCGCTACGAACCTCTCTTGAAACATGTCCATCATCGCGCTGATCTCACCTTTGTCATCGGTGAACTCATTGGCGAACTCAACATTGGACATGCCTATGTCGGTGGCGGTGATCGTCCGCTGCCGGAGCGAATTCCTACCGGACTCCTCGGTGCCCGACTTCGCCGTGATCCAAGCGGATTCTACCAGATCGATCGCATCTTGCCCGGTCAAAATTGGGATCCTCAATATCGGAGTCCTCTCACCGAAATTGGCGTCACCATCAAATCCGGCGATTATATTCTAGCGGTCAATGGGGTCTCCACCCGAGAAATGAGCGACGTCTACAGTGCGCTGGTTGGCACTGCCGGAAAGCAGGTTCGTCTCCGCATCAATTCGATTCCAAAAGAGGAGGGGGCTCATGACGAAACGGTGATCCCCACAGCCAACGAACAACCGCTCTACTACTTAGCATGGGTGCTCGGAAATATTGAAACGGTCACTAAAGCCACTCAGGGTCGGATCGGCTATGTTCATGTGCCGGATATGGGAGTCCCAGGCCTCAACGAATTCATAAAATTTTATTACCCCCAACTCGGACGAGAAGCCCTCATCGTCGACTGTCGGGGCAATGGAGGAGGTAATGTTTCACCGATGATTATTGAACGTCTCCGGCGAGAACCTGCCATGTGGACAGTCGCTCGGAACGGTTCGGTCAGTATTGATCCTTCCGGACAAGTTCTCGGGCCTAAAGCACTCCTGATCGATCAGCATAGCGCCAGCGATGGAGATATTGTCGCCTATCGATTCCGTAAACACCATCTGGGCCCGATTATTGGACAACGTTCTTGGGGCGGAGTGGTGGGGATTCGCGGCAGCCTTCCGCTGATCGACGGAGGAAGTCTTAATCGTCCCGAATTCAGTCGCTTTGATCTCGAGGGCAAAGAGTGGATTATGGAAGGTACGGGGGTTTCACCTGACATCGATGTCGACAATGATCCCACCCGCGAGTTTCAGGGCCAAGACGACCAACTGGCCCGTGCAATTGACGAATTAAAAAAGGTAATCGATCAAAGCCCATTAAAAATTCCCAACCCACCGCCCTATCCAAATAAATCCAAATAGAGATTAAGCGGCTCTGTGAGCCGCTGCAGCGTCTGAATTTCCCCCGTCGTCACCGTTTCAATCCGAAAATCCTTCGACTGACGAGGCCGCTGCGGGTCACAGTCCCGCGCTCCGAAAGCGGCGTGGTGCTGTGCTTTCCGCCGCAGTCCAAGATAAATTGTTATCGGTAGTTTCATCACTTTGTCACGCCTTCAGCAGCTTCCTGGTTTCGTCCATCAGTTCGTGGTCGAACGCGCTGGCGTAGGCGTCAAGCGTGGCAGCTTTGAGGCGGAGCTTGCGACCGGTGCCGCGCCATGCGGAGGCAGCGGTGAAAACTTCGCGCAGGATGGATTTGGCAGCGGCGGCTTTGATCCCAAAGCGTGGAGCCACGGCCAGCGCTCCGTCGATGCTGGGTTCTTCGTTGTCCTCGCTGATGGGGGTTTTGTTCACGCGGACACGGTCTATTTCTGGCACGGGATTCAGGTCGTAGGCGGGCGAAAGTGCCCAGCGCCCGGCCTCGTACATGAGAAAAGCATGGTTGCGCAGGTGGTCATCGTAGTTGCTGGCGAGGAGCGAAAAGATGAGTCGTCGCCAGAGTTCGCGCAGGTCACCCGTCACGTCGTGGCCGAATTGGCGAACGCCGTCTGCCAGTCGTGTGTAGGCGCCGGGGTCGCCGGGCGAGAGTCCCAGCAGACTGGCCCCGGAGAGGAAGGGAATGCGGGCCTGGCCCGCCCGATCAAAGCGTGTGATGACGGCGACGCTGTGCGCGCCCACAGGCACCAACTGGTGCTCGGCCACGCGGAGGCCTGCTGCCGCAGCCAGCGTGAGCGCGAGGATTTCGCCGGCGGCGATGTCGCGGGGGTCATCGGGTTTAGGAAATTTTGCTAGGGCAAGCCGACCATCGACGAGGCTGACGGCGGACTTGGGCCGCGCACCGCCGAGAGGCGAGCCCGCACCGAGGAGGAACCGCAGATCCTCCGCCGTTGCGGTGTCGGAGTGAATCGCGTCCGCAGCACGCAGCAGGGCCTGGAGGCGGAGCAGAGGCGGGAGCTTTCCAGTGCTGGGAGCGAGAAACGGGCTTTCGGCGTCGTGCCGGAAACGCAGGGCGCCAAGACGCGAGGCGTCATCCAGCGCGAGCGCATAATCGATGTCCCGATACGGTTTCTGATCGAGCACCTTCTTGCGGACGGCACGTTCGATGAGGACTCGGCCCCAACGATCCGGCCCGCAATCCTGGATGGCCCCAAACAGCATCGGGCCGTGCTGGGCGCCGGGCCTCAGTGGAAGCAGGGTGGGATCAAAAGAAAATGCGTCGGCTCGTTTCAGCCATTCCAGCGCATACTCGAACGAGACCGCCGGGCTGCGCGAGTCGGCGTGCAGCCGCCCCACGAGACAAGTCTGACCTTGCCATTCGATGTGAACTTCCCAGCTCATGGGCGAGGGCGGCGAATGCGCTTGGGCAGGCGGCGCTCATCAAGACTGAGGGCGAGGGCGTCGCTCGCGGGCGCAGCCAGATTGGCGAGACGATCGTGTAGCTGGAGGATGAACGCAGTCGTCGCCAAAGTGCCGAGGGCAACGGTGGGATCGCCCCGCTCCAGCCGCCAGAGCGTATCGCGGCTAACGAAGATCCGGCCGGCCATGTCGGCGGTGGAAATGCCGCGCTTGCGCCGGGCGAGAGCGAGATCACGGCCGAGCTTGCGGAGCGCTTGGGCGGCGGGCAACGGGATGGCGGTGTCAGGTGGCATCGGACTTAGTGTCTGCTATGGCTTACTTTAAGTCAATTAACGTCTGGTATATCGGGGTCAATCATGGGTTGTTCTCCAGCGCGCTGCCGGTTGGACAGTCGGTGGAGTTCGCAGGTGCAGCGTCGGCTTTCGGCCCCACCTCCAGCGCGCTTTCCGCTGGTCGGATTGTGCGTGGAGTTCCCGCAAGAAGACGGCGTCCACATCGCAGACGGTCACCGGGAAACGCCGTAAGACAAACGGCAAAAAAACCCGAAGATCACGCCTCATAAAGATCACCTCGTAAATTTAACGACTACCACCCAAAACAGTCGAAGTAGCAAAATGGCCGCAACAGTCTCAGCGCAAAGGGCAACCGAAGAGGCCATAGTCCATGGACACCAGAATCACCACCCATCAAAGCGCAAGCCTTGTCAAATGAGGTGTGGGCCTGACCTCGGATTTTTGGCGTTGAACGGGTGGCTTGAACATCCAAGGAATGCCCTCCGCGTCAAAAAAGCAAATTCCCATCTGTTCTGAAAGAAGCCCACTCAACGAATCGGGCGTGAACTAGGTGGGTGGGTGTGAAGTCGAATGCGGCTTTCGATTTTTAGATTTAGAGATCAGGAGACGAAACCGGCACGATACCGAGTCTTCACCAATGGATTAGCTTCCTCCACATTGGTTACTCGGAGATGTTTCGCATCCCATACCAACCGTTTACCGGTACGAACCGCGAGGTTACCAAGTAAAATTGTTTCAGTAATGGGACCTGCCGTCTCGAAGGATGACTTCGCCTTTGGCCCCCCTTTACAGGCTCGAATCCATTCGGCGTAATGCGACGGCTCAAACTCAGCATACTTCTCGAAGAGCTCTGGAATGGATTTAAAATCAGCATAAGTATGACCTGATTTGAAGCGCGCACCGCCCAGATAATTCGTGAGCATTGTATCGTTGGAACCAACGACCAAAACTCCATTGCCTTCAAAGGCCTCCGCTGGAAAGAGACCTGAGACCGGCTTGGCCCCGCCATCGTACCAATGAAACTTGAAGGCAGCTTGATTCTTGCGAGCGGGTATATCCCAAACAAGGTGAGAGCGAGCCGGACCGGTTTCCTGATTAGCACCAACGGCTTCCACAACTTCGACCGAAGCGGGATCCGACATATCTAACACCAATCCGGCGAGATTGAGGAGATGACACCCCATATCGCCTACGGCACCGGTTCCAAAATCCCACCAACCACGCCATTTAAAATGGCCCCAAGCCGGATGATAAGGGCGCTCAGGGGCTGTCCCCAGCCAAAGATTCCAATTAAGATCGGTCGGAGTTGGCGGACGATCCGTCGGTCGCTGCACAGCTTGCGGCCACCAATTACCCGGGCGATCGGTCCAACAATGTAATTCCTTCACCGCCCCAATCGCTCCCCCTTTCACCAGTTCAGCGTCACGCCGGAGCATCGGATGGGATATCCCTTGATTGCCCATTTGCGTCGCTACACCCGCGACCTTCGCGGCTCGAGTCAATTCACGGGCTTCCCAAATGGTGTGGGTAAGGGGCTTTTGACAAAACACATGCCAACCGTGGCTGATCGCGCGCATCGCCGGAGGAAAATGGGTGTGGTCCGGTGTCGAAACAGTGATCGCATCAATCGAATGACCTAACTGATCAAACATCTCTCGCCAATCGCTAAAACGGCGCGCTGCGGGAAACACCTCTCCCGCCTTCGCTAACCGACTGCTATCCACATCACAGAGACCAGTAATCGTCTCGGACTTAACCATATTTACGTCGGTCCAACCCTTTCCTCCAACCCCCACAGAGGCGATGTTCAGGCGATCATTTGCACCAAGAACACGGCGACGACTGACATAAGGGGAGTGACAGCCAGAGAGCAGGACCCCGCCCGTAAAGAGGAGGGAACGTCCAATGAAATCGCGGCGATTTGGTGAGGTCATAGCCAAAGAATTGACAGATTCTTCAGTACTTCAAAGGAGATAATTTAATTGGAACAAAGAAACTAGAGTGAACGGTGTTTGAAATCAGGTCCTCTGCGGGTTCACCCTTAATTACATGTCTGTGACTCTTCCTAAGACCATGTCCGCCGTCTTGTACCGCGGGGTCAATGACCTGCGGATTGAAACGGTTCCCGTTCCACAGATTGGCCGTTCGGAGATTCTCGTGCAGGTCGCCGCTTGCGGGGTTTGCCCAACGGACATAAAAAAAATCCAGAAAGGAACTCAGGCACCCCCTCGAATCTACGGGCATGAGACTGCCGGCACGATTGTCAAAATAGGGTCATCAGTCCGTCAACTTTGCGTCGGCGACCGCGTTGGACTCCATCACCATGTGCCCTGTATGAGTTGCCATTTCTGTCGGCACCACGCCTTTGCTCAGTGCGAAACCTACAAACGAACCGGGATCACCGCTGGCTTCGAACCTGCGGGTGGCGGCTACGCTCAGTTTGTGCGAGTTATGGATTTCTGTTTGCCGGGTGTCGTGAAACTTCCGGCACGAAATTCTTTTCTCGAGGGGGCTATGCTGGAACCTGTCAATACGGTTTTAAAAGGGATTCATCAACTACCCTTGATCAAGGATGATATCGTCTTGGTGGCTGGAGCAGGTCCCATCGGACTTCTCTTCATCCGGTTATTGTCACTCCGCGGGATCCAAGTGGTCGCCACCGATCTTATTCCTGAGCGTCGACGTCTGGCCCGACGCTTTGGAGCTTGGCGAGTCTTGGATGGGGCCGCTTTGGATTTGCACGAGTCGTTGCAACGGTTGACTCGAAACCAAGGTCTCGATGCTGCCGTTATTTGTGTCCCGGTGGATGCCGTGGTGACTCAGGCTCAATCTGCGGTGCGTGGTGGTGGCACTGTCCTTTTATTTGCCCACACGGTTCGCGGCACCACAACGCCCGTCGATCTGGGGGTGGTGTGTGTTGATGAAAAAAAGTTAACAGGCAGTTACTCTTCAGATTTCACCTTGCAAAAAGAGGCCGCTCGTCTGGTCTTTTCAAGACGACTCGACGTCCGTCAACTCATCACTCATACCTTTCCTCTGCAACAAACCGATGCAGCAATCGCTCTGGCCGCGACTCCAACCCCAAAGTCATTGAAAATAATGGTGGTCCAAGAAAAGTCGAACTCCGTCTAAGTCAGCCCTCAATTTCGGAAGCATCCCATCGAATTCAGGCTCAGGGTCCCACCGTCTCTGCAAGTTGGGTGGGAACTGGGACAAGACCCGCTCGGTGCTTTTCAACGGCCGCTTGGATTTGCGCCAAAACGACCGCGTTGGTCCCGGCGCAGTTCCACTTTTCACCTGGGTCCAACCCGAGATGAAAAAGGAGGGGTGGGTCATGAAAAACCGGCTTATCCGGTCCCCAAGAGGGTTGGGAAATGAAGTGGGCTTTCCAAGGACCCATCCGGGCAGCATAAAGTGTCGATCCTCGATAATAGAGAAAAGGATCCCGATTCACCGTCCCTGTTCCGGAGAGCAAGGGACTAATATCAACCCCGTCGAGCACGGTCTTTGACAACGGCGCTCCAGCTAGTTTTGCCACGGTCGGAAAAAGGTCTAAGGTCAACCCAACTTCCCTCTGAACTCGCCCGCTCGGTATCCGGCCGGGCCACCAAGCAATTCCTGGGACTCGCATGCCACCCTCCCAGGTCGATCCCTTGCCTTCGCGCAGTGGACCCGCACTTCCGCCATGATGTTCGTAGGTCAGCCAAGGTCCGTTATCACTACTGAAAATTACCAGGGTTCGACCCGAAAGACCGCTTTTCCGTACTTGATCCAAGACCTGGCCGACACTCCAGTCGAGTTCCTCCACAACATCCCCATACAAACCGGCTGGGCTACGACCATGGAACCGATCCGAGGCAAAAAGTGGGACGTGCGGAAAGGTATGAGCCAAGTAGAGAAAGAACGGGCCTTTCTGATTCGTTCGGATGAAGTTGACCGCTTCCTCCGTATAACGACGGGTGAGGGTCCTTTGATCAGGTTTCGCCTCCAGAACTCGTGTCCCGAGCAAGAGAGGCGTTTCCCAGTACTCATTCTTTTCAGCAAAAAATTTAGCACGTCCCTTGGGCGCCTCCGAGGTCGGCATCATATCGTTGGAAAAGGGAAGCCCGAGGTAAAAATCGAATCCATGCTGAGGCGGTAGATGCTCAGGAAGATGCCCTAAATGCCATTTACCAATCATCCCGGTCCGGTATCCGCGATCTCGCAAGAGTTCGGCCAGTGTAACTTCTTCCTTGGGTAAGCCGCCTTTTGATGTACTCCGCAAAACTCGAAACTGATCATGACACATTCCTGATCGGATCGGATAACGCCCCGTCAACAAGGCAGCACGACTCGGTGTACACACTTCTCCCGCAGAATAGAAATCGGTAAATCGCATCCCTTCAGCGGCCATACGATCTAGATTGGGAGTGCGGATGCTGGGATGCCCATAACAACCTAAGTCGCCATAGCCAAGGTCATCCGCGTAGATGATGATAATGTTGGGCTTCGCCTCACCACGGGTTGCTGAGGCTCCAACCGCCTTAACCCATCCCAAGGCGATCAAAAGAAGTATCCAGAAGTTCATCAGCGGCAAACATACCCGACTCAGTTCCAAGGTCCACCCAGGACTTTTGCTCGATGTGCCGACTTTTCCTACTGCCAAGTCAGAGCTTGGACCGGGTCGGATGCCCACTCATTAGATCGTGCCACCCGGTACGATCGATCCTCAGATTGTGCAATTCCCGGGAAACTTTTTCGCCTTTTGTCACTCGTTTCCGCTGACCCTGTTGAATCGCTCGGTTCCCTTCCTGCTCCCAAACTCACGGGTTAACTCTTCGGAAACGTCGCCTCCCAAGCAAGGGTCGTAAACGAATGCCTTCAAGCGGAGTAATCCGGTTGCCCTCATATTCCAACGGATACCGAGCCTCAGCCAAATCATTGCCGGTGGCCAGAATGTCCGGGAGTTGCCTAGGTGCTGCTCTAGGCCCATTCCTGTCTTGGGCTCGGATCCCGATCGATCAACGCGGCTTTGCTTCGGTTAACTGCGATACTGAGGTGTCTCCGCCTTCATCGGAGTCAACGACCGAGAAACGGTGAATCCACTGAACAGGCTCCCTCGCCCGATTCCTTCCGCACTCCCATTCCCAGATCAATAGACTGAACCATTGCAGCATCAATCTCCCTGCAACGTTCCGAGCAAAATGAGGAAACGGATCCGTAGTAAAATTGGGATCCTGACCGAGAATTTCTAATGTCAAGCGACCAAAAAAGACAAGAGAAGAACGCTTATAAAATCACTCTTAAACCCAAAACGAATACCCTGTAAGTTCACTAAAAAAACTTCAGGATTGGCTGGAGAACGCAGGAAGGCAAAGATCTCCCATGCCATACGAGTTCCGAGCGACCCGGCGGGTTGAGTTCCACGAAACCGATCTGGCCGGGATCGTTCACTTTTCTAACTTTTTTCGTTATATGGAAACCGTCGAAGGGGGATTCTACCGGTCCTTTGGACAATCGGTGATCCTGCGGGGGTTCCAGGAACCCATGGGACTTCCTCGGGTCCATGCCGATTGCGACTACTTCAAACCATTGCGGTTCGAAGATGTCTTCGAAATGCACCTCTTAGTTAAGGAAAAACGCGCACGGGTTCTGACCTTTCAAATTCGTTTTCGGCGATTAGAACCAGGGCCGGTCGAGGAGGTTGCCGTGGGCCATATCACAGCTGTTTGCGTGCAAAAAACGCCTACGGGCCTCCTTCGTTCTGAGCCGTTCCCAGATGAATTTATTTCTCATGTTGAGGTGGCTCCTCAGTCACTGCTCGCCCCAGAACGCTTGCGAACACGAATCATCGCCGCGGCGCCGAAACTGGACATCGAGGTGATGGGACACTGAGCGAATGACCGAGGCCATGCCCACCTCGCCATCCTCGCATGGCCCCCGACTGACTCGACGGGCGTTCTTGGCGACCTTGGCCGCAGGCGGAGCCGGACTTTCCGCGATCGCCTATGCCCGGTATGCGGAACCAGCCTGGCTGGAGGTTTCAGAAATCCCGCTCGACCCCGAGATTTTTCCCGCACCCAGCCGCCTGCGCATCCTTCATCTGTCCGATCTGCATTTCGGCCCGCACGTCTCCTTGGAGCTGATCGAACGGGCCGTTGAACTCGGGCTTGCGCAACGGCCTGATCTCATCGCCCTGACCGGCGATTTTGTCACCGGTCGCCTGCGCGAGGCGGCGGCCTATGCCGCCGTCCTGCGTCGACTTTCCGTCGTCGCCCCTACGTTGGCCTGCCTTGGTAACCATGACGCCATCGTCGCGACTGGACCGGTCGATGAAGCCGCCCGCACCGCGGCGGTCATGGGCCTGCTGCGCACGGCGCAGGTCGACGTACTAGTGAACGAGACGCGGGAGGTCGCGGTGCGCGGCGGCCGACTGAGGGTGTCGGGTCTGGGGGACTTATGGACGAAGCAGAATCATCCGGCCCGCTGCCTGACGCCGATCCGCGGCTCTGGCCGGGAGCCCCTCGCGCACCTGCTGTTGAACCACAATCCTGATGCGCGCGCCGCAGCGATGCCTTACCACTGGGATCTCATGTTGTGCGGCCACACCCATGGAGGCCAGATCGGGGTGCCAGGATTGGCGGAATGGCTGGCACCGGTGCGCGATAAGACGCACCTCGAAGGCTCGCAGAATCGGGAGGGTCGGCTGATTCACATCACCCGCGGGGTCGGCAGCCTATATGGCGTGCGCTTCTGGTGCCGTCCGCAGGTGAGCCTGCTCGTCGTCGGCTGAGCGCGGCTTAGAGCCGGATCATTATTGATAGGAAATTGCTTTTTGGACATGGAGGAGAAATGACCTGTGCTGCGGGGGCATCCCCGTTCGATTTCCTCACCTGTTTTCCCAGCAAGATCATCGCTCGTGGCAACTGCCAGACTCACTCACGCCCACGTCTGCACGGTGGCCTTCGCGAAACCGCTGCGGCTAGCGACCAGGAATGGGGCGGCCCATCCAATTGATAGGAAATTGCTTTTAACGTGTCGGGTCTAAGTGTATTTCGACACTCAATTTGAGTCTTCTTCCTCCCTTATAGAGTCCATGCCGACCCATTTTGAGGCTTTTTTGGCGTTTTTATGGGGGTGTCCCGACGGCCATGGAACTGTTGGAAAGTACAACCTTGCGACGTTCTTCCGGATCCGCTCTCGAGACGCCATTGGAACCATTCGCGAAGGCGGCCTCACCCTCCGACCGAAACCCCGAACAGCATCGCGGCGAGTCGCACGGCGCCATGGAACGTCACGACGACCTCCCTCCCGCGCCACCACTCGGAGTGCCGGCGGCAACTCCACTCTGCATCCATCGTGATGGGCGACCCCGTGGACCATGAAATACTGATCGACCGGCTCACCGAAGGCCGCCAATGGGATCGGCTCCTGCAGGCGGCCCGGAACTGGCTCGGGGACGATCCCGAGGCGTATGCCGCGCAGTTTGCAGCGGGGAATGCGCTGCTGCAATTGGATCGGCCCGGGGAGGCGCTGCCCCACCTCGAGCAGGTGATCGTGCACCGACCGAACCACGTCTGCACCCATCGACTGCTGGCGACGGCCCACTTTGATCTCGGAAACCACCAGCAGGCTGACCGATCGATCCTCGAGGCCATTCAACTGAGCCCGAACGACTTCAGCAACTGGTACGAACTGGCCCGCATGTGCCACCTCCAGCACGATGCACCGAATGCCTTGAAGTGGGCGACCCGGGCCCTCGAACTGGCTCCGAACGACCCCGATGTCGTGAATCTGTACGCGGTTTGCGGCGGGCAACTCGGCGCGATGGTAAATCCGACCGAAGCGGTGCTCGCCATCGATCCGGAACACGCCTTGGCCCATAACAATCTCGGGACCGACCACCTCAACGCCGGCGACCACCGCAAGGCCGAGGAATGTTTCCGCCGGGCACTGGCAATTGATCCAATGTTGCGGATCGCCCGCGAAAACCTGCTCCTCGCCGTCAAGCGTCGCGACACGGTGTACCGAGTGCTGTGTGCACCGCGCGATTTCCTGCGGTGGATTACTCGCAAAGCGCTGGGTAAAAAAGGGCAGAAGCGAAACATCGCCGTGTTCGCCGTCGGCATTGTCCTCTGGATTCTCGTGGCTCGGTTCGTCTTCGCTGCAACAATCCTGTGGCTGTTGCTCGGCTGGCCGATGCTCAAGTTTTACGAATTCTTGGTGATCGGCGACCTGCGGAAGAAGGCCGGGGAGATTGGCACGCAGCGCGGAGGATTCCTCGGCTACCGGCGCTGGCCGCTGGGTTTGCGACTGAGCATTTTCGGGGCTGGGTTGGCCGGGTTTTGGATCGGTGCCGACGCACTCATCGGGTCACTCGACGCGGAACCCGAGACGCGCATCCTGCTGTTCGTCGCCGGATTTACTGCGTTCATCGCCCACAAAACCAGATCGCTGATTCAGCTAGCTTTCGGGCGTTTCCGCTCGCGCCGACGCGAACGTCTACTCAAGAAAACCAACACCCAATCACGATGAGCCAACCTACCCCCAACTCCCACGGATCCCCCAGACAGAACGACCCGGCGATCCGGCTCCTGGAGAAGGCGCTGCTCGCAGCCCCGGAAGATTGGGAAACGCGCGGTTACCTATTGAGGCATTCCATCGCGGTCGGTGATTGGGCACGCGCGCGGGCACTGCTGACCGCGGCACCCTGTCCAGCCACCACCGAAGACGATCTTTTGGCGCAGGCAAAGGTCGAGGCCGAGGAGGATGGCGACGTAGCCATCCGCACGCTCACCGCCCTACTGGAGCGCAACAAAGCCTGCGCTCAGGCCTACCTGCAGTGGGCGGAGGTCCTCCGTGGCCAGGGCCGACACGAGGAAGCACGCAAGAAATACGGAGCAGCCACTCTGCTCAACGAGACGCTCTCCACCCCCGATTGGGAGGCGTGGCTCACCAACACGATGCCTGCACCGCTTCCCTCCGTTCCACCCCCGAAGACGGCGCAGACAGAGTATTCGGTCGAAGCGGTCACCGCCGAGGAAATCCAGGCCGCAGTGAGGGACGCCACCGAACCGGCCGTGCCGCCGATCACATTCAAGGATATAGGAGGTATGACGGAGGTCATCGAACGGATTCGGATGAACATCATCTACCCGTTCAAGAACCCCGGGGTGTTCCAAAAGTTCAACCGCGCCGCCGGCGGAGGGATCCTGCTGTACGGCCCCCCCGGATGCGGCAAAACGCACATCGCGCGCGCCACGGCGGGTGAATGCCGAGCGACGTTCCTATCGATCGCCATCACTGATGTGCTTTCGAAATGGACGGGTGAAAGCGAGCGCCACCTGCACGATCTGTTCGAGACGGCTCGGCGCCAAGCACCAGCCGTGCTGTTCATCGACGAGATCGACGCCATCGGCATGAATCGCCACGACGCTGGAAGTTCATCCTCACCCCTCGTTAATGTCCTGCTGACGGAAATGGACGGCATCGCCGCCGACAACACCAACCTCATGGTGCTGGCCGCCACGAACTCGCCGTGGCGAGTCGACAACGCCCTGCGGCGTCCTGGACGGTTCGATCGCGTGCTGTTCGTGCCACCTCCCGACGCGGTAGGGCGAGCGGCCATCCTCGAGATCAGCCTACGGGGCATGCCACACGAGTCGCTCGACCTCCAAAAACTAGCCAAACAAACCGATCGATTCTCCGGCGCAGACCTGCGGGCGGTGGTGACCCGTGCGGCCGAACAGGCAATCCTGACCGAGATGCAGACCGGCCGAGAGTCGCGTCTGACCCAACGGATGCTCACTGAGACTATCGCGCTGATGCGCCCCTCGACGACCGAGTGGCTCGAGACCGCCCGCAACTACGCCAGTTACGCCAATCGCAGCGGCTTTTACGACGAACTGGCCGCCTACCTTGATCGGTGACTCGATGCGCCGGGCGGCGTGTCTAGGGTGAGGGGGCGCCCTCAGAAGACTCTATTGATAGGCGATTGCTTTTTTGACGTGGAGGGGAAAAAGAATGGTTACAAGAGCTACCTCGAGGATCGTCGTCCCAATTCTGCCGCTGATTCTTATTGGGTCGCCGGTCGGATTCTCAAAACGGTCCCAACGAAATAGGTTTCCCATAACAGCTCGTTTTGAGCGGCTACCGCTGTCACCGGCTCTTTCCGAGTCGTGTGCGGTCATCGAACGCCGAGGATTCTTTCCTCGGCGGTTTGTTTTTCAGGCCGCGCCTTTAAACGGAGAGCGGCGCGGAAGTAATTTAAGCAGCATTCGCTTTAATGAACATTATCTTAGCAGGTTCTGAAACAAATGGAGCCAATGCTTCAACCAAGCCATTGGCTCGACGCCATTTAATGTTTTCATCAAAATACTTACGCGATTCTCTAGGACGTTCGGTTGGTAGTTAGCAGGGGACGATAAAAAGGGGGTAAGAGAAACGGCTAAACATGAGCCGCTGAAAATGTTGTCTTACTCTCGTGAATGCACCTGACGGTTTGAACAGCGAGACCCGGGCCCAACCATTGGGTAAGTTGACCGTTCAAGTAGCCTATTCGGCCGCACAATGGCGGCAGGCTAAAGTGGCACTGAGCTGAGAGCTACTCAGCAGGACCTTTCCTATTAAATTATAGGAATTTGCTTTTGACTCAGAGGACAAAAAGCCAGCAACGGATCTTGGCTGGGCTGCCGAAGCATTAAGAGTTTTGGTTGCACTTGATAGCGTCCCACATGGGGGTGCGTGAAATCACCCCGCAGATAAATAAAAAGGGCGGGCGGTATTTCAGCGCGCGGCGGGTGAGGCCGGCACCGTGGTGCAACCGACAAGGCATCCCGGAGCCCCTCCGGCGATGCAGACAGGGCATCTACACCTTGAGCCGTCGCAGCAATTCCGCTGGCTTGATGATCTCGACCCCGAACGGCTTGCCCATGTCGAGCAGGTCTTTGTCGTAAGCCGTCACAATCTTCGCTCCGGCACCCAGCGCGCACGCCAGAATCGGGTCATCGTTGTGGTCTCTCGAACGTTGTTTGCACAATGGTGCCGGTTCGATGGTCCGCACATTGACGAGATACCAGTCTAGCATCGGCTTGGGGTCGTGGGGAAACCTGCCGGCTGCCGCCAACTCCCCCGCCTTGTCGCGCGCCTCAGTGATGGTCGTGGTTGTGGCGTAGGCGATCAGCCGCCTCCGGGCCAGCATGACGAGGCACTGGTAGGCTTCACCACGCCAGCCAATCCCGGCCAACACCACGCTGGTGTCAAAGACGATTTTCACTTCGACCGCCGTGAGGAGCGGCGCAGTCGGGACAACTCACGCATCATCTCCGCCGGCGGCTCACCCACGGGCGCTTCCTTCATCGCCTCACGGACAACCGCCAAGTCTTCCTCGATCCGCTGCTGCCGGCGATGGCGGAGGAGATCCCGGATATACTCGCTGAAGTTGCCGAACCCACCCGTTGCCATGTCGGTCCGGGCAAAGGCGTCGAGTTCATCGGTAAGGGCGATGTTGGCAGTCTTGGTAGCCATTCCCGCAAATTAGCCGCCCACCATTAGTTGTCAAACTTTGCCATGATGTGAAATGCACCTTCCTGAGCACCCATCCCGGCCTGCTGTGGTGCTCGATTCGGTGGGATAATGTAATGACAGGAACGGGCGCTTAGTTGTTAAGCGCCGCACCTCCCGTCAACGATCAGCCCCGTTGTTTGTTCAACACGGTCGTTCTCCACAAACCCCAAGCTCGAAAGGTCTCAAATTTCCCCCAAAGCAGGTCAGATGTTGGTTGATGAAATCATCCCCAGGCTCCGTGTGTTGATCCCGCACTCCGTTTCCTAGGTCGGCCATGAAGACTACGAGGAGCTGGTCCAGGACAGCAGATGACAGCAGGCAACATCGCCCACTACACGGTTTTGCACGCGCGTTGTGGCCGGCGTTCGTATGCGGCAGGCAGTCCAGATGTGCTGCATCCCAAAAACAGGATGCCCAACGGTGAGCCAGAGTCGTTCGATGAAACGGTGAAGGAGGATGAGTTCGGTGGTGAGCCGATGCTGCTGGCGGACGTGTTCTCCAATGAGCAGGAAGACCCGGCGACCAAAGCGGCGAGGAAGATCGATTGGGAGCAGTTCGTCTCAACGCTCAACGAACGGTGCCGGGCTGTGGTTACAGCTCTGGCCGATGGTGGGCAGTTGAAGGAGGTGGCTTTACCCTTACCCTCTCCGTCAAAAAGCAATTTTCTATCAGTTCATCAAAAGCAGTAGGGCTGACATCACTGCGGCGACCGTTCCCAGAACGCCGTGGCAGAATGGAATGTTCATGGAGGCAGGCAAGGTGCCCGGGGCTACGTCGGTGGTCACGACGGTTTTGCTCCGAGTTTCTCTCGGGCTCAGAACATCCGTTCGGTGTTCGGAGTGGCGGAAGGCCAGGGCCAGTCCCGAGTTTCGCTGAACGTGTTTTTTTTGGGGTTGCGAGTCCGGTAAATCCCGCCGTCATCCTTGCCGTCAGGCCCCACGCTCCAGAGCTCGAAACGAGCATTCTCGATCCGTCGGTAGTTGAAGGGTTGTCCACTCATCCAATCGTCCGGCAGGGATTTCAGCGTCGCCGGGCCCAGGTCGAGCAGCGATTCGGGATAGCGCCCGTGGGCGCGGTGGTGTCGCTCGAGGGCGCAGGCGACGGATCCCAGGCGTGCTAGGGTGATGGCGCGGTGGGCTTGCTGCGACGCCTTGTTCCGCGAGCTCAGGAGTCTGCGGACCAGGAAATTGCGTGGTGTGGTAGAGGTGCTTGCTTGGATCAGGAACCGGTCGGCGATCTCTTCCAAGGCCTGGGCTTCCTTCAGCGCTTGCGCACGAGGAGTGGGTTTCATAGCGGTCCGAGCTGTATCGAGCAGGCTCTGGTAGCCGAGCATCAGTTGGGCTTGATTTTGGCGGAACCAACCGTCGGGCATCAGAAAGGAGATCGCGAACGAAAACTCCTCGAGTTCGCTGGACGGGGTGTTTCCGCCGATGGCTTCCAATTGCTGCAGTCGGGCGAAGCGATCGGCGAGGATGCGATCGAGTTCGTAGCCCGCGACATTCCGGTCGCATTCGATGGCTCGGATACTCCCCGGGGCGTAGTCGCGTCGGCTCAGGACGTCTTGGAACCGGGCCAATTGCTCGTCCGACCATCGGTGGTCGATCAATCCTTCCCACAGGGCGTGGAGGGCGATGGCATCGCAGGAGTAACGCACCATTTGGCTGATCAGGTAAGGATCCTCCTGCAGGCTGTCCCCTAATCGGAACGCCAGCACGACATCCGAGGCGGCCTCGGCGGTTCGCCCTTGGGTCAACCGCGCGGCGGAGCGCAGGGCGACGGATCGGGTCGCTGATTTCATGGCGTTCA
>CAMDGV010000058.1:0-27500 GCA_945898055.1 Akkermansia muciniphila | reverse complement strand
TTTCCAACCGGTTACCCGGTCGGGGGCTCTTCACTCATCGTGCATTTCAATTTTCAAAGATCCGTTCTAATCTCAGCCTCACTCTACTTGCTTACTTCGTTTTTTCATTTAGCTCGTTTTTGCTAAACTACTCCAACTTTGTCTCTCTCCCTTTGGTCTGATTCTTGAACAAACCCCAGTCGAAACTCAGCTAATATCGTTAACCGCGCCGTCCGAAGACGACAAAAAATCAGCCGACGTACTAAAGCCGGCCAACCCCAATTATAACGCTACGTTTAAGTCACTTTCGTGAATCGCTACCTTTTCTCGGGTAGCTCGTAAAGAACGACGACAAAGTGATTCATCGGCAACAATTGCACAAGATGTTTTTAATAAAATATTCAGAAAAGATTTTTCTGAGTCTTCCACAGTCTCAGTTCTTTCCCTTTCGCGTGCCCTGGAGGGGACAAATGGAGACTGGCATTAAATAAAAATGAGGTCTCTCGTCTCCAAGGAGCACCTCTCGCAGTCAATCTCGCGCAGGACCGGCGGATTTTGATGGTGTTCTGAAATGCTAAGCAAGCGACCCTCACCGGGTTTCGTTCAGCACTCCCTCGTGCCCTTTCACCCAGGTGAGGTCGACGTTGTCGCTGCGTCCAAGCTCATGTAGATCAGAGGTGCCCCTCCCTTGCTCGCTCGGCTCGGCAGGCTAAGTCAGACATCGACCCTACAGGTAGCTCTTCCGATGCCAGTACCATCCTCAGCGTTATTGGGAATCCGCTCTCGGTATTAGCCATTAGGGAACCGATCTCTCCAGATCGCACTACCGGCAGCGCTCCACATTCCACACTTTACGGACTCAAGACAGGAAGCTAAACACCCAGCCACGACACAAGCTTTGAGCATCGGGTGCGCAGGCAACTACCTTCAAGTCGGTAGCTACGCTAATCACAAAGGTCGATCCGCAGGGTAGGAGCGGGGGCGGGCTCCGATCCGGCCAAACAGAACATCAAAGTCCGATTGGCTCGAGCACGACGCAGTTGGACAGTAAATCGTTCGCCCAACCCTATGGCTCCTTACACCCTCCGAGAGCTCGCGTGATTTTATTCGTGGATGAGGGTTACCGTGAGGGTTGAATTAGGCTTTGGGATTTGTAGCAGTTGTTCAAATTTTCCGACCACGTGACTCAAATCGGATAGACCAATTTACATTTGATAGTGCTCCAGAAACTTCCCATAATGATGTTGTAGTAGCAATTGCACGGCGAATCATAGAGGGCAAGAGGCCGGCAGCCTGAACGTCTCTATCGACATGCAATCTCCAACTGAACAAACAATCCGTCCGTTTATTGCACTGTAGATCTAGATCTCAGTGACGGGGTTCTCTTAATGCCTGAAAGGCATCGGGACAACGGTAGCAACGAACTCACCCGAAGCACTGCGCACCGCTAAAACCGTTCCCAAAGCATTACTGTCTTTGCGGAGGTAGCCCATCGCTATGATTCCATCAGCTACCGGCGAATGGATCGCCCCTGTAATATGTCCCACTTCACGCCCATCCCGAACAACTTTGTCACCGCGTACAGGCAACCCCATACCCTCCCCTTGTAACCTTAGTCCTCGAAGGGCCCTGTTCATTTGGCCGTAAGTTCTCAGTCGCGCGAGGGTTTCTTGCCCGATATAACAACCTTTGGAATAACTAATTCCTTCCCGATCGAATCCTGCTTCAGGTGGCAGAATAGACTCGTCCATATCAACACCGAAGAGAGGAATTCCCGCTTCAAAACGGCTCAAATTCAGTGCAGTCCAACCGACCGCAGTACCTCCCAGTTGTCGTGCAGCGAGAACTAGGCGGTTGAAGACACATTCTGCCGCTTCAACAGGCATAAACAAATCAAACCCAGTTGTTCCAGAGCGAGAATTTGCAGCAAGATAAACATCGCCAATAACCGGATCTGAACTCTGGGACAGACCTCTCGGTCCTGAGGGAAGTGTTAAGCTGATTCCTAGACATTCCGGCAACTTCGAGGCAAGGGGTCCCTGAATCGAGAGCAATCCGTAGAGCGGTGCCACGTCCACGAACTGAACATCGTCGGCGACAATATAATGATCCAGCCGATTTTGCAGGGAGAGAGAAAGTCCGGGTTCAAAATCGAGTAACAGTTCTTGTGCTAGGGCGTAAACAAAAACATCCGCTTGAAGACGTCCTTTGGGCGAGGTAAATGCTGCATAGCAACCCTCCCCGATCTTGAGGCGTTGGATATCGTTGGTGACCTGACCATGAAGCAAACGAACTCGATCGGCTCCGGTGAGACACAGGCGGCCGCGAAAGGAAAGATCCACCACTCCAACCGTCTGGTTTAAGGAAGTGTATTCGGAAAATGGATCCCCGTAGTGATCGACAGCCTCCATCCCGTTTAAGTGGATAAATCGGGCACCTAAGCCCGAATGGACCTCCCTAAGTGAAAGCTGACTCATGCGACCTCCAGATTATCCTAAAAGATCGCTCAGCTCAAACAACGCCTTCTTGTTCTGGAAGTTTCTTGGTTCTACATCACCGAGACCTTCCTAGCCTAGCAAACAAAGGAAGCGTCAAATAATTATTTCGCGCCTTGGTCAATCCAAGCCCGCAGCGTTCCGACTTCCTCTTTGCTGAACGGCTTTCCTTTGCCTTCAGGCGGCATCGCCTCGTCATCAATCAATCGAGCGACACTGATTACAATTGAACTTTTCGCACTGTTACCCTTTTCGATATTCGGACCATTCTCCCCCCCTTTAAGTGCTGCCTCCAGCGAATCGAGTCGAAGTTTCCCTTTTTGTTTCTCGGCCCCGTGGCATTTAAAACACGACCGCTCAAAAAGGGGTTGGATATCCTTGGCAAAGGTGAGGTTTTTTTGGTCCGAGGCCGACGGCAATTTGCTGATATCGATATCGGCAGAGCTAACGGCCAGAGGCAGTGCGATAACAAGAGCGGTCAGAACGATTGAATTCATGTATTTTGCAGAAGTGATAAGAACCGACTTCCCGAGGTTGCAAAACGACGGGTTGGCGGTCAAAGCCATTCAATCCAAAACAGCATTGAAATAATCGGTAGATATCAGCGCACTCGTGCTGAAGTTCGCTCAGACATCCAACGGATATCCTTATTTCCCTTCTGCGTGGGCACTCCCTGTGGCATCGCGCCAAGACGAGTTCTGACATCGGTCCATCGTTTAATTTCAGAATGACCATCAGCAAAAGCAAATCCAGCGGCCCCATTGTGATACCAAGCGGGCCAATCGATCATTTTTTCGTCTCCCTCTTTCCAAGCTCCGTCGGACGGTGGGCCGATCACCGCAAATCCACCGTCGTTCAAACTCTTGTCATCTTCATCCACGAAGACAAACGTCGAGGCGGCACCGGGTAGAGTGAAATCCCCAAGCTTTCCGTAACAAAACCAAGTCTTGTTCCGAGTATGACCATGATTACCGTCTAACCATGGACCGTCGACCGAGAGCAATCCTCGACTATTTGGGTCGGTTCCAACGGCTTGACTGGCGGCAAAGCTCCGTGCTGCTTTTATTTTCCTGCGGCTTACCCTGTCGCGCGGAGCCGTCGAAGTCCCTATCCGTCTGTCTGCCGGGCAACTAAAAAGGGCGCTGCTACGGCCCAAATAATTCGCCAACAAAGAACGACTGGGATCTTCAAGAATCTCGCTATTAAATTCTTCCCCACCTCCACGACCTGCCTGTCCCGGACACCAATTGCGGCCCGGGGTCGTGTTACCATCGTCGGGATTAGGCCACAGAAGGTCATTGTGATCATGTGCATATTGGTGGGTCGCCAAAATCATCTGACGCCCATTATTCATGCAAAAAATCCCTTGGGACTTCGATTTAGATTTGGCCAGTGCCGGCAGAAGCATGCCGGCTAGAATCGCAATAATCGCAATGACAACCAGCAACTCAATCAAGGTGAAACCGGAGACTATCTGAGTCTGAGCCGAGTGCGGCTTGATGGATTTTTTCATGGAATATTTATCCCTTACTCATCCTCCCTTCGAAAGTCAATACTCCAGAATAAATAAAGACTGGTTCAATTTAATTTTAGATCGGGCGACGCCCTGTTTAACCCAGAGCGTTGTCAGTCCCCAATCAAGCGCTTGGATTTAGGCAAGTCCGCGCCGCTTTCAAGGCCGGGCAATTGAGTTCATTCGGCAAGGCTTCACATACGGAGGGCCGATTGAGAATGAGGTTGATCGACGGACGCTCACCTTGGACCTGCGACAACCCTTTCCAAACCCACTTTCCTCTCATTCCCCTTGATTCCCAGACTGACATCCATGGACAAGCTGGTATCTCTTTTCGCATGTCGGACTCTTTGTTGCAATTGCGCGGTCTTTTTAAGGCGTTCCCCACCGGCGAAACCTCAGTATCCGTCCTGAAGAACGCTTCCCTGTCCCTGACAGCCGGCTCGAGCACCGCTCTTGTTGGGCCCAGCGGATCTGGCAAAAGTACCGTCCTCAATCTGATCGGAACCCTCGATCGACCTGATTCAGGCGAAATTCTTTTTGAAGGGACAGATTTAACCCGACTTGATCCCATCGCTCTAGCCCGTTTCCGCAACCGCAGGATCGGGTTCATCTTCCAATCTCACCACCTTCTTCCTCACTGCTCGGTTTTAGAAAACGTGCTCATTCCGACTCTCGCGTTTGATCACCGCACGCCCGAGGCGGCAGTCATTCGCGCCAAACGTTGGCTCGACAGGGTAGGACTTGGAGAACGAATGAACCACCTACCCAGCCGATTATCTGGGGGCGAATGCCAACGTGTCGCCGTCGTCCGCGCTTTAGTAAATGAGCCATCACTCCTGCTAGCTGACGAACCCACAGGGGCGCTTGACCGTTCTGCAGCCGAGGAGATCGGATCCCTTCTGATCGAACTTAACCGGGAACAAAAGCTGACTCTCCTTGTCGTAACCCACTCTTTGGAATTAGCCAACCGCATGGATCGCCAAGTCGAAATGCGCGAGGGCAGGCTGGTCGACCTGCCCCCCTTCCGGGCCTGAAATCCCCAGCCCCACCTTCTATTTCCGGTCGTCGAAGTAAAACCTATTGACCCTTCTCATCTCCCCCGTATGATCTAACCCAAACAGTCCAAATCACGATGCGTCAATACCTGTCTATCGCTAGCAACGCTTTTATGGAACTGGTCCGGCAGCCTATTTTTCTGCTTTTGATGACCAGTTCATCGGGATTTTGTGTTTTCATTTCGGCAGTTCCCTATTTCGGCTTCGGTGAAGACCCAAAATTGGTCAAGGATATGTCATTGGCTCTGATGCTTTTGTCGGGGCTGTTCGGCGCGGTCCTTTGCGCCTCCTCCAGTGTGGCCCAAGAAATTCGCTCCGGCACCGCTCTGACAGTGCTATCAAAGCCAGTCAGCCGATTGACTTTTCTCTTCGGTAAATTCACTGGATTAGCGGGTTCGCTGACCCTGATGACCTTCACCAATTTGGTGGCTGCTTTACTCGCGGGCCGAATGGCATTCGATGCCTACGGCGACACCGATATCAAATCACTTTCAATTTATGCTGGAGCTGGACTCTTAGCCTATGCTGTCGCTGGATTCTTTAATTTTTTCCTCCGACGCGGATTTGTCTCTGACGCAGTTTTCGCTTTCATTCTTTTCACCAGTCTAGCGGTTCTTGGTATCCATTTGTTGAGTCATGACGAACGAGCTTTCGGAGAAGTCGCGACGGTTGATTGGCGAATGATCCCTGCGGCTGTTCTGATCCTTTTTGCCCTACTGATTCTCGCTGCGGTTGCTTTAGCTTGCTCGACGCGCCTCGACACGGTGCCCACCTTAGCAATTTGTTCCACCCTCTTTATGGTCGGACTTATGAGTGATTACCTCTTCAAAGGAGCCTCCGATTCCGGTTCCTGGTGGGCGACTTTTCTCTACGCTGTAACCCCTAATTGGCAGCAGTTCTGGCTAGCCGACGCTCTTGAGGACAAAAAGACGATTCCATGGTCTTACGTCGCCAAGTCCTCATTATATATGCTGTCCTGTATGGCTGCTGCCCTCGCTGCCGGTGTCTGGATGTTTGAAGATCGGGAGCTCAACTAACCTATGATCGCTTTCATGCGCCAGCCTTTTTTACCCCCGATGTCTTCTCGCAGTCTTCACCTTTCTTTACGCTGATTTTCTGATGCAACGCTCCTTCCAACAAACCGGTTTTATCAACTGGATGACCCTACTGGCTTTGGGGCTCGGCCTCGAAGTCGTGTCGCGACTTGGCACCTCTGCCACGGGTGAACTCGGTGCCGCTTTTGTCCTCGTCGGACTGATTACTGCTGTGGTCAGTTGGTTCCAAATGCGCCTAGAAAGCGCCGAAGAATCTGAAAGGTTGGAACTCGAAGATTTGGCACGTTCACGGAAGAGTGCCGCACTTTTTGATTCCTCGGCCGAAGCATTTCCTGCCAAAAACTCACGGCAACAGTTCGACAAATGGGTCCTACCGATCCTCACTCTGATTCTCTTCATCGTGCAGTCCTTAGCTGCGGCCTATTTCTACCGAACCCTCGGGGAAAAAACGGTGCCCCTCGGAGACGCTGCCCCACTGGCTATGGCCTTGTTCGCAGCCATGAGTCTGGTGGTTTTTCTACTCGGCAAATATGCCACTCGCCTCGCTCAACTCAAGGGAGTCCGCCTGCTGCGTCCCGGCGGTTCAGCCCTAATGCTGGGAGCGCTTATGGCGGCACTTGCTGCGGGAACAGAAGCGATTCAGTGGTTTGGCTTTCCAAAATACGACGGCTATGTGGCTTGGATTCTCACCGGCCTAATGGCCTTGGTTGCCATCGAGACGTTAATGGCCTTGGTCTTCGAAGCCTATCGCCCGCGAGTTCAGGGTAAAGAAGTCCGCTTAATCTACGAGAGCCGCTTGATTGGTCTTCTCGGGCAACCTACAGGACTGTTCGCCACCGCCGCACAAGCTCTCGACTACCAATTTGGTTTCAAGGTCAGTGACTCTTGGTTCTACCGCTTCATCGAGGAAAAAATCGGTGGCTTCGCTCTTCTTTGGATTACCCTCCTCGGCCTCAGTGATTGCGTGGTGTTCATCGACCCCGGTGAACAGGGTCTGCGCGAACGCTTTGGCAAGCCGTCAGGCACGGTGCTCGAACCTGGGGTTGCTTTCAAATTCCCTCGTCCCATCGATAGTATTCTGCGCTTCCCAACATCCGAAATTCAGAGTTTTAATGTTGGCTTCGTTCCTGATCAAAAATTAGAAGGTGAAAACACTCTTCTCTGGACAAAAGCCCACTATAAAGAGGAGTTCAATTTGCTGGTCGCTTCCCGTGAACAGACCACTTCGACCAATAGCACCGATGCCGAACAGACCGTTCCTGTCAATCTCCTCACCGTTAGTATCCCTATCCAATTTCTAGTTCGAGACGTCAAAAAATGGGCCTATAATCACACTGAACCCACCGGACTCTTGGAGAAGATCGCCAATCGCGAAGTGGTACGCTATATGGCGAGTGTTGATATCGAAATCGTGATGTCCTCAGGCCGTAGCCAAGCCTCTTCAGATCTGCGTGCTAACATCCAAAAACAGGCAGATACCGCGAACCTCGGTGTCGAGATCGTCTTTGTTGGTCTGCAAGATATTCATCCTCCTATCGGCACCAAGGAACTTCAGGTCGCCGCCGCCTACGAAAAAGTGATCGGAGCCGAGCAAGAGAAAGAATCCAAAATCCTTGAAGCGCAAGGCTACGCTTTCGAGGCTATCCCGATAGCCAAAGCCAATGCCGCTAAGACGATCAATGAATCCAAGTCGATTGCCGTTCAGAAAGTGAACGAAGCCGCTGGCCGAGCGGCTCAGTTCGGCAACCAATTAACCGCCTACCGCGCTGCACCGTCTCTCTTCACCGCTCGCAATTACTCGGAAACCTTCAGCAGATCCGCTGCAGCATCCCGCAAATTGGTCATCCTTCCCACCAATACTCACGACGTCATTATCTTCAATCTCGAGGATAAGATACGCCAAGATCTACTCGATGTCGCGATCGACCCCATTAAACGGGATGAACCGAAAAAGTAACCCAATCCAAGTCCTTTCCACCTGATGAAAAACCGTATTCCAACCCTAATCATCGGTAGTTTCCTACTGCTGATCTTTCTGTTCCTCCTCTTCGCCTTCCAAGTGAGAACGACCGAGGTGGCCGTCGTCACGACTTTTGGCAGTATCAGCGGTCAACCCCGCACCGAACCGGGACTGTATCCTCGCTTCCCTTACCCGATTCAAACCGTTTATAAATTCGATAAGCGTCTTCAAAACTTCGAACGTAAATACGAGCAAAGTTTTACGCGTGACAAAAAATCGCCGATCCTCTCCGTTTTTGTCGCTTGGCAAATTGAAGATCCTATCGTGTTCCTCAAACGCTTTAATGGTGATATCGCTCGCGCCGAGGCGAGCCTCGAAAATGTGGTGCGCGATGCCAAGAACGCGGTCATTGGACGCCATGACTTTTCTGAGTTGATCGCTCCCAATCCATCCTTAGTTAAATTCGATGAAATCGAAACTGAGATGAAAATTATGATGTCCGAAACCGCACTTAAAACCTACGGCATCAAAATTGAACTCGTTGGCATTAAGCAACTCGGCCTTCCTGAAGGGCTCACCGCCAAAGTGTTTGACCGGATGAAAACCGAGAGGGAACGACAGGTCAAAAAACTAATTGCCGAAGGGACTTCTGAGGCTGTTCGTATCCGTTCCGATGCTGAACTTAAACGTGATACAACTCTCGCCGAGGCACGCCGTCAGGCTCTTGTTCTCCGTGGTGAAGCGGAGGCCCAAGCAGCCGAGTTTTATAAAATCCTCAATCAAGATGAAACCCTCGCTCGATTCCTTATCTCTCTAAATGGACTTGAAGCCACTCTCAAGGACCGCACAACTCTCATTCTCGACGAGAAAACAGCACCGCTGAATCTTCTCCGAGGCGACATCCAAGCGCCCGTCAACCGCTGATCCCATGGCAGAAGCTCCTCCTCAAAGTGGAAATCTCCGCGTCAATAACGCTCCGCTCTCGGCGGATGACGCATCGAGCCAGGCCCTCTCCGAAGCCCTCGGCAGCAGCCTTCTCTTCATTCGTCTTCTCGGCGTTTTGCTGGTCGGCGCTTTTCTTTTCTCCTGCGTCTTCACGGTGAATCCCAATGAAGTCGCGATCGTGCTGCGTTTCGGCAAACCTGTCGGCGAAGATCGTGCGATGGTTCGTACGAATGGACTTCACTTTGCTCTCCCCTATCCGATCGATGAAATTATCCGTATTGGAGTCGGTGAATCCAAGGTTGTTCGGGCTTCCCGTGCTTGGTACGCCATCGATCCTTCAGCCGAAGCCACTGGCAATACTGAGGCGCCAGTCATCGCACAACTCAACCCCGCTTCCGATGGCCATGTTATCACTGCCGATGGCAATATTCTTCATGTCCGTGCCTCAATGCGCTACCGAATCAGTGATCCAATTGCTTACGCATTCCGTTTCTCATCCGTCTCAAATATTATCGAGAATTCACTTAACAACGCTATCCAATGGTCTTCGGTTCGATTTAAGGCTGATGATATGATCCACAAGGATGTCGCTGGCTTCCGCGATTCAATCCGTCAACGGGTTACCGAGGTCCTTGATCGGACCAAATTGGGGGTCACGATTGAGACTTTGGACGTAGAACGGGCCGCACCCGGTTTCGTCAAAGAATACTTCGATGCGGTTATTACCGCCGAACAAGACCGAAGCAAACTTATCAATACGGCCGAGGGCGAATACGACCGAGTCACTCGGGAAGCTGAGGGTGAGGCAAAGCGGGTCGTCGCTCAAGGTGAAGCCGCTGCGAATCAACTCGTTCAGTCCATTAAGGCCGAGGCCACTTTCTTTCAGGATCAACTCGCCAACTATCGGCAAAATCCAGGCCTCTTTCGTGATCGGCTTCGGGTTGAGGCCATTACTCGGATTCTGACGAATACAACCGATAAATTCTTTCTCCCCTCTCGCTCGGATGGCGATCGTCGGGAAGTCCGAATCAATATCAACCGGGAACCGATTACCCCGAAGAAGCCTGAGCTAGGCCGTTGATCCCCCTCTTTAACGCCCTTCCCAGCACTCCCTACCGCTTCACTGCCCTATGCAAGTCACCAGCCTCCTCAGTATTGATGGCGACGCCAAAAAAACCGTAGATTGTGCCGATTGCGGGCATGACCACGGTGGTCTCGACCATTCGCACACCCATACGAAGCTTTCCACCACGCTGATCGGACTCATCTTTGTCCTCAATTCATTCGCGGTAGACTGGCTTTTCCTCCGTGGCACTACCGTGGCCGCCTTCAGTGCGATGATTGGGGCCATCATTCTTGGCACCCCGATTATGATAGTGGCTTTCAAAGATCTCCGGAAAGGCCTGCTTTCCATCAATGAATTGGTGGCTCTCGGTGTGCTGGCTTGTGCTGTCTCTGGAAATTATGGGATGCGCGGCGAGGGTTCCAGCCTAGCGGGGGGCTTTCAGACCGCTGGTATCGTCGCCTTCTTCATGTTGCTCGGTGAAATTATTGAGACCCGCACCGCTGCTGGGGCGCGGGCTTCCATCCAATCCCTGATCAAACTCACTCCGACCAAAGCGCGTCGCCTCGCTGGCGGTCGTGAAACCGAGGTACCCGCCGCCGAACTAAGAGTCGGCGATATCCTCCGAATCCGCCCTGGTGACAACATAGCCGCCGATGGCCTGATCGTCTCAGGGCAAGGTTCAATTAACCAAGCCAATATCACAGGTGAATCGCTTCCGGTGGACAAATCGGTCGGTGAACAAGTCTTCGCTGGCACCATCAATATGAACGGTCTTCTCGAGGTTAAGGTAACGAAGGCAGGTCAGGATACCACTCTCGGTCGTGTCCGCGATCTCATCCTTGCCGCTGAGAAAACAAAGCTGCCTTTTATGCGTATTATCGATCAATATATGCGCTACTATACCCCGCTGGTGTTGGTCATCGCCGCACTAGTTTGGGCCTTCACCAAGGATCTTGACCGCGTCATCACCATCCTCATTGTCGCCTGCCCTTGCGCTTTCATTCTTGCGACTCCAACTGCGATGGTTGCCGCTCTTAGCGCCGCAGCTCGGCTCGGTATTCTTGTTAAAAACATCGCAGACCTCGAAGCCGCTGCCCGTATTACTGCCTTTGTCTTCGATAAAACGGGGACTTTAACCACCGGCAAACTTGCTGTGAGTCGACTGAATCCGATTGGCGACATCCTCCCAGCTGAACTTCTCCGTTGCGCCGCGAGTGCAGAACAGTTCTCCACTCACCCCACGGCACGGGCAGTGACCGCACTCGCGATCGAAGCTGGAATCCCGCTCACCGACGCCAAAGACTTTCGCGAATCCGCTGGCAAAGGTGTTTCCGCTCGCATCGGTACCCAACAGATCCTCGTTGGACGCCCTGCTTTCCTCAAAGACTCTGGTGTTGCTGGCGACCTTTTCGCCTCGGTTGACCTCGACGAAACCGCTGGATTCAGTCTTCTCTTTATTGCACGTGACGGTATCTGTATTGGCTGGATTGGTCTTCAGGATCAAACTCGTCCCGAAGCCGCTGGGGCTCTCAAGGAACTTCGCGAAGCGGGTATCCAACGTATCACTATGGTGAGTGGCGATCGCAAGCCCGTGGCAGAACGGGTCGCACGGGAAATCGGGGTCTCTGAAGTAGTCGCCGAGTGCTTGCCTCAGGATAAAGTCGAGTTTGTCCGCCAAACTAAGGCGAAGGGGCACCGAGTCGCGGTGATTGGCGACGGTGTGAATGACGCCCCAGCACTTGCGGCGGGCGATATCAGCATCGCTATGGGTGCTGCCGGAAGTGAAGTGGCAATCAATTCTGCCACCATTGCCCTGATGAATAGTGATCTTCGCCGTCTCCCCTTCCTCATTAAACTCAGCCGTATGGCGCGCAGTGTCATCAATCAGAATCTTCTCTTTGGCGTCCTCTTTATCGTCGTGGGTCTCGGAGCAGCTTCATTTGGCTACCTCAACCCTATCGTGGCCGCAATCCTGCATAACGTCGGATCGCTCTTTGTCGTCTTTAATAGCGCAAGATTGGTTCGTCAAGGTGAGGAATTAGAACCGTTTCTGCAGACTGCTTCTCCCGCAGTTCCACCCACACCCTCTGCCCAGCTAGAACTGCAGACCGCCTGATTCGTTTGCTTTCCGCGGCTCTCCGCCTTTGTCTCAACTTCTTGCCGATGATCCCTAACTCAACCCTCGCCGGACGTGTAGCCGATCCTACGGTTTCTCCTGAGATCGTTGTTCGTGCCACTGGACTTACCAAGATCTTTAAAGATTTCTGGGGCCGTCCCAAGGCGCGCGCCGTAGATAATGTCGACTTTGAAATCCGCCGCGGCGAGGTCTTTGGTCTTCTCGGCCCCAATGGCTCAGGGAAATCAACGACGATCAAAATGATCCTCGGTTTGTTGTATCCCACGAAGGGACACATTTCTGTCTTCGGCAACTCACCTCGAGATGTCGCGACTAAATCACGGATCGGTTATCTTCCTGAGGAAAGCTATCTATACCGCTTCCTCAATCCCAGCGAGACCTTGGACTTCTTCGGAAGTCTCTTCAAAATTGAGAGTTCTGAACGTCGGAATCGGGCGGAGCAATTGATCGAAATGGTGGGCCTCAATCAGGCGCGCACTCGCACGGTCGGCGAGTTCTCCAAAGGCATGCAACGCCGGATGGGCCTCGCTCAAGCCCTGATTAACGATCCAGACTTGATCATCCTCGACGAACCAACCGCCGGACTGGATCCGCTGGGATGTCGGGAAGTCAAAGACCTCATTCTAGCCTTAGCGCGTCGGGGCAAAACCATTATTCTCTCCAGTCATCTGCTCAGCGATGTCGAGGATGTTTGCGATCGCGCGGTCATTTATTACGGAGGGCGTATTCAAGCGCAAGGACCGCTGCAGGAACTCCTCGCTCGACCGGATTCGGTTCGCTTCACCAGCCCCGTCCTCTCCCGTGAATTGACTGAAAAAGTCATCGCTTTAATCCGCTCAGAAGCGGGTGACAAAGTGCGGATTGAGAATCCGACTCAAAATCTTGAGTCGTATTTTCTTGGAGTCGTGGAAGCCGCTCGGAAGCAAGCAGAGACCAGTGGTGCCACCAGCGGTAATCGAGTGGCCGAATACTTACGTGGCGATTCAGAGTCGGCCGGGGTCCAGACTGATGCTGTTCTGAATCGATTAACGCGTGGTTCGGAGACTTTGGCTCCCAAGGTCATTGAAAGCTCCTTGCCCCCAGAATCAACAGCAGAATCTCGACTCGCTTCACTCACCCGTCCCGAAGCTGCAGCCGTGGATTTGCCGATCAACACCGCCCCGGCCCCAACCCACGGACCGACCGCTGCACCGGTCGATTTATCTAAGGCGAATGAACGCCTCTCCGGTTTGATCAACGGAAAGAAGTGAATTGGAATGACTCGTCACTTCGAAATCTACCGAAATTCTGAGCGCCAGATGCTGGCTCTGCCCCTCGGCTTTTCTTGGTCTGCCGCGTCGCTCGATTGGATCTGGACCCTTTGGCTTCGTCTTTGGGATGTCAGCTTTCTACTCTTGCTTTTAAATGCGATTGGTACGGCTTTGCTTTACGCTAACAAAACCGGCTGGAAATCCTATCTCGCCAGCCAAATTTTTCAAGGGTTCGTCATCGGCTTCGCCGCGCGACGTTTTCGTGAACTGGCTGCGGAACGTCGTGGCTATTCGTACCTCTGCACTCTCTCCGCAAAAAATAGAGCAGAGGCCATCGCCAAAGTCCTTCAAGTCGGTGGCGAACCGCTGACAGAATGGCGTGGACGCCATATCACTGGGGTCCCTGATTTTGCCCCGAAATCTCTCCGACCGCTTTTTGCTATCGCCCATCTCACACTAAGATCCGCCTTTCGTTACCGCTTAGTCGTTACATTGCTGGCTCTTCTGATTTCTGTGGTTTTTATTCTACCTGGGGTCATCCGGCACGACGGTTCCGCCCAAGGCTTCACCCAGATTCTTATCACCTACACACTGGGTATTATAACCGCTCTCCTCGGCTTTACCACCCTCTGGATTGCCTGCGGCACGCTCGCTCGGGATATCGAAGAAATGCAGTTATTCCTCATCGCATCAAAACCGGTGGATCGCTGGCAAATCTGGCTCGGCAAATGGATCGGTATTATGATTCTCAATTTGGGAATGTTGGCGATTTCTGGAGCCGTTGCTTTTGGTCTCCTTCAACTCCGTACGAGCGAACTCTCTCCCTCTCAACAAAAGAAATTACGAGAAGAAGTGCTGGTCGCTCGCTCGGGAGTCCGTGAACCGGCCGCGGATCTTCGTGGCGATATCGAGAAGATATTGGCCGAACGAATGAAGGACCCTGCCGTCGCAGGAATGGATAAAGCCTACGTGCGCAAACAAGTCGAGGAAGCCGTCCGCGCCCGTCAGCAAGTGGTTCCACCTGGAATGCTGCGTCGATGGGTTGTCGATCTTGGCCCAGATGCGCGAGTTCGGCTCAAGGACAAACCGCTTTTCATTCGAGTCAAGTTCTTTACCAGTCAGTATAACTCTGAGGGAACCGTCTATCCAGCATCTTGGGAAATCGGCCCTCCTGAGGGTCGCCGTTATCGTTTAGAAAACTCACTACCCGCAGAATCCTTTGTCGAGTTTGGTTTGGACCCACGTCTTTCCTACGATTTAATTGATGCTTCTGGAAAACTCGCTGTGGACTTCCAAAACTGGAATCAACAACCGCTTCTTTTCCCACTCGATGAGGGGATGGAGGTCCTGTTTCACGATGGTAGTTTCGAGGTCAATTACGCTCGAGGTCTCTTGATTATTGCGTTCTGGCTCGGCCTCCTCACTGCTGTGGGACTCGCTTGTTCTAGCTTTCTCTCCTTCCCTGTCGCCTCCTTTTGCTCCATCGCTATCCTCATTCTCGGACTCTCTGGTGGTACTCTCAAACAGGTTGTCGAACAGGGCGGCATCATCGGCGTCAGTAGCGAAAGTGGCACGGTCATTTCCCCTAGCCTGCTGAATTCTCTGAGCGTGATTGTGTATGGCAACGCCAAAGCCCTCATCGATCAAGTAACGGGGTATTCGCCTGTCTCGAATCTTAGCACTGGGCGAAGCATCACTGGATCCGAACTCCTTCGCGCTTTCCTGATCATTAATGTCCTCGTTGGCGGATCTATTTCCGCTCTTGGGATGCTTATTCTTACTCGGCGGGAACTGGCCGCCCCAACTCGATTCTGATGACTGTGCGCAAGGCCATTCTACTGCTGATACTACTGGTGTCACTGATTGCTTCTCATTTCAGTCAAGCACTCCTCAATCGTAACCGAGAGAATTTAGGTCTGACTCGAACCGCGATTATCAGTAACGCCCCTCCGATTCTGGCGTTTACCACCGTTGCTTTGGGGGGGTTCCGGGGACTTATCGCTAATACTCTCTGGATCCGCACCACCGAGTTACAAGAGGACGGCAAATATTTTGAAGCGGTCCAACTCGCGGATTGGATCACCAAACTCCAACCGCATTTCACCACGGTCTGGGTTCATCAAGCTTGGAATATGGCCTACAATATTTCGGTCAAGTTTCCTGATCCCGAAGATCGTTGGCTGTGGGTTCAAAGAGGGATCGAACTTCTCCGAGACGAAGGCATGCGCTACAACCCCCATGAAGTAATGATGTACCGAGAGTTAGGTTGGATTTTTCAACATAAAATGGGGGCCTACCTTGATGATGCTCATCTCACCTACAAAGCTCGATGGGCCCAACGGATGGAAGAAGTTCTCCCCGGCGGTCGCCCCGATTACCCCACTCTCCTTCAGCCATCCACTCTCGAGGCCACCAATCGACTGAACACTCTCGTTAATCGCTATAAACTGGTTCCTCCGATCATGAAGGAAATCGACGAACGTTACGGTCCTCTCGAATGGCGGCTTCCTGAATCGCATGCCGTTTACTGGGCCTACCGAGGTCTCACTGAGGCTAAGAAAGAAAGTGACCGCGCCCCGCTACGCCGGGTGGTTTTCCAATCAATGCTCACTAGTTTTCAACGGGGTCGTATTCTGACCAATATCGCCACCCGAACAGTCGAACTAGGGCCCAATCTTAATATTGTTGCCAATACCAGCCGAGCCTATGAAGACATGATCGCTGCCGACGAAAAGCTCGGTGATCATTTCGCCAAAGGTCACAAGAATTTCCTCCGTGATGCTGTTTACTTTCTTTACACCGCTAATCGCGAAAAGGAAGCAGCTCAATGGTGGGCTTACTGCAAGAAAAAGTACGGCGATCAATTGGCCGAACAATTGAACATGACCGTCGAACAGTTTGCGATCGATCGGGTCAGCGAAGACGTCAATGAGACCTCGCCCGATCGCATTAAAGCCGTGGTCACTGGACTTCTAACTCAAGGCTTCATTGCCATGGCCAACAGCGACGATGATCGAGGGGAATCTCTGCTGCGGTTTGCCACCAAGGTCTACACTAATTACGATGAGCGTACTTCCAACAAAAGCATGCGACAACGGGTTCCTATTGCGCCCTTGAATGACCTGAAATTAGATGTCCTGCGTGATCTTCTTCAGCCTAATCCACAAGTAAATCCAGAGTTTCAGGCAGGATTGCGAACACGTTTTAATCTCCCAACCACGTTTGGGATGCCCACCACGGCCACGACCAACAAAGCGCCGATGATTCCTTTCCGCCGTTAACTTTGCCCCCTCTCCTTCTAGGCGTCAGGAAAAGTCGCCCCTTGCCAGATATCCCTCCAATCCCGTCCCTTGCCTTAGAAATAGATGATCGCCTTAGCCCGCGGGTTCTTCGCTAGGATCAGCACTCTAACTCGCCCCGGATCCCAGGCTATCAATCGCTCAAATGCGGCAGTAGAAATTAGCTAACCGAGCCAATCCAGTCTCAATCAACGTGCATCTTAGATCCTCTCCATGATCCCATTACCCCTCTAAGAAAATGAGCGTAATTAAGTTTGGAACGGACGGTTGGCGTGCTGTCATTGCTGAAGACTTCACCTTTGCGAATCTCGATAGGGTTTCACAGGCGACCGCCGATTACTGGAAGTCGCATCCGATTGAGGGAACCCATCCCCGAAAAGTCGTGGTAGGCTACGACCGCCGATTTCTCTCCAACCAATTCGCCGCGCGGGTAGCCGAAATTTTCGTCGGGAATGGTTTCACCGTTACCCTCACTGCCCAACCCACTCCTACCCCGAGTGTGTCCTTCGAAGTGAAACGCCAAAAGGCGATTGGTGGTGTGATGATTACCGCCAGCCATAACCCAGCTGCGTTCAATGGATTTAAGCTAAAAGCCTGGTATGGGGGGTCCGCTGAGGCGTCTCTATGTCAAGCGGTCGAACGACTCTTAGACATCAATCCGATTCTCTCTATTCCCTTCGCCGAGGCGATAAAGACCCGGCGAATCTCGGTAAAAGACATCCGCAAAGGGTACTACACAGCGATTAAGAAACTGGTCAACTTCGAGCTGATCGCTACCTCCGGACTGAAGTTTGCTCATGAAGCTCTCTATGGCGTTGGTGCCGGTTGTTTCGATGAATTGCTAGCGGGAACGACCTGCCAAGTGAGCACAATTAATGCCGAACACAATCCTGGCTTCGGAGGCATTAATCCCGAGCCCATCGCCCAGAATTATATTCATTCAATCCCATTCCTGCAGAAACAGCCGCACGATATCTGTCTGGTTACCGACGGCGATGCCGACCGAGTAGGCGGGCTCATGGGCGACGGAACCCCCCTCAGCACCCATCAGATTAGCTGCCTTCTGCTCCGTCATTATGTAAAAAATCGCGGGATGCGAGGAAGGGTTGTCAAAGCCCTAACCACCACGACAATGGTTGACAGAATGTGTGCCTCCATGGGATTGGAGCTGGTCGAGACCGGCGTGGGATTCAAGTATATCGTCGCCGAGATTCTCAAGGGCGGAGTCCTTCTCGGCTTGGAAGAAAGTGGAGGCATCGGGTTCCCTAAGCATATCCCTGAACGTGATGGCATCGCCGCGGGTCTAGTCCTCTTGGAGATGCTCGCTATGGAAAAAAAGCCGCTAAAGAAAATCCTAGCTGAATTAGAAAGAGAGTACGGTTCTTATCGGTACGCGCGTCTTGACGCCCCTTTTCCTCTAGAAAAACGGACCGCACTGATGGACTTCTGCAAAAATAATCCTCCGGCTCGGCTCCTTAAATCTTCGGTTACAGAAGTAAAATCGTTCGATGGAGTAAAATTTATCGCTGACGATGGTTCTTGGTTGATGTTACGGGGGTCTGGGACAGAACCCATCTTACGAATTTACGCCGAGGCCGGTTCCGATGCGAACGCTGCGGCCTTATTAAAGGTAGGGGTCCGCATGACTACTCGAGTCTAACCAAGAACCGACTTTCCTAGATCGGTCTCGATCGAATTAAGCGAACCGCCTCGATCCGAAAACGGCGCTCCTCACCCTCAGTCTTGGATAAGATTAGTAATCTGGAGAGTCAGCGGTATGCCCTCGAACAATAGCGATCCCAGCGCTGGTCCCTAACCGGTTGGCCCCAGCAGCGATCATCGCCAATGCCGTCGCCGTATCACGAATACCACCACTCGCCTTGACTCCCATTTTTGGACCCACGGTTTCACGCATCCATCGCACTTGTTCTAAGGTCGCACCGGCCGTGCTGAATCCGGTGGATGTCTTCACAAACCGAGCACCGGCTTCAATGGAAAGGGAGCAGGCACGGAGAATTTCTTCATGAGTTAACAAGCACGTTTCGAAAATGACCTTAACGAGTGCGCCCTGAGCCGCCTCAACGACATCCCTCAATTCGCGGAATACAGCACCATCCTCACCGTCTTTTAATCGCCCAATATTTAAGACGAGATCAATTTCTTGAGCCCCCAAATCGATCACTGTTTCCGTCTCAAACCGTTTCGCATCGGATTCCATTGCTCCCAACGGAAACCCGACCACTGCGGCTACTTTGACCGCGGTATCTTCGAGCAAAGAAGCGGCTAGCGCCACCCGAGTCCCATTCACGCAAACACTCCAGAAAGCATGCTCTCGAGCCTCGGCGCAAAGACGTTCTATATCCGCTGCACGCGCATCGGCCCTCAGCAAGGTGTGGTCAATATGTTGGGCCAGGTCTCGCGGACTTAATTTCATTAGTGGCGAATGCTTCCGTTTCCTACGATCCGGTTCAAGCACTGAGAGCCCTTGTCTTGCCTCCGCCATCCGCAGCCAATGAAAACAGGGCTGAACTTAACCCCAAAGCTGCTAGATTAAGCATCGACTATCGAAACTTGGGCAATAAGCGCTGTTCAGCCGGGGTGAGTCGATCTAAGGGAATCCAAACAGCCAATTTTCGAACGGCTTCATCCAATTGATTCTCGTGCATCACTGCGACATAAACCGCTTGATACCGTGGATCCATAGTCCCCAGATCAAGAGTCAACGAATCAAAGAGTGCGAGAGCTTCGACCGGCCGCCTCTCCCGCAAATCAACCAAAGCCAAGGTAGCGAGACCCAGAAAATCCCTGGGGAACTTTCGATGATAACTCAAAAGAAAATCTCGCGCACGTCGGGGCGTCAGATTTAATAACGAGGCTTGATAGGCTTCACGGACAGCCATTTGATCATCATCCGGATGCAGTTCTGACCATCGCTTTATCGCCAAATGAGTCGCCGAATCATCCTTTAATTTCTCCGCCAATCGCAGAACTTCGCGAACGAATTTTAGGGCACGAGGGACCAAATCAAGCTGCCGGAGACTGGCGGTCAAAGCGGTTTGATCGTCTCCTAAATAGGCCGCATAACCCGCCACCATTGCCAAAGCATTAACATCTCGCGCAGACAGGGAGAGAGCGTCTTGCAGCTTTCCAAGTGCTTCCACGCCTTGCCCCGCATGGTGCAATTTCATCGCCCCAACGCAGGCCTCGACATACGGAAATAAAATGAAGGTATTCGAACTAGTGCTACCCCATCCTAAGAGAGCTTGAACGTCTTCAATATTCTTTTGTTCGAGTAGAATCCGGATCCGAACAGGAATCAAAGCAGAATGCGCCACCACCTTGTCCATGGGCACCGAGAGCAGAGCTCTCTCTAGCTCACCTTCCTCCGCAAGCCACTGGGCAACTGCCACCCGATCGTCCTCTGGAGTAGTCGCCTCTAAGGAATTGCAAACTGTATCTAAAATAGCGTCACGATCCTTCGGTTGAAGCCGTAAGCGGATTCGTGCCGCTGCTAACCATGTCTCAGGCTTTTCTTCCAACACTTCCAGCAGTCTTATCAATTCTAAACGACTTAGATCTGACTTAAAAGCAAGGGTACTCGCGGCGAGTTCTGTCCATCGTCCCCCAACAATGGTTTGACCCCACAGCAAGCGGGCCCCCTCTGTTTGTTCCGGCACAATCGAACTCTCCAAAAGCACGCTCCCCAACACGTACTCCGCTTCGCTGTCTAACGGGTGCTCTTTTAACCATGTCCGAGCCGCTGACACTGATTCCGCTGTCGCACCGATCCGTTGATAATAATGAACTAATAGACGTAATGCAGATCGATCAGTCCTCTTCATCTCCAAGATTCTTTGGAGATTCGGCAAGATTAGTTCCAGTCGATTTAAACCCAATGCCATCTCCACCAAAGCCAACCGATCCTCTCGCGTGCCGTCGGATCCTGAAAGCAATAGATTCCAGTAGTGAATGCCGTCCACATTACCCGTCCGAGCACAGAATTGTGCCGTCAATCGCACCACATCGGTCTGGCGACTTGATAGCCTAAGCATCGCTCGAATCTGGATCCGTGCTTCCTCTAGATTGCCGGCCTCAAAAGCTGCGCGCGCTTGGGGAACCAAACGACGAGCTCTCTCTTCCTGAACTTTGCGATAAATCGGAGCGGCACCGGTTAAACCAACAAGCACTGCCAAGAACAAAAAAACACCCGCCCGCAGCCAAAATCTACCGGTACCCAGTCGCGCAAAGAGCGCTTGTTCGGTTAAATCCTCTCCAACTTTCTCTAAAACAGTGGCTTTCGATAAAAATTTCAGCTGCTCAACTAGTAACCAGCAGCTAATTTAAATCAAGATATTGAATTGACTGACAACCCCAAACGACGTCTTTTGCCGGGGCTGCATGCGTTTTAGCTATCGACTCCGATTATTTAGCTTCCGCACCGATTGGGCCATCATCGCCTTCGTCATTTTTTGCGCTTGTCTGATTTTATTTTCGGTTTTAGCGCCAAATATCCCTCGTCCGCGTTTCCTTGATGATTGGGCAGCACCCCAACCTAAGTGGTCTGCTTGGAAGCCTATTTTTCAAGGAATCGAGCTCTGTAAGGGCAACTTCATTAGCCCAAGACCTCTGAAAGCTTACGCCCTCCGAATCGACCTTACACATCCGGGAATTACACCCGTCTTACATGCGCCAATGCATTCAACCCGTTCTCAGGTCCAAAGCATTTGCGCTTCTGATTTTTTAATCGAGCAAAACCTTCAAGTTGCGATCAGCACTGGATCCTTCGTTCCATTTCCTCTTTTCTCGGGCGTCCCCGTTCAATTAGTAAATCTCGCAATAGCCGATGGAAAAATGTTCGCAACTCCAACTTTCAACCTCGACGCCCTCATTCTCTTCCCCGAAGGCAAAGCTCAACTTCTCCACCATGGAACCCCTCTTCCTCCTAAAGTTCAGAACGCTGTTGGCGGTATGTGGATTACCCTGAATAAATACATAAACGTGGCCGAAGACCTTGAACAGGACGCAGCATCTGTCTGTGGCATTTCCGGCAACGGCCGTTTTCTCCTCTGGCTCATTGTCGACGGGCGCCAATCCGATTATAGCGAAGGTGTTACGGTGCGGGAATCCGCCGAAATGATGCGAGAACTAGGCGCATCCGATGCCCTCAATATGGATGGAGGGAGCGTCGTCACCTTGGTTATTGAAAACGAACGAAAGAGTTTTTCTCTGCTCAATAAGCCTTGCCATCCTATCATTCACGGACTTCAACGCCCCATCGGCGGCTTAATGGGCTTTCGAGCGCGCCCGCTCTAATTCCCCGCAGCGCAATTTTTTCTCTAAATTGTGCTAATTAAGTTTGGGACAGAACAGGTGATTGCCTATTGAGGTAATGTTTTCCGATTAACCACTCGTCGGTAGTTTCGCAAAGGATTGGCTGAAACTAGGCGCAGGAGAGAAAGCTCGTGAGGAAAAATAGAGGCGACGTGAATTCTTCGATCGATTTCCCTGTTAACGCGTTCGAGGGCGTTGCTGGTGCGCAAGCGGATCTGATGGGCAGACGGCAAGGCAAAGCCTTGAGGCAGGTTTTCTTCCATCCAAGAAGCGAGTTTTGGAGCGGATTTGGAAGAGGAGGCAACGAGTTCTTTGAGGCGAGCGTTGGCGGCCAGGAGATCAAAGGACTTGCGAAGATCGGTCTGACCGACCGCGAGATAGACCCGAGTGTTGGAGAGGAAGCTCAGCATCTGGGAAGAATATCAAGAATGGACCGCAAGATTGAGGGATCCAAACAACTCAGTCTTCGAGAGTTCCAAGCTTTTAAATTCAGCGATCCGCAGTTGGATTTCAGCAAGACCACGACGCTTCCGAGACGGTACAAATGAGTTCATCCGCGCAGGCTACACCCAAGCAAGACGACTTGGGAACCCTAGGGCTGGGCGTACGCTTGGAACCGAGTCTAATCCTCGCTTACGAAAGAAATTTTCATTCCAAAGACCGTTTCAGTTTGCTTGAGAGGCTTATTCTGAGTAGTTCCCACTCGTCCAGCGCTCCAAAACTAAAAATTTCTATACTCATGCCCAACGCTTATCACGCGTCCGTCGAAGGCGCGCAACACGGTGCGAAATCTCTAGACCAGTTCCTTGACTACGCCAAAGCTGCCGGAGCTGCCGGAGCTCAGCCCAGTAATTATATGCTGAACGATGGCAAAGGCGGCTTTCGGAAAAGTAAAGAGATAGCCGCCGCTTTTGCTAATCGAGGAATGCATCTCGACGGTATCTCCTCCCATTGCCCTTTCTGGGTGCACACCAGTATTTGGACTGGAACCAAATCCGGCAATGCCTTCATTGCACCGGAAGTCGCCCAGCTATCCCCAGAGAAAATTGAGGCTTGGCACGAGAAATATATTCTAAAACTCATGGATTTGGCGGCCGATTTGGGGGTGAAGTCTCTTCCAATGTTTTGGGGAGTTGCCTTCGGTTGGGAATTGGCAAGCGGTTATCCCTGGGGCTTCTGGGCTGGATCCGGATTCGATCTAATTAAAGAAGGACAGGAACGGTTCGTTAAAAAGACGGCCAAAATCCGGAAACATGCCAATCAACTCGGAATTAAACTCTGCCACGAGATTCATCCCGGCACCGCTGCAATGACCGCGGATGATTTTTTGATGCTCGTAAACATCTGTGATAATGATCCGTGCCTCGCCGTCAATGCTGACCCCTCTCACTGCTGGGAAGGGGAGAGTTGGGAGTCTCGTTTTCTCAAGGTGGGTAAATACATATACGCAGCTCATGTGAAGAATTTTGTCATTCGCCCCGGCTTCCCATTGCGTACGATGGAACCAAACTGGCCGAAGCGCGCGATGCAGTTCACCGACCTCGGGAGCGGCGATCTCAATATGCATCGCTACGCCGAACTGCTACTGGCCGTGGGATACCAAGACCGCTACTGCAAACTGCATAAATGCGAATCGGCTCCGCTCGTTGTTGAAGCCGAGAGTGCCCATATCGCGCTCGACTTCTGCTCCGCTGATGGCATTGCCTATGTGGCGAAAAACCTCTGCTTCCCTCAAGCAGGTGGTAGTTTCGAAGACGGTATGGGAGCCTAATTGGGGTAGCATCTCTTTCGACTCATTCCTTCCCTGGGCACCGATTTCTATCGGGGCCCCTTTTTTTATCCGAACAAGGCTGGTTGTGCGTTGCCTCTGAGGCTCTCTTTTTGGCATAACCTTGCCCAATGCATTCGTTTCGATATGTCGGAAAGGAATTATTCTGTGAAGAAGTTCCCGTTTCAGCGCTCGTAGAAAAGCACGGCACCCCGCTTTTCGTCTATTCGCAAGCCACCTTGTCCGATCACTTTACCCGACTCGATTCCTCCCTCGCACCGCTTGATCATTTGATCTGCTTCGCGATGAAATCAAATTCGAATCAGGCCATTATTCGAACCTTTGCCTCACTCGGTGGCGGGTTTGATACGGTCAGCGCTGGCGAAATCCAACGGGCGGTCGCCGCAGGTGGCGATCCTTCAAAGTGTGTCTTTGCCGGCGTTGGTAAAACGGAAGAAGAAATCGCTTACGCTCTTAAACAAGGAATTTACTGCTTTAATGTCGAATCCGAACCCGAGCTGGCTCGAATCAGTCGGATTGCGGTTAAGCTCAAGAAAATCGCCCCGATCGCTGTGCGGGTAAATCCCAATATCGACGCCCATACTCACGCCAAGATCACCACAGGCACCTACGATAATAAGTTCGGTATCCAATTCGAAAATATTGAGGCGGTCTATGCACGTGCCGCCAAACTACCCAACCTTCGACTTCGTGGCCTTCAGATGCATATCGGATCGCAACTCACTGATGTAGATCCGTTCCGTCAGGCTGTCGAAAAGGTCTCTCCTTTAGTTGCCCGCCTCAATAATCGTCACGGATTTGATTTCTTCAGCATCGGCGGTGGACTCGGTATCGTTTATCAAAACGCTCTCAAATCTGGGGCAAACGAATGGTGGAAAACAGCCGCAGGCAAGAGAATTCTGACTCCTCAGACCTACGCCGATACGCTGGTCCCGCTTCTAAAACCGTTAGGTCTCAAAATACTCCTCGAACCAGGTCGCTTTCTGACCGGCAATGCAGGTGCCCTGATTACTCGCGTTGAATATATTAAGAAAACCGGAGAGAAAAACTTTGTCATCGTCGATGCCGCAATGAACGATCTTATTCGCCCCGCGTTTTACGACAGTTTTCACGAAATCATTCCGTTAGTGAAAATGGCCGGGAAACTGGTTTCTTCAGATGTGGTCGGGCCCATCTGCGAAAGCGGCGATTACTTTGCCAAGGATCGGCCTTTAGCAAAGGTAGCCGAAGGGGATCATCTCGTTCTACTAAGCGCGGGTGCTTATGGCTCGGTTATGGGTTCCAACTATAATAGCCGGCCTCTAGCCACCGAAATTTTAGTCAATGGTAAGCAATCGGCCGTCGTTCGTCGTCGTCAAAAACTCACGGCCATTTGGGGAGATGAATCTCTCGCCCCTTGGCAGAAATAATTCCCAAGGACGCACGGCCGCCTCACGGGGCATAATGAGGCGGCTTCTCTTGCTGCGGCGATCGCTCTGTCTCTCTCGCATCAAAGGCTTGCCCGAGTTCATCAATGCGTTTTTGAAGACGCCCAAGCAGACGTGTTTGGTCGATAACAACGCTGTTCAAATCATCGAAATGCCGCTCGAGATGAGCCAACGATGCCTCGACGGCCATCAGTCTTTTGGGTAAAGAATCTTCACTCATAGTTCGTCTTCACGTTCAGCAAAAAACAGCTGATAGGCTCGGTCATAGTCCGCCTCAGGTACTAACACTCGGACTTCACGAGAAAGATCACCGTCATCCGGCAAAGTAGGATCTACCATCTCCGAGGTAGCCTGAATGCCGTGCTTCTCCAGCCAGACTTCGAGCAACTCTGTTTTAATAATCTCACCAGTAAAGAAATGTCGCATCAAAGGGGGGCTCATAGGACTCGGATTAGGACTAGGGTGAAATCGTCTGTTTGAGGTTCTGGATCAGTAAAGGCTCTGGCTTCTTGGCAAATTCTTTCAACTAATTCTGCCGACCTCATCGCCGGATTGTCGCGTACCAGTTCTAGGATGCGTTCTGTTCCGAACAAAGTTCCATCGCTCCTCATCGCCTCGTCAAGGCCGTCGGTCATAAGCAAAACCGTATCACCCGAGGTCAATTGGATCGGGGGATTCTCAGTGAAGGGACGTTGCGCCTGACGGCCCAAAGGAAGGCCTGTGCGTTGAAGTCGGGCCTTGATTGCTCCAGCGGAATCCAAGATCCAAGCCGCTGGATGACCCGCACTCGCGTGGCGGAGTTGCCGTGAAATCGGATCAATCCGGACAAAGGCGACAGTTATATACTGGGTTCCTCCCAAATCTTCGCTCAAGAGACGATTCGATTGGGTCAGTATTTCCCCAGGACCCGACTGATCTCGTACCACCACTCGCAGGCAGAATCGTGCCTCGGCCATGAGCAGTGCCGATCCAATTCCGTGCCCGGAAACATCAGCCACCACAAAACCCATTGATCCGTCGCTCAGGGTGAGGAAATCAAAAAGATCTCCGCCCGTGGAGTCGGCGGCCCGCGATAGGCCCGCAATATCGAAGCCATCAAGGTACGGAGCTGTTTTTGGAAATAACCGAGATTGGATTTCTCGAGCGGCTGCGAATTCCTCGCGACTTCGCCTAATCTCCACCTCCTGCCGTCGTCGCGTAGTGATATCCCGAATAAAGGCCACCTGCCACTCTTCCTCCTCCAAGGACATTCGGGTAAAGGCAATCTCGACTTCCACCTCCACGCCATCCATTCGTAGCGAGGGGGTTTCCATCACCTGTTGAGTAGCCCGACAGGCCATCGTCCACCACCCCCCAGCGGGCGTTGATCGTGTCTGCAGGATGTCCAACTTGCTTCCGACTAAAGCAGCCGGTTCCCAGCCAAAAACCTGCCGCACCGCCGGATTAGCAAACCGAATGAATCCGAGGATATCGATCAAAAGAACGGCATCAGTTGAATTTTCCCAGACTGACCGGTAGCGCAGTTCGCTCTCGCGCAAGGAATCTTCCGCTGCCCTCTTTTCGGAACGAATGAGTGCCTCGCGCAGCTCCCTTTGAATGGCTGGAACCAGACGCCCTGGAGCACCTTTGATCATAAAATCATGAGCACCCGACTTCATTGCTTCGATGGCGACTCCTTCTTCAATCCCACCAGACACGATAATAAACGGCATGTCGCGCCCAGATTTCTTATAGAGCCGCAAAGCCTCAGGCGCACTAAAGCCAGGCATAAAATGATCACATAAGACAATGTCCCAGTTGCCTTCCTTTAGCTCACCAACGAAATGGTCGGCGTCGGCGACTCGAAGAGATTCCACCCTCCATCCTCCCTTCCGTAAATGACTCACCAGAATGAGGGCATCGAATTCAGAGTCTTCCACAATGAGGGCCCTGAGAATGGGTCGGTCGAATGAGGGGATGGTCACCACTGGAGGGCGTCTTTGCGTTATGATTGAATCCGCTTGAACGGCGTTGAGGGTGATTGGAAACCTCTACAAATTAAAGGTTTTCCGACGACTCTAACGTTGAGTGAGACGCTTCAGGAATGAAGTAACTCTGAACAGACAAATAAACTCTCGAGTTCAAACAATCAGCCAAGTCTTCAGCGATGGCGCCTGGGTTTTGTCGCGGTCCCGCTCCAGTTCGTAGAGTCTAATG
>CAMDGV010000057.1 GCA_945898055.1 Akkermansia muciniphila | reverse complement strand
ATTATCAACAGATGGAAAAAGCAGGAGCTCCCATGGGAAGCGGTGCTGTCGAGTCCTTGGGTAAACAGCTTCAAGGCAGACTTCGAGGCTGTGGACAATTTTGGACCCGCGACGGCCTCACTTCCTTGCTCCGGTTGACCGTGCTGGTGAAAAATGACGATTATTCCCACCTTTGGAACTGAACTTTGCCAACAACATCGGGATGCACCGCCCAGTTCTCGACGATGGAGAATTGGGATGTCTTTTCATGGAGAGAGGCCTACCTTGAACTTTGTTCCCAGCGGCCGCCACCCCGCCGTCCCTCTATCAATTCAATTCCTATCAATTCCTAGCGTGAAGCCTCTATGCATTCCATCTTCTCCCTGACGCGGTTGGCAGCGTTGATCCTCCTCGTCGCGGCCGGCCGGGTTCGCGGCGCCGATCCCGTCTTCTCGGGTCCACAACCGGGCGAGCAGACCACTGGCTTCAAGGTACTGGCGCTCACCGGCGCAGGCACCGGCCAGGAACGCGATCCCATCGCGGAGAATGCTGGAGCCGCGACCGCCTTGGTCTTCGTTCATGGCCTCGAGCGCTCGCTGGTCCCACTGCTGCGCGCGATCGAAACTTACGGCGTCAGCAACCAGACGCGCCTGAGGACTGAACTGGTGTTTCTTGCGGCGGACCGGCTGGCCGGCGAAGAGAGGGTGAAGGCAGCCACCGGTTCCCTCAAACTGCGTTCGCGGATTGGCCTGTCGTTGGACGGCGCGGAAGGTCCCGGTAACTATGGGCTGAACAAGAACTGCCTCCTCACGATCCTCGGAGTGCGCAGCAACCTTGTGGTGACCAATTTCGCGCTCGTGCAACCGGGCATCGCCGATGCCCCCGCCGTGATTGCCGCATTGGCGAACGTGTGCGGCGACCTCCATCCGCCCACCGCGGAGGCCCTGCTCACCCAAGCTGGCGCCGGTCGCGGAGCCATGACGCGACGCGAAACAACCCAAGCCGCCGGACCCAAGCCCGCAGACAAGTTCCCCGGTGCGGTCCCTTCCGATGCGAAGCTCCAGGCCTTGCTGCGCAGTTTCATCCGGCCGACCAACGACGACGCCCGAGTGGACACCGTGCTGGCCGAGGTGAAGGCGCACCTCAAGGACAATGCCGACCTGAAGCGGCAGGCCATTGAGGGCTGGACCCGCGTGCTGCATTTCGGCGACCGCTACGGTACGGTCTACTCCCGCAAGGTGGGGACTGAGTTCCTAGAGTCGTTGAAGAAACCATGAAGAATCTGGAAAACAGGAAAGCAGGAAGACTGGCGCCATCCCGGTTTTCCTGCTTTCCCGGTTTCCTCCTTCAGTCCGCATGGCTGTCGCTGTTGACGTTGTTCCTCCACGTTCACCTCCGAGCCGAGCGCCTCGACTTTCCCACGCGCATCCTGCCCGCGCTGACCAAGGCGGGCTGCAATACCGGCGCGTGTCATGGCGCGGCCACAGGACAGGGCGGATTCAAGCTAAGCCTGCTGGGCTACGATCCGGAACTGGACCATCTCGCCTTGACCCGCGAACTGAGGGCGCGTCGGATTGACTGGGAGAATCCGGCCGAAAGCCTGTTGCTCAAGAAGGCCACCCGTGAGATCGAGCACGAAGGCGGGCGCCGCTTCAGCCGCGACTCGGCCGCCGCCGCGTTGCTCGAACGCTGGGTGGTCGCGGGTGCGCCCTACGGACCAAAGGAACTGCGGGTCGTCGGAATCAAGGTCGAGCCGACCGAAATCCTCGCCGCCTCTCTCGAGGAAACGATTGCTCTGCGCGTGACGGCCGAGTTGTCGGACGGAGCCCGTGAGGACGTGACCTCACTGGTGCTATACTCGTCGAACGATGACGCGGTCGCCGACGTGACCCAGCGCGGCGTGGTGCAGGTTCGCGGTTTCGGCTCGACCGGAATCATGGTGCGCTACGCCGGGCAGGTCGCGGCGACGCTGGTGGATAGCCCCTTCGCTGGACCGCAAAACCGCGCTGCCTTCGCCGCCTTCGCGCCGCAAAACTTCATTGATAAACTAGTGCTGGCCCGGCTGGAGCGCCTTCGGGTTCCTCCGTCGCCGTTAGCCGATGACGCCACGTGGTTGCGGCGAGCCTCGCTCGATCTCGCCGGCCGGTTGCCAACGCCCGAGGAAATTCAAACGTTCCTTGACCAACCGGAGTCCGCGGAGAAGCGGCCTCACGTCATTGACCGTTTGCTTGGCAGCGAGGAGTTCACCGATCTTTGGACCCTGCGTTTCGCAGATCTGTTGCTCCTCTCCGGACGGCGCGGCAGCGAGGCCGGTACGACGGTCTATCACCATTGGCTGCGCGATCAGGTGGCGAGGAACCGTCCATGGAATGAGATCGTACGCGCCTTGGTAACGGCGGAAGGCCGCAGCGCGGAAGTCGGTCCGGCAAACTTCCTGAGCCTTGCCAACGATCCGCGCGAACTCGCGGAGCACGTCGGGACGATGTTTCTTGGCACGCAGATCGGTTGCGCGCGCTGCCACGCACATCCCAGCGATCGCTGGACGCAAGGCGACTATCACCAGTTTGCCGCCTACTTCGCTCAGGTCACTCGCGACGACGGCACCGTGCGCGACGGCACACGCGGCGAAGTGGAGCATCCCAAGACCGCTCGTGCGGTGATCCCGAAGCCGCTCGGAAGCGCGGCGGTGCGAACCGATCGCCTCCGCTCACGGCGCGCAGAACTGGCTGACTGGCTGGTGGCGCCTGACAATTCGTTGTTTGCCAAGTCGCTCGTCAACCGCGTTTGGAAATACCTGCTTGGTCGCGGCCTCGTGGAGCCTGTGGACGATTTGCGGCTAACCAACCCCGCCAGCCATCCGGCCCTGCTAGACGCGCTCGCAGCGCATTTCGTCGCCCGAGGCTTCGACGTCCGCGATTTGGTCCGCACCCTCACGCAATCGCGCACTTACCAACTCGCCTCGCAGACTGTGCCCGGTAACAAACAGGATGATCGCTTTCATTCGCACGCGCTGCTGAAGCCGCCTGCCGCACAGGTCTTGCTCGACATGATAGCCCAGGCCACCGGTGTGCGCGAGTCGTTCACAGGGCAAACCGAACCCACCCGAGCCGTCCAACTGATCGGCGTGCAGACCCCATCGCACGCGCTCGATGTGCTGGGCCGCTGCTCACGGGAGCGCAGTTGTGAAACCGCGTCGATCAGCGGTGGCGGACTCGCGCAGGCACTGCATCTGATGAACGGCTCCACGATCAACCGCCGCCTGAACCAGGGCCTCCTCGCCGGTATCCAAGAAAAGAAACTGCCGGACGAAGCCACGGTGCAAACGCTCTACTTACACACGCTTTCACGGTTGCCAACCCCAGCCGAAGCCAGCGAATGGAAATCACTCGTGGCTGCGAGTCCGAAGCGAACGGAGGCCTTGGAAGATCTATTGTGGGCACTGCTGAATTCGCGCGAATTTTTTTTCAATCACTGAAATGCTATGACGCCAGCCTCACCCTCATCATCCCGACGCTGCGATGGCATCCGCCGGCGTGACTTCCTGCACGTCGGCCTGCTCACCAACTTAGGACTCAGTGTTTCCGACTTGCTCCGCTGGCAGGTGCGCGCGATGGCGAGCGAACCCGCCCGCAAGACGGCCCACGCGACGTCGTGCATTCTTATCTGGCTCGACGGTGGACCGAGCCATCTGGACACGTTCGATCTCAAACCTGACGCACCCGCTGAAATTCGGAGCCCGTTCACAACGATCCCCACGGGCATTGCTGGTATTCACTTGTGCGAACACCTGCCCCGCACGGCAAAGGTGATGCGCGAGGTTGCGCTCATCCGGTCGCTCACGCATGAGTTGGGCAACCACGACACCGGCGCGCGTTTTCTGCTCACCGGCCATCGACCGACCCCGGCGTTTGAGCACCCGAGTCTCGGCAGCCTAATCGCGCACGGGGCGGGACCGGGCGGCACGATGCCCCCCTACGTGGCGATCCCCGGCGACAACGTCGGGGGCCAGTCCACTGCTGCCCGAGCGGGCTACCTGCCCGGCGCGTTTTCAGCCTTCAACGTCGGCAAAGATCCCGGCCGCGTGCGCGATCTTGATTTGCCCGAAGGCGTGAGCTTCGACCGCAGCGAGCGCCGCCGCGACCTGCTGCACAAACTGGATGCCTTCGCCCGCACGGTCGAGGACGCGCCGCCCACGCGCAATCGCGACGCCTTTTACCAACAGGCCTACCGGCTCTTGTCGTCCCCAGAGGCGAGAGGAGCCTTCGACCTTTCACAAGAGTCGGCGAAGACCCGGGCCCGTTACGGCTCCAGCCGTGTCGGCGCGGGGTGTCTGCTGGCGCGGCGGCTTGTCGAGGCTGGCTCGCGCTTCGTCACGGTGGTGGATACCGGCTGGGACACGCATCAACAAATCGCGCGCGAACTGCCCGACTCACGGTTTCCTGGGAGCGGTAAGCTGCCCAGCCTCGACCACGCCTACGCCGCTCTGCTCACCGACCTGCGCGAGCGTGGCTTACTGGATTCCACACTCGTAGTGCTGCTGGGCGAGTTTGGCCGCACGCCCAAGCTTAACGCGCTCGGCGGCCGCGACCATTGGCCGCGCGCGGGCTTTGCGTGTCTGGCCGGTGGCGGTGTGCAGGGTGGCCGCGTGATCGGGGCCACGAATGCGCTGGGTGAACTGCCGATCGAACGGCCCGTCAGTCCGCCCGATTTGGCCTTCACCATCCTCAAGCTTCTCGGCGTTGATCCCACCCGTGAACTCACCGGTCCCGGGGGACGCCCATTGAGAATATTGAACGAAGGAACCTTTATCTCGGAGCTGCTGTGAGTGATGAAGCGGCCATCGAATGCTCGAATATCCAGTCCGGTCCACGGCACCACCGGATCAGCAGTTGGGATATTATGACGGCGCGGCGAGACCCGCAAACTGCCGCCCCTAGAATCAGCGCCGGAGGCACGGCAGAAGTTAGCCCCGCAGGGTCCTCCTCCGCCGAGGCTCCCGTCTGTCGCCCCTCCAGGCCGCTCGCCTATGTCTTTGCCAGAGGCTTGGCCGTGCTGCTGACCTTCACTTACACCAACGCGGACGCTCCTATCACCGCTTTGGCGTTCAGCCCCGACAGCAAGACCCTCGCAAGTGCAGGCCGCCGGATAATCGTCCTGCGCTCCGTCGAGCAGACGAATCGCGTCACCACGCTGACGACCGACCTGCCGAAGATTACGGCGCTGGCATTCCATCCCGCCGGCGGGCTGCTCGCCGCAGCGGGCGGGACGACCGGCGTTAAAGGCACGACCCTGTTGCTGCGCCTGAACGACGGCCGCGAACTCGCGCGCGTGACGAACGAAACCGACGTGGCGACCGCAGTGGCCTTCGATCCAGCGGGGACACGACTCGCGGTCGCGGGAGGATCAACTGTGCGCATTTACGAACTAGAACCCGAGCGCCTTCGGGTTCGCCATCAACTCACTGGCCATGTCGGTGCGGTGCTGGGCGTGGCGTTCAGCCTCGACGGCTCACTGCTCACGACGGCCGGCCACGATCGCTCCGTGAAGGTTTGGGCCACCGCTGACGGCCGGCTCCTGCGCTCTCTTAATTACCACACCGAAGCCGTTCACGCCGTCGCTTTTCGCCCGCAGCCCGCCGGCCACGGTCAGCCGGTGACCTGCGCCACGGCCGGCGACGACCGCACCGTGCGCGTGTGGCAACCCGCCCTAGGCCGCATGGTGCGCATCGTCCGTGGACATGAAAGTTCCATTCTTACGCTCGTCTATGCCGCTGATGGCAGCGTGCTTTTCACCGCAGGCAGTGAGGGGATCGTGCGCCAGATCGACGCGGACAGCGACACGGTCCACCAATCGTGGCGGGCCAGCGACGACTGGATCTACGCGCTTGCGGCCAGCCCTGACGGTCGCTTCCTCGCGACGGGAGATTGGACGGGCGCCGTCGCGATCAAGTCCACCGATTGGGTTCTGCACCAACGGTTTGGCCTCAGCCCAGAACGAACCCGGCCGTGAAGACCGTGGGCACGCCTGCCGCCGGGGTTGACGCGCTCTTGCTGACAAAAGACTTGGGGTTGGCTGAGTTAGCTAAGCTGACGGCGCAAGTGGAGCCACGGGGCGAGGCTCTACGCCAAAGCGAACTCGCAACGTTGGGTCCGAGGGCGCGATTTGCGACACTGGAGAATTAGGATGTCTTTTCATGGGGCAAGGCCCAGCTCGAACCTTTTCTCAGCGACCCCTACCTCGCATGCCATCTATCAATTAGTTTGCCGGCTCGTCATTGAACCTCGGCCTAAAGTCTAAAAATACCGTCTCGGTTGGTCACCCATACTTTGATAAGAATGGGGCCAAAGCTTTTTTAACGGCGGTCGGCCAAACTTCTTTATCGGTCATAATGCTATTGCGCAGCGCGTCATGACAAGGCCATGAGGGCTCCAGAGGAATTAAGGGCAAGGTGCGAGCGACGATGGCTTTGGCTTGTTCCGCGTTGCGGCGCAAATTCGCGATGACCATTTCCACGGTCACATGTGCTTCATCCACCTTCCAGCAGTCATAGTCGGTAACCATAGCCAAAGTGGCATAAGCAATTTCAGCTTCGCGAGCACATTTTGCTTCACCTAAATTGGTCATGCCGATGACCTCAAATCCGGCTTTGTGGTTGGCGATAGATTCCGCCCGAGTGCTGAAGGCGGGCCCCTCCATATTTACATAAGTTCCACCCGAATGAACGCGGGTTGTCTCAGCCTGAGCCGAGCGAAGAAGGATCCCTCGGAGTTCTTCACAAATGGGGTCTGCAAAAGCGATATGAGCCACAATACCTGAACCAAAGAAAGTATGGCTGACACTTTGTTTTGTGCGATCAACAAACTGATCTATTAAGACGATATCACAGGGCTTAAATCGAGCCTGAAGAGATCCCACAGCGCTGACACTTATAATCCAGCGGACGCCAAGTTTCCGCATCGCCCAAATATTAGCGCGATGATTAAGTTCCGAGGGAAGGAGGCGATGACCGCGGCCGTGTCGAGGCAAGAAAACCACCTTGCGACCCGCCAATTCCCCGGTCAGAAGAGCATCTGAAGGAGGCCCAAAAGGGGTTTTTATTTGCACCCATTTTTGCTGGGTCAGGCCTTCGATAGAATACAGTCCACTGCCGCCAATGATACCAATTCGATGCTCAGATGTGCTTTTCATTTATTTAAGGTAGACGCGATTTAGGCAAAACAATTTAGCGGAGGACTTCAGTGCTGATGCCGAACTGACTTGCGACGAACGCGATTTGATCAGACCGCTCCTCGATCTGTTTTGAAATCGGTTTACCTGCACCATGACCCGCCTTACTTTCAATGCGGATCAACACCGGATGGGGGCCGGCGTGAACGGCCTGGAGTCGGGCAGCAAATTTGAAACTGTGCGCCGGTACCACCCGATCATCATGATCGGCTGTGGTGATGAGTGTCGGCGGATATTGAACGCCTTGTTTTAAGGCGTGGAGCGGTGAATAGGCGAAGAGAGCTTTAAACTCCTCTGGATTTTCGCTGCTGCCATAATCACTGGTCCAAGCCCATCCAATGGTAAAGCGATGGAAACGGAGCATATCCATCACGCCGACCGCAGGGAGGCAAGCACCGTAAAGATCAGGGCGTTGGGTCATACAAGCGCCGACGAGCAGTCCTCCGTTAGACCCACCTTGAATCGCTATTTTACTTGGCTGAGTGTACCCGTTCGTTATTAACCACTCTGCTGAGGCGATGAAGTCGTCGAAGACATTTTGTTTCCGGAGTTTAGTGCCGGCTTGGTGCCATTCTTCACCATACTCACCACCGCCCCGAAGATTGGGCACAGCGTAAATCCCCCCCAATTCAAGCCAGACCAGATTGCCGACGCTGAAGGCAGGGGTGAGGGAAATATTAAACCCTCCGTAAGCATAGAGAAGGACCGGGGTTTTACCGTCGGGCTTCAATCCCTTTTTGTGAGTCAAAAACAGCGGCAATTTTGTGCCATCCTTGCTCGTAACCCAGACTTGCCGCGTCTCAAAAGCATCGGGATCAAAAGCGACCTTAGGTTGTCGCCAGAGGGTGCTGAGTCCACTGCGAAAATCGTACCGATAGATTCGCCCTGGGACGGTGAAGCTAGTGAAGGAATAGAATGTCTCAGTTTCAGCCCGTTTTCCGCCAAATCCCGCGACACTCCCGATTCCCGGCAGTGACACCTCTTTTTCAAAGGTGCCATCCAAGCGATGGAGTCGAATAAGGCTGCGAGCATCCTTTAAGTAATCACAAACTAAGCGATCTCCCACGAGATTCGCGCTGGTCAGGGTCGCCTCATTTTGGGGAACCCTCTCCTTCCAATCTGCGCGCTGGGGTTTCCGCGAATCGATGGCAATGATTCGTCCACGCGGAGCCTTCAGATCGGTGTGAAACAAAAAGACGGGGCCTTCATTCCCGACCCAATTGTAACTCGCGTCGAAATCGTTGAGCAGTTCCACCACCGAACTCTGAGGGGTGGTGAGATCGCGATAAAAAACTCTATTCCGAGTATCGGTCCCTTGAGAAAGGGTCAGAATCAAATACGCACCGTCATCGGAGAGTGTAGCGCCCATTCCCCATTTTGGTTGATCCCTCCGTTCGTAGACCAAGGAGTCATCGCTCTGCTCACTACCTAAACGATGGAAATAGACTTTTTGAAACTCATTAACCTGAGTCAATGCGGCACCGGATTTGGGTGCGTCAAAGCGGGAATAATAAAACCCACTTCCGTCTTTAGCCCAAGCTATGCCGCTAAATTTTACCCATTGAATGCGATCGGATAACTGCTTGCCTGTGCCAACGTCATGCACACGGATTTCCTGCCAGTCGCTGCCGCTTTTCGAAACCTGATACGCGACCGTTCGCCCGTCCTCACTGGGAACTGGCACGCTCATGGAAACTGTCCCATCGGCACTGAAAGTATTGGGGTCGATCAATAAGACAGGTTGGGCTTCTAGCGACGCCGCCCAGTACCAGACGCTTTGGTTTTGCAGTCCATTATTCCGACTGAAGAAATAGCGACCTCCGGCACGAAACGGAGTGCCAAATCGCTCAAAATTAAAGAGCTTGGTCATCCGATCGCGAATAGGCAGGCGCTGAGGAAGCTGGCTTAAATACCCAGAGGTGACCGCATTCTGGGCGACAACCCACGCTTTGGTGGCCTCAGAAGTATCGTCCTCCAGCCACCGATACGGATCGGGAACTTGGGTGCCGTGATAGTTATCAACGACCGTCGACTGAGGGGTCGTCGGGTAGATTAAGGATTCGCTTAACAGAGACATGGAAGCCAAGAGAGCCAAAGGAAGAAGACTTCGTAGAAGGATCATAGACATTTTAATGAAATGAAACATCGCAAAGCGACGGCAATTGGAGCCTGGGTATTTGACCTGCGCCAAGCAGCAAATCTAACCAGATGCAACTTGCCCTTGCATCGGCGTCACTGGATCGAAAAGCTGGATTCCGGCCTCGCCTCTGGAACTTCAAGTACTTCAATGGCTCTCGCCGATATGGATGGCGATGGTGATTTGGATCTCTACTGCACACACTATATTGATTTCATGCACCTGATTGACCCCACCACGCACTTTGAAATGGGGCAAAGCAATGGGCGCTGGATTGTCAGTAAGGTTAATGGAATTTCGACCTCACTCCCCCGCTTCAAAGACCGATTTGAAGTCCTGGCTGACGGAGAAATCCGCGAGATTCCAGAAGCCGATGCCTTGTATCGTAACGACGGGAATGGACATTTAACCGCCATTCAATCCGATCCGGGCGTCTTTCTTGATGAATCAGGCCGCCCCATGCTTTACCCACGAAATTGGGGGCTCGCCGTCGTCTTTCGAGACCTTGCTGGTGATGGATTCCCTGACTTGTATATCTCGAATGAGTACGCGTCACCCGACCGCCTTTTAATCAACGACGGTCGCGGCCAGTTCCGAGCAATCAGCCCACTAAAACTGCGCCACGCTAGTTTTAATTCGTGGGTATCGATGTCGCCGACGTAAACTGAGATGGTTTGGACGATATTCTCGTGCTTGATTTCTTAGCGGCCCGCCACGAACGACGTCTGCGGCAATTGAGTAAAAAAGCGCCGGATCCCCGGGAGAGAGAAAGTCTGGCCGGCCGGCCCCAGTTCAATCGAAATATGCTTCTCTTCGGCCGTCCCCGTGGAGGCTTTGGTGAAGGTGCTCTCCAAGCTGGGGTGGCCGCCTCGGATTGGAGTTGGTGCGAGCAAATCGTTCCGATCAGTGCGGATCAATTGGAGATGCGGGAGGTGCGGATTCAGTACCAAAGACCTTAAATTTGCTGGGCCCCAATCCAAGTGGCGTCCGCGTACCCCCTCTCCAAGTTGCGCATCCGCTGTAAAAATCGAGGCTCACCCCCAACTCCACTTCCACCGGTTTATAAAACGGAGCCTCTAAAACAGAGCTTGTGAACCGATGGCTAAACGCCGTGGCGACCGCCTTCGGTCAAAGGAGCGCGCCTTGGATGAGTTCACCGTGAACATCGGTCAATCGATGATCACGTCCCCCGGAACGAAAGGTAAGTCGCCGATGATCCACGCCCATTTGATGCATCAGAGTTGCGTGCAAGTCGTGAATCTTATAAGGGCTTTCCACCGCCCGATAACCAAACTCGTCCGTTGCACCTATACTCGTTCCAGGCTTGATCCCGCCACCGGCCATCCAGACCGTAAAACCGAAGGGATTATGGTCGCGCCCATTTGAACCTTGAGCAAAGGGCGTTCGACCAAATTCACCGGCCCAAACAAGGAGAGTTGATTCGAGTAATCCTCGACGCCGCAGATCTTGAATAAGTGCCGCAATGGGTTGATCCACCGCTCGAGCATTCGCCTCATGCCCCGCCTTAAGATCACCATGCTGGTCCCACCGATCACCAATAGTACGAGGACAGGTGACCTCGACAAACCTCACCCCACGTTCAACCAGGCGACGCGCCAGACAACATTCACGGGCATAAATCCGCGTCGGCTCAAATGGGCTATCGAATCCATAGAGCGACTGAGTCTCCTTGCTTTCTCCATCGAGCGAAGAAAGTTCCGGCACCGCCGCCTGCATACGATAGGCGAGTTCATGATTAGCAATCGCACTCTCAACGGCTTCAGCACCGGTCTGGTGCGCAAAGGCTGAATCTAAACGGGCGATCAATTGGCGTTTACGCTGTTGAGCCTCCGGCGTGTCACGCGGGGTCGCGTCAGCAACGGTCTCCCCTCGAGGTCGCATGATCGATCCCTGATGTCGTGCGGGTAAGAATCCTGCCGAAAAACAGTCCAGCCCGCCCGGCGGGACCAACCCTCCTTCAATGACCACAAATCCAGGTAAATTGTCATTCTCGCTCCCGAGCCCATAGGAAGTCCAAGCTCCCATCGAAGGCCGTCCCGGAATACCAATGCCCGTGTGTAAAAAATAATTAGCGTTGGTGTGCTCACTAAAATCACTGGTCATCGACCGGACCACACAAAGCTCATCAGCGACTCGGCTTATATTTGGAAAGAGATCCGACACCGGCAACCCCGAGGCGCCGTACTGTCGGAAGCCCCAAGGCGATGCCAGCGTGTTGCCGTTGTTATTAAACTGCGTCGCCGATATTTTCATCGGAAACGGCTTACCATTGTATTCCTTGAGACGCGGCTTCGGATCAAAGGTATCCATTTGTCCAGGGCCCCCATCTTGATAGAGAAAAATCACGCTCCGCGCTCGTGCTGGTCGATGCGTCGCTGCCAAGACTCGACCGAGTAACGGTACCTCCCCGTGTACTTTTTCGGAGCTAATCCCCCCAAAAAGTCCAGCTAGAGCCATCAACCCAACTCCACTTCCCGCGCTCGCTAACATCTCACGACGGCTGAAGGCAGCAGGACGAGTACGTCCGCACGGATATTGAGACTGAATATTCATCTGAGGAAAACAAACTCCTTGGAGGCAAAGAGGGTATGGTTGAGTGCGGTGTAAGCTCTTCGGTCGCGTTGCAACGGGGTTAACCCGACGTCGGCAACAGCGCGTTCAGCAGCGAGAAAATCAAGGGCGGCCTCCAGCTCAGTGTCCCGGGGCGATCGAGAATACGCGGTCAACCAGAGTTGCCCAATAAGGCTTCGATCGACACCAACGTCAGGAACCCGAGCAACGCTACCCTCGGGCACCATGGCCTCGGCCCAACGCCCAGCTAAAAGATGCACCAATTCGCTGTTCAAAAAGGCCAAGGCTTGCGCGGGCACATTCGAGGCATGGCGCCGTCCGCAAGAGGTCGACGGAGGTGGCTGATCGAAGGCTTGCAAAAATGGATCGAGAAAATTACGACGTGATTCAAGATAGACACTGCGCCGACCCGCACCGTCGACCGGCCCTGACGTTCCGGGCCGACCACGCCCCTGCATGTGCTCGGTCAATCGGGCCTGAACACCGACCCCGCCCGCTTTGCGGTCCAGCACGCGGGCGGACGAAAGCAGCGTGTCGCGGATCACCTCGGCATCCAACCGACGCACTGGAACGGGACCCCATGCCATCGACAAATCCTCTCCAATCTCTGGTGCTGCACGATAAGCGTGGGATAAAACAATCTCGCGGATAAGTTGCTTAAAGGTGACTCCACTCGCCAACTTTCCAGCCAAATAATCCAAGAGCTCAGCACTCCACGGTGAGGCACCTAATTGCCCAAAATCATCGGGGGTCTCAACGATACCTCGCCCAAATAATTTGAGCCAAACTCGATTGGCGGTGGTGCGCCAAAGGAAGGGTCGTGCTGGATCGGTCAACGAGGCAATCAAAGCAAGCCGACCACTCCCAGAAACCTTCTCAACGGGTGGCGTACCTAGGATTGAAAGACGCGCCCTAGGCGACGGTTCTCCATACTTTCGAGAAGAACCTCGGAGATGCACCGGTTCGTCTAACGCTCCACCTTCATCCGCCACCAAAGCGCGAATCGCTGGCTTACATTCCAGTAATGCTCGCCGCGCTTCCACCGCACTCAACCGAGCTTGCTCCACCGTTGCCCCCGAAGTAATCGACGCCTCAAAGGGCCCATCCGTATCCCACCCTCCAGCGTCCGGTACTGTGGCCGAATCACTGGCAAGAACGGTATCTACCTCGATCCACCCCTCTCCTTCGTCCAGGACCTCAATGTGAACACGCTCCCCCTGATAACGCGCGAGATCAAAGGTCTCTAACTTCCAAGCAACATTCCTCGGATCACCGGTGGCTCCAACTCCATCCGCCCGAGCCAGTTTGCGTCGGAACCCCTCAAAAAGGAGCGAAACTCGCCCATCAAGCCAGTAGTTATCAATCGATAATCTAAAGGCCGCTTCACTCCCACGCAGGCGTAAGTGAAGGTATCTCTTGGACACCGTGAAATCGCGCGACCGTGCACTCCCTGTTAACCGATGGGATAGTCTCGAACTATCGAGGGTGCCCGACTCCGCCGTTCGAAGGGTTCCGTCAGAGGCTAGTCGAAAACCAACTCCCGAAGTGTCAAAGGCATGTCCGGAGCGCGACCATTCAGCCCCTCCGTTGGCTGCCGCATCAATTACCTCCACTCCTGCTGCTCGATCCGCAATCATACTCGCTCTCGGCACAACTCCTCCTGCTACTGAAGCCGCGCTTAGGGCTCGATAAGCCACCCCAGCATAACCAACAGCATCGGGGTCTGTATCAAGAAATCCCTCAATGCGGCGGGTATTCCGAATCACTCCTGCCAGCGAGTAGAAATCGCGCGTCGGAATCGGATCAAACTTGTGGTCATGGCACCGAGCGCAGGCGATCGAAAGACCAAAGAATGTTCGCCCCACCACATCCACCGCGCCGGCAGTGCGATCCGCTTCATCTTGACGCACATCCACCGGAGCATGAGTCGCCGGACCAAGAAACCACCACGCCGTTCCCAGCGGCGCCGCATTCGGTAATCCCATCCCCGCACGCGGCGTGAGTAGGTCTCCCGCAATTTGCTCGGAGACAAATCGCGAGGGCGCCAGATCGGTATTTAAGGCATCGATTACATAATCTCGATAGCGCCACGCGTAAGGAATATCGAAGTCGAATTCGTGACCCAAACTCTCCGCATAACGCGCTAAATCTAGCCAGTGTCGTCCCCAACGCTCACCAAAAGCAGGGTCTGCTAAATACCGATCGACTAACCGGGTGTAACGATCCCCTTCCCCTTCCTCCCTCATTTCTGACAGATCAGCAGCTTCCGGCGGTAACCCTCGTAGATCAAAGGAAAGACGCCTTAGTATCCCCGAAGAATCCACATCTCTCGATGGAGCTGCCCAACCCCTCGACTCACGGGACGCCAAAACAAATTGGTCGATCCCCCCAAAGCACCAGTCCAAATTCGAGACGGCTGGAAGCGGAGCGTCGCTCAGGGAACGAAAGGCCCAAGGTTCCGAATAGACCGCACCCGATTCAATCCATCGAGTGAGAGTGTCCACCTCCTCAAAGGTTAAAGGCTCCCCACGCGGCGGCATATGGAGCTCTGGATCCGGATTAACTACTCGCTTCAAAATCTCACTTTCACCCCGGTTCTTTGGCGAAATAGCACTCCTACCTGACTTCAAGCGCAACGTTGCCGTCTCAAAGCGATCCAATCGTAATCCCGCCTTGCGCGCCTCCCCATCCGGCCCATGACAGGGATAACATTTCGCGGCAAGAACGGGCCGCACGTCACGGGTGAAATCCGGAATCTTAACATCGGAACTCAGCGCCCTCCCTATCAACAATAATCCCACCATCGCCCCTTTGAAAATGTAGGAAGAAAAAAGCACAGGCTGCACGTCACAAACACTGCCACGCAACTCATCCACAGTAAAACTGCGAATCTAACATCCATCGGAAAATTCAACCCAGATTTCAAAGCTGACTCATCCGCTCGCAAATTTGCCCTCCTCAACCCAATTTAATTCCAAAAAATCTAAAAAAAAACACGGCGCCCTTCATTTTATCGAAATTATTCCATCAAAAATAATAATTTAGCGACACCACTTAAAAACGTAAATCAGTGTTTTTACTTAGTATTTTCGAGTTTTTAGCACCGAAATTTCTAACCACTTTCGTCAAATTTCTTCAACAGGGGTGGGCGCCAAGTGCCCATCGACGAGTTTAAAAAAGGGGGGATGCTTGCTGTTGTCAATGAAGCCAATCCAAACCCGATTCCAGACCGCCGCCGCCGCCTCTCCGCGCCGCAGCACTCAAAATCCACCAGGCCCTATCGAGGTCGTTCGAGCACCTCTCACCTCTCCCTTTTCCTCTGCACCTAGCGGATCCCCGCGCCGTAGCGCGCTCTCCCACTTTGCACCCGACACGTCGCACTAATAAAAACTCGGTTAATCCTAAAAAATAATATGAAAATAAATAAAATTGCAGTCGTTACTGGCATCATTGCCACCCTCACCACCGGCGCCCTTATCGCCGACACTCGAACCGGAGGTTGCCCAACTCAACCCAGCGAGAACACCTACTGCTGCGCCTATCCCAATGGGGTGATTGCCGCCACCGGCAAAAGTACCCCCAGCGCGAATGCCTGTTGCATCCAAAGTGGGGACTCAGGGCTTACCGGCGGTTTTAAAGGAGTCAATATTGGCGGGAAAATATCCTACTATAAAGTCATAGTATACAACAGTGGAAACTATCCATTAACAATGTCAAAAAGACTAAAAGTACTCACCTCACCCTGCTCAGCTATTCAGTAACAGATAATTCTTAAACAGATAAAATTGTAAAGTAACACCACGTGTCGGGTGCCTTATTTTTATGAAATTAAAACTATTTATAATTGTTACCGTTGCTCCATTTATCGCCTGGACCATCATCACGATCGCCTCTCGTCTCTCGCGGATGAGCCAATTGCATCATGAGGAAAAAATAGTGGAACAAATAATAAAATTAGAATCAGACTTAGTCTATCAAGTTAAACCAAGTCAGAAACAGATTAAAAGTGCTTTAAATCATTTAATCCAAGCAGAGTTATCCACAAATACTACTTCAATATCAGAAAGCCAATCCGCTCTTCTAGAGAACAAACTTCTCTCCTGTATAACAAGTCATCTAGGAATTGATACTGAATCCTATATTCGCCTTCTAACCCCAGCTACTGATATTTATCCAAAGTGGGCTGAGGACGGCTTTATTCAATTTGTTCGTCAAACAACTCAGGATTTAATATCATTATCGATTATTCCAGCCAAAATCCAGGTCTTACTTAAGGGAAACCGAATTGAAGATATTCAGGATCCACGCGAAATGCTACGACTACGACGACGGGTCATGCAAGTGTCTGGAAATACTTGGACAAACTCCATCTATTGTGACCGTTGCTGGTCGGCGTACGCCGCTGAGAGTATGACACTCAGAATCGAGGCGACTCCCTATCCACCAAATACACCCGCTGAGAATGCAAAAATCACCGGAAGAAAAAGCATGGTAAATCAGAAGATAACTCAACTAATAAAGCCGACACTGCTCGAAACACTTAAAGCTAATGGTATCATTCTTACAGTAGCTTTTAGTTTTGTGGTGAAGAACGAATTATCAAATGAGACTAGTCGCATCTTTACAACATTTTATTTTTCACCCGAAAATAATGACTGGATACTTGAAGGGTTTGCTAACAGTGATGTTCAATCTGCGTTGTATTATGACCTATTTTAAATCACCAAAACTGACCCGTCTACAGGCCCTAATGCTACAAATTTCCGGATGGACACTCCTAGCTGCAGCCGCAATAAAATTGCTTACGCTTAACAATGTACCTCGAATAATTGACTCAACTGTTTTAAATTTTAGTGCGAGAGAAATCGTTATTCTTGCATCGCTATTAGAAATATCAGCAGGATCTATTGTTATATTACCCTGGTTTTCATTTTACCAAAAGCACATGGCACTCTCTGGGCTAACCACCGCTTTTTATATTTACAGGCTTGAACAATTGCCACTGGAACAGTGCGTCTGCCTCGGCGCGTTCAGTTCAAGTATGGCCAATACAATCGGAACCGCTATGGCGGTTATTCTACTGATCTGGTATTCAATGACGGTTCTCCTGAGCGCTTATTTAATTTTGAAGAACGGCAATGAAGTCGACCTCGTTTTTCACACCAACCAAATTAGCATAAAAAATCCAACCCAATAAAAAATGAAAATGCAAGATAAACCAATAAATAATCGCGATAAGTCTCCTAATTCACCTATCTTTAGTCTCAGCGACGAGTCCCTGCCACCCTATGAAGGCTATGCGGATGATATCAGCGTCGATTTCAGTATTGAGGAAACTAACGTAAATAATATTAAGTCATATAAAATTACTATTACAAAATACAAAATCGTAGATAAGCCAATTAAAGGATTTACATTAATCGAATTAATGTCGGTAATTGCAATTATCTCCATTCTCATATCTCTTCTCCTAACCGGAATGAGTCAAGCGGTAAATAGCAGCAAACGAGTCGGCTGTATTTCGAATCTCAGGCAAATGCAATTGGGCGCTATATTATATTCGGGCGCAGACTCGAAGGGGAGATATTCCGATGCGGAGAATCGATGGGATAGAGACTTAAACTATCTTCTGCCTTACGCCGGTGGCACTCGAAATCTCTACGTTTGTCCCGCAACAAGAAATCAGATTTCAAACACGAAAAATAGAGCGGGTGGATTCATTGATCTCGAGACAATGGCGGAGTCAATAAAAGGGCGGGGAACAAGTTACCTGTTAGGTGGATTTATGGCTTATAAAACACCTTATTTCACAGATATTGAAACAAGAGAGGGTGAGAATCGGGTTTATTCTGTTTTAAAAACAGAGTCGTCGGTTGCTTCTTATGTTCATTATCATACTGAATTTGGCTTAAACGGATTACAACCAGGGCCCTCCCAGATATTTCTTATCACTGATAATACTGCAATGGAGCAGTGGAATTGGCCGGATAAGTCGGATAATCACGGGGTCGCCGGTACTAGCGTGGGGTTTCTCGATGGGCACGGAGAGTGGGTTCCCCAGAGCAAATATATGAGGGTCTGTGAACTCTCCCAAGACGAGGGGCGCTCCAGCCTATCGACGCCTCTCTAAAACGATTGGGACCGATTGCTAAGCAGAGTTTCCTTTGGTGCCTCCTTTCAGAGCTGAGGAGAACTATTGGTGCTCTGCTTAGCTGTCCAATTTTGGTCGAGCCGTGATTTGAGAGCGGCATGTGACGGATCTAAAACAAGGTCAAGATTAGTTCTTGCCTCAGCCCATCGACCGCTCCGGATCTGCCATCGCGCAAAATGCAGGCGAATCCCCTCCTTTTCTAAGTCGTTCGAAGCTAACCGGAAGGCATTGGTCCAGGCTTTAAGTCCAGATTCCACAATCTTAACCTCGGTTTGCCGGGCAATTTCGGTAGATTGCGCGGGCAAAGTCCGAACCCCATACCATGTTTGGGCGACATCGGTAGCCAACTTAAAATCGAAGGGTCGCAGAGCTAGGGCCCGGTCATAGAATTGAAACGCCTTTTCAAAGACCCCCTGCTCATTGGTTTTAAAATGTTTTTGTGCATCGAGGCGAAAGAGAAAGGTGATCGTGCCAAGTGAATGCCAATACTGAGCTTCCTTGGGATTCAATTCGATCGCCTTTTCCATATAGGTGAACCCCTTCTCGATGGGACCCTGATGGGCATAATGCCCGGCGAGATTATTCCAAACCGCTGGGGAAGATGGATCCATCAATCGTGCCTTTTCCCACTTCGTGACCATTCCGAGTTCGTCGCCGATATCTCCGAGGAAACTCCCATAGGCAATCACGGCCGGCGCATGGGCTGGGTACTTTACCAAGAAGGCTTCATAGCGGCGAATGACCTTGTCTTGGTGTGCGTCGATCTGTTTCTTCAATTCAGGGGAAACTTCGGCCCCATCGGGTAGTGCCTCTATCCATTTGTCCACTGTATCCGTGGCTTCGTCGTCGGCTTTTAACAGCGCTTGAAACTCAATCGCAAGAGGATCATTGGTGCTCATCACTAGGGATCCGTTGGTTTTCTCCACACCGGCCGGAAGCAGTCCTTGAGGCGGGTTTAGGGTCAGAAGTAAGCTCAATGCGCCGGTCAAAACATCGGTCATGTGAGGATCTTAGCAGAAGTTAAGATTCCGGCCAATGGCAGACCTTTTTCCCCTGTAACCGCGATCCTCAACCGCAGTCTTTGAATTCGCTGGTTCGGTTAAACATCTCGGTTTTAGCACATTTATGAAGAAATACATCAGCTCCCTGCTCTTGGTTTTATTGGGTCTCAATTCCCTTCCCCTGATTGCTGAAGACGCCAAGGCTCCGGTCCCAACGGAGGCCCGTGCGAAGGCTAAGGTCGAGAGAAAAAAGGGCGGTATTGGAAGTGCGGAATGGGACAAACTCAGCCCAGAGCAAAAAGCCACTCAGCAAAAGGAACGTAAGGAGAAGGCGGATGCACAATTGAAGGAACTAAAGGGCAAGAAAGCGGCCGGCTCTCTGACCGCTCAAGACGAAAAAAGATTGGAGCGTCTTGAAAATCGCACCAAGCGGGGTGCAGGCAACAAGAAGGTTGAAAACACCAAGTAAAGGACCGAATCCCTGCCTCAATGGGGGCACCGAATTGCTTCCTATTCGCTTCGAGAAAAAGACAGATTTTGACGCGCTTTTGGTTGGTTTACCTTGTTTACTGGCTTGCCAGAAAACTTCACGCTGCTGGAACTTTCAGAGTTAGACAAGACTGTTGGCTTGTCGCCTTTTAAAGGCCTGGCCGCGCTGTTTAAGCCGCCTCTTTTGGGGGCGGCTTTCGCATTTTGGGATTAAGATCTAGGCTCGAGTTGAATCAAGGCCTTGGTCGTTGGATCTTTCTGAGCTACTTCCATTGGAGACATGTCGTTGGATCTCACTCCCCCACCCAAGCGCTCCGGACGAATCCTTGTTATTCGGGGTGGCGCCATCGGCGATTTCATCGTCACACTGCCGGTCTTTGCCGCACTCAGGCGGCACTTTCCGACGATCAATCTCGAGGTCATGGGCTATCCTCATATTGCCTCGCTCGCCTCTATTGATGGAACTGTTGATCGAGTTATCCCCATTGATTCGCGGCCGCTTGCCGGTTTTTTTGCCAGAAAAGGCGACTTAGATACTGGGATCTCAGAACACTTCGCCTCGTGTGATGTGATCTTCAGTTACTTGTTTGATCCAGACGAGATTTTCCGCACCAACATTGGACGAGTCACTCAGGCCCAAGTCATCCAAGCACCCCATCGTCCTTTTGAAACATCGCCGATGTCGGCCGCCTCCCAACTTTTGGTTCCCCTGGAGCGATTGGCGATTTTTGATGCGGATCCAGTGCCGCGCATTGTCCTGCCAATCCCTCCGACCCGAAAGAGAAACCTCATCGGACTCCACTCTGGTTCGGGCAGCGCGTTAAAGAATTGGCCGATCGAATGTTGGTCTGTTTTCATTGAGAGTCTAATTGCCCAGACTTCACACGATATCATGCTCATTGGAGGTGAAGCGGAGAGGGATGCTTTGGAACGGTTAGCGCCCTTGATTCCTTTTAATCGCCTGCAAATTGCAAAGAACTGCTCGCTTCCCGATCTTGCCCGCGAACTGGCTAGCTGCGGCAGTTTTATCGGGCATGACTCAGGCATCACCCATTTAGCAGCCGCAGTTGGTACCCCAGTCCTCGCACTTTGGGGTCCCAGCAAGGAGCTTATTTGGAGACCGGGTGGTGACGCTGTTCAAACCTTAAGTCATCCCTCCGGACTTCTTTCAATTGAACCGGCAGAGGTGTTCAGACACTTTCGGCTCTTCACACAAATTCCATAAGACAAAGGTGCAAATAGCCCCACTTTCAGATCGCGCAAACTCCTCAGGTTAGTAAACGTCTTCTTGAACGCTCCCATGCTGTCGAAAATCAAAACCATCGGATTCATTTTACTGCTAGGTCCCGCTTTATCGGTGGGCTTTGCTGGAATCGACTTTGCTCGGCAAATCCAACCTATCCTTTCGGAGACCTGTTATCAATGCCACGGACCGAGTGACACTAGTCGCAAGGGCGGCCTCAGGTTGGATACCCGAGAAGGGGCTCACGGATCGGGCAAAAGTGGGCGCTTGGCGATCACGCCGGGGAACCTCTCCGCGAGCGAGTTGATTCGCCGGATCACTACCTCCGATGCCGATGACCACATGCCCCCCGCTGATTCCCACAAATCACTGACGACTGGGCAGATTGATCTCCTCCGTCGTTGGGTTGCCGAAGGGGGTAAATGGGGTGTCCATTGGTCTTTTTCTCCGCCCTCTCTTCCCGCTATCCCCAAGGTTCGGAGCTTGCGAAAGAACCATCCCATTGATGCCTTTGTCGCGGCCAGTCTTGCTGGATTCAAGAAAAAACTTACTCAAAATGCCGATCCGAAGCGTCTGCTGCGTCGTGTCTCTTTCGACCTAACTGGGCTACCGCCCACGGTGAATGAGCTGGCCTCCTTTGAAGCCAACCCGACCCCAGAAAACTACCTCGAGTCCGTCAAACGTCTGATGGCTTCGCCTCGATACGGCGAGCATATGGCAGTGGGATGGCTCGACCTAGCCCGGTTTGCTGACACGCACGGATTTCAGACCGACCGCTATCGACCGGTCTGGCCATGGCGAGATTGGGTCATTGGAGCGTTCAATCAGCAGCTGTCGTTCGATCAATTTGTAGTCTGGCAACTAGCCGGTGATCTCTTTCCAAATCCGAGCAAAGAACAACGGCTAGCGACTACCTTTAACCGACTCCATTTGCAAAACGAGGAAGGAGGCATAGTCGAAGAGGAATATCGAGTCGCCTACAACGTCGACCGCGTCAACACCTTTGGCACTGCATTCCTTGGAGTCACCTTCGAGTGTGCCCGCTGTCACGACCACAAGTACGACCCGATTTCGCAACGCGAGTTTTATCAACTTTTCTCCTTTTTCCAAAATGTCGATGAATCCGGTCAAAGCGTTTACTTTGGGGATATTATGCCGGTCCCGACTACCCTCCTGAGTAGTGCTGAACAGGACACTAAACTAGCCGAGTTGCAGCAGCGAATTAGCGCGCAAGAAATCGAAGTGAAGAGGATTGCCACCAACGCGCAAACTGAGTTTGCAACTTGGCGATCGACAAACACAACGGGAGCAACGCTAGCCAAGCCGGTCGCCGCTTTCACCTTCGATTCCATGGTCTCCAATATCTTTCCAAGTAGCACCGCTGGTAAGGTCGCTAAGCCGATTGATAATCCGTCCTCTGTGGATGGCTATTCTGGAAAAGCGCTCTCCTTAAATGGCGAGAACGGGGTCTCCATGCCGGGGATAGGGCACTTCACTCGTGCCGATCCCTTCAGCTTAGCCCTTTGGATTCAACCCGCTGTCCATACTCTTCGTCAGACAGTCATTCATCATAGCCAAGCATGGATGGACGCTGGGAGTCGTGGTTATGAAATCGTATTAGAGGAGGGGCGAGTCGCTGTCGGTCTCCACCATATGTGGCCGGGCAATTCACTCAAAATTCAATCCATAGATGGCCTTCCCCTCCATACTTGGTCCCATGTGGCGTTTGCTTACGACGGATCGAGTCGCGCTCAGGGTCTCACCCTTTTTATCAATGGACTGCCGGTGCCAGTGAAAATCCTGCGTGATCATCTGTGGAAGGATATTACCTACGGTCAACCAGATCTAACTGTTGGCCTGCGCATGCGGGACTTCGGATTTAAAGGGGGAAAAGTGGATGAACTCCAAGTCTTCGACAGTGCTCTCACCGCCGTCGAAGCGGCACGATTCGCCAAGGTGCCCCCTCCATCCGTCGCCGAGACTGAATTGGCTCATTTCATCGCCCGAGATTATCCGCCGTACACCACCGCATTAGCCACCTTGAGGAAACTGCGGCAGGAACAAAACGGTCTAGTTACCTCGATTCAGGATATTATGGTAATGGAGGAAATGGACGAACCGAAACCGGCCTATATTCTTAAGCGTGGTGCTTATGATGCCCCTGGGGAGCGTGTTTCAATGAACACCCCCGCCGCCATGGGCACCCTTTCACCGTCAGCACCGCGCAATCGACTCGGTCTCGCTCGATGGCTTCTGGAGCCATCCAACCCCCTCTTTGCAAGGGTTACAGTAAACCGAGTTTGGCAGCATTTCTTTGGTCGCGGCCTCGTTGAGACCTCGGATAACTTCGGTTTGCAGGGGGCACTGCCCACCCACCCAGAATTATTGGATTGGCTGGCGGTCACTTTTGCCCAGGGTAACCCTGAACTGAGGATTCGGCCTTGGAACCTTCAAGATCTTCAGCGGCTGATTGTCACTTCCGACACCTATTGCCAGACCTCTCGAGCCTCCAAATCAGACCTCGCTGACGATCCAATGAACCTCAAACTCGGGCGCGGCCCCACCCGGCGATTGACCGCAGAAATGCTGCGTGACCAAGCCCTGTTTACGAGTGGACTACTGATTGAGAAAATCGGGGGGCCCAGTGTCAAACCTTACCAACCCGACGGCCTCTGGGAAATGGCATCCGGTGGGCGTTACGATACCGGTAAGGGCGGAGATTTGTATCGTCGCAGCCTTTATACCTATTGGAAAAGAACCATCCCACCGCCGTCGATGATGTCATTTGATGCGGCTGATCGCAGTTATTGCGTTGTCCGGCGGCAAAGCACCAGTACTCCCCTGCAAGCCTTAGCGTTGCTCAATGACACGCAGATCGTCGAAGCCTCGCGACACCTAGCCAACCGCATTCTTAAGGAAGGCGGGGCCACGCCAACCCAGCAACTCCGGTCCGGCTTTCAATGGATCACCGGACGCCCTCCGAAGCCCTCGGAAACCGTAATTCTCAAACAATTGTTAGCCGAACAAGAGTCCCTTTTTGAGGGCGATACGGCCTCGGCCGATTTACTCTTAAAAGTCGGTGAGAAATCGACCGATGGCGTGCATCCGAGCACAAAACTGGCAGCCTGGACCTTGGTCGCTGAAGCTCTCCTCAATCATGACGAAGCGGTAATGCTGAGATAAAAAACCACTGTCTCCTTCTAAAAATCGCAACTCCTTTTCCCCTGATGACCTGTTCACATATTAATTTTCGTATGGATCGCCGGGCCTTTTTTGGTCGGTTCGGCCTCGGCCTTGGAGGCGCCGCACTCGCCTCCCTTGGATCGCAGGAATCCCAAGCGGCGGCCGGGGGCCCCTTTGCCGGAATTTTCAACTCCGGACATCTCCCAGCCAAAGCTAAACGAGTGATCTATTTGTTTATGAGCGGCGGCCCCTCTCAGCTAGAAACTTTCGATTACAAACCAGAGTTAGTTAGGCGCTCCGGAGAAGATCTTCCTGACAGTATCCGCAAAGGACAACGCCTAACCGGTATGTCGGCTAACCAAGCTAATTTGCCCATGGCGGGTTCAGTCTTTGGATTTCGACAACAAGGGCGTTCAGGGGCTTGGATCAGCGAATTACTCCCCTGGACATCTCGGGTCGCCGATGATCTCTGCATTGTTCGTTCGCTGCATACCGAAGCAATCAATCACGATCCGGCAATTACCTTCTTCCAGACCGGTTCCCAAATTGCCGGACGCCCCAGTTTCGGTTCTTGGCTGAGCTACGGTCTGGGTTCCGCCAACCAAAATCTACCCGCTTTCGTGGTCCTCATTTCCAAGGATCGAATTGATCAACCGCTCTACTCTCGGCTTTGGGGCAATGGCTTTCTACCGAGCCAACATCAGGGGGTGGTCTTCCGCGGTGGCCGCGATCCTGTTCTTTACCTCAAAAATCCAGCAGGTGTCTCGGGTCAATCACGTCGGAAACTGCTCGATCGAATGGCTGAACTCGAATTCCTCCAGTATCGCGATCTGGGGGATCCAGAAATCAATGCCCGGGTCGCTCAATATGAAATGGCCTACCGGATGCAGACCAGTGTGCCGGACATTATGAATCTCAGCGGCGAACCGGAAAGTGTCTTCGACCTTTATGGTCCCGAAGCGCGCAATCCCGGCTCTTTCGCCGCTAATTGTCTCCTCGCTCGCCGGCTCGCTGAACGGAATGTCCGTTTTATCCAATTGTACCATCCGGGTTGGGATCAACATGGCGGGCTGCCCACTGGAATTCGCCGCCAGTGTACCGATGTCGACCGCGCCTCCTATGCCTTAATCACAGACCTCAAACAACGCGGGCTTCTCGATGAAACCTTGATCATCTGGGGCGGAGAATTTGGGCGGACCAATTATTCTCAGGGCAAATTAACCAAAACGGACTACGGGCGTGATCATCACCCTCGTTGCTTTTCTATGTGGATGGCTGGAGGCGGCGTTAAACCTGGCTTTAGCTACGGAACTACCGATGACTTTGGCTATAATATCGCCGAAAACCCTGTCCATGTGCACGACCTTCAGGCCACCGCTTTGCATCAATTGGGCCTTAGCCACGACCGTCTTACTTTCCGCTCTCAAGGACGCGACTATCGGCTAACCGATGTCCACGGTCGGGTTGTTCGGGAACTCCTCGCCTGATTTACTTGGGCTCTGGCTCGCCGAAGACCCAAACTATCCTTTAAACGGCTGGTCCTCGATAAATGCACCGTGAAGTACACGTCTCAGCGATGACAACCTCCACCAAAAGTGGAAGGACCGGCTTCAAACGAACCCAAATCCAAAGTGCCAGTCGTTCACTTGTCGGATTCTCTAAGCCTTCAAGGTCATTGAGATAACAGTGGTCTAGTTGATCGTAAATCGGGCGGAATGTGCCCTTCAAATCCGCAAAATCCATCACCCAACCGGTTCCTTCGCCCACTGGGCCTTCGACGGCGATTTCAATGACCCAACTATGCCCATGGAGCCGCCCGCATTTATGGCCTGCTGGGACATTGGGCAGCCGGTGGGCGGATTCAATCTGGAAGGATTTTCTTAGTTCCATTCAAAGGTCGGGTTCAAGATTCAAGATCAGTCCAAGTCACTAAATCTCCCAAGGCGGGTCTTCCATCATGGCGCCAGCCAACGGGAGGGGATTGCATACGCCCAATCGAACAAATCCGACTCACACCCCAACGGGCGAGTTGCGTGCTTATGGAGTGAAGACGGTCATCAGGCACGGCAAGCCCTACGGTTGAAATCTGCTGCCGCACCGGTTCGGCATAACGGAGAATATCTTCAAATCGAGCCACCGGTTTCACGTAGATAAATCGGTTCAAACAAGAGGCCTTAAAACGTGGATCGCCTTCGAAAACAACGGTCCAATTTGTAGAACCTGCACTGGACCAAACCTGACACCCAGGAACGTGATGAAAAAACGGGGTCCGAACCTCCGACCGCTCCACCTGCGTTGACGCTCCAATCGATCGAAGTTGGTACGCACCTCGGCGAGCGACAATTTCGGCCGATTCCTCGAGTGAAACTTCTCCCCGAGGTTCAATGGCTTCTCGAGCCTGCAATTCCTCCGCTAGCTCACTGGCAAATCGCGTGGCCGCAGCTTCGAGCTCGTCTTCGATGTAGAAAACATGGGGCGAAAGACAACCCGACTGATTCCACGCAATAATATCGTCCACCGCACCCCGGATCACTCGTTTGAAAGAGTAATGGTTCAACGTCTCCTTAGCGACAAATCCAAAACTGAGTTTGTGCCCATAACCGACGAACCGCGTTGATAGCGGGACGCGCCGACGCATTTCCACGATCAGTTCGTCGCCCCCTGTCGCAGTCACACAGTTTGCCTCGCTCAAAAGCATATTCTCTAAATCGATCGATCCACGGGTGGACCGATTCCAAGAAACAAGCTCAAGACTTGCGCCAAGCTTGGACTCGGTCGCCGACAGAGAATGGGCAAACAATCGTGGTAAAAGACTCGATTGAACGGGGCACTTAATCACCTGAGCCGAGCGGGTGAGAAGTCCGAGGACCATTGAAAACAGGGCTGGGTTTGGGAGGTTACCGGCGGTAAAGTGGACCAATAATTCCGGTCCATTCGCGATTGAAACTTTACCCGCGCGTTGTTCAGAAGTTCCTGAGATAAAAGCGTCGAGCCGCCGTAAATCACCGAGATCTTGGATGACCAGAGATTCTAGATTTGCAACTGAAAGTTGGCGAAAAAAAGATTCTAAACCGCGGACGAGCGTGGCTGCTCCGAAGCCGGTGGATGCCGCCCCTTTCTGAATTGCTAAAGTACGGAATTCATTCGATGGGTCCAACCACTGGTCGGCAGTGAAAGCAATCATCTCGATCACATCCCTGATCCGTTGTCGCCCTAGCCACTCCTCCCGATTCCGCCGCAAAGCACTGCAGGCATCTCTTAGAAGATTTGGCGTCAATTCAAGGTCTGGTCCAAGATCAGCGAGGAAAAGATTGGGCAAGTTCATCAGGTAAAAGTTCAGGATAACCTCGACTCACCCCATCAGTAATGAGCAACCGCGTGCCTCGGCGGCGTTGGCTCGGCCTAAAAGCTCAAAGGTCGCCCCTCGCCGAATACCTAGGTCTTGGGTTTCAAGAGCGGCCACCGACCACACATTAGCCAAATCCACGATCTGAATGAGTCCCGCAACTCCATCCTCAACTTCCAAACCCGTCTCTGGACTTACAATCCTCACCCGGGCCCAAGCAGGAAACCGAAAACCCTCTCCAATATCATACGCCTGCGACGACAGCTCGGCCATTCCATACTCGGTCAGAATACCCCGCTCCCCAACCCCAAATCGAGCCGAGATCATCTCCCGAAGCTTCCCTCGCGACACCGATCGGCTTCTGCCCTTATAGCCGCCTGTTTCCATAATACGGGAACCCATCGGCAAGGTGTAACGAAGTCCACGCGCCTCCAGATGATCCATCAAATGAACAAAATTGAAGGCGGTCCCCACCAGAATAACGGGCCGACTCTCATCCACAGCGCTGAGGAGCGTTTCCTCAATCTTTTCTAAATCCAATTCCCAACCATCCTTTCCCAAACGGCCACCAAAGACAGGGGAAACACCGCTGAATTCGGTCGCCACACACCCTAGCATATAGCCCAGTGACGACTGTGGAATCGCCTCAACCGGAGGTGTCAGAGAGACAAAGGAGCAGCGGTCACCTAACCCATACGGCGGAGGCAACTCGATACTGTGACGACGAAACCACGGGCGTAGCGATTCTTCGTACAGGCTCAATGAATTTTGGGAATGAAAATGGCGACTGGGTTGGCTTGCGGTCGTTCCCGAAGAATGAAAAACAGCGGTTCGTTGGACTGCAGGAATGCAGCTTAATTCGACCTCTTTAAACGCCGCAGTCGGCACACTCGGGAAGTCTTTCCATGTCTTGAATGTCCCCGGAGTTCGGCGGCGTTGCTCACACCAAATCCGATAAGTCGGTAGGGTGTCATATTGCAACTGAAAAAGTCGAAGGGCTAATCGATCAAACCGAACATTGAGTCCCTCAGATGCAAAATCATCAGGGCGATCATCAAATGTGCTAAAGGAACGACGGGACGTATCCCGAATAAAGTCCCGAACCTCAGCATCCGCGATTAAAAAGGAGTCAGTCATGCGGTTTTGCTTCAGACGATCCCAAAAGGAATCCTCGTCGACTGGTTTTCCGCAACAGTCGAGCGGTTGAAATAGACGAGACCGCCCGCAATGTCCAATCCCAAAAAATGCCACACTCAGCAGTCTAGATTATCGATAGGGTGTACCCGGTATTGGCAGGTGAGAAAAGGGCAAGCAGGGAGGGAGATACACTCGGCCGACTGATAGCAATTTGCTTTTTGCTACCCACTTTGCGTCTCTGCGTCTTTACGTTAGACCTTCAGACCTCAGAAAAATGGGGGTATAACCTAGGAATCAGGTGCGAGTTCGAATCCCTGAATTTTAAGCGATTTTTTGCGTAGGCAGACTTATTGTGGGGAATGACAGACGATGAAAGTAGCGACTTGTTTCCAGGGCTGGTCGCTGCGGTGCCACCCACGCTGGTCGCACCGACAGAGCGCAGAGTTCCAATGCACCCGATCTGACTCTACCCTCACCGAGGCCTCAGTGGTATCAGGGCTTCACATGCTCATCAGTCGCCAACCTCAAGGCCGTCGAGTTATCCCATCAGATCATCCCTATCGCACTTCAAGGCAACCCTGAGGCGCTCAAGCGTGGTGGCCAGGACGTTCAGTTTACCGGCCTCGATCTTTTGGATCGTTCGGGGATTCACGCCCATCAGTTCCGCCAGCGCTTCCTGCGTGAGCTTACGCGCGGCTCGCAGTCGAACGATGGTGAACGATGGTGAGTGACTGCGCAGCGCTTGCCGA